>SRMO01000083.1:3475-14793 GCA_004768415.1 Aphanocapsa feldmannii 277cV | reverse complement strand
TCTGGGCCCAGGCCCAGAGCCGCCAGCAGCAGGCAACGCAGGATGCAGTTGTGGGCCACCACCAGCACGTTGCCGTCCTGGTTCTCCCGCTGCAGGTGCCGCCAGAAGTCAGTGGCCTGGGCGTGGAGCTCGACGATGGGTCGGTAGCTGCTGCCGTCGGCCCGCCGCAGCATCAGCTGCTCCGGCCTGTGTCGCCAGAGTGCCTGCTCCTCCGGGAAGCGCCTGACGAGCTCCGTGGAGTGCAGACCGCACCAGGGCTCCAGATCGATCTCCAGCAACTGCTCGGTCACGGCCAGGGAGGGGGGCGATGGAAGTACGGTCAGCACCAGTTCGGCGGTGCGACGGGCACGCCGCAGGGGGGAGGTGTACGCCCGGTGGAGGGGCAGATCCTTCAGAGCCTCACCGGTACGGAGGGCCATTGCCTCTCCCTCGGGTGTCAGGGTCGATGTGTCGTCACGGCCCTGGACCAGCCGCCGGGCGTTGAAGCTGCTGAGGCCGTGGCGCAGCAGCAGAACCCTTGTGGTCACGGGCAGCAGGGGGAGATCGGCGCAACCCTATCGGAGCTTCCGGGCGGTCCCGGGCTGTCGGTGGTACAGCGGCGGCCGGGCCGGCGGTACAGAGGAGAATCAGACCACCCTCGGCAAGTCCTTGAGCCCTGCACCAGGCACAGCCAACCCGTTTCGTTCTGTCCGTGGCTTTCTGCTCCTGCTGAGCATCAGCCTCAGCCTGCTGCTATGGCTGGCGCAGTTCGTCGCCAGCGCTCGGCGACCATCGCTGGACGTCCACCTGGAGCGTCGCCAGCTGGAGCTTGGCGTGCTGGTGGAACGTCAGCTGCGGCAGGAGTTTTCAGCTGAGCAGGCTGCCCGGCTGGGGCACCTGCTGCGACTTGGCGGAGAGCGCCACAATCTGACCCGGCTCGAGCAGACCTTCGAGACCGGGGCTGCTGCCGCTCCGGCCGTGGGGCGAGACCGGGAGGCTGGCCCGGGAGGGGATGGAACGACCCACAAACTGGAGCATGGCCTGGTGCTGGAAGCCCTTGGCCACCATCGCGAGGCCCTGGAGCTGTGGCACCTTGCCCTGGCTGAGCGTCCGGCTGGGCAGGGCCATCGCGATGGGCCGGGAGAGCAGAGCCGGAGTCGAAAGCAGGACCAGAGGCAGCAGGCCCTGTTGCAGGCGCTGATCGATCCGGAAACCGCCGCCACTGTTCCGCCGCCACTGCCCCACAGCACCCTCTACCGCAGCCTCAGTTGCGAACGGCTCGCTCTGGACAGCGGCCCCTGCGCCAACCCCGGCACGGGAGCCCTCACCCGCCTGCTGCTGCTCGGCAGCGCCGCACCCCTCACCCTGCTGGCTGGCGCTGTGCTGCTGCTGCGTCAGCTGTGGCTGTTGTGGCGCCGCGGAGGAGGGCTGGGTTACCCGGCCATCGAAGGGGTGACCGGGACGGTGATCGATGGCCTGCTGCTGTTCTTCGCTGGCTTCGTGGTGCTGGGAACCCTCAATGGTCTGACCATGAGCGTTCCGGTGCTGGGATTGATGGCCCTGCTGGGAATCCAGCCGCCCCTCAGCCAGGGACTGTCCACCCTGGTGCTCTACTGCGCCCAGGCAGCCCCTTCCCTGCTGTTGCTGCCTGGGCTGGTCAAGCCCGATGGCGCCCCCCACGGCACTGCGCAGGCGCTGCGACAAGGCGGTGGCACTGGGCCCAGCCAGGCCGGCAGCGCTCGCTACCCAGTGACTGCTGCCAGCAGCCCTGCAGTGGCCAGCGAAGCCAGCACGACCGCTGCTGCCTCGGCTGTCGCCTGTCTGGGCCTCTGGATCCAGGCCCTGCGCTGGCGTCCCGGCTGGGTCGCCATTCCCCAGGCTCTGCAGGGCATGCTGGTGAGCTTTCCCGCTGTCGCTTTGTCGAGCCTGCTGGTCAGGCGCCTGTTCCCCGACGCCGGCGGCAGCAACCCCATGCTGCAGCTGGTGCTGGACAGCCGGCATGGACTGGCACTGGCCTGCTTCGCCTTCACCGCCGTGGTGCTGGCACCGCTCTACGAGGAGTTGATCTTCCGGGGGGTACTGCTGCCCCTGCTGGCCCGACGCTTCGGTGTGGTCATCGGCATCGTCTCCAGTGCCACGCTGTTCGCCGCTGCACATCTCAGCCTGACGGAATTTGTGCCGCTGTTCCTGCTCGGCATCGGCCTGGCCGCTGTGCGCCTGAGCAGCGGACGGCTGAGCAGCAGCGTTCTGATGCACGCCTGCTGGAACGGGTTCACCTTCGCGAATCTCGTGCTTGTGGGCGCCTGAAGCCCAGCCAGCCATGGGCCCGCCCACACCACACACCGGCTGCCACCTCGTGCCAGGCCGTTCGTGGCGTTCCCAGGGGCAGGAGGCAGGCGTAGCTGTTGCCTGCCCTCGGCGGCAGTGGTTGACTTTGCCTTGGCTGTCCTGGCGACTCTGCCAGCGTCACCCTTGCCGCTTGCAACCCAACGACAGCTGGAGGCAACGGCCCGGCAGCAGCACCCCCGGATGGTGCTGTGCCGGGAGGTGATCCACCCCGGCCGCCAGGCACGCCGCTCCATGGCCAGGCTGCAACGGCCGGCTGAGCTACTGCAGCTCAGCCTGTCCGCCAGGCGGGTGCACCATCGGGCACCCTGGCTGGCCAGCCTGCACCGCACGGTCGATGCCATTCTGCTGGGCTCCGGTCTGTGTGGCCTGGTCCTCGGTGCCATGGTGTTGCAGGGCCAGCGACACTGGACCGGCACCTACCGACGACTGCAGGCCTCCCGGGCCCTGGAGCAGCGCCTGGTCGAAGCCACCAACCTGCTGGAATCACATCTGCGGGACACCTCCGCCGGGGAGCGGGGCATGGTCAGTGCAAGCAGCAGTGACCTGGTGTTCCTTACGGCCCTGCCGCCGCCGCGGCCGCCCCGCTTCGAGCATCACCAGCATCACCGTCCCCTTGACCTGAGCCTGCCTCGGCAGGGGTACTGAAGTGATGGCAGGGCCTCGCTCGGATCGCCGTGCCATGGGCTCGCCACACCCCGGGCGGTCAGATGATCCAGGCCCTTCCAGCCTGGCTGGCAGGCCACGGGACAGGTGGCGTGAGCGAGCCGGACGATCAGCGCCCAGGGCCCTGGGTGAGCCCCAGGCTCCCAGGGCCAGCCGCATGGTCATGGTCTTCCTGGCCCTCTGCCTGGCCCTGGGAACGGTTGGGGCCAACCTCTTCCGGCGCCAGATCCTGCAGGGCCCCACCCTGCAGCAGCGGGCCCGGGAACGGCAGTCCCAGCGCAGTCGTGCCCTGGCGGAACGCCGCAGCATCGTGGATCGCAATGGCGAGCTTGTGGCCTTCGACGACAGGCGGCTGCGGATCTGGGCCCATCCCAACAATTTCCGCCTGATGGGGGATCCGCCCCATCAGCTGCGCAGCCGGGCGGAGATCAGTGCCCTGTTGGCTCCCCTGCTGCCCCTCACGCGCCGGGAGCTGGAACGGCGCATGGCGGGGCGGGTCTCTGGCATCCGCCTGGTGGAGAACCTGGATGCGGAGCTGGCCCGGTCGATCGCCCAGCTCGGCATCAGTGGCATCGATCTGGAATTCTACCCCTACCGCACCTATCCCCAGGGCCCTGCATTTGCCAATGTCGTGGGCTTCCTGGACAGTGATCGACGTCCCCAGGCAGGGCTTGAGCTCAGCCAGAACAGATACCTGGAACGGCCCGAACGCAACCAGCTCAGGCAGTTCAGCGCCACTGGCCAGCTCCTGCCCAGAGACCTGGCGCCGGGCAGTTTTCACCGTGACGAACTGCAGCTCCAGCTCACCATCGATGGCCAACTCCAGCGCATTGCCCACCAGGCGCTGAGCGATGCCCTGAAGCGCTGGAAGGCCAGCCGAGGTGCTGTCATCGTCATGGATGTGCGCGATGGTTCCCTGCTGGCCATCAGTTCCGCGCCGGGATATGACCCGTCCCGCTTCTGGGTGGCAGATCCGAAGCTCTATCGCGAATGGTCGGTCGAAGACCTGTTCGAGCCGGGATCCACCTTCAAGCCCATCAACCTGGCCATCGCGCTGCAGGAAGGGGCGATTGAGGCTGACAGCACCGTTGTTGACAAGGGATACCTGCAGATCGGCGGCTGGCCCCTGTTCAACCACGACAGGAAGGCCAACGGCACCATCGACATGGCCAAGGTGTTGCAGGTCTCCAGCAACATCGGCATGGTTCAGGTGATGTCACAGCTGAGTGCCGATGTCTACTGGCAATGGCTGGACGCGCTGGGCATCGCTGCCACGCCCGACACGGACCTGCCCGGGGCCCAGGCCGGCATGGTCAAGCCGCGGAAGCTGTTCACCACGCAGCCGATCGAGCCGGCCGTGGCAGCCTTCGGTCAGGGCTTCAGCCTCACGGCCCTGAAGCTGTTGCAGCTCCATGCCGTGATTGCCAATGGTGGACGCATGGTGAGTCCCCACATCACCCGGGGCCTTCGCGATGCGGGGGACGTTGCGGCGGAGGGCCAGGCTCCGGGCCGGCAGATCTTCGACCCTGGGGTCACGGCCCTGGTGAGTGACTGGATGGAAAGCGTGGTCACAGACGGCAGTGGCAGGGCCGTCGCCATGCCCGGCTATCGGATTGCCGGCAAGACCGGTACGGCCCAGAAAGCAGAAAACGGTGCCTATCGGGACAATGCAGTGATTGCCAGCTTTGTGGCGCATTTGCCGGTGGAGTCTCCCCGCTTCGCTCTGCTGGTGGTGATCGACGAGCCGAAAGGGCCCCACGTCTATGGATCCAGCGTGGCTGCACCGATTGCCGCACGGCTCATCGATCAGCTGGTGTTGCTGCAACAGCTGCCTCCCAACCCCACGGCGGCTGAGGCCGAGCTGAAGCTGGAGGCGGAGGCCGGGGGCCGCCCGGCTGACCTGCCGGTAGCGGCAACCACCACAAATCCGCAATCAATCCGCAGCCTGACCCTGGTTCCTAACAATGGCTGAAAAGCGATGCGCCACGGCTACGTTGGCCACGTAAAGGATGCAGCGGATTTCGTGGCCAGCCTGCTTGATCAACTCGCCGCCATGACCACTGTGGTGGCCGATACCGGCGATCTCGAAGCCATAGCCCGCTTCACCCCCCGGGACGCAACCACCAATCCATCCCTGATCCTGTCTGCGGCCCAGATCCCCAGCTATCAGACCCTCATCGACGAGGTCCTGCGCAGCTCCCGTCAGGTGATGGGGAACGACTGCCCCGCCGAAGCCGTCATCGCCGAAGCCATCGACGAACTGAGTGTCTGCTTCGGCAAGGAAATCCTCAAGCTGGTGCCGGGCCGGGTCTCCACAGAAGTGGATGCCCGCCTCAGCTACGACACCGCCGCCACACTTGAGAAGGCCCGCAAGCTGATCGGCCTCTATGCCCAGTCCGGCATTGGCAGGGAGCGGGTGCTGATCAAGATCGCCTCCACCTGGGAGGGTATCAAGGCGGCGGAAATCCTCGAACGGGAAGGCATTCACTGCAACCTGACGCTTCTGTTCGGCTATGGCCAGGCGATCGCCTGCGCCGAGGCCGGCGTCACCCTGATCTCACCATTCGTGGGACGCATCCTGGACTGGTTCAAGAAAGAGACCGGGCGGCAGAACTATCCGGGTGCAGAGGATCCCGGGGTGCTGTCCGTGAGCAAAATCTATCGCTACTACAAGCAGTTCGGCTATGATACCGAGGTGATGGGAGCCAGTTTCCGCAACCTTGATGAGATCATCGAGCTGGCTGGCTGTGATCTGCTCACCATTGCCCCGAAGCTGCTGGATCAGCTGCGTGGCAGTGAAGGCATGCTGGAGCGTAGGCTCGACCCAACCCTCAGGGATGAGAGTCTGGAGCAACTCCATCTGGATGCAGACAGTTTTCAGCGGATGCTCGGCCAGGACCGCATGGCATCGGAAAAGCTCGATGAGGGCATCAGGGGATTCAGCAAGGCGATCGAAACTCTGGAAGCCCAGCTGGCCCATCGCCTCGCCGTTCTGGAAGGTCAGGCCGCCTTTGCCCATGCTGCCAACGAGATCTTTTTGCTGAACGATCTGGATGGCGACGGCTTCATCACCCGGGAGGAATGGTTGGGTGCCGACATGCTGTTTGATGCTCTGGACAGCGACCACGACGGCCGCGTGTCGCCTGAAGATGTCTGCCGCTCCCTCGGAGCTCCCCTCTCGGTGAGCTGATTGGTTTACATCTGAACACATCAGCACCTGCGGCGCAGCAACTTCTCCACCTCCAGATAGAGGAAGAGCAATGCGCTGAAACCGAAGCAGATCCCCAGTTCAGTGATGCTCAGCCAGTCCGTTCCGAAGAAGTTCCGCAGGGACGCCACATAGATCAGGCAGAGTTGCAGCAGCGTGGTACTGACGACTGCCCAGAGCAACCATGGATTGCTGAGAGCCTTGATCTGCAGCAGAGGCAGCTCGGTGCGGCAGGACAGGGCATGAAACATCTGGGCCAGGCAAAGGGTGGTGAACACCATCGTTTTCCAGGGATGGCTGGCTTGGGCCGCCAGCAGCATCATCACGATGGTCATCGCGGCAAAGACCACACCGACGCGCAGGATGTAACGTCCCAGCCCACGGGCAAAGATTGATTCCCCGGGGGCGATCGGCAATCGGCTCATCAGCGAGGGATCCAGAGGCTCCATGGCCAGGGCCAGGGCCGGCAGGCCATCGGTCACCAGATTCATCCAGAGAATCTGCAGTGGGGTCAGCGGTACCCCCTGCAAACCCAGCAATGGGGCTGAGGCGATTGTCAGCAGCTCGCCCACATTGCTGCCGAGGATGTACTTCACAAACTTGCGGATGTTTGCGTAGACAAGACGCCCCTCCTCCACCGCACTGACGATGGTGGTGAAGTTGTCGTCCAGAAGCACCATATCGGCGGCTTCCTTGCTGACGTCGGTGCCGCTGATCCCCATTGCCACACCGATATCCGCCTGCTTGAGAGCCGGGGCGTCGTTCACCCCGTCACCGGTCATGGCCACAACCTGTCGCTGGCCCTGCAGGGCCCGCACCAGCCGCAGCTTGTGTTCTGGCGCCACACGAGCAAAGACCCTGGACTGATCCAGGAGATCCGGCAATGCTTCATCGCCCAGCTGCTCCAGCTCACGCCCCTCGACCACGCGAGACCGACACCCGGCAATACCGAGCTCCGTGGCAATGGCGCTGGCTGTGGCGGCCTGATCGCCTGTGATCATCACCACCCGAATCCCCGCCTTCTGACACAGCCCCACAGCATCCAGCACCTCCTGACGGGGAGGGTCCTGCTGCGCCACCATCCCCAGCCAGACCAGGTCACGGTCATCCCGATCGCTCAGCAAGGGACCCCGATGGGGCGCGACGGCGGCAGCAAGCACCCGCAGACCCGCCTGGCCCAGGCTCTGATTGCGTGCCAGCAGGCTTTGTCGGGCCTTTGCATCAAGGGGCCGCAGCCCCGCTTCGCCCCAGCTCCAGCGACAGTGGCTGAGCAGCGACTCCGGTGCTCCCTTGCAGAGCATCAGCGCCTGCTTCGTTGGCGGCCCTGCGGACCGGGATGGCGGCAGGTGCTGATAGATGGGAGCCAGGTCCGGCGTCGGATCCACCAGCACATCCATGCGGCGGCGCTCAGCGCTGAACGGCAGCTCGGCGTGGCGGCTGTAGGACTGACGCAGCTGTTCCGGATCCAGCTGCGCTTTGGCCGCCAGGGTCAGCAATGCTGCCTCGGTGGGATCGCCCAGGGCGATCCATGCCTTCCCGTGGCGTTGCAGATGGGCGTCATTGCAGAGTGCCAGCACCTGCAGCAGGCGCAGCAGCGAGGCTGGCAGCGGCCCCGGCCTGTCGCCGCTGTCACTGAGGGGATAGATCTCCCCGATCGGGTCATAGCCGTCACCGCTGACCCCGAAGCCAGCGTCCATGGTGTGAATCTCCCGCACCATCTGCTTGTTGTGGGTGAGGGTACCGGTCTTGTCGGAACAGATGGTGGTGACACAGCCGAGGGTTTCCACCGCCGGCAGACGCCGGATCAGTGCTGCCCGGCGAACCATGCGCTGAGTGCCAATGGCGAGGGTGACGGTGATCACCGCGGGAAGACCTTCCGGAACAATGGCCACCGCCATGGAGAGGCAGACTTCCAGCAGTTCATCCAGGGGCTGACCGAGTAGCCAGCCCACGGACACCACCACTGCCACCATGGCCAGGGAGCCGGCGACCAGCACATTGGCGAGCTGCTCAAGACGTTGCTGCAGGGGGGTCTGCTCGGCCTGAGCACTGTCAATCAGTTTGGCGATGCGGCCCAGTTCAGTGCCCATACCGGTGGCTGCCACCACACCCCGGGCGCGGCCATGCACCACCTCCGTCCCCTGGAACAGGCAATTGCTGCGCTCTGCCAGGGGAGCATCCGGACTCACCGGCAGATCAGAACCCTTGTAGACGGCCTCCGATTCTCCGGTGAGGGACGATTCGCGTACCCTCAGCCCGACGGCATCCAGCAGCCGCAGATCCGCTGGGACCCGGTCCCCCACCTCCAGCAGCACGACATCTCCTGGAACCAGGTCGGCACAGGGGATGGGCTGGGGTCTTCCGGCACGCACCACCTTCACGCTTGGCTCCGCCAGTTCCCGCAGGGCGGTCAGGGCAGCTTCGGCGCGGGATTCCTGCTGAAAGCCCAGCAGGCCATTGAGCACCACGATGAGGCCGATGGCCAGGGCGTCCTTCGGAAAGGCGCGGGCAAACCAGTCCATCAGACCGGAGACAACCGCCACCCCGAACAACATCACCAGCATCACGTTGGTGAACTGGTCCAGCAGCACGCGCCAGATGGGACGCCCTGCCGAGGCTTGAAGCCTGTTGGGGCCGAAGTCGTGGAGACGACGCTCTGCTTCCCCGGGGCTCAGGCCATGGCGGGGGTCTGTGCAGAGATCCTCAATCAGCGCCGGCAGGGCAGGACGATGCCAGGCCTCGTTGAGACGGGGCCCGCAACTCGGAGTAGAAGCCAAGACAGCAGCAGGTCATGCCCGTCCGACGGCGCGGGCTATTGGTGTCAGTGTGGACGGGAAGGCATGAAAACGCAGCCCCCTTGAGCGGCTTGGAGAGCCAAGATTCCACGGCGCCACAGCCCAACCCGGAGGCCAGCCTCTCCCTCGGGTCACGCCGGGGCGGCGCTGACCCTGCCAAGCGGGCTGCAAGCCCGGCGGCAGTCGGGGCAGCGCTGACAAGGGGCAGTGATGACGGCATTGGCAGCGATGGCGCCCTGCCTGCCGAACCGGTTGCCGGCGCTGAGCGACAGGGACTGGATCCTCTGCCCAAACCACTCGTCGAGCTCTACGGATTACTGGCGGTGCTGCTGGTGATCGTGCCTGAATGGATGGCCGCCGCCCTGATCGACAATCTCGATCCCACCAAAGGGGCACGGCTCACACCACGGTCGGCGGCATGGCGCCACGACCCCGAGCTCGTGCTGGCGGAGCTGAATCTGATGCAGCTGCGACAGCTGGCCCGCACCCTGGGCCTGCCCACTTATGCAGCGGACCATCGGGAGCGGCTGACACGCCGTCTGTTGAAGCGCCTGCGCAAAGGCTGGGGTCACACCCAGATCCTCTGAACAAAGGGCATGGTCTGGGGAAGCGCGGGACAGCCTCGCATCGCCACACTTGCCTCAAGTCCCGGCAAGGGGTGTTGGATGCCGAGAGCATTCACCTGCTCAGTGACCGGGGCAGTGGCCCAGGTCTGTCCCAGCGTGCTCTGCTAGGCTTCTCGGGCCATCGGGGCGTAGCGCAGCTTGGTAGCGCACTACTTTGGGGTAGTAGGGGTCGTGGGTTCAAATCCCGCCGCTCCGATCCGGCCGTGATTCACTGACGTTCTTCACCCGGTCCTCTCCCAGGGGCCGGGTTTTTCGCAACGGTCCATGACAGCTGCCGGGACACGCGCTAGCAACAGTTCAGAGCATCACCCAACCATGGCCAGCTTTACCATCGCGATCGAAGGCAAGGGAAGTTTCCCCTGCGACGAAGACCAGTACATCCTCGATGCGGCCGAAGACGCTGACCTGGAGCTGCCTTTCTCCTGTCGGGCAGGCGCCTGCAGCACCTGTGCAGGCCGGCTGATCTCCGGCAGCGTCGACCAGTCGGACCAGAGCTTCCTGGATGATGGGCAGATGAAAGAGGGATTTGCTCTCCTCTGTGTGGCCTATCCAAGCGAGGATTGCACCATTGCCGCCAACGCGCAGGATCAGCTCTGAAACCATGGCCCGGCGGCGCTGGCGGGCGGCTGATTCCATGTGGCATGCATGCCTGGCGAGTTGATCCCTGGTTGTGCCGCAAAGATCTCAACCAGCCGTTCCAGCATGGAGGCCTGTCCAGGCTGCGGCTTGCCAGCGCGCAGAGCAGCGTCAGATCCACCTCTGCCGGAGCAGACCAGGGCTGGCGCTTTCTGAAATAAATCTGTTGTGCTATAGGTGGCCTTTGCTCGCCTCCATGGCGGTCGTCAATCCCGGATCCATCCCTTACCGAACCCTTCAGTTGCTACGGCAGGAAATCACGGACATCCGCCAGCGCATCCGCAGCTTCTATGGCTGGCGCCAGGTGCGCCAGGGCGAGGCCCTGTGGGAGGAATACAGAGAGTGGCTGCAGCCCGAGGCTGAGAGCACCGAATTGCTGCTGCTGAACCGCCTTGCCCTGCAGTCAGCTCAACGGAAGGCCCGGCCTGACTCGCCAGGGGAGGATCACAGCGGTCCTCGCCCGGATGGTGTGGAAGGGAAGGGCTCCCAGGCGCCGGACCACGGGTCTCCCGGCCCAGCCAGTGGCGAAGACCCCCACGCTCCCTGGACGTGATGGATGAGGGGGAGCGACAGCCCATGGCGGATCTCGCTCCGGGGGCCGGCAGGGATGTTGAGCTCAGGACGGGTGTGCTCCGGGCGGTTGTCCGGAGGTTGCCAGGGGCGAGGGAGGCTGGCTTCTTCCGCTCCCGGTCCGGAAGCGGAAGAAGCTTGGAAGATCGTTGTGCAGGCCCTGACCGACTGTTGCCGTTCCCACGGGGCAGCGCCATAACGAGACCATTCACCTCGCCCACCCATGACATTCTTCTGCTGCTACGACGGCAACGGTGATGTGATTGCACGTTGCCAGACGATTGCTGATGTGGAGGTTCTCCGCGGTCTCGGCCGCCCTGTGGCCAAGGTGATTGCAATGGCCCAGGAAGAGTCCGTGGTCTGCACACTCACCGACAGCCCCAACGCCTTCAATCTGGATTACTGATCTGCGGCCAGGTGATGGCGGCCTTGCTCTCCTGCAAAAACCCTTGCCAGGAATGACAATCCCTTACAGGGACATGACTTCAGGTT
>SRMO01000083.1:0-3409 GCA_004768415.1 Aphanocapsa feldmannii 277cV | reverse complement strand
CTTTCCTGCCCAGAGCATTTGCATGGCAAAGCTCTGGGCAGGCTCACTTCGCCACAGCCCTCTCAAGGGCAGCTCGAAAAATCAATCAACCTTCCCTTGTGGTTGGTCTGTTGCCATCTGTTGCCATGAAGGCATCAGTAATGGCAAGGGGTTGTGTCGCGGTCAGCAGGGCTTGCCGACCAGAAAGAGGCGATTTTCCGAACTGCCCTCAAGCTCCAGCAAAAGATGTCGAGTGGTGAAAGGATTCAATTTGCCGGTTTTTGAGACTTCCCCAGAGAAACTCTTGAACTGGAAAATATCCGATCACAAGTCTAGCAGCAACTTGCTGTCAACTGTGGCCCTGTCCAGTCACGCTGGCCATTGACCTGTTCCTGTCGCGACGAGGGTGCAGCCAGTGCGATTGGCACATGGGCCAGCAAGTTCAGCAGAAACCGGCCTTGGAGCAGAGCCAGGGCCGGGGCTGTTCTGACGCGGCTCAGTCTTCGTAGAGGCGACACTCATCCGCATCGGGGTTGGCGTCGCAATACACCTCAAGGGGTGTCGGGTCGTGGCTGTCGTCGGGGTGGTGCTCCTTGTATTCCTTCAGAGAAGCCAGCTCGCCCTCGAAGTGGGCAACAGCTTTGGTATTGCCCTCGGCCTTGGCTTTTTCGATCTCGAACTGATCCTTGTTGATGTGCTCGTCGATGGTGTTCATGGGTAGGGCCCCAAACGGCTTGATGCGATCAGACCCTAAGGACTTCGCCCCCTGTTGTCGTGTGGTGGCCTGCACTGTTCAGCGATTCTTTGGATTCTGACGTGAGACCGCTGACACCAGCTTGGCGTTCCCAGCGTTCCCGCAGAGCGGCCCTGGCCGCAGCAAGGCAATCCAAGCCAACCTCCCAATCCCGTTGAAGTGATCATAAGCTGACATTTCCGCTCCGCAAAGTCACGCCCTTGCCGCCGGCAGGGAGAGCGCACTAGGTCCGGAGCACGCTGGTGGCTTCCATGACCCGGATTCTCAAGCGCGACGAGCGTCACTTCATCGATGAGGAAGGCCGCATCTTCTGGATCAACGGACCGGAGAGCAATTGCTATCTGGCCGAGCAGATGGTATGGCGCGAGGGGTTGCACTTCGCTGAGGTACTGCTGTGGAAGCAGTGTGCACCCAGCGGTCGGGTGAGCCAACGCTTCGATTCCATCGCTCATCTGCTCGAGGCCTTTGAAGCCGGTCAGGTGCGCTGGTCCCTGGACCATTACCTGCGGCGCCTGGGCATCCAGATGCGGGAGCACCGCAGCGTTGACGATTACAAACCGACCGCCATGAAGGAGGCCGAAGCCCACGGTGCAACCCCTCGGATGCAGCCCTGGTTGAAGGAGCGGGTCGCCCCTATGACGCTGATCGGTGCGGCGGGGACTGCTGAGCAGGTGCTGCAGGCAGATCAGCTGCAGGCAGCAGCGCCTCGCAGTGTCCCTGCCAGTCCACTGCCATCAGGGGATGGGGCCTCAGAGGAGCGAGAAGACGTGGTGCACAGGATGCGCCGGCGGCGCCGCTCCGCCCACGCGGGTTGACCGTTGGGTTCTGATCGTTCGGGACCATGGGCCGGTTGTCCGGAGCTTTCCCAGGCTTCAGCCGTCCAATGGCGAGAGGTCGCTGCAGCTTGCAGAGGTGGATTGCCATGAAGCGTTGCGGCCGGGTCAGTGGGCCCCTGATGCTGCAACGCTGTTGCCTTCCGTCAGGCGGTCAAAGAGATCGGCGCTGGATGTGTCAAGGCCGATGACCTGCACATCACTGCCACCCTTGGCGAGGCGAGCGGTGATCTTCTGCAGGCTTGCCACACCTGTTTGATCCCAGATGCGGGTCCCGGTCATGTCGATGACAATGTCCCTGGCGTGATCGTGGGTATCGAAGCCCTGAAGAAAGTAGTTCGCCGAGACGAAAAAGAGCATTCCCCGCACCGTGTAGGTGAGGCAATCGTTGCGGCGATCGGCAGTTACTGTAATGACCTTGGCGACCTTGCGGCTGAACAGGATTGCCGCCAGCGCGACACCCGCCAGCACCCCCAGCGCCAGGTTATGGGGCGTGGTGAGCATGGTGACAGCAAAGGTCGTCAGCATCACTGCGCTGTCGCTCTTGGGGATCACCCTGATGCGACGCAGGGACGTGAAGTCTGCGGTACTGATGGCGATGGCGATCATCACGGCCACCAACGAGGCCATGGGAATCTGGCTGACCCACGGACGGGCCAGCAGGATCATCAGCAGCAGACTGAGGCCGGCGGCAAAGGTGGACAGCCTTGTACGGCCACCGTTCTGGATGTTCATCACCGACTGTCCCACCAGGGCGCAGCCGGCCATGCCACCGAACAGCGAAGACACGATGTTGGCAATGCCCTGACCACGAGCCTCGCGATTCTTGTCGGAGCTGCTGTCCGTCATGTCGTCCAGCAGGTCCTGGGTGAGGAAGGTCTCCATCAGTCCCACCAGGGAGATGGCCAGGGCCGTTGGCAGCACGAACCCCAGGGTGTCCAGGTCGAAGGGCACATGGCCACTTGCAGCGCTGCCGAAGGGCAGTCCAGGGCTGGGAAGGCCGGTGGGCAGCTGGCCAAGGCTGGAGACGGTGGGGATGTCGAGCTTGAACCCCATGGTGATGGCCGTGGTGACGGCGATCGCCACCAGCGCGGAGGGCACGATGCGCGTGAGACGAGGCAGGCCGTAGATGATCAACAGCCCCAGGGCTGTCAGCCCCCAGACAGCACCAAGCTGGCTTGCTCCCTGGGGCAGGTGCGCCACGACCCCGTGGACTTCCTCGCCAAAGCGGAGGTTGATGCCCAGTTGGGGCAGCTGGGCCTGGAAGATCAGCAGCGCCAGTGCATTGACGAAGCCACTCAGCACGCTCTGGGGCACGAAGCGCATCTGGTAGGCCAGGTGCAGGTAACCCCAGACGATCTGCAGTAGACCGGTCAGTAGACCTGCTGCAATCAGGTACTGCAGTCCCTGGCCTTCTCCGCGCTGGTTGCCCAGCATGACCAGGTTGGTCATCAGCAGGGCCGTGGAGCCGGTGGCCGATGTGATCATGGCCTTCCGGCCACCCACAAAGGAGATCGTGATCGCCAGGCAGAAGGCCCCGAACAGGCCTACCTCCGGATCCACGCCGGCAATGCCGGAAAAGGCGATGGCTTCGGGGATCATCGCGAAGGCGACGACCAGACCGGAGAGCAGTTCACGGCTGGGATTGGAGAACCAGTCCCGGATGGCGAAGCGAGGGATCAAGGGACATCCGGTGGCAGGTGGGGCCAGGGTCTCAGCCGGGCAGGGACCTTGTCCACTCCGGGCAGCATTGCCCCGACCGCAACATCAACAGCGTTGTTCTATAGGGCACCTCGAAAAATAGCCTCTCCCTCACCTGAACAGTCCTGTTAGTCCATGGGGT
>SRMO01000082.1:1322-2100 GCA_004768415.1 Aphanocapsa feldmannii 277cV | reverse complement strand
AATTAACGTGAGTTTGATAAAAGTGGAATATTGGGTTTCGCTACCGCTATTGACGCAGAGAGTGCCTTGAAAAACGGCATATCTGTCCAAATTACGAGGTTTTTTGGTATGTTTACCGCTCTACCCAACCTACAGATTTATTTTCAAGTTCACGTTACGCTTAGGTTGGAGAATTGAATGTTTCTGAGGGACTTCCCGTTTTTCTTCAACGGTCAGGTCCCCTCGCGAAACGCTAATGCTAAACTGACGCTAATGTAACGGTTGCTTCAAGGCACCCCAGCTTGTAGTAAGTTTGCCTGCCGCACTGATGTGCCCTCTCAACCGAGCCGTCGCTAACGGCAGACGCTCCCCTGCTAACGACACCTCCTCTATCCGGTAATAGTAGAACACCTCCGGTTTCGCCGTCGAGTCCGTCCAAGTGTAGACTGTCCGTTCACTCGTCGTGCCTTGACCGGCAATCAGCGATGCGTTGACCCGCTCGAAGGTACCCTCGCGCGTCTCACTCCGAAGAATGTTGAAACCCGCATTGTTCAACTCCGACTCGGTGACCCACTTTACAACGACCGCACCGCTATCAACGCGTTGTGAAGAAAATAAAGATAGCGACACGGGTAATGCGCCACCGATACGGTAACCTGGTGAGCCTTGGTCATCTCGATGCCCGTAGTAAAGCGGTTGCGGTGCCAATGCGGCGCGATCGGCTGCCAGAATCCATCCGTAGGTCTTCGCAGTTCCGGCGACACCCAACGTGCCATCGCGGGGGCCCGTCGCCTTATCA
>SRMO01000082.1:786-1163 GCA_004768415.1 Aphanocapsa feldmannii 277cV | reverse complement strand
CTTTCTCGCGAAGCGTCAGCCGGAAGGCGTTCGGACTCAGCAACGTATACTGCCGTCCGACATCTATCACCGCTAACTCGCTACGATAAAGTCCCCACAGATTGATGAGCCGACTCGGGGGGAAGTGCCCTGAATGCTGATCGGATTCGGTTTTGGCACTCACCAGCAACAGCGGCTGATTCGGCTGGATGAGGATGTTAGCTTTCAACGTCAAGGTGATGTTCCGCACATCTGCCCCCGCAGCACTCTCCAACTGGAGCTCCCAATCTTTGAGATTGACAGCCTGTGTCGTCGCACTATTATAGAGCTCAATCCACTGCGGCATGCCTCTGCCGGGGGTATACATTATCTCACTGATGCTTACGGTTGCATTTTCT
>SRMO01000082.1:0-268 GCA_004768415.1 Aphanocapsa feldmannii 277cV | reverse complement strand
TCGCTGCCGACCAGCAGCAACACGCCTTGTGCGGGGATAGTGTGCGCGCCTTTTCCGTCGGGGAAGGCAACCAAAGCGGTCTCGCTGTTTTCGCTGACGATCTGCGTCAGTTCCCACTTTTCCAAATCCACTTCGGTGTCAGTGACGTTTAAAAGTTCTACCCAATCGTGTGCATTTCCTTCGTTATTGCCAATCTCGTTGATAACAATCGGACTGTAGGGGACCTTGGTAGCGGTTACCGTATCTCTGCGAGGGGTTCCGCCGCCCC
>SRMO01000081.1:1287-2316 GCA_004768415.1 Aphanocapsa feldmannii 277cV | reverse complement strand
GAGGTAGGAGAGAGCGGCGTTGTCGCTGGGTGCACGGCTGACCTCGATGCTGTAGGTCCTCGCCTCAGCGTTCAGGTCCTGCGGTGTCACCACCACACTGATGGTGGTGTCGGCACCCTCGGCCAAGGGGATATCGGTGCTGGCACTGCCGCTGGTGACCAGAATGTCGTTGACCGTCACCGTGGCGCCGATTCGCTCGGTAGTGGGCGTCACCGTGAGGCTGGCCACGTCGTTCGCCACCGATGCGGTGTAGCTGGTGGTGCTCGCAGAAAAGTCCGGCTCCAGTGTCCCGGTCGACATGGTCAGACCCCGGAGTCTGGCGTTGCTTGCGTCGCTGATCACCGTCACTGTGACTGTGCCAACCGCCGTCAAGGGGGGGGTTGCATTGTCCGAGACGACATAGGTGAAGGTGTCGGTGCCGGTGATAAAGTTGGAGTTGGGAGTGTAGGTGATGGTGGTTCCGCTGTCTGTGATGGTGACAGTGCCCTTAGCCGGGTTGGTCTCGGTCGCAGTGTTGTTGATCCCGTCTTCCGTACCCACTCTGGTCACGCTGAGGGCTGTGCCTTCATCCACGTCCTCATCATTGGCCAACACTTTAATTTCGACAGGAGTGTTCTCGGGGGTTTCCGCGTCATCATCCATAGGTATGGGTGGATTGTTCACTGCTGTCACGTTTATTTTCATGGAATATGCCAATTCACTATCGTCCTTGCCATCGTTGACCTTGAATGTGAAGCTTGCAATGTCGCTGCCGTTGGCGTTGGCCGGCGGAGTGTAGGTGAGCTCGTCGTCGTCGAGACTCTGTTTCGTCACTTCATCACCCGCCTTGACTGCCACGCCGTCGAGCGCCAGCGTGCCCTCCTTAGGAAGCGTGATGATCGTCACGTGGTCCAGCACGTCGTTGCTGTCTAGGTCTGAGAAATTGAAATCATCCGCCGCAAACGGGTACGCCGTGTCTTCTCTTGCTTGCACCGAACCGTTCGCAGCGGTGGGGAGGAAGTTTTTGATGATTTTTCCCTCCATCCTGAA
>SRMO01000081.1:0-1181 GCA_004768415.1 Aphanocapsa feldmannii 277cV | reverse complement strand
CATCATTGATACTCCAACCTTGGGCTTTTCCAGCATCTTCATTGTCGGAAGACACATTAACCAGTTCCGTGTTGCCTATCATCGTAACAGTCAAGTAGTAGTTTTTTTCCTTGTCTAAATTGGGACAGTCTTCAGCGTTGAACGTACGATCTCCCGCATCCAGAGAATTTGGGTTGACTAAAGTGCATATTTTGGTACCGCCGGCAATGCCTTCCCTTATCTCTAATTTAAAAACTCCCGGAGTTATTGGAACGTCGACTTTAAAGCGCAGTGTAACACTGTCCACGTCATAGCCACTTCTATTGTTGCCCGTACTGAACTGCTGACGAATTACGCTTACACCTTTCGGGTAGTGGCTCGAGTTGTCACCTTGCTTCAAGTTACTCACGAGCACCTCCGCCGCCGCTGGCGCCGCGAAGCCGGACAGCAGTGCGACAGAGGCGAGCCATGGACCGACGATGCATTTCAGCGGGCGAATATATTTTCGTCTTAGGAATGCTATTAATGCCATCACCTCTTGGAGTTTGCCAGCTTGATCAGGCAGGGAGCATCCTTGTTGATTGACATCGCTCATGTAAGTCATGGCCAGCGTAAACGTCGTGGTCTAGGTCCCTAGCAAAAAACCGTGCTTTTCAAGCATAGGGCTGAAGGAATCCGCTGTCAACGGGTTCCTTCAGCAATGCCCTGCCGCCAAGGGCTCTGGCTGGCTTCCAGGCAATCAGCAAGGGAACCTCTGAGCAAGTCCCTTTTCCTCCTGGTTAGCCTTTGAAAAACCTTGTGGGGAGAGGGAAGTCAAAGCCTGCTGGTGCGCGATTCTGGCTAATTCAGGGCAGCTCGAAAAATTGCCTTTTCCTCACCTGAATAACCCTGCTAGGCTACAAAATACTTTCCAATGCTTGCCTTTCCTGACAATAGGCCACACCACAGAGGAAAGTTCGCTTGATTTTTCGAGATGCTCTTCAGAGGTTCCCAAGCTCCTGGATAGGGCTTTCTGTGCACTGAAAGTGCCGACTTGTGCTCTGGATAACCGCCACTTTCTTCGTGCTGCTGTAACCTTGACAGCCGGGCCTGATCACCTTGTGATCCCGGGGCGGCAGGCGGCGGTCGCCACGTCCATGCCGTTGCCTTGCTGCAGAAGGTGTATCCGCGACGCAGCCACGTCGGACCCATGCGGCAGATGG
>SRMO01000080.1:62877-64020 GCA_004768415.1 Aphanocapsa feldmannii 277cV | reverse complement strand
AGCATGGTCAGATGTGCTGCAGCGCAATGGATCTAGGCTTTTTCAGCAGGCCCTAATTTAAAAGCTCCTTGATTTGTTGAAACGTTGGCTTTAAAACGTAGTGTAACACTCTCCACGTCATAGCCCCTTCTGTTGTTGCCCGTAGTGAACCGCTGATAAATTATGCTGACTACCGGGTAGTGGCTCTCGTCGTTACCTTGCCCCAAGTTACTCACGAGCACCTCCGCCGCTGCCGGCGCCGCGAAGCCGCACAGCAGTGCGACGGAGGTGAGTCATGGACCGACGATGCACTTCAGCGGGCGAATATATTTTCGTCTTGGGAATGCTCTTATCGCCATCACCTCTTGGAGTTTGCCGGCTTGATCAGGCAGGGAGTATCCTTGTTGATTGACGTCGGTCATGTCGGTCATCGCCATCGTAGCCGTAATCTAGGGCCCTAGCGAAGATCCCTGCTTTTCAAGCTTAGGGCTGAAGGAACCCGCTGTCAACGGATTCCTTCAGCAATGCCCTGCCGCCAAGGGCTCTGGCTGGCTTCCAGGCAATCAGCAAGCTCCTGGATAGGGCTTTCTGTGCGCTGAAAGGGCCGACTTGTGCTCTGGATAATCGCCACCTTCTTCGTGCTGCTGTGCCCCTGACGGCCGGGCCTGACCACCTTGTGATTCCGGGGCGGCAGGCGGCGGTCGCCACGTTCATGCCGTTGCCCTGCTGCAGAAGGTGTATCCGCGACGCAGCCACGTCGGACCCGTGTGGCAGATGGCCCCCCGCAGCCCCGTTCGCTGTGGGAACCCTGGCGGCAGCAGGGGAACAAAGCGATGGACAGACACGACACGGGACCACAGCGGTTCGACACCGACCTGCCGAGCGTGCGCCTGCTGGCGCGCTGGATCGGTGAAGGGCGCAGCCTGGATCTGATGCTGGAGGGCAACCACCGGCTCAGTGGTCGGCTGGTCTGGCAGGACCCCGGCTGGCTGGCCCTGGAGAGCCAGGCCGGGGGGGAGTTGCTGCTGGTGGCGCGCCATGGGTTGCAGTGGATCACACCCCTGGCCGTGGCCTCGGCTGAACCGGGACGGGCGCAACTGGACGGGCGGGCCTGATGGGCTGCAGCAGGGCGGCAGGGCCGGTGGCAGCAGGCCCGTTGCACTA
>SRMO01000080.1:55189-62867 GCA_004768415.1 Aphanocapsa feldmannii 277cV | reverse complement strand
ATGGGTTGCAGTGGATCACACCCCTGGCCGTGGCCTCGGCTGAACCGGGACGGGCGCAGCTGGACGGGCGCGCCTGATGGGCTGCAGCAGGGCGGCAGGGCCGGTGGCAGCAGGCCCGTTGCACTGTGGGACCATGGCGCGGCAGGCTCGGAAGCGTCGATGGTTGCCGCAGATCCCAGTCGTTATCATCCCAGTGCGATCGAGGCCCACTGGCAGCACATCTGGGAGCGGGAGGGGCTGTATCGAACGCCGCCGCCCCGCCCCGGTGAACGGACGTTCTATGCCCTCTCGATGTTCCCCTATCCATCGGGGAGCCTGCACATGGGCCATGTGCGCAACTACGTCATCACCGATGTGATCGCCAGGATGCAGCGGCTCAAGGGTGCCGCGGTCCTGCATCCCATGGGCTGGGACGCCTTTGGTCTGCCAGCGGAGAACGCCGCCATCGAACGGGGGGTGGACCCCGCCGACTGGACCGAAGCCAACATCCGGAGCATGCGCGATCAGCTCAGGAGCCTGGGGCTGTCGATCGACTGGGACCGTGAGGTCACCACCTGCCACCCCGACTACTACCGCTGGACCCAGTCCCTCTTCCTGCGACTCTTCGCCAGGGGTCTCGCCTATCGGAAAGAAGCGGCGGTGAACTGGGATCCCGTCGACCAGACGGTGCTGGCCAACGAACAGGTGGACGCCGCCGGCCGCTCCTGGCGCTCCGGTGCCCAGGTGGAACGCCGCCTGCTGCGGCAGTGGTTCCTCGGCATCACCCGCTACGCCGATGGCCTGCTGGACGACCTGGAGCGACTGCAGGGCTGGCCGGAGCGGGTGCGCACCATGCAGGCCAACTGGATCGGCCGGTCCCGCGGCGCCGAGATCCGCTTTCCCCTGGCCCTGCCGGCCGAGGCCGGGATCAGCGTCTTCACCACCCGCCCCGACACGCTCTTCGGTGTGACCTACCTGGTACTGGCTCCGGAACACCCCATGGTGGATAGCCTCACCAGCACCGACCAGGCCGGAGCGGTGGAAGCCTTCCGGGCGGAGATGGCACGCAGCAGTGCCCGGGAACGCACCGCGGAGGATCGCCCCAAGCGGGGTGTGGCCCTCGGGGGCAGTGTCGTCCATCCCCTCACCCGGCAAGCCGTGCCGGTCTGGATTGCCGACTATGTGCTGCCCGAGTACGGCACGGGGGCCGTGATGGGTGTGCCGGCCCACGATGCCCGCGACTTCGCCTTCGCCAGCAGCCATGGCCTGCCCGTGCGGGTGGTGATCAGCGAGGACGGCCAGGCGCTGGCGGACCCGCCCGACGGGGCCTACGTGGGCCCCGGGGTGCTGATCAACAGCATGGGCTTCGACGGCGTGGCCAGCGCTGCCGCCGGGCCACTGATCACCGCCGCCCTCAGCGCTGCGGGGCTGGGAGCCGAGAAGGTGCAATACCGCCTGCGGGACTGGCTGATCTCCCGCCAGCGCTACTGGGGTTGCCCGATCCCGATCATTCACTGCCAGGACTGTGGCGCGGTGCCGGTGCCGGAGGAGCAGTTGCCCGTTCTGTTGCCCCGCGGGGTCGAGATCCGCGCCCGTGGCGGCTCCCCCCTGGCCAGTCTGGAACACTGGGCCGCCGTCGATTGCCCCTGCTGCGGCAAGGCGGCGAGGCGGGAGACCGACACCATGGACACCTTCATGTGCTCCAGCTGGTATTTCCTCCGCTACACCGACCCCCGCAACAGCGACAGTGCCTTTTCAAGCGAAGCGGTGAACCGCTGGATGGGTGTGGATCAATACGTGGGCGGCGTGGAACACGCCATCCTGCACCTGCTCTATTCCCGCTTCCTCACCAGGTTTCTCGCTGATCAGAATCTGCTGCAGGTGCGTGAACCCTTCGATCGCCTGCTCACCCAGGGGATGGTGCAGGCCATCACCTACAGAAACCCCGCCACACGACGCTACATCGCACCGGCCGCGGTGAAGGATCCGACGGATCCCCGTGATCCGGAGACGGGAGAGCCGCTGGACACCTTCTTCGAAAAGATGTCGAAGTCGAAGCACAACGGTATTGACCCCAACAGCGTGATTGAACGCTACGGCGCTGATACAGCCCGCATGTTCATCCTGTTCAAGGCACCGCCTGAAAAGGATCTGGAATGGGATGACGCGGACGTGGAAGGCCAGTTCCGTTTTCTGCAGCGCCTCTGGCGCCAGATCGACGCCTTCGCCGCTGCCGGTGGCCGCCTGGATGGCCAGCGGGAGGATCTGGCCGGCATCCCCGCCAGAACCCTCTCACCCCTGGACAGGGACATTCGCCGCGCCACCCATGTGGCGATCAAGGAGATCAGCCAGGACCTGGAGGATGCCTACCAGTTCAACACTGCCGTGGCGGAGCTGATGAAATTCAGCAATGCCCTGGCTGATCTCGGCAAGGCCCAGCCGGCTGTGCAGCAGGAGGCTGTGGCCACCCTGCTGATCCTGCTGGCACCCTTCGCGCCACACCTGTCCGAAGAACTGTGGCATCGGTTGCATGGCCCGGGCAGCGTCCACAGCCAGCGCTGGCCCAGCCTCGACCAGGACGCCCTGAGCCAGGACACCATACCCCTGGTGATTCAGGTCAGGGGCAGAACCCGCGGCACCATCCAGGTGCCCGGCAATGCCGATCGAGCCACCCTGGAGAGCCTGGCTCTGGCCAGCGACTTGGCTGGGAAATGGCTGCAGGGTGCCCGGCCACGACGGGTGATCGTGGTGCCCGGTCGCCTGGTCAACCTGGTGCCCTGAGTGGCCTGAAGCCACGGAACAGGGCGGCCGATCCAGCCCCGATCAGTCGCGGGTGCGGTGGAAGCGGACCCCGGCAGGTTCGGCCCAGTTGCCCTCGCTGACCACCCCACAGCGGTTGAAGCTCATGTGGCGGAGCAGTCGGAAGGTGCGTTCCACCTGGGATGGCTGGCCCAGTTCCCTGGCCGTCTCGGCGGCCGTGCGGCACTGGCCGTCGGCCAGCAGGCGCTCGATCCTGTGCTGCAGCTCCAGCACGGCGGCAGCAGCCTGTTTGCCGGCTTCCACACCTGGTTGGTGGTAGGCGTTGATGTCGATCAGCTCGGCATAGAGGCTCACCGTGCGCTCGAACAGGGCAATCAGTGCTCCCAGGGCCCGGGCATCCAGCTTGGTCAGGGTGATGCTGAGGCACTGACGGCCGCTCTCGGTCAGGGCATCACGGGTCCCCTGCAGAAAGCCCGCCAGGAAGTCTCCTGGACCGGATTCCTCGAGGTTGGGAATGTCATCCGGGTCCTCCAGGGACTCGATGAAGGTGACGAAGAAGTTGTCGATGCCATCGCGCAGCTGCTGCACATAGGCGTGCTGATCGGTGGAGCCCTTGTTGCCGTACACCGCGAGGCCCTGGTTGACGGTGACGCCGCGGCGGTCCAGCCGCTTGCCGAGGGATTCCATGATCAGCTGCTGCAGGTAGCGGCTGAAGGTCTCCAGACGGTCGCGATAGGGCAACATCACCAGATCGCGCTTGCCGGCACCATCGCCGGCGACATACCAGCTGGCCGCCATCAGGGCGGCGGGATTGTCGCTGACACGGGGGATGCGGGTGGCCACGTCCATGGCGGCGGCACCGGCCAGGAAGGCATCGATGTCGATGCGGGCCAGCAGCGCCGGCAGCAGGCCCACGGCGGAGGTGATGCTGGTGCGTCCTCCGATCCAGTCGGCCAGATCGAAGCGCCGCAGCCAGGCCTCCTGGTCCGCCTGGCGATCCAGCTTGCTGCCGACCATGGTCACGGCCACGGCCTGGCGATGCCACACTCCGCCCATCAGCTCCAGGCGGTGGCGGGTCTCCACCATGCCGATGTGGGGTTCAGGTGTGCCGCCGGACTTGCTCACCACCACCACCAGGGCGGTGCGCATGCGCTCACCGAGCTGATCGAAGAGGCGGCGCATTCCCTCCGGATCGACGTTGTCGAGGAAGTGGAAGTGCAGACCGCAGTTGGGTTGCTGCAGGGCGTTGATGATCAGCAGCGGACCCAGACCCGAGCCGCCGATGCCGATCCAGACCACATCGGTGAACACCCCGCCGGTGGGGGCGAGCAGGCTGCCGCTGAGGACCTGGGCAGCGAAGCTCTTCTGGCGCTGGATTTCGTCGCGGATGCCGTTGGCGATGGCATCACCGGGGGCCAGCTCGGGCGCGCGCAACCAGTAGTGGCCCACCATGCGGCCCTCATCGGGGTTGGCGATGGCGCCTGCCTCCAGCTCCTGCATGGCGGTGAAGGCCTGCTGGAAACGGGGCTCCAGTGTCGCCAGCAGGGCCCGGTCCAGGGGCATGCGGCTGCAGTCGAGCCAGAAGCCCAGGGAGGGGTGATGCCAGAGCAGTTCGCAATAGCGCTGCCAGCGGGTCTCTGCGTCCTGGGTCTGGGAAGAGGGGGACATGGAGCGCAGCGGTGCCTGGGTCATGAAGGCTTGGCTGTTGGCAGTGACCGGACCGTACCCGGAGGCTCCCGGGAGCACGGTGGTCCGCGCGGCAGCTTAAGCAATCAACCTGATTTCAACCCGGGCCGTTCAACAGGGCCAGGCGTTTCCGCCCCCATGGGACCGGCGGATCAGCTGACCCGACCGGACTGGCTCAATTGCTTGCCATCAGATCCGGCAGGGGATTCCCGGCCTCGGCCCAGGTACTGGAGGCCCAGGGCTGTGGCGCTCAGCCAGGTCTCCCGCAGGGCGCGCTGGTCTGCATCGGCCTCGTCGCAGCAGACCAGCCGGTGGCTGCTGTGGTGCTCCTCCCCGGGCACCAGCGGACAGCTGAACACCTGGTCGGCACGGGCGATCAGCAGCTGGATGGGGCAGCCGCTCCGTAGCCCGGCATTGAATGCTTCCGGCTCGCGCAGGCGCAGATTGTCCCGGGCGATCAACAGATCAGCCGGCAGCAGACCGGCAGCAGCCCCGGGACTGTCGCGCTGCACGCGCTTGACCTCTAGGCCGGCGGGGCTGGACCGGAGCCCCAGGCCGGTGAAGGGCCGGGGACAGCCGGCCGGCTCCAGACGGAGGCCCACGCGCTGAAGGTAGTCGGCCAGCGGCAGTTCATCCAGACCCGAGACCCAGGACGCCAGGCGCGGCTCCAGGCCAGGCTCCTCCGCCACGAAGGCACGGCGCAGGTCGGCCTCGCTGTAGCCGGCTTCGACATGACCGAAGCGCTGCCAGAGCGTCCGCAGCACGGTCGGCAGGCTGCTGCCGTGGCTGCGCAGGTGCAGGTCCAGCAGCAGGCTCACCAGCTGCCCCTTGAGGTAGTAGCTGATCTGGGCGTCATCGCTGAAGCGGTCGCGCCGGTAGAGCTTCACCCAGGCTTCCCGGCTGGCGTCCTCGAGGGTCTGGATATGGCGCCCAGGTGTGTCGAGGTAGCGGGAGATGTCCTGGCCGAGATCCTCCAGGTAGTGCTCACGGCTGGTGATCCCCGCCCACAGCGGAATGAGCTGATCCACATAGCTGGTCACCCCCTCCACGAACCAGAGCGAGGCAGTCAGGGTTTCGCGGTCGTAGTCGATCGGATCGAAGGCCAGCGGGCTGAGCCGTTTGCCGTTCCACTGATGGAAATACTCGTGGGCCACCAGTTGCAGAAAATGCCGGTAGCCCTCCGGTTTTCCCAGCCGCCGTCGCCCATAGGCCAGAACGGTGCAGTCACGGTGTTCCAGTCCGCCGTAACCGTCTTCGCTGAGATGGGTCACGAACAGGTAGGCACTGGACACCAGGGGTGTGCCCATCACCGCGGCAGCCGTTCGGCAGATGCGCGGCAGGTGAACGCGCAGTGCCGCCAGGTGGGGCTCCAGCCCCGATCCCCAGCTGACCCAGCGATGCGGCACACCGTCCACATCGATCGTCTCGCTGGGATGGGGACCAAGCTCGATGGGGCAGTCGATCAGTCGGTCGTAGCAATCGGCGCCGAATCCTTCGCCCCGGGGTGTGGGACACGGATCCAGGGCCGTGAACACAGACCAGGCCTCGGGATAGCCGCTGAGGCTGATGGTGTGATGCTGCTGTTCCAGGCCCTCCACCCGCAGAGCCAGGGAGGCGGGGCAGAGAAAGGCGTGCTCGGCGGTGATGTGGCTGGTGCGTACGCTCAGCTCGGTGGCCATCACCCCATAGCGGATGCTCAGGGGCGTGCCGGGGTCGCAGCGCACCGCCCAGCGCTGTTTGCCAAGCCGGGTGATCGGGCAGTTGGAACGGTCTTGCCGGACCTGAAGGCGTTCGAGCTTGCCGACGTAATCGCGGATCAGATAGGAGCCGGGCGTCCAGGAGGGCAGTGCCAGCACCAGCTGCTCCGTCTGCGGCGTGAGCTCGAGGCTCACCTCCACAAGGTGGTTCGTGGGCCTGGCAAGGCAGAGCGCGTAGTGGGGCAAGGCCCGGGCAGCTCGGAGGGTGCCCACCAGCATCACAGCAAGCCACGGCACGGCAGCCCAGGCCTCGCACAGTGGAACGACCCTGGGAATCAGGCCGACGGACGCCGCGAGAGGTCCAGCGGCGCCGGACCGCGTCCAACCGCGAATTCGAATCCGGGCCGAGACGGTTCCATGAATGTCACTGACTCGTAGAACTCGTCGAGCGCGACAAAAACACCGTTGGCCGCACCGGGCAGGGTGTGAAGTCTCCTCTGGCTCAGATCCGGGGGCACCAGGCGATCGGACGGGGCGGAGCCGGAAGATGGCGTGTGCGAGCCTTGCAGAAGCCCGGTGGTCGACTGGTTGTGACCGTATCCCCTGACGTCGATGCAGATGCGACGGCCGGGTTGCACAACGCGCGATCCGCGTCGGCCATGCCGCCGAGGCATCGATGCTGATGAAACCAATCCCACCCGGCACTTCTGCACCGGACCCGATGCCGTGTAGTGCCGTTGCGGGATGGCTGCAATCCTCACGCCACGTTCCCATGGTCGTAGGTACCACAGGTGGACCTTGCAGAACACAGCAACTGACCTTTCGGCAAAAGGAAACTCTGGAAAACCTGCCAAAGTCTCAACGTGGCCATTGCAGCGCAATGGATCTCAGCAAGCGCAAAGGCAAAATCAGAGGTTACCCAGAGTTTCCAAAATCCACCAGGGCCTTGCAGGTGGCCCCATTGATAGACTAAACTACCAAATGAAGACATATTTAGATGAATCAATGGCTGTGCCAGCAGGCCCACCAACGACAAAAGGCTCCAAGGGCCTGTCAGAGTCGTCGCTACCCAAGGGAAGCTCTGGAAAAGCTCGCGTTCGCCGCCATGTTTTCAGAGTTCGCCGCAAGTTCTTTTCGGCCAGTTCCTTCTTGTCTGGAATTGCAAAGTTCTGGAACCTCCATCAAGACCTTGAGGATGACGAATCAATGGCTGTGCCAGCAGGCCCACCAACAGCAAAAGACTCCAAGGGCCTGTCAGGGCCAGCGCTGCGCACGTTCTTTCGAATTGCGGAGCTCTGGAACCTCTCTGTCAAAGAACAGAAGACCCTCCTCGGCATCAATCATCAAGACCCTGAGGATAGCGTACTCCGATTCCTACTAATACGTACATCAGATATGCTTAAACTGAGCTTATTCGAAACCTGGAAGAAAGATCCGAACGTCGTTCTTCCCAGAGATACGCTGGAGCGCATTTCCTGCATCGTTGGCGTCTACAAGGCGCTTCAGATTCTGCTGCCCGACAAAAGGGCAGCCGATGAATGGGTCAGGCGACCGAA
>SRMO01000080.1:24652-55107 GCA_004768415.1 Aphanocapsa feldmannii 277cV | reverse complement strand
GATGTTATCCGGTCAAGTGGCCGACCTGCTCCTCGTTCGGCAATATCTGGACGCACAGTGCGGTGGCTGGGCGTGAATCTATCGGTTGTTTGTATTGAATGGAAGCCGTGCTGGCGAATCATCTCCAGTCAGCATTCACCGATTCCGCTCTTCGAGCGGGTGGTAGAGTCAAAGGAGGATCTGGAAGCGATCATTGATTTGGAGGCACTGACCAATCCCACGCTTCTCAGCGAGGTCGGCAACATTCAGCTTGTGCAGCCCGAAGACCGCATCAGCGGGCCCGGCAGCAGCGTCATCATGGCGGCATTCACACATTTGAACCGGAATGGCAGCCGGTTCTCGGATGGAACCTACGGTGTCCTCTATACCGCAAACGACCTCGACACGGCCATTGCCGAGACCAAACACCATCGTGAGCAGTTCATGGCCGCTACCGCACAGCGGCCCATGGAACTCGGCATGTGCGTCTACCAGCTCGACCTTGCGGGAAACTTGCACGACTTGCGCGGACAGAGGGCAGCGTCACCTCGCATCTATCATGCCGACAACTACGCAGCGAGCCAGCAGTTAGGGAAAGCGCTGCGGGAAGATGGGTCCAACGGCATCGCCTATGACAGCGTCCGCCGAATGGGAGGCGAGTGTGCTGCTGCGTTCCGGCCACCTCTTCTCTCGAACGCCCGGCTAGAGCGACATCTCTGCTACATCTGGGATGGCCAGCAGATCGTGACTGTCGACAAAAAGGAGGAGTTCGACAATGCTGGAGTATCCTGAGATCCCAGTGATGAGACTGTCGACAAGCTAATCGAACCTAGTTGTGCGGGGCCAGCGGCAGGCCGATCAAACTATCTTGCGCCGCCCATGCGCTCGCAAGTCAAACCCGACTGGCAACTTAACATGGTAAAGTCGTCTGAGCTAAACATGAGTTAGCTTGCGGGGGATGCAACCCTCTGTTGCCGCTGACGAGTGATAACTAGGTGGCGAAAAGACAAACAACAGTGGTGCCAATCTCGGATTAGAGGCGCAGCTTTGTGCGACGGATAAGTTGTGCGGCAACATGGAGCTATCCGACTACAAGCACGCCCCGCTCGACCTGATCTTCCTGAAGTACATCTCGGATACCTTCAAGACGAAGCAGACCGAGCTGCTCAAGAAGGAACTGGCCGATGCGAAATACCAGGAGGAGTATCTCGCGGAAAATGTCTTCTGGGTCCCAAAAGAGGTATGGTGGTCATATCTAAAGGCCAGGGGTAAAGCAGCCGACCATCGGCAAGGACATCGACGATGCCATGCTGGTGATCGAGGCTCGCAATGGCTTACTCAAGGGTGTCCTGTCGAAGAATTACACCCGCTCGGCCCTCAGCAAGCTCAGGCTCGGTGAGCTGATCGACTTTGTGAGCGGAATCGACATGGCCGATGAGTCGAACCGGTTCCGAGACATCACTGGGCGGGTCTATGAATACTTCCTCGGCGGCTTCGCCGGAGCCAAGGCCAAGCGCGGCGGCAGATTCTATACTATTCGCTCCGTCGTCCGGCTGCTGGTGGAGATGCTGGAGCCCGACAGGGGCGGCGTCTATAATCGCTTCTACGGCTCCGGCAGTATGTTCGTCCAGTCAGAGAAGTTTGCTTGATTTTTCGAGGTACCCTTGAGCTGAGGGCCCTGACCTGACACCCTGACCCTCCTTGTCAGCCTCGGCACAATAGAGGCATTGCGGAACGACGCGGGGCGATGACCCAGCTGACTGAACCGGGCAAGGACCCCACCCATGGCGGGGGCATGCCCCCGAAGATGCCTCCGGCAAGTGGTCAGCGCCGCCCCTCCACCCCCTGGTGGTGGAGCCCCTGGATACCCATCGGCCCCGCACTGTTCGGTGCCGTCTTCGCGGTTGCCTACACGGTCACCCTGCGCATCTGGGAGCTGGGGCGTGACGTGACCGAACCTCCGGATGCCCCTGCCTTCCCCGTCAAAAACCTGCCCGGCACCTCCCTCGAGGCACTGAGGCAGCGCTATCCCGGGGGAGTGATCAGCCCTGATTCAGGCCCTGCCATCACTGAGTCCGGACCGGATGCCGGGCGGGTGCTCGAGGCCGATGAACCCCAGGCCACACCGCCTGAGCAGACGGCAGTGCGCTCGACAGACCCCTTCAATGCTCCGGCGAGCGACATCACAACAGGGTCCGACCCTGTTGTACCCACGCCCATAGGGCCAGGCAGCGACACCAGCCGCGTCGATGCAGATCCTGCCACGCTTCAGCCAGCGTCAGATCTCCAGCCAGCGTCTGCATCTGCCGCCCCGCAGCGCCTCGAAGTGATCCCTGCCCTTGGTGGCCCCTCAGGCCCCGGCAACACCAGCCGCGCCGCCCCATCCACCGCACCGCGCCGCACGGATCCCCCGCCACGTCTGGTGGCACCACCGCCGCTGCCTTGAGTCGACACCACCACGACGCCGTGGCCAATGGCACAGACTGGTCGGAGCACAGCGTTCTGATCGCCACGGCCGATGGTTTGTACTGCCGACAAGCTGCTGCAGGCTGTTCTGCATCGGCTGAGCGCCCGACTGGGTAACAGCCTCGCCGATGCCATCGCGGATATGGCTGTGAAGGTGCAGGATGCCCCAGGCCGGATCAGCCGGGAGTGGAGTCTGTTCCGCGAGGAAGTGCGCATGGAGGCGGAACGACTGGAACGGGAACAGAACGGTGCCTCTGCTGATGTCCAGGACTCCGCGGATGAGCTGGAAGATACTGCCATCGATTTCGATGCTGAGCCAAGGCCTCCCGCGGCTGCAGCATCTCCGTCCTCCCCGGTTTCGTCCCGGCCAGTCGCTGCTGGCTCTGCGGAGAACGAGGTTCAGAAGCTGGTCGACCTGCTGCGGGAAGATGTCGATCGGCTGCAGCATCGCCTCGATGGCCTGATGCCATGACCGTGCTGCCCAGGATTGCCACTGAACCAGGTGGTTCGCGGATGCACCGCTGGCGACGACCTTCCACCCTGTCCCTGCGCATCCAGGCCAGCCGCCGCAGCGCCTTGATCTGGTGGTTCTTCCTGTGTCTGCTCGCCGGCCTCTGGTGGGACAGCAAGGCCTGGACCTACCCAGGCGGCATGTCGGTCGCCCGTCGACAGCGTCGACAGCGCCGCCAGGCCCACTGGATGACCGAGTGCATGCTCCAGCTCGGGGCCGCCTTCATCAAACTCGGGCAGCTCCTCTCCGCCCGCCCGGATGTCTTTCCAGCTGCTTACGTTGAGGAGTTGGCAAGACTCCAGGACAGGGTACCGCCGTTTGCCTTCCCGCTGGCATCTGCACTGCTCGATGCAGAGCTAGGGGAGCGCCGCACGCTGCTGCTGGATCTGGACCCGGTGCCACTCGCCTCTGCCAGCCTGGCGCAGGTGCATCGAGCACGCCTCCCCGATGGACGGCAGGTGGTGGTGAAGTTGCAGCGCCCTGACCTGGAGCGGATCTTCCGCATGGATCTGGATGTGATGCAGCAGTTGGCTGCTGCCTTGCAACGCCATCGCCTCTGGAGCCGTGGGCGTGACTGGCCTGGCCTGGCCTGGGAGTGTCGGCGGGTGCTGCTGAGGGAACTGGACTTCAGCCTGGAAGCGGAACACGCTGCCCGCTTCCGGCAGCAATTCAGTGACGACCCCATGGTCAGGGTTCCTGATGTGGTCTGGGAGCTGACGACTCGCCGCGTGCTCTGTCTCCACTATCTGCCGGGGATGAAGATCACCGACCGCGACAGCCTGGTGCAGGCGGGGATTGATCCCAGCGATGTGGCCAGTCGTGGATTGGGTAGCTACCTTCGGCAGCTGGTGATCTTCGGGTTCTTCCACGCTGATCCCCACCCGGGCAACCTTGCCGTTGCCGATGACGGCGCCCTGATCTACTACGACTTCGGCATGGTGGGCACGGTTTCACCACGGCTGCGCAGGCGCATCGGGCGCATGGTGCGCTGCGCTGCCGCACGTGACGCAGCTGGCCTCACCGATGAGTTGCAGGCGGCAGGCCTGCTGGCCAGGGGAATTGACCTGGGCCCGGTGCGCCGCCTGGTGCGACTCATGCTCAACGAAGCCCTCACGCCACCCTTCAGCCAGGATGTACTGCGCAGGCTTTCTGGCGATCTCTATGACCTCGTCTATGGTCAGCCCTTCCGCCTGCCGCCGGAGCTGATTTTTGTGATGCGGGCCCTCTCGACCTTCGAGGGCGTCGGCCGCAGCCTTGATCCCAGCTTCACCCTGGTGGAAATTGCCAAGCCCTATCTCATCCCCCTGATCGGCACCCGCCAGGGAGAAGCTTCCGACGTTCTTGTCGGTTTCGGTCGTCAAGTGGCTCGCTGGGGGTCCCGTACCCTGGCTTTGCCTGACAAAGTGGAGCGCACGATCCACTCTCTCTATGAGGAGGGTCATGCTACGCTGCTGGTCAACAATGAGACGCTGGCAGGCACGTTGCCGTCACTGGTGAGAATCCAGCGAGGCATGGCAGAGGCCTATCTGATTGGCATTCAGCTCATCGTGTTCTCCATTCTCTGCTCAGCAAGCCTGCTTTCAATGCCACTCCAGCTCATCCTCTTGGTGTTGGTTATCATTCAGATCATCAGGTATCAAACTTATGTATGCAAAGCTGCTGATATGAGCCTTAAGCAATGAAAAGCTCTAAATCTAAGTCGATCTTTCTGCTGACCTGGATGTGATTTCTTATTGCGATATTCTCAACTTTCCTTAATCTGATTTAGGATACCTCGAAAAATCAATCTATGGAGACCTTTCCAAAAATTATCTGTGGAGGCCATGGCAAAATCTAGACATAGTCATCCAAGAAAGTTCTGGAAAATCTTACATTGATGCAGATATCATAAGGACACTTCGAAAAATCAAGCAAGCTTATCCACAGGATGACATGCTGCCATGAAGGCACCAGTAGCTGCAAGAGACCGCATAGGCCAGCAAAGCTTTTCCAAAGAACCTCTGAGTTAGCCAGAATCACGCACCAGCAGGCTTTGACTTCCTTCTCCTCCACAAGGTTTTTGAAAGGCTCATCAGGAGGAAAAGGGACTTGTTCAGAGGTTCCTTAGCACAGTCCGATTTTCAGTTCGCCTCTGCAGTTGTGGAGATTTGCAGTATCCTGCCAGCTGGCAGTTATGCTTGTCCTAAAATACCCCCAGCTATGGCCACTGCTGGAGCGATTTTCACACTCCGCAGTGATTACACACATGTCGCTTCCATTCACACTGGAAGATGCGTTTCTGCATGAATCATCAGCTGAGCTAGTCATGAATCTAGCAAGACATGAATCATCATTGATGATATCCGACTTATTACAAAGATCACTCAAGTCTGCGCAGCAGTAAACATTTCTGATATTGAATGCACCGGATTTTTTTGTCTTTTTCGTGCCATCTTTTAAATACAATGTGTAGTCTGTTGCAGCTTTTATATCGACCTTTGCAACGACCGTTCCGTAACTCGGGCATTTATTCGTAGCCTCAACTTTGCTCGTGCTCCAAAAATCTATATCGTTGTCCCAATCGGCGTCCAGGCAGTCGGCCTCCTTGTGATCTATTCGCTGGCCGCCTTCGCAGGAGCCGGCATGGGCCTGACCGGCAAACGCCGCCGTCAATGCGAGCACGACCGCTACCGGGATTGCATGGGTTGAATTCCAGGTCATTTTCGGGTCCTACTGCCTTTGTGCCGAAACATCAATGTGAGACAAGCTGGACAGCGAGTCTGCTCACGCGGCGCATAGGCGCCACCACCTTTATTATCCAGTCGAGCTGCCCAACTGTCAAGGGAAACTCTGGAAAACCCCTGATTTCGCCTTTGGGTTTGCTGAAATCCATTGCGGCGCCATGGCCACGTTCAGGCTTTGGCAGGTTTTCCAGAGTGTCCATATCGTTCAGAGGACACGCTGATGGGGCACTGCGGATGTGAAACCGCTGCCCATTGATGAACATGTCTCGGCGGATGGGACGCTCCCCCATCTCCACCCAGCGGACCTGGGGAGGGTGTTTGACTGGATCAAGCCGTTCAGCGTCCTGCGACAAGCCAGGATCCGTGGGTCAGACAGTGACGTTGGAGGTGGTCTGAGCAGCCGTTCAGACGCGACAGCCCAACTGGATCCGACCCTCATCCATCAGACGCCCCAAACGCAGCACAGCGGCTTCCTCCTGGCGATCGAACTGGTGTTGATGGTCCACAATCCAGTTCAGCTCATCGGTGGTGATCACACCGGTGGAAAGGGATTCCAGCACAAGCTCACCGACATTCATGGCAGTCGGACGTCTGACCACATAATAGTGTGCCTCGACGGCCAGCCGCCGGACCATGCGGTCCGCTTGGACAGATAGTTCGACATCACCGACGCGAGCCCGGTGGCGACACCCGTCCTCGCTTCAGCAGGCCGGAGGCAGGGTTGCCAATGGCATCGACTGCACATCATGACGACGCGCTGCCTGCCAGGGCTGCACCTGTCGATCTTCGACCGGCCGGCCGGAGCAGCGACAACCCCTGGTGCCAGCAGGGATTGTCGGTGTGGCCTTGACGACTTTGACGGTCATGACAGCCGCTTCGGCACCGGAGACAGGGCCTCGACAGCACAGTTCAACCGGCAGGTCCCGATCACCCTGGCGTCGGCTTGGAGGGCAAGGATGGATGAGACAGTGGTCGAGACGTCATCATGCAGCAACAGCAACCCACACCACCAGAGTCCCTGGACTGGGAGGTGTTGAAGCAGCGCCTCGACGCCCTGCGTGACAAGGAACCCAGCAAGCCCTCGCTGACCCCCCAACGGGCGGGCACACTGCTGCTTGTCCTGCTGGGCTTCAGCACCGTGGCTGTGCTGGCCTCCATCTGGAGCCGCTGAAGCGACGACGTGCTCTCAGCCTCCTGATGACGGCACTGGTCCAGCTGCTGCCACTGTCCCGTTGCAATCGCAACTGGCCCTGGACCAGCAGCCTTGGAGGGGCCTAACGTGAAAGCCTCCCTCTGGCGTGACGGTGGGCCACAGCGGTGCAGTGAGCCACGGTTCGATAGCACCAGCGACGCATGCAGGGCAGACTCTTCCCCTGTTCAGGCGCCCCTGCCTGTTGGTCTCGGACCTGCAGTGCTCCCTGGTGCTTTACAAGGATCTGCTGGGATTCCGGCTGGATTGGATCAGTGACCGCGCCGGCCCCCACAGCTACCTCTATACCACCTTTGGTCTCCCCCCCGAGGCCCGCTTGATCTTCGCCAGCCTGAGCAGCCCGACTGAACCCAGGGCCCTCGCACTCACCGAGGTGACCGGCGTCACGATGCCTGCCGCCGGCAACAGCCTGGCGCTCGTGATCGGGGTGCCATCGGTGGAGGCGATCCAGAGCGGCCTCAGCCGCCTCGGCCTGGCCAGCTGTCCGATCAATCGCTTCACGACCGAGAGCGGCGGCCGTTACTGCGAGCAAGCCTGCCGCGATCCCGATGGCCACCTGCTGGTGCTCTACAGCGATCGCTGAGCGACTGACACTGATCGACGAGCCACGCGGTCCATGGCGACGGCAACGACATCTGACGGGCGCCCGCCACCACGGCGGCGGCATAGTCATCCGCAACAGGTAGTCCATGGACCAGTCGGTGGGGCAGGGGTAGATAGGTGAACACCGGCAGAGACTGGTCTGTTCCATGGCGCACGCTGACCACCGCCCGCCGGTAGTGGCCGAGCCGCACCCCCTCCACGTCATCCAGCCGGGCCAGATCGCATGGGCTGAGATGGCTCACCACGCCCCAGCAGCTGGCGCTGGGATCGGGGATCAGACCGGCCGCCGCCGAGGCCGGGCGGGTCAGTCGCCGCTTGCACAGGGCCCAACGCCAGCCGGGCAGCTCCGCCACCCAGCCCTCCCGGTCCCAACCGGGGCAACGGCTGAACAGCCTTTCGGGAAGCAGGTTGGTGCCATAGCTGAACAGGGGCTGAGTACCCCAGTCGGCCAGGGCGATGCGGGGCGATCCCGCAGCCCGGCCTGGCGCACCGACGTAGATCCAGCCCCTGCCGCCTGCGGGAGCAGTCACGGCCTGGCGTCGATACTCATCGGGTACGTCCTCATAGGCATCCAACGCCTGGAGCAGGGCCTGGGGGACCAGCCACCACTCGCCATGGATGCTTCCGACAGCAGGAACCGCCATGGGGTAGGTCCCCAGATCATGGAGCGCAAAGCCCGACAGGCAGCCGCGGCCCCAGCGGTGGCCTTGGCAGAGCAGCGGGGCGGCAGGCTGACCACGCTTCAACAAGCCGTAGACAAACAACCAGTCGCAGCTCGAATCCGGAGTGGAAGCCATGGCGATCCGCTGGCGCGATCCTCAGGATGGCAACTGATGGGGCGGCCGACCGAGCGCGTCGCAGCGGCGGCACTGTCCGGCTCAGTGCAGGTTGTCATAGTGTTGTCATCCTGGTGCCCAGTCGGATGGAGCCGTCACCTCAGGCCGGGGGATGGCAATTCTGGATCGATCGCGGCGGCACCTTCACGGACGTGGTGGCCCGCACCCCGGACGGCACCCTGTGCAGCAGCAAGTTGCTCTCCGATGGTGGCCGCCACTATGACGATGCCGCCATCGAAGGCATCCGACGCCAGCTCCATGTGGCGACCGGTGCCCCATTGCCCCTCGATCGCATCGCGGCGGTGCGCATGGGGACCACCGTGGCCACCAACGCTCTGCTGGAGCGCAAAGGGGCCAGGGTGGGCCTGCTGATCACAGCCGGTTTCGAGGATCTGCTCAGCATCGGTGACCAGAGTCGGCCGGATCTCTTCGCTTTGAAGATTCAGCGGCCCACGCCTCTGGAGCAGTGCCGCCATGGCGTGGTGGAGCGGATCGATGCCGCCGGCAGGGTCGAAACCCCCCTGCAGACGGCGGGCCTTGTGACGCTGTTGCAGCAATGGCGAGACAGCGGCATCGACAGCCTCGCCGTCGTGCTGCTCCATTCCAGCCGCAACCCCTGCCATGAGCTGGCGATCGCCGCCCTGGCCCGCCCGCTCGCCTTTCAGTACATCGCCCTGAGCCACCAGGTCTCTCCGCTGCCGAAGTGCGTGGTGCGGGGACAGACCACCGTGCTGGATGCCTATCTCACTCCACCGTTACAGCGCTATGTACAGACGTTGCAGCGGCAGCTGGGGGATGTGCAGCTGCAGTTCATGACGTCCAGCGGTGGTCTGGCGGAGCCGGCACGATTCACGGGTTCGGAAGCCGTGCTTTCCGGACCGGCAGGTGGGGTGATCGGCGCCGTCCAAGCCTGCCGAGACCTGGGCAGGACCCGCTGCATCGGCTTCGATATGGGTGGCACCAGCACCGATGTCTTCCACTGGGGCGGCACGCTCGAGCGCTGTGGTGAAGCACTGATTGCTGGTCTGCGTATCCAGAAGCCGATGCTGGACATCAACACCGTGGCCAGCGGTGGTGGATCGGTGATCAGCTGGCGGGAGGGCCGGCTGCGGGTGGGACCCCACTCCGCCGGCAGCAACCCGGGGCCGGCCTGTTATGGCTTGGGGGGACCTGCCACCATCACCGACGCCAATCTGCTGGTGGGCCACCTGTGTCCGACCCAGCTGCCCAGCTGCTTCGGGCCCGGAGCTGATGCACGGCTCGATCCCGCCGCCGCCGCTTGCGCCTTCGGCCAGCTGTTGCGGCAGGCCCCGTCGGGGGCGATCAGCGCAGATGAAGATGCAGATGAAGAGACTGCCCTGCTGCATCTCGCCCGGGACGCGCTGCGCATCGCCAATGAACAGATGGCGCAGGCGATTCGCGCCATCTCCATCGCCCGGGGTCAGGACACCCGGGACAGCCTGCTGGTGGCCTTCGGTGGTGCCGGTGGTCAGCATGCCTGTGAAGTGGCTGAGTTGCTGGGTATCAGCGAGATCCACCTACACCCCTGTGCCGGTGTGCTCTCGGCCTGGGGCATCGGCCAGGCACGCCTGCTGACCCTGGTGGAGAAGAGCACGGACCTGAAGCTGCTGGATTTCTGTTTGCCGGCGCAGCAGCAGGCCTTCACGGCGCTGGAAGCCCTGGCACGGGAGCGGTTGGGGGACGCTGATCTTTCCCTGCTGCTCAGCGTGGAGCGGCGACTGTGGTGTCACCATGGGCGCGGTGAGGCCGAGTTCAGCTTGCACCCCGCTGCGCCTGAGGCCATGGTGCGTCAGGTTCAGGCCCTGCACCACGAGCGTTTCGGCTATCGCCTGGAGGGTGTGGAGACGTTGCGGGTCTGCCGGTTGCAGCTGAGCCTCTCCCGCCCCGAGGTTGCCGATGCTCCCCCTGCAGACGCTGCAGTGGCAGAGCAGGGGGTGCTGGAAGGCCCGGCCCTGATTCCAGCCACCCATGGCACGGTGGTGGTGCGGTCCGGCTGGGCCAGTACCCCCTGTCGTCACGGCGGCCAGCTGCTGCGGCGACGGGACGGCAAGCCCAGGGAGGTGCCGGCAGGCCATGGGGACAGGCCGACCCGTGCCACTGCGGCGAAGCCGTTCAGTGGGGCAGTGGGACCGGGGCGTGCGGGCCGGACCAACCGGGCCGTGCTGCTGGAGTTGTTTCAGAATCGCTTCATGGCCGTGGCCCGCGAGATGGGGTCTGCGCTGCGGGAAAGCGCCCAGTCGCTGAACATCCGCGAGCGGCTCGACTACAGCTGCGCCCTGTTCGACCCATCAGGGCGCCTGGTCGCCCACGCACCCCATATCCCAGTGCATCTGGGGTCCATGGGGTCGGCCGTGAGGGCAGCCATCGCTCTGGTCGGGAACCTGCCCGAGGGAGACGCCCTGGTTCTGAACAGTCCTGCCCGGGGAGGGACCCATCTGCCCGATGTGACTGTGATCGCCCGCGCCGGCACCCTCGGCTGGGTGGCTGCCCGGGGACACCATGTCGACATCGGCGGCATCACCCCAGGCTCGATGCCGGCCGGCAGCACAACGCTCCAGGACGAAGGTGTGGTCCTGGACGGCTGGCTGGTACGGAACGGTGTCTTCCTGGAGGCGGACCTGCGCGCCCGCCTGAACCGGGGGAGGCATCCTTCCCGGCATCCCGAGCTCAACCTGATGGATCTGCTGGCGCAGCTGGCGGCTGTGCGGCGGGGTGTGGCGGAACTCCATGGGCTGGCCCTGCGGGAGGGCGACAGCAGGGTGAAGGAGGCCATGGCGGCACTGCTGCGGCTGGGCCGGGACGGCCTGTTGCGCCGGCTCCACAGCCTCTCCTCCGGCCAGGTCCGCCATCGGCTGGACGGGGGACTCACCCTGGCCCTCGCGATCCGGCCCTCCGCCGATCACCTCACCCTGGACTTCAGCGGAACCAGCGCCCAGTGCCCCGGCAACCGGAATGCGCCACCGGCCATCACCCATTCGGCGGTGCTCTATGTGCTGCGCTGTCTGCTTGGAGATGGCGTCCCCCTCAATGAGGGGGTGATGGAACCGGTGACCCTGGTCCTGCCGCCGGGATCGCTGCTCGATCCCTCTGCCGGGGCAGCGGTGGTGGCCGGCAATGTGGAAACCAGCCAGGCGGTGGTGGATCTGTTGATGGCGGGGTTCGGCCTGCAGGCCTGCAGCCAGGGCACGATGAACAACCTCACCCTGGGAAGCTGCCGCGGCACGTATTACGAAACCCTCTGTGGAGGCAGTGGCGCTGGTCCAGGCTATGGGGGCTGTGGCGGTGTCCACAGCCACATGACCAACAGTCGGCTCACGGATCCGGAAGTTCTGGAAGCTGCCATGCCGCTGCGGCTCGAAGGCTTCGGTCTGCGGGCGGGATCAGGGGGTGACGGTACCTGGCGGGGCGGGGATGGGGTGGAGCGCTGCCTGCGGGCCCTGCAGCCACTGACGCTGAGCCTGCTGAGCAGCCGTCGCGAGACGGCTCCGGAGGGCCTGGCCGGTGGTGGTAACGGTCGCTGTGGCGACAACGCGGTGCAGCGCCGCGATGGTCCCTGGCAGAGGCTTGCGGGCGACGTGCAGCTCTGCCTGGCGGCGGGAGACCGGCTGAGACTGCGCACCCCCGGCGGTGGTGGCTATGGCAAGACCTCTCCACAAGCGGCCGGGGATGGCTCCCCTCAGGGGCTTGGCGAAGAAGCTCGTAGCCCAGGTTCATAGCCCGGCGGAACAGTCCGCTCGCTTCAGGCTGCCTGTACGGCGGAAGCTACGTCTGCTTTCACAACATTGTGGGGACTGCGGGAACCCCTTGCAGGTTCCCCGACGACAAACTGTTCCACCACCTCGACGAGACCATTGCCATGTCCCCACACCTGGATGTAGGCCCCGAGGGGTGCATCGAAGACGACGAGGTCAAAGGGGAAGATAACTTTCTCAAGGTAGAAATCAGGCTCGTCACAGCGGAGGATGACGAGGGTGTCGCTAACATTGCGATAGGAGCACTCCATCTGAAGACTGGCGAAGCTATGTGAGTTTCTCCATTAGGGCAGCAGCTTTCTGGATGAATGGTGTGAAAAAGCACCAATCACAGAACCAATCTCTTCCTTAACGATTTTTTTATTTTTCCTGCCAACCAGCCAGCCTGGCTCAGCCTTTCCCTGCACTGCTTGAGCGCACTCAGACGCTCAGCACCGGTTGAGGCAGTTTCAGCCCGGCAGCCAGCAGTTCCTCCCGCAGGTTGGGGTTGAAGGCAAGCGACCTGGTCCAGCTGGGCAGCCGGAAACCGGCGGGGCGGTCCATGAACGCACGCCAACAGGGGCGGATCAGCTTGGCAAAGCAATTCACCGCTTTCTCCTCCTCATGACGGTTGTAGGGAAGGCCGTTGATCGCTGCATCCAGATGATGCTGGCTCACCCGGTCCTTGGCGATGCGCTTGTACATCACCTCCAGAGCTGAGGCCTGCTCGACAGAGAGGGCAGTGGCTTCGTGCTCCATCATCGCCCGCATCAGGCTCGCCAGGATTTCACCGCACATGCGCTGCAAACCCTCCTTCGGTGCGCTTCCCACCTCCTTGTGCTTGTGGTCAAACACCCCGAGGTCCACCTGGGCGATGCGACCAATGGTGACGTTGCGATAGACCTCGGAGAGCAGACCCACCTCCAGACCCCAGTCACAGGGAATCCGCAGGTTGAGGGCCAGGTCGGTGGTGAAGGCGAATTCACCGGACAGTGGATAGCGGTAGGCCTGCAGATAGCGCAGGAAGTCCTTCGGGCCCACCAGCTGCTGCAGGGATTCCAGGATCGGGCTGACGAACAGGCGGGTGGCACGTCCATGCATCCGGCCTTCCTCGATCGAGAGGCGGCTGTAGAAGGCCTTCACGTAGGCAATGCCGAACTGCCGCTCCAGCAGCGGGCTCAGCATCCGCATCGGATAGGTTGAGCTGAAGGTGCGGATGTCGGCGTCGAACAGAGCAATCAGCTCCGATTCGAGCGTGGCAACCCCCAGCCCCTGCCACACGGCCCAGCCCTTGCCAGCGGGGCCCATCACATCCAGCCCACCGGCCTGGGTCTGCTGCATCAGCTCGCGGACCACCGGACCGTTGGTCCACAGCACCTGCACATTGAAGGGAAGATCAGCGAAGAAGCGGCGCGCCTCCTCGACCTCCTCGACCTTGTCAGCCGCCAGGGCCACCACCAGGCAGTGCAGATTGGTGAAGCGCCGCAGCACCTCCCGGGTCATGGACAGGGCCTGGCGGCGCAGCTCATCGAACAGGCAGGGGATCAGTACGGCTGTGGAACGCTGCTTCAGGCGATGGTTGAAGCTTTCCAGCTGCGAATCGTCCACGGGGCGATAGTCGTGGACCGTGCTGATGGCGTCCTGCAGAAAGTCCATTGAATGGTAGTAGGGAGAGCAGCGGCTTGGCAGTGTTTCGGTGAGTCTGGTCTGCGCGGTGGAAGTCGGGACGTCGGTGACATCAATCTCAGACCACACGGGCGTGGTTCGGGGCAGGGGATCTGCTCAGGAGCGTCTCAAGGGGTTGCTGAGGGGCTTCTATCAGTTGGCTGATTGTGACACGCTCTCCAGAGATCTGTTGTCACAAGCGTTTCGGCCGTCCGGAAATGGCCACAGGGTCCGCTGGAATGAGAGCACCTCGGTGTTGATCACCTACGCGGACACCATTCAGGAGCCTGGCCGTGCCTCGCTGGAGATGCTGCACCGCTTCCTTGAAGGGACCTGTGGTGACATGTTCACCGTGTTGCATGTCCTGCCGTTCCTGCAGGCCACCAGCGATGGCGGTTTCGCCGTCTGCAGCCATGAATGCCTCGACAGCCGCTTCGGGACCTGGGGCCACCTGGATCTGCTGGCCCGCAAACGGCTGCTGATGGCGGATCTTGTCCTGAACCATGTCTCGGCCTCCCATCCCTGGGTACAGCAGTTCCGCCGCGGCGAGTTGCCCGGCGCCACCATGGTGATGGCTCCGGAGCGACTCAGCGGCTGGGAGCAGGTGGTGCGGCCCCGCAGCAGTGCCCTGTTCACGCCGGTGGAAACCTGCAACGGCCTGAGAGCCGTGTGGACCACTTTCGGTCCGGACCAGGTGGACCTGGATTGGCGCAACCCAGCTGTCCTCGAGGCATTCACAGCCCTGCTCGACCGCTTTGTGCAGCATGGGGTTGCCTGGATCCGCATGGATGCGGTCGGTTTCATCTGGAAGCGCAACGGCACCCCCTGCATCCACCTGCCGGAAACCCACGATCTCGTCCGCAGTTTCCGTGTCCTGCTGGAGCAGCGTCTGGCCCATGGAGTGCTGCTCACGGAGACCAATGTTCCGCAGCAGGAGAACCTCAGCTATCTGGACTCCGGCGACGAAGCCCACATGGCCTACAACTTTCCTCTGCCTCCGCTGCTGCTTGAGGCGATGGTGAGCGGCCATGGGGATCTGCTCAACCACTGGCTCGCACGCTGGCCCGACCTGCCCGCCGGCACCACCCTGCTCAACTTCAGTGCCTGCCATGACGGTGTCGGGCTGCGTCCACTGGAAGGGCTGATGGAGACCGACCGCCTGCTGGCCCTGCTGCGGACCTGTGAGGAGCGTGGTGGGCTGGTGAGCCACCGCAGCCATCCCGACGGCAGCTCCAGCCCCTACGAGATCACCATCACCTGGTGGAGCGCCATGGCCAGCTCCAGCCAGCAGCCGAGCCATCTCCAGCTGGAGCGTTTCCTCTGCAGTCAGCTGCTTGTCATGGCGTTGCCGGGGATCCCCGCCTTCTATCTGCCGGCCCTGCTGACCTCCGAGAACGACCGTGAGACCTACGCCCGCACCGGTCATCGCCGCGATCTCAATCGCGAACGCTTCCGCTTCGCTGCCCTGATGGACCGGATCCGCAACCCGGAGTCGTCACCCGCCCGGGTGCTGGCGGCCCTGCGGCGGGCGCTCCAGGAGCGGTGCCGTTGCGCCGCCTTCCACCCGGAGGCACCGCTCAAGCTGCTCTCGGAACGACGCTCGGACCTGGTTGCTCTGCGACGGGGTGTCGGAGCGGAGGCCGTGGTGGCAGTTCACAGCCTCGCGCCGGATACCATCCGCCTGCCATGGCAACAGCTGGGGCTCGACGGGGAGTACAGCGGTCCGGGATGGCTGGATCGTCTCTCGAAGCGCATCCACAGGGCCGATCATCCGCTGGACATACCGCCCTATGGGGTTCTCTGGTTGCAGCGTCTGCCCAACTGATGGCTCACTGGATCGTGGTGACCGATCTCGATGGCACCCTGCTGGATCACCGTTATCGCTTCGCTGCCGCCGAGGCCCTGATCGGTCGGCTGGAAGCCGCTGGCATTCCTGTGGTGCCCTGCTCCAGCAAGACGGCCCCGGAGATGCGGCGCTTCCGTCGGATTGCGGGTCTGCGTTCGCCCTTCATCGTCGAAAACGGTGGGGCCATTCACTGCCAGCGCACTGATCTCCGCTGGTCGCCAGCCGGGGACCATGGCTGCTGTGATGGAGAGCTGGTGGATTGCCTCGGCCTACCCACGCAGAGCCTGCTCCCCAGCCTCGCTGCCCTTTCCCAGGATCTGGCACTGGCACTGGAGCCGCTGGTGGAGATGTCCCTGGATCGGGTGGTGGCCCTGACGGGCCTCGCTCCCCAGGCCGCATCCCTGGCCCTGAACCGCCAGTGGAGCGTTCCCTTCCTGCCACCTGCCAATGCCGATGTGATGGCCCTGGAGCAGGCCGCCGCTCGCCGTGGCCTGAAGGTGTTGCAGGGCAATCGCTTCTGCCATCTGATCGGCAGCGGCTGCGACAAGGGTCTGGCTGTGCAGCGCCTGCGCCAGCGCTGGCTGGGTGGGGAAAGCCGTGTGCTGGCTCTGGGTGACTCCCCCAACGACAGCGCCATGCTCGACAGCGCTGATCTGGCGGTGGTGGTGCCGGGTGCCGACGGTCCCCATCCCCGCCTGCTGCCAGCCATCAGGGCAGGCCGCTACCGTCTGGCCGCAGCACCCCATGCAGAGGGCTGGGCAGCCGCCGTGGCAGAAGCCATCGACAGCTGAGCCGTGCTCGATGGATCGCTGCTGCTGTGGCTGCCCGGGTAGAAGGTCTTCATCAACGCCTCTGCATCAGCTCCAGCGATGCAGCAGATTCTGCAGTCGCAGGCTTTCCGCCTCGCTCAACAGGGCCGCGGCGGTGGCTTGGCGCAGACGGTTGCGCATCAGTTGCTGGTGGCGGAACTGGGCGTGGATCTGATGTTCCAGATCCTGGTGCAGGGTGGCGTCGCGCAGCTTGAGCCTGCACTCCACCAGAGCCTCGGCGCTGGCTTCCGTGCCGATGCAACCCAGAGCCTGGATCGCCACACGACAGACCGGCGGTACCCCCCGGTCACAGATGCAGGCAGCGATGCGTCGGACAACCACATCTTCGTCACGGCGTTGCAGCAGCCGCAGGGTGGCGATGGCCACTTCCGGGCGAAGGTCATCGAGCGGTTCTGCACAGAGCTCGAGCAGCTGCTCCGCGCTGAGCAGGCGAGCGTGGAATGTCAGTAGCTCCAGGGCTGCCAGGCGGATGTCACTGGCGGGTCGGGCCAGGGCAGTGGCGATCACACTGCGGTCGATCCGACGGCCCCAGCAGGCAAGGGAACGCAGCAGCACTGCGTGGTCGATCTCGCCCTCGTCGAGGCTGAGCAGGGGGTGGAGGCGCTGCCAGGCTTCGTGCTGGTGGGTCATGCCCAGGGCCAGCAGCAGTTCCGGTTGGTGGCCATGGCGGCTGTGCAGCGCGAGCAGGGCGTGCAGGGCCCGCCCTTCCTGCATGCCCAGTCGTTCCGCCAGAGCTGTGCGCAGTGGCAGGGGAAGAGCAGGGCTGTAGTGCCTCTGCAGCTCGTCAATACTGAGAGGGTCATGGCGGCTCTGACCCAGACGCTCCCAGAGCATGGAGACGCTGTCCTGATTCACCTCCAGCGCAGCGGAGGTCGTCTGCAGAGGCACAGCATCTTGGTTTTCGAACAGGGACGACACCATTGATGGTGATTGGGGAGAAAGCTGCGGGCAAGGGTGATGCCGGTCATCAGATCCAGGGGAACGTGCGGGATCGCATCGCTGCCGATCAGTGCACAATCAGGGAATCCGGATGGGAGCGTAGATTGGCTGAGCGGAAGGCTGGGTGGGGATGCCGCAGACCAGCCCCTGTGAGGAAGGGAAGGGATCAGCGCCCGCCCATCTGTGCAGCAATCTCGCGCTCGAGCTTGATGTCCTTCTCGTCCGGCACGTTGGCGAGCCTGGAGCGATGGGTGCTGTAGAAGACCATACCGATAAACACCATGCCGCCGACGAGATTGCCGATGGTGACAGGCAGGAAGTTCCAGAGAATGACGTTACCGAAGGAGACACCGGAGCCGAGAAGAACACCTGCAGTGTGGAGAAACTGGTTGACCACAATATGCTCCATACCCATCGTCTGAAATGCGGTGATGGGCAACCAGCAGGCCAGGATCTTGCCGGGAACGCTCTTGCTCACCAGGGCCATTGTGACACCGAGACAAACCAGCCAGTTGGCGATGACGCCCCTCAGGAAAGCGAGGAAGAAGCCGGTGCTACCCAGATCCATATACTTCGTCTCGACATTCAGTTGGTTGAGAGCGATCAGCTTGCGCGCCACAGCTCCCCACACCCCTCCGGCACCATCGGCGCTGATCTCGACTGTGCCGGCGCTGCTGAGGCTGATGGCCAGGATCGCGGCAACGAAGACGCAGCCGATGAAGTTGCCCAGCCACACCCAGACCCAGTTGCGCAGGGTCTGAGGCCAGCTGCTCTTGCCGGCCCAGGTGGACATGGAGAGCAGGGCAAAGTTGCCGGTCACCAGCTCCATGCCGAAGAGCACGATGCTGGCGAAGCCGAAGGGGAAGAGCAGGGAACCCAGAAAAGGCTGTCCGCTCTGGATGCCGACCGTGAGGGCAAGGCATGTGGCCAGGCCCAGGATTGAGCCGGAGTAGAAGCCACGCAGGAGCAGATTCTTGACGCTGACGGTGGCTTTCTTGCCGCCGGCATTGATCATGCTGTCCACCAATTCACTTGGCAGGACATAATCCATTTCGGATGCAGCCATGGCTGGAGGTTCGATGAAGGAATCGTGTGGGCGGCTTCAACCGCTGATGGCATTCATGAAGCGGGAGAAGGGATCCTTGCCGCCTTCAACCGGTGGCTCTGCTTTCGCAGCGGCAGCTTTGCCGCGCTTTGGAGTCGCGCCGTAACAGTCCACAAGAAGGTCCTTGACCACATCTTTAACAGCGGCGGTTGGCACACCTTTGCGGAACAGCTTGCCCAGCTTGTGTTCCCCACCCTGCTGGCCACCGACGCAGATGTCATAACCCTCGACCATGCCATCTTCAGTCCTCGCCTTGCCACCGGTGAGGCCGATGCCACCCATGTAGGCCTGGCCACAGGAGTTGGGGCAGCCGGTCCAATGGATCCGGACTTCCTCGGGCAGTGTCAGCTCGGCGTCGAGCTGTTCAGCAATCGCAAGGGCCTGGTCCTTGGTGTTGGTGAGGGCGAAGCCGCAGTAGGTGCTGCCCGTGCAGGACACGGTGCCGGAGGAGACTGCGCCGGGCTGCAAGGGGAAGCGCTGCAGCAGGGGCTCAGCCTTGAAGGCTTTGATCCTGGCAGCGGCAATGCCGGGAATGATCACGTTCTGATCTTCCGTGAGGCGCACCTCGCCGTCACCATAGGCTTCAGCCAACCTGGCGAGTTCCTGCAGGGTGGCGGCGGTGAGCCGGCCCACGGGCACGTGCAGACCGGCGTAGTAGAAGCCCTCCTGCTTCTGGGGATGAATGCCGTAGATCAAGGCCGGCCGGTCGTTGAAGGCGGAGCCTGGGTCGTCGGCCAGCGGACCGAACCGTTCCACCACCATGGATCGGAAGGTCTCGACCCCAACCGCATCGAGGTAGAAGCGAAAGCGTCCTCTGGGTCGCTTGTTGCGCTCGCCGTTGTCGCGCCAGATCTTCACCACCGTGTCGGTCATGCGGGGAGCCTCCTCGAGGGGGATCCAGGCGTTGAGAGGAACGGCGTAGGCGTTGAGCTGTGAGGAGAGCACACCACCCACCCAGACAGCAAAGCCGAGTACGCCATCCTTCTCGACGGGGTGAAAGACGATGTCGTTGTGCAACAGGAAATTGTGCTTTGCACCGGCCACCGCGGTGTTCCACTTGCGGGGCAGGTTGGAAAACTCAAAGCTGCCCTCGCCGCTGTTGGTGAGCAGGTCCTGCTGCGCCTGACAGTGGGGTCGGGTGTCGAGGATCTCAGCAGGATCGATCCCGGCAAGGGGATTGCCGGTCACATTGCGGGGATTGTCGAAGCCTGACTGGAGGGATGTGATGCCGGCCTCCCTGAGACGGCCGAGGATGTCCGGCAGGTCTTCCAGAAGCACACCACGCAGCTGAATGTTCTGGCGTGTGGTGATGTCTCCGCTGCCCCCATCGCCGTAACGGGCAATCAGCGAGGCAATCACATTGAGCTGGCTCGCTGAAACAATACCATTGGGCAGTCGCAGACGCAGCATGAACCTCCCAGGTGTCTTGGGACGCCAGAACATGCCGTACCACTTGAGCCGCAACTGCAAGTCTGTCTCATCGACGTTCTCCCAGCCGGCAGCTGCAAATTCCTCGAGCTGGCTACCGACCAGCAGGCCGTCCTTGGCGGCCTTGTTCTTCTCGATCTTGTTGAGCTTCTTGCCCTCCAGGAAGGGTCTCACAGGCGTTGCGACCATCGTTGTGGGGGGGCGTGTGCGCCCTGGTTGTACGTACGGTGCGGCGGTGTCTCCGGATACAGGGAAAGTTGGAGAGCTGGGCCAAGACGGTCACAGCGCTTCAGAAGGGATGCGTCGCTGTGGATAGCATTATTAGGCGCAATCAGGTGCACCCTGCTTTGTTTCGGTTACTACAGATTGCCCACTTGATCTGCGGATTGGTATTTCACTTGGTAGTCCCTGTTACGGGGACTTGTCCGAAGCAGGCGACAGGCCAAATGAAATGTTCTGATCGATACACCTCAACGGGTGCCCTGTCCTGCTTGATGGTTCAGACCCGGCTCCGCTGATGGATTCATCGTCGCCCGCCATCGCCCCTCTCCCCCTGCGGGTCCTGGGGCTCTGCCCGGGCGGCAGGGCAAGGAAGCAGCAGCCGCTGTGGCCTATTCTCGTCGCCCACGGCCGGGCCGGAGGTGCCATCCCCGCCACCCTTGCGGCCTTTTGCGATCAGCTGGCCGAAGCCCATCCCTGTTCGCATCGCCATTGCTCTTCACTGGATTCCCTGCCCCTGGTGCTTCTCACCCGGTCTCAACCGCTGACGGATCAGCTGCTTCCCCACGTTCTGGAGGCCAGGCGCCACGATTGCCGACCGCTGCTGCTGCCCATGTTCGCCCTGCCCGGTCAGCACGTCATCCATGACCTTGCCCAGGCCTGCCGCTGGCTGGCTGACGCCAGCCATGGACTGCAGCGTCTCCCCTTCCTCGGCAGTTGGCCAGGCCTGCAGCGGCAGCTTCAGGAAGTCAGCAACTGCCTCAGGGCTGTCGGTCAACGCCCGGTGCTGCTGAGCCATCCCTCCTGCCACCCCCTCACATGCCGCTTTGTGGGCATGCTTGGCAGGAGGCTGGGGCTTTCCGTTCAACAGCCGGAGCTGGAGCGGCTGCCTCTGCTCATGGATCGACTCGACAGCCGTGACGTGGTGATCCCCTACCAGGTAGCGGAGAACCGCTACAGCGATCGACTCGCCGCACTGCTTGCCGGACACGAGTCGGGGCCTCAGCTCCTGGATCCTCTGCTCAGCTGGCCCTCGGTCCGCGCTCTGGTGGGTCAGCACCTCGCCCGGATTCAATGACCCAGCAGAACGTTCTCGGCAAGGTGTATCTCGTGGGCGCAGGCCCGGGAGATCCGGAGCTTTTGACGCTCCGTGCCCATCGTCTGCTCTGCAGCTGCGATGCCCTGGTTTATGACGCCCTGGTGCCCGCGCAGCTGCTGGCCCTGCCGGGTGAAGCCTGCAACAGGGTGTACGTCGGCAAGCGACGGGGTCATCATTCCGTACCCCAACCCTCCACCAATCAGGTCCTGACAGAACTGGCCACCACCCACCGTTGCATTGTTCGGCTCAAAGGGGGTGATCCTTTCCTGTTTGGCCGCGGCGGTGAGGAGGCTGCCCATCTCGATGACCTCGGCATCCCTGTGGAAGTGGTGCCAGGGGTGACATCCGGCATCGCTGCCCCGGCCTATATCGGCCTGCCGATCACCCACCGCCTGGCCGCTTCCTCGGTGACCTTCGTCACGGGTCATGAAGAGGTCGATAAGCAACGGCCCAAGGTTGACTGGCGGGCTCTGGCCCGGGCCACCGACACCCTGGTGATCTACATGGGCATTCATCACATCCGCGGTATTGTTGCCGAGTTGATGGCCGGTGGCCAGGACCCGCTCACCCCGGTCGCCGTGATTCAGCAGGGTGCAACGGCACTGCAGAAGTCGCTGATCGGCACCCTGGCTGGGCTACCTGGCATGGTGGAAGGAGAAGGGATCCAGGCGCCTGCCATCGTGGTGATTGGCGCCGTGGTTGATGAGCGCGTTCCCGCCTGCGCCCCTGCCCTGCCCGATGCCGAAATCCCTCTGCCGATGACGGCTGCGGATCTGGCCCTCTCCAGGGCTCAGCAGACCGCACTGTTGCCCCACTGAACCCCAGGCCATCGATGACGACCGTTGCTTGGTCATGATGCCCACCGTGGGACTTGAACCCACACACCCGAAGGTACTGGTACCTAAAACCAGCGCGTCTACCAATTCCGCCAGGTGGGCATGGGCTGAGGGTAGGGGGCACGCGGGCCTGAAGCAGGGACAGGACCGTGGAGCCGGAACAATGGAAGCATCCGCTCGCGTCACATGTTCGCCCTGGCCACAGGTCTGCTGACGTTCCTCTGGGGCACAATGCTACTCCTGCTGCCGCTGCTGCTGCCGGACCTCAGCCGAGGCCTCGACCAGCTCTGGGGCATTCTGGTGCTGATCCTGGGCCTGGCGTGGGTCAGCGATGCTGACCAGCTCGATGGGGTCTCGACGCTGGGGGTGCTGATTACGGGACTGTTGCTGACGAGGCTCTCGCTGGAGATTGCCCAGGGGCGCTGGCAGGCCCTCAGCGACGAGCAGAGGCGCAGCGTCATTGCTGGCGAGGCGTTCAGCCCGCAGGTTGTGAGTGGCCGCCTTTCCCAGCTGCTGACCAATCTCGGCAAGGGGCTGCAACTGCTGAGCATGCTCCGGACCAAGCTGATTCAGCTCTTCAAACCAAGGCAAGCCAGCAGCAAGCAGTGGGTGCGGCAGGAGCAGCCCGCCACGCCAACGACAACCCCACTGTCAACTGCGCAGGAGGAGAGAGGTGGGAAGGCGGTGGACCCAGACAACGAACCGACCTCTGCAGTGCCAGTGGGCAACACTGCCCAGCCGGATCAGCACTTGGCCAGTCACCCCACCAGGGATGGAGAGACCCCAGCTCGACCACTGTCGCCCCGGGAAGGCCATCCACTCGGCACAGCCGCCCCCAGCGGAGAGCCCGCCAGGGCAGCAGCCAGCGAGCACCCTGCTGGCATGCATGGGTCGTCGCAAGGCCCGGGACATTGCCCAGCACCCCATGCCGAGGCAGCCCTGGCAGGCACCGCTGCAGACAGTGTCGCTGCAGACAGTGCCGACGAGTTTCACCCCCCGCAGGAGGTGGACGCCAGCGGCCATGGGTCCAAGGGGAAGCAGTCCAGCGCTGCGCCGCTGGGGACGGTCCCCTTCGTGGTGGTGGAACCCCTGGACCTGGATCCGCCTGAGCCGCAACGGGATCAGCAGCGGTTCAGCCCGCGGCGTAGCCAACATCCGCTCGCTCCGCTGGCCGTTGCGGTGGTGCGAGATTTCAGGGATGTGGATGCCCTGCTGAGACTGACAACAGCAGCAACCCCTGGCGTGGACCAGCCCCCAGCCTGCATTCAGGAGCCAGACCCGTCAGCATGAGGGAAGGCCTGGACAACCGACAAGGGCAGCCCTGACAGCAGTCAATAGCCCTGACCAGGACCTGAGGCAAGGGTGAGATGGTTTGCTGAACAACCCAGTCAGGTCGGGGGAAAAGGAGCAAGGGAGCCAGGACGTTACCAGCACCATCCTTTGCTTGACAGCCGCGCGCAGCCATGGGAAAATTCTTCAGATGGCGCATGAGGAGGACCAAATGTCCAGTAATGTCTTGGCACAAAGCAGCAAGACCCGCAAAGTGACCTGGAATACAGCCCACGCAGTCTCGGCGTTGTTCGCCCTCGCATTGACTGCAGCGCTAGGTGGTCAGGCCTATGCGGGATCCTGCGAGGGCGGCGATCGTATCGACCACGAGGATGCCGACTGTCTGGATGCCGATTGGAACAACAGCACGAACTGGCTGAGTCATGGCAAAGTCTGGGCAAGAAACGAATGCTCTTCCCAAGGAACTGTTGTGGCGAAGGTTGACATCAAGGATGCCAAGGACAAAACATGGAGTTTGACCAACGCCAACAAGAAGAGCTCGGGCACCGGCATTTTCAATACTCGGAATGTCTACTGTTGTTCCGACCTGAGTGATCTTTGCGATACGTCCGATATCAGTGCTAATTCTTGTCTTGAAAAATTCCAGACAAGCTCTGCAAAGACCACATGCAAAAACGTATCCACCAGTGTTAATGATAGCTATCAGTGCGTAATTGATGCGGAATGTCAAAACTTCGAGCAGGCTTCTGCTAGCACTAGTTTTAGTTGGTATGAGCCAGCAAGCATATCCGTAGATTGGCACGAAGTTGAAGATCTCCACAATTGCTTGAGCGAGCTGACTGTTGGAGAGTGTAGCCAATTCTGAGTTCTTTGGGGCACCTAGAAAAATCGCTTTTTCTCGTTGGAAAAGTGCTGCTGGCCTAGACGGTCCCTTGCAACTACAAGGATGGTGTTGGCGCTGCGGGCCTGCCTGCGTGAGCGGATCAACAGGCGCCGCAGACAGGGGACCTTCCAGCCCTCACGTGCCCTCAGCGGAGATACCTCCGCAAGAGACCCTGTTCAACCTGAAGCCAACGCAACCACATAGTCCTCACTATGTCCTGAGTTAGGACGTCTGCTTGACAGTCGCGTACAGTTACGGGAGAATGCTTAAAATCGCCCATGAGGAAGACCAATGTCCAATAATACCTTGGAATGGAACAACAAGACCTACAAAATGACCTGGAATACGGCCCACGCAGCCGCGGTGTTGTTCGCCCTCGCATTGACTGCAGCGCTAACTGGTCAGGCCTATGCGGGATCCTGCGAAGGCGGCGATCGTATCGACCACAAAGATGCCGACTGTCTGGATGCCGATTGGAACAACAGCACGAACTGGCTGAGTCATGGCAAAGTCTGGGCAAGAAACGAATGCTCTTCCCAAGGAACTGTTGTGGCGAAAGTTGACATCAAGGATGCCAAGGACAAAACATGGAATTTGACCAACGCCAACAAGAAGAGCTCAGGCACTGGCATTTTTAATACCCGGAATGTCTACTGCTGTTCTGACCTGAGTGATCTCTGCAATATATCCGACATCAATGCTAATTCGTGCCTTGAAAAATTCCAGATAAGCTCTGCAAATACCAGATGCAGAAATGTATCCATTAGTGTTAATGATAATTATCAGTGCGTGATCAATACCGAGTGTCAGAAATTCGGGCTGGCTTCTCCTGGAACTGATTATGTTTGGCATTATGAGTCAGAAAGTATATCCGTAAACTGGCATGAAGTTGAAGATCTCCATAATTGCCCGAGCGAGCTGACTGTTGGAGAATGTGGTTAATCCTGAGTTCTTTGAAATCCTCAGCCAGGCTGACGCCTTACAGCTGCACCAGCCTGCCTCGATCCCAGGGAAATCCTGGATAATGGATAACCGATGCCAGCCATGAACTCGACCTTGCAGCAGAATAGATCTCGGTGAAAGAACACAGAGAATGCAAGGTTATCCAGTGCTTCCCCATGAGTTCTCAGAAAAATACTGCAGCGGCTGCCGTTTTCCCTGCAGCTGGCTGACTGGTCGTCTTGATCAGCTGCCGACTGCGTTGCTCACCCCATCTGTCGATGATTGTCTGGGTGCGATTGGCACCAGTGCAGCTCGAAAAATCACCGCTGGCCTACGCGATCCCTTGCGGCTACCGGTGTCCTCTTCGCCCGAGGCTCGAATGGAGGAGCGGGGAGTGCTGCACTCGTTCCACTTCAGGCGCAGGAAGCAAGGTCGGCAACTGCTTCTACGGCCCAGCCCGCTTAGGCTCCAGGAGCATCAGCCAACGAGGCGGCCAAGCTCCCGCCCTTCCCCCTCCACCTTGAGCACCCGTCGCAGCCAGCCTGTCAGCCATATGAATGGGAAAGTATCAAGCAAAGCACAGATCAACTTATAGAGATAACCGCTGGCGATCAGAGAGAGGAGCTGAGGGACGATGTTGCGATCAGGATCAATCGGCAGGGCATTGCTGGCGTAGTGGGCGATCAGGATAACTGCCGCAGTGTCCACCAGCTGACTCACCATGGTCGAGCCGTTGTTGCGGATCCAGAGGTATTTCCCCTTGGTGAAACGTTTCCAGAAGTGGAAGAGACGCACGTCAGCAAACTGGGCAGTGATGTAGGCCACCATGGAGCCGCCGATGGTGCCGAAGGCCTGCCGGCGGATCTCGAAGAAGACCGGTTCCCTGCCAGCAGCATCAATCAGTGGCTGCCCTGTTGCCACATCGACATCGATTCCGGCCCCCGGCAACACTCCGCCCAGCCAGAGCAGAAACCAGACCCAGAGGTTGATGCCCAGTCCCATCCACACCACCTGGGCGGCCCTGCGTTCGCCCCAGATCTCACTGATCAGGTCGGTGCAGAGGAAGGTCACCGGATAGGGCAGCACACCGACGGCGACCACGATCGGCCAGCCAGCGATGCTGCCGAGCTGAAGAAAACGACTGATTCCCAGCACATTCAGCAGCCCGAGGGTTCCGATGAACAGGCTGGCCAGCACCAGAAAGGCAAGGTCGCGCTTGGCCTGCAGTGCCTGACAGGCAGGTTCCAGCTTGGCTGGGCCGGTCGAGGGGCTGGGCGGTGTTTGCATGGCAGTGCGATGGTCCCCGGTTGCTGGCCTTGAGCAGTGCGAACCAGTTTGCAGGCCTCACACGGGGATTCATTGTGCTCGATAAGCCCAGTGGATTGACATCCCACGACTGTGTGGCGGCCGTGCGCCGCCGCCTGCAGATCCGGCGGGTGGGCCACGGGGGCACCCTCGACCCTGCGGCCACAGGTGTGCTGCCCGTTGCCTTGGGTGCAGCGACGCGGCTGCTGCCCTACCTGATCGATGACAAGTGCTACGAGGGGACGGTGCAGCTGGGCATCACCACCAGCACTGATGACGACGAAGGGGAGGTGCTGCTGCGCCAGCGGGTCCCTCCCTTCAGCAGGGCAGAGCTGGAGGCGGCGTTAGCACCCTTTCGCGGCGAGATCCTCCAGGCACCTCCGGCGGTGTCCGCGGTGAAGCTTGCCGGCGAGCGGGCCTACAAACGGGTTCGCCGCGGCGAACAGGTGACCCCGTCCCCCAGACCCGTCACCATCCGGGGCCTGGAGTTGCTCCACTGGGACGGTGCAGCCCGTCTGCAGCTGCGGGTGCGCTGTGGTGCCGGCACGTACATCCGTTCCCTGGCGCGGGACCTGGGCCGGAGCCTCGGATGCGGTGCGGCCTTGCTGAAGCTGCGCAGAACCGAGGCCCTGGGGTTTGCCCTAGAGGCCGCCGAACCCTTCAGTTGTCTGCAGGCCGACAGCGTCTGCTGGCCCCGGCTGCATGATCCTCTGGAGGCCCTGGCTCACCTGCCACGTCGGATTCTGGACAATGACGAGGTGCAGGCCTGGCGCTGCGGGCGACCATTTGCGCTGAAGCCAGGTGCAGCGGCAGAAGAAGGTCCGGGTGGAGAGGGGCAGCCGGTGGTGGTGGTGATGGCAGACGGCAGGCTTGCCGGCATGGCCCGCATCAGTGCAAAAGCCATGCTTCAGCCAAAGCTGGTCATCGATGCTGCGAGTTGATCGCCAGACGAGTTGATCGCCAGAGGAGTCTTCCATATTGACCGGTTTGGCAGGGACGTTTTCATCGCCCAACCGACGAGGCACTATGTGCGCGACCGAACGCTGCTTGGAGCCGGCGGCCGGGGCGATCATGAGCCGCCGCTGCTAGAATAGCTTATCGAGGCATACACCAGAAGCGGCATGTTCACATTGAACAAGGTTGTTCCCTGGGGTCGATCCTTTGAGGAGTACCAAGCTATGTTCGCCATCTCAGATGCGGACTTGGCGGGTCGGATCCTCGGATGTGGCGACGGTCCTGCCGGCTTCAATGCTGTCGGTACGCGGCGCGGCGCGACGATCATCTCGTGTGATCCGATCTACCGGTGGGAAGCGTCAGACCTTCGCAGCCGAATCGACCACACTTACGCGACAGTCATGGAACAGACGCGGCAGAACCAGCATGAATTCGTCTGGGGCGCCATCCCGTCGATCGAGATACTCGGCCAGACACGCATGGCAGCCATGGAGCTGTTCCTCAGCGATTACCCAGGAGGGTGCGCTGAGGGTCGGTACGTGGCTGCCGAGTTGCCGACGCTGCCGTTTCACGATGAACAGTTCGACCTCGCACTGTGCTCGCACTTCTTGTTTCTCTACAGCAACCAGCTTGACCAGGCATTTCATCAGGCTGCGGTTTTGGAGCTGTGCCGGGTCGCGCGGGAGGTACGGGTGTTTCCGCTACTGGCTCTTGGTGGAGCGCCATCACCACATCTGGAAGGGAGCATCGCCCGGTTGCGCCAGGCCGGCCTCGGCGTGGCCATCGAGCGTGTGCCATACGAGTTCCAACGCGGCGGAAATGAAATGCTGAGGGTCCGGTTGTCATGATGGCTTGCCAGGCGATGGAGGCCGTCCTCGACGGCGACATCGACCGGTTCATCCAGAGCTGTCTGATGGAGGGGTAGGCGGGGTGAGGGGTCTTGCTCCGCCTGCCGGTCCTCAGTGACGGTAGCCGCGGAGCTTGTCGTAACGCTCGATCTGTTCGGCGTTGAGCTCGCGGGCGCTCTCGATGTGCGCGAGCAGGTGGATGGCCTGGAGCTTTCCGCGCATGATGCCGAGGTGCTCGGTTGTACTGTACGGGTAACTTCCGCGACAGAGGGGCGACCCGACGCGAACCTGTTCGCGAGGTGCCGTTCCGCCTGGAGGATGTCCTCGCCTTTGGCGAGGACCCGCGTTTTCATCTTCGCGTGAATCGCCTCGATGCTCACGACCTGTTCGTGATTGAGATCAAGCTCAGCCTTGAGATCGAGAAGATGCCTGGGCCCGGGAAAGCTGTTCAGTTCGGCGGCTCGCGCAAGGCCCATACCTTCGCCGTTGTGCAACTCGCGCACCTCGTGATGGGTGAGGGTGGCGAATTCGGCGCTTTGGGTATGGGCGTAAGGGGACGCGGTGTGGGTGTGCTGCGCTAGTGCCATCGCCAGAACGACAGCGGACAGGGCGAGCGCCCCAAACAACTTGAGCAGAACGGTGGTGGCGGCCATCGACTAAGGAACCTCTGAAGGGCACCTCGAAAAATAGCTTCTCCTTCACTTGAATAACTCTGTTGATCCATGCAATCCCATTTTAATACTTACACTTCATAGCATGACGTCATCTAGTAAAGTGACCAACATCTGCTATAATTAAGAGCAGAAATCAATTGATCAAATGAGCCAAAGAGAATTCTGGGAAGAAGAAGAGAGGAGCAAAAAGCTGCGCCAAAAGAAGCCGGTGCTAGCGAAACTATCAGAGACAATACCATGGGAGAGTTTTCGGCCATTGCTGGAGAAAGAATTCATGAAAAAGTAACGCTGGAAGAAAGAGGATAGACTCAATTATTCTTTTCAAGATGCTGGTGCTACAGCAGCTTTTTAATCTGAGTGATGAGGAACTCAAATTTCAGGTAAACGATCGTCGCTCATTTGAAAAATTTTTAGATTTAGATATCATGAACACTATTCCTGATGCAACTACAATTCGACTTTTTAGAGAGAAACTTCGCCAAGCAGGAATAATAGAAGAGTTATTTGAGATGTTTGAACAGCATCTCAAGTCACAAGGTCTAGAAACCAAGGGCGGCTAAATTATTAATGTAACTATTGTGCCTATTCGTAAACAGCGAAATACCAGAGAAGAGAATGAAGATATTAAGCAAGGAAAAGTGCCAGAAGCATGGAAGAAAAATCCAAATCGCCTGCGACAGAAAGATCTTGACGCGAGATGGGTGAAGAAGAACAATCTGAATTACTACGGATACAAGAACAATATCTGCATTGATGCGAAGTATGGATTTATTCGGCGTCATGTGATTACACTTGCCAATCTTCATGATAGTCAAATTCTTATAGCACTGCTAGACGGAGAAAATAAAGAAGATATGGTGTAGGCAGACTCAGGTTATGCTGGTCGAATATTTGCAGATGTTCTGCAGCTTGCAGGATATGACAACCAAATACAAGAAAAAGGTAATCGCCATCATCCGCTGAGTAATATTGCCAAAGTCAGTAATCCTAAGAAAGCAAAAATTCGTGCTTGTATTGAACATGTCTTTGGTCAAATTAAGATGAAGATGGGAGGTAAATTGACCCATTGTATTGGACTGGCAAGGATAAAAGCTTGGTGGTGTTTACGAAATCTTGTATTTAATTTTTTGCGATTTACTCAGCATAAATAGGGCCTACTGAAAAAGAGCAGATTCATTGCGCTGCAGCACATCTGACCATGCTGGCCATGCTAAAATGTAAGAGAGTTACCAGGTTTTGGCAGAAAAGTCGCTCCAGATTCTCCCATGTACCGTCGCACGAATAAGGATCGACTCTCCTTTGAAGATTTCTGTCTCCGGTTGGATAGCAAGTTGTCGAGCAATAACCGCTGGGTGATTATGGAGAAGTTGATCTCTTGGAATGAAATGGAAGATGACTATGCAGCTCATTTCTGTAAAGACTTAGGTGCACTAGCCAAGTCATTTAGAATGGCCCTTGGCGCCTTGATTATCAAAGAACGTTTGAAGCTCAGCGATGAGGAGTTAGTTGAGT
>SRMO01000080.1:22241-24214 GCA_004768415.1 Aphanocapsa feldmannii 277cV | reverse complement strand
CACGAACTTACCGTCGTGAAGCTCGAAGACAATTTCTTAACGTGGCACGAAAAAAGTCCCCACGCTTTGGCAAAATTCGTATAGCAATCAGTCAGCAACTTCGTCATCTAAACAGGAATCTTGATAGTATTGATTCTCTGATCGCTTGCGGTGCAAGCGCTTTAGGGGCTGGTAAGCACTGGTACAGAAAACTTCTCGTTATCAGTGAACTGGTTCGCCAGCAGAGTATTATGTATTACTCAGAGTCTCGAAGTATTCCTGATAGAATTGTTAGTTTAACTCAGCCTTATATAAGACCAATAGTGAGAGGTAAAGCTAGATCCAAGGTTGAATTTGGTGCCAAAATTTCTATCTCACTAACAGGCAATGGATTTGTATTTATGGATCGACTCAGCTGGGATGCTTATAATGAAGGAATAGATTTAAAAACTCAGGCTAATATCTATCTCAGACGCTATGGTTATTATCCTAAGATAATTTGTGCAGATCAGATCTACCGCACTAGAGCCAATCTTACATTCTGCAAGCAGCATGGTATCCGCTTGAGTGGCCCCAAGCTTGGACGTCCGAAAAAGAATCCATATCTTGCAGCTGAAGAGCGAAAGATAACACTACAGGATCAGCGTCGCCGCAATGCAGTGGAAGGCAAGATTGGTCAGGGCAAGAGACGCTTTGGCCTAGGGCTGATCTGCACTAAGCTGGCAGAGACATCTGAGAGCCTCATTGCTATCAACTTTCTAGTGATGAACCTAGAGAAGCTTCTCCGGCTTCTTTTTATCTGGCTATATTTCATCCGCTCAGTCTTGCAGAGGGTCCTGGCTTTCTTTGATACCATCAGATTCCTGATTCAACCTCCTGCTATACAGATGGGATGATCTAAGTTGCAGTGCTGACACTGATGCTCTCAGCCATGTTTGTCATCTTCAGGACTAATTTACTTTTTCAGGAAGCCCTAATTAATCTCTAACTTTTGACTTATTCCATTAGTAATTGATAGAGAAAGTTTAAAAATTAAGCAATTAATACTTTTATATTTTTTGAAAAATTTTTCAAGATTTATAATATGTATGTTGATGTAATATTTTCCAGAACTTCCTTGGATAAATATATCTAAATTTTGGCATGGTTTGCATAGATAATTTTTGGGAGGGTCTCCATAGAGCAATTTTTCGAGGTGCCCTTAAGTTTCTTCAAGCTACCCAAGGCCGCGGGGATCATTCCCGTCAGTTGGTTTTCTTGAAGATTCAGCTCCATCACCCGTCCTGAACTATCGGTGTTGACACCTTCCCATTTGCTGATGGGTGCATCACTTCCCCAGTTAGTCTTCCTTTTCCAATTGTGTCCGTTGATCGCATTATAGAGATCCATCAATACATCTCTGTCGGATTTCGGATCCGTCAGCCGGTTTTGACTAATATGCAGCCCTTCGAAGTTATTCACGTTATTCTACAGCACCGCTCTGTGTTCTCCAGCACTGTGCTGTCGGTTGCTTGTCCGTTGACCAACATCAGCATGCTCAATAAAACTTATCTTTGCATGCATGAAAACCTGGATAACAGTTGGAGTGGACTGTTGTAACATTGTCTACTGGTGGGTGATTCCGGCTGATTCAGAGATTCCCTGGCTTTGGCGGATCGTGATCTTATGATTTTTATTTTGAGAACCCTTCTGATCCTGTCGGTGATATCGCTCATGCGGATTTTCAGTGGATGGAGATCTGCCAGGACGTCGGACGGACCGGCAGACCATGGCCAAGCCCCTGCACTGCCCAGCAGGTGTGAGGGCTGAGGCAATGGCGAGAAGCTGCCTGAAGCAATGAGCGGCACTGCTTCCCCGTCTGCAGCTGGTGCAGGACTGCTGGCATCTGTTGGCCTGCCCCAGGGAGGGTGATCGGCGGGAGCGGCACCTGCCACGGGGTGAGCGTGAACCTGAAAGCGCCTACCGCCGGCGCCTAGAGGCTGCTCTCCCCTCCA
>SRMO01000080.1:7751-22231 GCA_004768415.1 Aphanocapsa feldmannii 277cV | reverse complement strand
AGGCGGTGATCAGTGATGTGGATGGTTGCGGCACCGACCTGGGGGTGTTCCTGGAAGCCGCTGATCTCCTCGTCCTCAGGGATGGAGCCGCCCTGGTGGTTGTGTTGCCCCCTGCCCACCTCTGGCCCAGCGAGGGTGACCGTCAGCAGGCGCTGCGCAACGGTGATCGCCTCTCACTCCCCCGCCTGCTGCTGCGGGAGCGGAGTGATGTTCTCCACTGGCGCCTGCCACGCCTCCATGCCCTGCCGGATCGGATCAGCTGGCGTGAGCGCAGCCCCGATGCAACCGCCGCCACCACCACCGGGGCCGATGGCATTCCTCCGGCTGGTGATCTGCCGCCTCACCCCTGGCAGTAGCTGACGGCATCCCTCACCGGCACCGGCACCGGCCAAGGGACCGGGGGAAGAGGAAGCTGGGGGGTGGGGGATGACCCTGGTCCGCGAGACCCTGGTGGCTGATCCTCAGTATGGCAATTATAGATTTGGCATACGCTAACGCTTTTTTAGGCTAGGAAACGGCAACGACCACCGCTGCCAGGGTGGTACACAGTTCCTCTCCAGTGAGCTCGCCTCAGTCCTGCAGGGTTTGCAGTGAGCGTTTCAGCTGGGTGATGGCCAGGTTCAGCACAACATTCAGGGGTCCATCCCCTTCCTCTTGCAGGGCTGCCAGCAAGGGGGGCAGCCCTGCTTCGTTGCGGCACTTCATCAGTGCCAGGGCAGCATTCCTGCGCACCTCGTCGGGTCGCCCCGCCTTCAGGTTCGCTGCCAGCAGCGGGACGAACTCAGGGCTGTTGAGCTTGCCGAACGCCGTCACAGCTTCAGCCTGCACATCCTCGGCGGGATCTTCGAGCGCCTGGTGCAGCAGTTTCAGGGCCTCTCGGTCCGCGGCGTTCTGGATCTGATCGCCCAGGGCGCCAACCACGGCTGCCCGCACATCCACCCGTTCGGACTCCATGGCCGGCTTGAGCAGGGCAGCACCCCTGGCACCGATGCTTGCCAGGGCCCAGGCCGCCAGACCCTTGGTCAGCGCCGGCTCGGCCGATCGCTCCAACACCCCCAGCAGCAGGGGTACGGCGGGGGCACCGATCTCCGCCAGGGCTCCGGTGGCCGATCCCTGCACCACCGGATCAGGGTCGTGGATCATCGCCTCCAGCAGCACGTCCGCCGATCCGGCGTCGTTGATGAGCGTGAAGATTTTGGCAGCCGCCCTGCGCACAGCCACGTTGGCATCGGCCCGCAGCGCATGGCGCAGCAAGGGGAGGGCTGGCCTGCCCACGGCAGCGAGCCGCTCGGCAAAACCGAAACGCACCAGCCCCCGGGTATCCCCCAGGCCATCCACCAGCCGCTCGATGGCCGCCTGGTTGGAATGGTCGAAGACCCCACTGCTCAGTTGCCTGCTTGCTTCCTGCAGCAGGGCGTCATTGTCCTCGGGGGAGAACTGCGTGCGATGTTCGCTGAGGGGCTCGAAGGGCTTGGCCTCACCCACGGCGCTGCCTGCTGCGGACTGCTTCCCATTCTCCCCATCGCCGGACACTGACCATGGTCCGGGCAGCACAGCCGTTCATCTCCGCCAGCCAACCCCGGGCCTGTGGCCAGGCGGCAAGAATCGGGGAGTGGCAGCGCCAGCATGGATCAGGCCAAGTTCAACAACCTCTTCCCGGGGCTGGGCCAGCAGGAGGCCATCGCCATCCTGTCCAGACCCATTGCCGAGCTGGAGGATGTCAGCGATCGCTATCTGGCGGCCTCCCATCTGATCAATTTCCCCGGCCCGGTCACCACCGCTGCCCTGATGGCCTGCGCAGCCGATCAAGATCCTGCCCAGGCCCAGCGCATCGCCCGGCGCAAAGCGGTGGAGAGCCTTGCCCGCCTCGATGCACGGGAGGCCCTTGGCGTGATTGCGGCCTGCCTGGGCGAGGAGGACATCTATCTGGTGGAGACTGCCAGCTGGGCCCTCGCTGCACTGGCTTGCAACGACCCGGCGGTCCACCGCCAGCTGATTGCCCTGCTGGCAGATCCGCGTCAGATCCGCCGGGTGATCATTCAGGCCCTGGCCCGTCTCGGTGTTCGGGATGCCATCCCCGCCATCGCGGCGCTGCGGGATGACGACGACGGCATGGTGGCCATGGCCGCCATCACCGCCACGGCCCGGCTCGCTGGAGATCGCGCCGGCCTCCACCAGCTGCAGGACTACCTGTTGCATCCGGACGTGACCCTGCGCCGGGCCGTGATTCAGGATCTGATGGATGGCGAGGTTGTGGAGGCTGCCGATGCCATCTCCTCCACCCCGGTATCACCGGTCTTTCGACTCAGGGGGGCGCGCCACCTGGCAGAGCTGCAACGGGATGCATTGCGGGCCGACCCAGCGGCTTCCCGGCTGCTGCTGCAACGCTTCGATCGCCTGCTGCGGGATCACCCCGACGATCTCACCCTGGTCCATGCCTATGACCGGCCGCCGGATCTGGCCTTCCTGGTGCGTGAGCTCTATGGCACCGACTTTGGCCGTTCCTACCTGGCCATCAGCACCCTGGAGCGGCAGCACGGGGTGGCGGCCCTGCCGGCGCTGACAGCCAGCTTCGCCGACGAGGGATGGAACGACTATGGCGCCCACTACCACCTGATCCACCTCTTCGGTCGCCTTGGCGATGCAGCGGTTCTGCCCCTGGTGCGGCAGGCCCTGGACAACCAGCGTCCCCAGTTTCAGAAGTCCAGGCCCGCCGCCGCCCTGGCTCTGGCGCGGCTGGAGGGTGTGGAGGCCATCCCTGCCCTGAATGCCGCAGTCACAGAGGATGGCAGCTGGGAACTGCGTTACGCCGCCCTGATGGCACTCGACCAGCTCGGCAAGGCAGCCCCTGCCATGGTCCTGGAGACGGAGGACTGGCTGGTGCGGCTGCGCGCCACGGCCGCTCCCCTTGCCTGAGGGGACGACATGTCTCCCACCCCAACGCCCATGTGCCGACCATGATCGCTTTCCCGCTCACTGGCTGGATCGGTCTCGGCAGCATGGGGCTGCCCATGGCCACCAACCTGCTGCGGGCAGGGGTGCCCCTGACGCTCTTCAACCGCACCGGATCCAGGGCTGAACCGCTGCAGCAGCAGGGAGCGCGGCTGACGGCATCGCCCCGCCAACTGGCGGAGGCCGTGGAGCTGCTGATGCTCTGTGTGAGCGATGCTCCCGACGTGGAGGCAGTGCTGTTCGGTGCTGACGGCGCTGCCTGGGGACTGCGCCCCGGCAGCCTGGTGATCGACTGCTCCACCATCGCGCCGGAGCGCACCCGCGCCTTCGCCCAGCGGCTCTCCGGCCGGGGTGTGGACTGGGTGGATGCACCGGTCACCGGTGGCACCGAAGCTGCCGCCGCCGGCAGCCTCACCGTGCTGCTGGGGGGAGAGCCTGGGGCGGTCGCACGGGCACGCCCCTTGCTGGCGGTGCTGGCCAGCAACCTTGCCCACTTCGGCCTGGTTGGTGCCGGACAGCAGGCCAAGGCGGTCAACCAGGTGCTGGTGGCGGGCAGCTATGCTGCCGTTGCCGAAGCCATGGCCCTCGGGGAGGGAATGGGCCTGCCGATGGAGCAGGTGATCACGGCCCTGCAGACTGGCGCGGCGGGCAGCTGGGGACTCGGCCACCGTGGTGCAAGCATGTTGGAACGCTCCTTTCCCCTGGGCTTCCGCCTGCGGCTCCATCGCAAGGATCTCGGCATTGCTCTGGCTGAGGCCGAAGCCAGGGGGCTGGACCTGCCGATCAGCCGCCTGGTTGCAGCCCTGGAGGACAGGTTGATTGATCAGGGCTATGGCGATGAGGATGTGTCCGCGCTGGCCAGGGCCGTGATGCCCCCATCGTCGGGGACGAAAAGTTCCCAGCCCTGAGCCACTGAACAGGTGTTGATGAGAACCTTCAGGCGCTGCTGCTCATTGAGCGCAATAATTCTGGCAAACCAGGGTGCTGACGCCGTTGATTGTCCGTTTTCCTGACTTATCTTGACCCGCAAAGGCTTCTTCTGTCGCAACGGCTACTGTTATCAATTGCCAACTCATAATCTGGCTTTGCTGACAGGAGATCTCCAGACAGGTATTGGTTCTGTATTTCGTATCAGCTGTCACATTTCATCAGCAGGGCCGCTTGGTTCACTCTGAGGATCGGTTAGCATTTTGCACCGGTTGCAAGGCTCGGGCGCTTCCTTCTGGAGCCAGGGTTCGATCTCTCTGTCCCAATGCTTGGCGAACTCTGGTCATTCCAGGGGAGATTCAAGACACTCCATCTCACCTGGTTCGCTTTCTTTCTAACCTTCGTTGTCTGGTTCAATCTGGCTCCTCTCGCCACGACGGTAAAGGCCGATATGGGTCTGACGGTGTCTCAGATCCGCACAATTGCGATCTGTAACGTCGCGCTTACGGTTCCGGCCCGCGTGGTCATCGGCATGCTGCTCGACAAGTTCGGACCTCGCATCACCTACTCTGCAATCCTGCTGTTCGCGGCCATTCCCTGCCTGCTCTTTGCCACCGCCCAGGACTTCTCCCAGTTGGTGGTGGCCAGACTGCTGCTCTCCATCGTGGGTGCCGGTTTCGTGATCGGCATCCGCATGGTGGCCGAGTGGTTTCCGCCCAAGGAAATCGGCCTGGCGGAGGGTATCTACGGCGGCTGGGGCAACTTCGGCTCGGCTTTCTCCGCCCTCACCCTGGTGATTGTCGCCGGTTGGCTGAGCTTCGCCGGTGGAGCTCAAATCGGCGACGTGGTGCTCAACTGGCGCGCCGCCATCGCCCTCACGGGTGTGATCGCTGCCATCTACGGCGTCTTCTACTTCTTCAGTGTGAGCGACACCCCTCCGGGCAAGACCTATCAGCGACCCCATCGCACCGCCGGTCTGGAAGTCACCTCCATCAAGGACTTCTGGGGCCTGATGGGCATGAACGTGCCCTTCGCTGTCATCCTCGCCGTGCTGGCCTGGAAACTGAACAACGTGGGCTTCCTCGACACCACCACATATCCGCTTGCCTTGCTGGCTATCCTCGCCTGGTATGGCTTTCAGTCCTGGGGCATCATCCGCACCAACAAGGACCTGATTCTCGGCAAGAAGGTGTATCCCAAGGAAGATCGCTACGAGTTCAAGCAGATCGCCATCCTGGAGCTCACATACATCGTGAACTTCGGCTCTGAACTGGCCGTGGTGTCCATGCTCCCCGGCTTCTTCGAGAGCACCTTCGACCTGCCCAAGGCCACTGCCGGGATCCTGGCATCCTCCTATGCGTTCATGAACCTGGCAGCCCGCCCCGGTGGGGGGCTGCTCTCGGACAGACTCGGCAGCCGCAAGAACACCATGGGCTTTCTCACCATCGGTCTGGGCTTCGGCTACTTGCTGATGAGCCTGATCAAGCCCGGTACCTTCACCGGTTCTGCCGGCATCGCCATCGCCGTGGCCCTGACGATGTTCTGTTCGTTCTTCGTGCAGGCGGGTGAGGGTTCCACCTTTGCCCTGGTTCCCCTGGTGAAGCGCCGCATCACAGGCCAGGTGGCTGGTCTGGTCGGGGCCTATGGCAATGTCGGTGCGGTGAGCTATCTCACCATCTTCGCGAGCCTACCCCTCTGGATCGGCGGCGGTGAGGATCCCTCCGCGGAGATCATTGCCGCCTCCAACAGCAGCTTCTTCCAGGTCCTTGGCATCGCCGGCCTGATCGTGGGTTTCCTCTGCTATTTCTTCCTCAAGGAACCCAAGGGTTCCTTTGCGGAACTCCACGAAGGCGAGACCCTTCCCGCCTGACCTCCAGGCGCCGCTGGGAGCCGGCCAAGGCAAGCCTGGCTCCCGCTTTTTCGCCAGCCTCAGCACCGATCCCCTTGCCGGGATCTTCGGCGTTCCGCTCACTGATGCGATGACCTCCTCCGTGCGATCCCAGTGTCCCTATTGCGGGGTGGGCTGCGGTCTCGAGCTGGTACCCCCTGCCGCCAGGGGGAAGGCCACACGCCGCGACGCGGAGGGGAACCCTGTCTGGACAGCCCGCGGTGATCGCCTCCACCCCTCCAGCCAGGGCCAGGTCTGCATCAAGGGTGCCACCGTGGGCGAGACGCTTGGCCCAGGGCGTCTGACCCGTCCCCTCTACCGTGCTTCGCTGGCTCGACCGCTGGAGCCGATCAGCTGGGATGACGCCATCGATCTGATCGTGCGGCGGATCCGCGCCACCCTGGCCAGCAAGGGGCCCGATGCCCTCGCCATGTATGGCTCCGGCCAGTTCCACACCGAGGACTACTACCTTGCCCAGAAGCTGCTGAAGGGTGCCCTCGGCACCAACAACTTCGACGCCAACAGTCGCCTCTGCATGAGTTCCGCTGTGGCTGGCTACAGCCGCAGCCTCGGATCGGACGGACCACCAGCCTGCTACGACGACCTCGACCACTGTGACCTGGCCTTCCTGATCGGCACCAACACTGCCGACTGCCATCCCGTCCTGTTCCAGCGGCTGATCAAACGGCGCCGGCGCCGTTCGAAAGATCTGCAGATCGTGGTGGTGGATCCCCGGGCAACCCAGACCGCCCAGTCAGCGGACCTGCATCTGGCGATTCGGCCCGGCACCGACCTGGCCCTTCTCCATGGCATCGGTCATCTGCTGCTGAAGCAGACGTCGCTGGACTTCGACTTCATCGAGGTAAGCACCGAAGGCTTCTTTGCCTACGCCAAGCTGCTCAAGCACTGGACCCCCGCTCGGGTGTCTGCAATCTGCGGCATCACCCAGAAGGATCTGCGCCTGGCGGCGCGGCTCTGGGCCCGCGCTTCAGCAGCCCTCAGCCTGTGGTCCATGGGGGTGAATCAGTCCGTCGAAGGTACCGCCACGGTGTCGGGAATCATCAACCTGCACCTGCTGACCGGTCAGATCGGCCGCCCTGGCGCGGGCCCCTTCTCCCTCACTGGCCAACCCAATGCCATGGGGGGGCGTGAGGCTGGAGGCCTGGCCTCGCTGCTGCCCGGCTACCGCCAGGTCACCAACCCGGCGCACCGTGCTGCGGTTGAGGAAGTCTGGACGTTCGGCAGCGGTGTGATCTCCGCCAGGCCCGGCTTGACCACCTGGCAGCAGATCGAGGCGATGGAGCGAGGTGATCTGGATCTGTGGTGGGTGGCAGCCACCAATCCGCTGGTCAGCCTGCCCCAGCTGGATCGTGTCAAGGCGGCCGTCAGCCGCTGCCCCCTCGTGGTGGTCAGCGATGCCTATGCAGGCAGCGAAACAGCCCGATACGGACATCTGCTGCTGCCCGCCGCCCAGTGGAGTGAGAAGGAGGGGGTGATGACCAACTCCGAGCGTCGTGTCACCCTCTGTCCCTCCTTTCGTCCGCCGCCGGGCGAGGCTCGCCCGGACTGGCAGGTGTTCGCCGAGGTGGGGCGTCGACTGGGCTTCGTCGAGCAGTTTTCCTACGCCTCCGCAGCGGAGGTCTATGCCGAACATGTGTCGCTCAGTGCTGGCCGGATCTGCGACTGCAGTGGCCTCAGCCATGACCTGCTCAGGGCCCATGGGCCTCAGCAGTGGCCATTCCCCAGCGGTGCCGAGCCCGGTGGAGAAGCCAGGCGCCTTTACACCGACGGCGTTTTCCCCACATCCAATGGCCGTGCCCGCTTCCTGGCAGAACAGCCCATGGGCCTGGCGGAGCCCCCCTGTCAGGCCTTCCCGCTGGTGCTCAGCGTCGGTCGCTATCTGGGCCACTGGCACACCATGACCCGCACGGGCCAGTTGCCACGGCTCAACAAGATGCATCCCGAGCCTCTGCTGGAAGTTCATCCCAGTGATGTGGCTGCCTTCCAGTTGCAGGACGGTGGCTTCGCGGCCATCACCTCCCGGCGCGGTCGTGTCACGGCCAGGGTGCAGCTGAACGACAGGATCCGTCCCGGCATGGTGTTCCTGCCGATGCACTGGGGCTTCAGTCAGGAGAAGGCCTGTGAGGCCAATCGCCTGATGCATGCTCTGGGCTGCCCTGTGTCGGGACAGCCCGAACTCAAAGCCACAGCCGTGACCCTGGCACCTGTGGACTGTGCCGAGCCACCTGTCGAACAGCAGGCCGACTGGGTGCCGCAACCGCTCCAGGCCCAGCCCCGGCAGGCTGCAACCGATGCGTCCCCGGCGGCTGCCACCAGCTCCTCCGTCCCCGTTGCCACGGCCAGACTGTCGATTGGTGCTGGAGCCACCGATCAATCGAGAAATTCGGCCAGGGCCCGAGGCAGGTTGTGGTGATCATGGCCTGGGCGGGCCAGCTTGCAAAGGGCAAACCGCTCCAGCTCGCTCAGCGCTGTCCACTGAGCGGGGCTGATGGGCTGGCCACAGGCCACCGCCCCCTGCTGCACCGCATCCGGCAAGACACCACCCGACCAGGGTTCCCCCGTCGCCACAGGCAGGTCCTTCACCCGCCCATTGGCCATCCCGGTGCTGCGCTCCCGTAGATGCAGGGCCATCGCGTTCAGGGCGGCAGCGTCATCGGGCCAGTCCACCAGTTCCTGCCGTTCCGACCGACTCAGCTCGATCCAGTGTCCCAGCTTCAGCTTGATTCCGGCCAGATCGAGCTTGCGCCGCAGGCAGAGGGGAATGCAACGCCAGCCAGCGACGAAGTCCACTTCGAAGTCGAAACATCGGCTCGCTTCCGGACCGGGGGCAAGGCCAGGTCGGCCTGGGTCGGCGGCGTCACCCTGCGCTGAGGCAGGCATCGGGCAAGGCTGGCGTGGGTGTCCCAATGTTGGCGCTCCAGCTGCGCAACTGCTCCCGCTTGGCCAACACGGCACCGCTGCGCAGCAAGTCCTTCACGCGCAACAGACAGTTCCCCAGCTCCTGGGCAGGATCGAGGAACCAGAGGTAGCAGCCGGCATTCCAGACCACGGCTCTGGCCAGGTCTCCCATTCCCCGCAGTGACGCTTCGGCCATCACCTGCCAGGCCTCTTCTCCGGACCAGATCACATCACTACCGAAGCAACCGTGATCACGGGGATGCAGGATGACCCGCTCGGGACTGCCGTTGCGCACATGGCTGCTGATCCCTGCCCGGCTGGTGGGGATATCGGTGCTGCCCTCCAGCCCCTTGATCGTGACGATGTTGGTCTCGCCAGCCAGGCCCAGGGCTTTCCAGCAACGGCTTTCAGTTGGGGGATGGACAAAGCCGCTCACCAGCACATGCTCACCCCGGTGAGGGGTCCACAGCAGCTCCAGGCTGGCGATGGGGGGGCGTTTGCCCAGCTCCTCGCGATAGCTGGTGAGGTTGTCTGCAGCCGGGAAGTGGTCTGGCTGATGGGCCAGCGCCAGCTGATGCTGATCCAGAGATGCCTGCAACTGAGCCAGGCTCTGGCCCTCGAGCCTGATTCCCAGCAGGCCGAACAGTTCCAGGGGGGTGATGCCGTACTTGATCGGCATTCGTGCGCCGCCCTGCAGCACAACCGGAATGTCAGCGGAGGCCAGCACCAGAGCCGTGAGGGGGAACACCGCCGCTGTCCTGGTGCGCCCGTCGTAGGGCATGCCAAAGCAGATGGCAGGTTTGAGGCTGCTGATGGCAGGCCCCTGCTCGCGGTAGTAATCAAGCATCCCGGCGAGTTCCTGGGGCTCCGGTCGGCGGATGCGATGGGCGATCAGAAAGGCTCCGATCTGAGCCGGACTGGCCTGGCCCGTGAGCATGAGCGCCAGGGCGTCCCGGGCTTCGTCGCGGCTCAGGCCTTTGCTGGTGTGCTCCCCACTGCCAACCTTGCGCAAATGCTGCTTGAACCTCGCCTTGCCGCCGAGGGCATCCTGTTGAAACTCGGAGGACAGCTGCACGGGCTGCAGGGGGCGATCACCGCCTCCGCATTTTCGAAGAGCACCTGCCCGCATTTTGTATCAATTCGAACAGCCTGAAGCCTTGGCTCTCCGCTGTCTCCAGCCCCATGAGCCGTCAGAGCTTCCCTGGCGGGTGGCGGAACAAGCCAGCCAGGCCTGCGGCAATGGATCCACTGCCCGAGGGTTGAAGCGAGATCAGCAAGAGCACATCCGCTCAATCCCGCACCAGTGCGAGCAGCTGGTCTGGCAGCTGCCCCTGGGCAAACTCCCGCTCCACGCCATCGCGGCGCAGGTGGCGCAGACGGGCAGTGCAGGCCTCGGCCTCGGCTTCACCAATCGTGATCACCCAGGTGGCGCCACTGCGATCTGCCCGTCTGAACTGTTTTGCCAGCGTGGAGCCAGACACATCACGCTCGACGGCCAGCCCCCGGGCACGCAGGGAACGGCTCAGGGCAAGGGCCTGCAGGGCTGCCCTACCGGGCCGGCTGACGAGATAACACTGGGGTGCCCCATCAAGGTGTGGTGCCACCGCCTTCCTCTCCTCCTCCTGTCGTGTCAACAGCAGCACCAGCCGCTCCATCCCCATGGCCCAGCCGACGCAGGCGGTCGCCGGGCCGCCCAGTTGCTCCACCAGGCCGTCGTAACGGCCGCCACCGCAGACGGTGGCCTGGGCCCCCAGCTGGTTGCTGGTGATCTCGAAAGCCGTGTGGTTGTAGTAATCGAGGCCACGCACCAGGCCGGCCTCGAGCCGGAAGGGAATGTCCAGAGCGGTGAGGGCCTGGCGCACTGCCGCAAAGCGTTGACAGCTCTCCTCCGACAATGCGTCGGCCAGGCTCGGGGCGTCCCTGAGCAGGGCACGGGTGCCGGGATCCTTGCTGTCGAGGATGCGCAGGGGGTTGGTCGCCAGTCGGGTGCGGGAGTCCTCATCCAGGCCACCGCGGCGCTCCCCCAGCCAGGCCATCAGGATCTTGCGGTAACGGGCACGGTCTGCCGAGGTACCCAGGGAGTTCAGCTCCAGCTCCAGTCCGCTGATCCCGAGAGCGCCCAGCAGGTCCCAGGCCACAGCGATGGCTTCCGCGTCCGTGAAGGGATCGGCATAACCGAGATATTCCACGCCCAGTTGGTGGAACTGACGCAGACGCCCGGCCTGGGGACGTTCATAGCGGAACATCGGCCCGCCATACCAGAGCCGTTGGCTGCCTTGGGCCAGCAGACCATGCTGGATGGCGGCCCGCACGACTGAAGCAGTGCCCTCCGGACGCAGGGTGCAGCTGCGCTCACCGCGATCCAGGAAGGAATACATCTCCTTGCCCACCACATCAGTGGCTTCACCGATGCCCCGGGCAAACAGGGCGGTGGCTTCCAGCAGCGGCGTGCGAATCTCCGCCAGGCCCGCCCGCTGAAAGTGGGCCAGGGCCGTTGCTTCGATGTGCTGCCAGCGTCGGGTGGCCTCGGGCAACAGGTCAGCCATGCCCCGCAGGGAACGAAGCTTTTCCACCAGCGGGGTTGCGCTGTTCCCATCCTGCGGGATCGGCTGCCAGAGTCACGCCATCGCTGCTCCGGTCCATGGCCAGGCTGCTGATCACAGGCGGGGCAGGCTTCATCGGCAGCCACACCTGTGTGGTGCTGCTGCAGGCAGGCCATGAGCTGGTGGTCATCGACAACTTCCACAACAGCTGCCCGGAAGCCTGCAGGCGGGTGGAGCGGCTGACGGGCAGGACGCTGGTGCTCGAGCAAGCGGATGTGCGGGATGGCCCGAGGCTCAACAGTGTGTTCGATCGTCATGGCCGCTTTGACGGCGTGATCCATTTCGCCGGGCTGAAAGCCGTTGGTGAATCCGTGAAGGAGCCTTTGCTCTATTGGCACGTGAATGTCTGTGGCAGCAGGACACTGCTGCAGGCGATGGCAGCCCATGGCTGCCGGACGCTCGTCTTCAGCAGCAGCGCCACGCTCTACGGCAACCCGGACAGCAATCCGATTGCCGAGACGGCCCCCATCAGGCCCGTCAACCCCTATGGACAGTCGAAAGCAGCGGTGGAACGGATGTCGAGGGACGTTGCGGAGTCGCAGCCTGGCTGCAAGGGCTGGCGTCTCGCTTGCCTGCGGTATTTCAACCCAGTGGGTGCCCACCCCAGCGGCGAGATCGGAGAAGCTCCCCAGGGCATTCCCGACAACCTCTTCCCTTTCATCAGCCAGGTCGCCATGGGGGAGAGGTCATCACTCGATGTCTTCGGTGGGGATTGGCCGACGCCGGATGGCAGTGGGGTGAGGGACTACATCCATGTGATGGATCTGGCCGCAGGCCATTGCGTCACCCTGGAGCACCTGCTGGATGGACAACCCCAGCTGTTGACACTCAACCTGGGCAGCGGTTGCGGCACCTCGGTGCTGCAGGCCCTGGCCGCCTTCGAACGGGTTGTGGGACGATCCATTCCCCACAGGATCGTTGCCCGGCGGCCGGGAGACGTCGCGATGACCGTGGCCGACCCCGGACGGGCGGCAGCGGTGCTCGGCTGGCAGACAGAGCGGACGCTGGCTGAGATGTGTGCCGATGGCTGGCACTGGCAACAACGGAATCCGCTTGGTTTTGGCTGATCCCTGAATTCGCTCGAGTCTGCCCGTGTGCCCGGCCGGCCCGTGCATCGGTCCCTACGGCTTAGCCCTCCCCCCGCACGGTGGCCGTCGTCACGGGGAGGTTTTCGATCAGGGCCGGAATGCGCCACAGTCGACCGCTGGCCACTGCCGTCAGATCGGCAAAGCCCTGCAGCAGGGCTTCAGCCTCGCTGCGTTCCAGCCCTGCAACCACCACCGCGTGGGCTGCAGGCATGCGCCAGTCCGCCATCAGCACCACTGCGCGATAGGCGGGAATCCAGGGGTTGCCTGGCTGCAGTTGCTCCAGAGCAGCGAACCAGCGCTCTGCGGCGGCTGGACGGTTCTGCAGCACGTTCAGCAGTGCCAGGCTCCAGAGGGCGTCTTCGTCCCGGGGGTCTGCGAGGAGAGCGGACCTGGCCGTGGCGTCGACCCGGGACTGGTAGGTGAAGTGCCCATCCAGCTGGTGTGCAATGGCCACCGCACTGAACACCGCATCCAGGCCTGCCGACCCTTCCCCCAGGCGGCGGGCCAGCTGCGGGAATGCTGTCGCGAAGTCGGCGGGGATCGGTGCATCCCCGTGGCGCTCCCACAGCTCCAGGATGCCGCCATCCGGTCTGGGCCAGCTGCCGCTGCGCTGGAACAGGCCACTGGTGCGCACAGCATCACTGAGTCGGGACGCCCAGTGCTTGACCGATTCCTGAGGGCCAGTCGCCAGCAGGATCTGCCGGGCACCGTCCAGGGTGGGCTGGATCTCCTCTGCGGTCTTGCCCAGCTGCCGCCCCAGCGTGTGTCCACCAGCGCGGGTCCCCAGGTAGCTGACGGTGTGCTGGTTCAGCTGAGGGGTGCTGGGCACCACGACCAGCGTGTTGGCGATGGCTGCCTGCCGTGCCCTGGCCACTGCCGCGTCAACAGGCCAGGGTCGCCTTGGTTGTGTCGTCACGAAGGCATTGCTGACGCCCATCGCCGCCACAAGGGACAGCAGAATCGCACCGGCACGGGGCCAGGCCTGCAGCAGCCACCACCACCCCCAGGCCAGGCCGATGGCGATCAGCGGCAGCAGGGGCGCTGCATAGCGGGCATCCTTGTTGGGGCTGAGCGTGGTGAGCAGCCAGCCGCTGATCAGGCAAAGCCAGAACCAGCGCCAGCCGGCTGAGCTGGGCAGCACCTGACGTCCGCCCGGGTTCCGGCCCAGGCGCGGAAGCCGCAGCCGCAGTGCCAACCCCAGGACCGCAGCAAGCGGAATGGCCAGGCCCAGTTGGCCCACGAGTGCAGTGGGGTAATAGAGCCAGCCGGCCAGCTGGAGGGCGCCAGGATCGTTCTCCAGCGCAGCGGACGTGAAGGTGGCTCTGGTGGTGCCCGAGAGGGCGGTGATCCAGTTGTGATGCAGCCAGGGCATGACCATGGCCATGGTCATGGAGGCGGCGAGCAGGGCCTGGCAGCGCAGGATCCAGCGTCGATCGCGGCTCCAGCAGGCCAGGGCGGCCCAGCACGCCGGCACCGTCAGCACCAGCAGACTGCTCTGCTTGACCAGCATGGCGAGTCCGATGCTCCCACCTGCCAGCAGCGCCCGCTGCCAGTCGGGTTGTGCACGCCAGCGGGCCAGGCGCCACAGGGCCAGCAGGCAGGTTGCGGTCAGGGGGATCTCCAGCAGGTAGGTCACCCGCAGGGATGCCAGGCCCGGCAGCAGTGCCGTCAGCGCCATGGCAAGTGCGGAGAGCCACACTGCCCTGCCTGCGACCCGGCCAGCGGCCAGCGTCAGCCGACCCCGCCGATCCGTCCCCTGGGAGCCCAGGGCCAGGTCCCTGGCCCAGCAGCCCGTCACAAGGAGCAACAGCCCGTTCCAGAGGCTGAGCACCCAGCTGGCCTGATCGGTGCTGTCGCCGGCCAGCGCCATCACGCCCGCCCCCGCGATGGCCGCCGCGGGCGGCAGTTTGGGCGACAGATCCAGCAACCTGCCCCATCCCTGCCATTCCCCTCCCGGCAGCCATCCCAGGGCCCGGCCATGGTTCAGGGCCGCGTTCAGATAGTCCGCCTGATCCCAGGCGGGCAAGCGATGGTCCAGCGCCAGCCAGCTTCTGTCCCAGAGAGTGGCCAGCAGCCAGATGCCCAGCCAGAGCAACCACCAAC
>SRMO01000080.1:751-7661 GCA_004768415.1 Aphanocapsa feldmannii 277cV | reverse complement strand
CCCCCCCCCGCTTCCGCCTGCCGCGTGCATCGCCCGATCATGGCCGCGTCCGCAAACCCTCCGCCCTGGAGCGCTCCCAGCAGGCTGCCGACCTGGGCCATGGGCACTGCCGCCAGCAGCGGCCCGCAGGTCTGCGGATCCACCAGCAGTTCCTGCAGCACGGGGACCATGCCCTGCAGGCCGGGATAACGGGCCAACAGTCGCCGGTTGGCGGGCGCGAGGCTGCTGTGGAGGCCCTGCTCCAGAAGCTGCAGGGCACCGGCCATGGCAGGGATGGCGCGGGGATGAAGCTGGATGTGGAGCCCGGGATCCCGCCTGCGGCTGGCCTCCAGCATCTCGCTGAGATGACCCAGCAGCCCGAATCCGCTGATGTCGGTACAGGCATGGCAGTCATGGCCTGCAAAGTGGTCCACCAGGCTGTGCTGGCTCGTTCCCATCAGGGACAGGGCGGCGTCCACGTGCTCCGGCTGGGCAAGGCCCCGCATCGCGGCGGCAAAGAGCACACCACTGCCGATGGGACGGCTCAGCACCAGGGCGTCACCGCTTTGCAGCTCGCCCTTGCCCCAGAGAGTCCGGGCTCTGCTGCTTCCGTTCACGCTGAGGCAGACGCTGAGTTCACTGCCCTCCATGCTGTGGCCACCGATCAGGGTGCCGCCGGCCTGGGCCAGTCCTGCCTTGATCCCGGCCAGGGTCTGCGCCAGCAGGGTCACCTGCAGCGTGGCTGGCCCCTGTGGCAGGGCCACGATGGCCTGGGCCGAGTCCACCTGCGCCCCGCAGGCCCAGAGATCGGCGCAGGCGTGCAGGCTGGTGAGGCGAGCGTTGAGCCAGGGGTCCTCCACCAGGGCGGGAAAGCCGTCCACACTCTGCAGCAGTGGCCCCGCCGCGCTGAGACCCACGGGATGGGCGTCTTCGGGATCACTCCCCTGGTCGGCAGCCCGCAGCGCCAGGCTCAGCACCTTGGCGGAGAGCTTGGCAGCGCAGCCCCGGCAGGGCATCTGCGCGGCATCCTCTGCCATCGATGGCTGTTCCCTCAAGCCGGCGATGAAGCGCCGGTCAATCCACTGTTTCAGGTGCCAGTGCCATCGGCCCTGGCCGAGAAAGTGCCGGCCGCGCCATCCCAGCGCCGTTCCCAGGCCGGTACCCAGCAGTTGCAGCGCCTGGCGCTGGGGTTGCCAGTGCCGCAGTGGTCGGTTGCCGCAGTGGCGCAGCAGGTTGTCGGCCAGGATCCCGGCCGCACGCACGGCCCAGACCCCGGAGGGGGGCCGCGGCGAGGTGGCGATGACCCCGCAATCCCCGCTGGCGAAGACCGCTGCAGCGCTGAGGCAGGTGAGGTTGGTATGGGTGAGGACCCGACCGATCCCATCACAGGCCAGGCCAGCCTGTGCCAGCCAGGCCGGGGCGGCGGGCCCGGCGCAGTGGATGGCGGCATCCACCAGCAGTTGTTGTGGCTGCCGCGGTGTTGTCGCGGCACCGGCAGCTGTCGATTGCCATTCCACGGCAAGCCCCTGGGGCGTCTGCCGCAATCTCTGCACGCGGGCGGCCCCCAGCCAATGGATTCCCTGGCCTGCCAGCTGACGCAGGGTCGCCCTGGCCATGCCGGCGTTGCCAGGGCTGGGGTGCCCCTGGCTGCCGATCAGGCTGAGCATGAGGGGGGATGGCATGGCATCCCGGTGCCAGCGTTGCTGCATGGCCATGGCCAGCTCCAGGCCGCCCGCCCCCGCGCCAAGGATCGCGAGGCGGAAAGGTGCTGCCCGCTCGCTCGCCTGACCACGCTGCTGTTCCAGCTGCTGCTGCCACCAGGTCAGAAAGGGCTCCAGGGGTTTCACCGGGATGGCCAGCTCTGCACCGGCAAAGGCGGTGGGGTTGCTGACGGCTCCCACATTGAGGCTGAGGCTGTCCCAGGCCAGTGGCGGACGCCCCTGCAAGCGCAGCAGCCGGCGCTGCAGGTCGATGCCATGGATCTCCGCCTGAATGAAGCACACACCTGCCCGACGGCAGAGATCACGAAGGTCGATCAGACAGTCCGGGCGGGCGTAAACACCCCCCACCAGGCCAGGCACCATGCCCGAGTAGAGCGTTGCTCCCTGGCGACTGACCAGGGCGATGGCCGCCCGGGGTCTGTCCATGGGGCGCATGGCCCAGCGCTTCAGCAGCAGGGCATGGCCGTGGCCTCCACCGGCGAGCAGCAGCTGGTGGTCTGAAGCGGTGAAGGCAGGTTGCATCGGCCCCCGGGGAGCATCGGTATGGTTCCCCAAGCACGACGGCAGCGATGTCCAGAGACATCCGCAACATCTGCTGCATAGGTGCCGGCTATGTGGGGGGACCCACCATGGCGGTGATTGCCGATCGCTGCCCGGAGATCGAGGTGCGGGTCGTTGATCTCAATGCCGCGCGGATCGCTGCCTGGAATGCTGCGGACCTGTCGGGTTTACCGGTCTATGAGCCCGGCCTGGATGCGATTGTCGGCCGCTGCCGCGGTCGCAACCTGTCCTTTTCCACGGCTGTGGATGAGGCCATTGCCGCTGCGGACATGGTGTTCCTTTCGGTGAACACCCCGACGAAGCAGCGGGGTGTGGGGGCTGGCCAGGCCTCTGATCTGCGCTGGGTCGAGGCCTGTGCCCGCCAGGTGGCCACCATGGCCCGGGGGCACACCATCGTGGTGGAGAAGAGCACCCTGCCGGTGCGCACAGCGGCGACCATCCAGGCCATTCTCTCGGCAGCCCAGCAGGAGGCCGGCAACACAACCTTCTCCGTCCTGTCCAATCCGGAATTCCTGGCCGAAGGCACGGCCATCCGTGACCTCGAAGAGCCGGATCGCGTTCTGGTGGGAGGGGAGGATCCCGATTCCATCGAGGCGCTGACGGCCATTTATGCCCGCTGGGTGCCCCGCGAACGCATTCTCACCACCAACCTCTGGAGTTCCGAGCTGTCCAAGCTGTCGGCCAACGCCGTCCTGGCCCAGCGGGTGAGCTCGATCAACAGCATTGCCGCCTTCTGCGAGGCCACGGGTGCCGATGTGCAGGAGGTGGCCCTTGCCATCGGCAGTGATTCCCGCATCGGCCCCGGATTTCTGCAGGCGGGCCCGGGCTTCGGTGGCTCCTGCTTCCAGAAGGACATCCTCAATCTGGCCTACCTCTGCGAGTCTTTCGGTCTGCCTGAGGTTGCCGCCTACTGGCGCGCTGTGGTGGAGCTCAACACCTGGCAGCAGCATCGCATTGCCAGGCTGGTGGTGGGGAAGCTGTTCAACACCGTCACGGCCAAGCGCATTGGCATTCTCGGTTTTGCCTTCAAAGCCGACACCAACGACACCCGTCAGTCAGCGGCAATCCGCATCTGCCGGGATCTGCTGGAGGAAGGGGCCCATCTGCAGATCTTCGATCCCAAGGTGTCGCCAGAGCAGATGGCGGTCGATCTCGGCCTGGCTGCCTCCCCTGACCTGGCGGTGCCCGATGGACAAGGCTCCTGGCAGGCCGTGCACTCGCTGGAAGCGGCCGCTGAACAGGTGGATGCCCTGCTGCTGTTGACGGAGTGGCGGCAGTTCCGGGCCATTGACTGGCAGGCCGTGGCCCAGCGCATGCGCAGGCCGGCCTGGGTGTTCGATGCCAGGGCCGTCACCGACGGCGCCGCCGTGGCTGCAGCCGGACTCCATCTCTGGCGGGTGGGCAAGGGCTGATGGCGCTCTGCAACCTGGTCACGGGGGGTGCAGGCTTCCTCGGCTCCCACCTCGTGGACCGCCTGATGGAGGCCGGAGAAGAGGTGATCTGTCTCGACAACTACTTCACGGGACGCAAGCAGAACATCGCTCAGTGGATCGGCCATTCCCGCTTCGAGCTGATCCGCCACGATGTCACCGAGCCCATCAGGCTGGAAGTGGATCGCATCTGGCACCTGGCCTGCCCGGCCTCGCCAGTGCATTACCAGTTCAATCCGATCAAGACCGCCAAGACCAGCTTCCTGGGCACCTACAACATGCTCGGGCTGGCCCGCAGGGTTGGAGCGCGCTTGCTGTTGGCCAGCACCAGTGAGGTCTATGGCGATCCGGAGGTGCATCCCCAGCCGGAGAGCTACCACGGCAGTGTGAGCACGACGGGCATCCGCAGCTGCTACGACGAGGGCAAGCGCATCGCCGAAACCCTCTGCTTCGACTACCGACGCATGCATGACACAGAGGTCCGTGTCGCCAGGATCTTCAACACCTATGGTCCGCGGATGCTTGCCGATGACGGTCGCGTGGTGAGCAACTTCATCGTGCAGGCTCTGCAGGGAAGACCGCTGACCCTGTATGGCGATGGCCACCAGAGCCGCAGTTTCTGCTATGTGGATGATCTGATCGAGGGCGTCATCCGTCTGATGGATGCCGATGCCACAGGCCCCGTCAATCTCGGCAATCCAGCTGAATGCAGCATCCGTGTCCTGGCGGAGCTGGTGCGTGATCTCATCCAGGCAGATCTGCCCCTCACCAGCCAACCCTCACCCGAAGACGACCCGTTGCAACGGCAACCGGCCATTGACCTGGCGCGGCAGACATTGGCCTGGGAACCGAAGGTGAGCCTGGCCGAAGGCTTGGGGCCGACCATTGATTATTTCCGCGCTGCGCTGGACAGCTGAGGGTTGCTGCACCGCTGGCCATGGTTCAGACCACCCCGACTCCCTCAGGCTTCGACCACCTCGCATTGATATCGGTGGATCCGAGTCTCAGGCATCGTAAATTTTGTAATTCGCTCACAAATTATTCGTGCCAGTTGCGCACGTATTCCCTCTGCTCACAGGTCTCCGGTGAATTGGGCATGCGCCAAACCTTTTCTACGCCCTGCCAAAACTGGGCAATCCGCGCCAAGGCCTCTTCTCCAGTGAGGCCATGCCTAACAAGCCAACAACCTGTCACAGTTCCAGTGCGTCCCACCCCGCCCCAGCAGTGGACATAAACAGCACTGTCCTCGTCAATAGCACGGTCGATTGCGTCCAGTATCTTCGTCATCTCTTTGGGACGTTGAGGAATCGACAAGTCGGTTATGGGGAATCGCTCATGGGAGATAGTCTTACCAAGGCGTTGGGCTTCCTGTAGTGCAATCTGGTTGTAGGATTCCAATTCGTAGGAATGGGTCAGGTCTATGAAGTGATCGATGCCGGCTTCCAAGAAGGTTCGTATTTTTACTGCAGCATCGCTGGGGTCCTTTGCGCCGGGATATTCGCCGGCGGCCACTCTACCCGGCCTTATCCAATAGCTGTTAGGAATGGGCTTCTTCACTGGTTGGGGGGTTGGGGGCTTAGGTGAGGATGCGGGGGCCGAAGAGGCGGGTGGGATTGTCCCAGAGGATGTTACTCTTGTTTTCGTCGGTGATGGGTTAGTGTAAGTATAACTGGTTGGGGCGTTGCTTATAAACGGAGGTGGGCAAGTCTTCGGAGTGGCACGGGGGCGCCGGTCGTAGAACTCGGCCTCCACGTAGTGATCCCAGATGTATGGGGGTTCCTGCATGTGGGCGTCGGCGTCGATGACCTTGAATCCATTGCGCATGGGGCGTTTCTTCTGCTTGGTGGGGAAATGATACCAATTTGGGATGAGGACGGGAAAGGTTGAGGGGGCAGAAGGAGAGGTTGTCGCCGATATAGCGGGGTGTTACGGTTCGTCTATTCCAGGCTGAAGATTCAGGAGACTATGGATGGCAGAGGATGTCGGCAGGATGGTGGACCTGGTAGCGGGTCCGCTTCACTTGGCAGCACGGGAAGGTCGCGTAGAGCTGATCAAGGATCTACTCAGCTCTGGCTCCCAACCCAATGCCAGAACTGAAGATGGATCGACTCCACTTCACTTCGCAGTGGCGTTGGGCCAAGTAGAGACGATCAAGGAGTTGCTCAGTGCTGGCTCCCAACTCGATGCCAGGAATTCGATTGGATATACTCCGCTTCACTCCGCAGCATACGTAGGTCAAGTAGAAGCGGTCAAGGAGTTGCTCAGCGCTGGCGCCCAACCCGATGCTAGGGATAAAGATGAATTAGCTCCGCTTCACTTAGCAGCGTACGTAGGCCAAGTAGAGGCGATCAAGGAGCTGCTCAGCGCTAAGGAACATCTGAATTAGCCTCGAAGACAAGCGATTAGAGGTCCTGTGTTCTGATTAGCCGGATACAATACTCAAAAATTGACAAATACAGCCAATTTGTTGATGAGTTATTGAATTTTTTGTCCGATTGACGGCAATCAGACATAGCTATCCTATGAGAATTAAACTAGACAAGATTCTGATCGCATTAAATTAGCGAATCCAAGAAGGAGCGCCAGACGATTCTCGTTTTTGGCTAGTCCACGGTAGCAGACCTTGCTGTAGCCAAATATTTTCTTGACATAGAGAAAGGGATGTTCCACCTTTGCTCTCACACTCGCCTTGCAATGTTCTATTAGATGATCCCGTTGATCTCTTGGTAATATCCTACGCTGTCCTGGCCTCATAGCAATGTGCCATGCTACCTTGCGATCATGATGGGCTTGGCGCTTTTCAATCCCCTGATATCCTGCATCTGCCCAGACACGAGCCCCTTCACCGTAGAGTAGCTTGTTAGAGGGTGTTAGGTCATGCACGTTCGCAGAGGTTGTTTCTATGCTATGAGCTAGCCCGCTTTCATCATCCACGCTGATGTGGAGCTTCATTCCGAAGTGCCATTGATTTCCCTTCTTGGTCTGCTTCATCTCAGGATCACGCTCTCTTCTGCGGTTCTTTGTCGATGACGGTGCTGCAATAATGCTGGCATCTAGAATCGTCCCTTTCTTCAGCATCAGACCATGACGAGTCAGATGCTCGTTGATCCTCTCAAACAGCACCTTTCCCAGTCCGTGACGTTCCAGCCGACGGCGGAAATTGAGAATCGTCGTTTCGTCAGGGATTTTGTCCAGTCGGATGCCGCTAAAGCGTCGAAT
>SRMO01000080.1:0-741 GCA_004768415.1 Aphanocapsa feldmannii 277cV | reverse complement strand
TTGAGAATCGTCGTTTCGTCAGGGACCTTGTCCAGTCGGATGCCGCTAAAGCGTCGAATACTCTCAACCTCATAAAGGGCACCTCGAAAAATAGCCTCTTCCTCACCTGAACAGTCCTGTTAGTCCATGGGGTCCCATTTTAATACTTGCACTTCATAGTATGAGATCATCCAGCAAAGGGATCAATGTCTGCTACAATTGAGAGCAGAGATCAATTGATCAAATGGGCCAAAGAGGATTTTGGGACGAGGAAGAGAGGAACAAAAAGCTGCGTCAAAAGAAGCCAGCGCTAGCGAGACTATTGGAGGCAATACCATGGGATAGTTTTCGGCCATTGCTGGAGAAAGCATTCACGAAAGAGCGAAAGAGTAACGCTGGGAGAAAGAGGATAGACCCAATTATTCTTTTCAAGATGCTGGTGCTACAGCAGCTTTTTAATCTGAGTGATGAGGAACTTGAATTTCAGGTGAACGATCGTCGGTCATTTGAAAAATTTTTAGATTTGGGTATCATGAATACTATTCCTGATGCAACTACAATTCGACTTTTTAGAGAGAAACTTCGCCAAGCAGGAATAATAGAAGAGTTATTTGAGACGTTTGAACAGCATCTCAAATCACAAGGTCTAGAAGCCAAGGGCGGTCAAATTATTGATGCAACTATTGTGCCGATTCGTAAGCAGTGAAATACAAGAGAAGAAAATAAAGATATTAAGCAAGGAAAGGTACCAGAAGCATGGAA
>SRMO01000008.1:1238-2150 GCA_004768415.1 Aphanocapsa feldmannii 277cV | reverse complement strand
ACGCCAGGAGGACCCGGACCACAGCATCGAACTGAGTACCACCCTGCGCTTCTGATCCCGGGCTGCTGGCCGGCCTCCCAAGTTCATTGGACCGGGGCGGTGGCCAGCCGTGCTTTCCTGAGAAGAGAACAGAAACTCTGTATAAATTATATCATTGGATTATCGGCCATGAGTCTGTACTTCGGGCAAATCGCAAAGCGGCTCAGACTAGGGCTGATTAGGCTTCGCGACGATATTTATATCGATAAGTTTCCCTTCAGATCAGTCAACCCATGGCCGCTCTAAACTGGGGCCTGCTGAAAAAGCCTAGATCCATTGCACGGCAGCACATCTGACCATGCTGGCCATGCTAAAATGTAAGAGAGTTACCAGGTTTTGGCAGAAAAGTCGCTCCAGATTCTCCCATGTACCGTCGCACGAATAAGGATCGACTCTCCTTTGAAGATTTCTGTCTCCGGTTGGATAGCAAGTTGTCGAGCAATAACCGATGGGTGATTATGGAGAAGTTGATTCCTTGGGATGAAATGGAAGATGACTATGCAGCTCATTTCTGTAAAGACTTAGGTGCACCAGCCAAGCCATTCAGAATGGCCCTTGGCGCTTTGATTATCAAAGAACGTTTGAAGCTCAGCGATGAGGAGCTAGTTGAGCAACTGAAGGAGAATCCATTCCTACAATTCTTTATTGGGATGGAATCTTTTCAATACTCCGCACCGTTTGATCCGTCCATGATGGTTCATTTCCGTAAGCGCATACCTGCAGAAGTGATCAATGAATGCAATGAATGAATCGTCCGCTATGGTATGAAGAAATTAGAAGAAAATCATGCTTGCAATAATGATCTTACTGATTCTTTTCCCAAAGACATTTGTCTTGAAAGTACAGATATTTCTAGAGATGAGTTTCCAAAAT
>SRMO01000008.1:0-1167 GCA_004768415.1 Aphanocapsa feldmannii 277cV | reverse complement strand
TAATTGATGCGACTTGTATACCTGCTGACATTCGGTATCCAACTGATCTTTCGCTACTTAATGAGGCTCGTGAAGCCACAGAAAGGCTTATTGATCTCATGCACAAACAAGTGCGCTATAAATTTGGACACAAGCCACGAACTTACCGCCGTGAAGCTCGAAGACAATTCCTTACTATGGCACGAAAAAAGCCTCCACGCTTTGGCAAAATTCGTATAGCAATCAGTCAGCAACTTCGTCATCTAAACAGAAATCTTAATAATATTGATTCTCTGATCGCTTGTGCTGCAAGCGCTTTAGGAGCTGGGAAGCACTGGTACAGAAAACTTCTTGTTATCAGTGAACTGGTTCGCCAGCAGAGTATTATGTATTACTCAGAGTCTCGAAGTATTCCTGATAGAATTGTTAGTCTAACTCAGCCTCATATAAGACTAATAGTGAGAGGTAAAGCTAGATCCAAGGTTGAATTTGGTGCCAAAATTTCTATCTCACTAACAGGCAATGGATTTGTATTTATGGATCGACTCAGCTGGGATGCTTATAATGAAGGAATAGATTTAAAAACTCAGGCTAATATCTATCTCAGACGCTATGGTTATTATCCTAAGATAATTTGTGCAGATCAGATCTACCGCACTAGAGCCAATCTTACATTCTGCAAGCAGCATGGTATCCGCTTGAGTGGCCCCAAGCTTGGACGTCCGAAAAAGAATCCATATCTTGCAGCTGAAGAGCGAAAGATAACACTACAGGATCAGCGTCGCCGCAATGCAGTGGAAGGCAAGATTGGTCAGGGCAAGAGACGCTTTGGCCTAGGGCTGATCTGCACTAAGCTGGCAGAGACATCTGAGAGCCTCATTGCTATCAACTTCCTAGTGATGAACCTGGAGAAGCTTCTCCGACTTCTTTTTGTCTGGCTATATTTCATCCGCTCAGTCTTGCAGAGGGTCTTGGCTTTCTCTGATGCCCTCAGATGCCTGATTTAACCTTCTGCTATACAGATGGGATGATCTAAGTCGCAATGCTGACACTGATGCTCTCAGCCATGTTTGTTATCTTCAGGGTTAATTTACTTTTTCAGGAAGCCCAAATTAGAAATTTTTCTAAAATTTTCTAATTACCCTGCGCCTGCATGTGTCACCCTAGCTTGTGTCAGTCAGATTGAAT
>SRMO01000079.1:3868-4402 GCA_004768415.1 Aphanocapsa feldmannii 277cV | reverse complement strand
CTCCCCTGCGACGACTGGGCATCGGAGTGGCGCCTGCCGGACTGTTTCTCAGCGGAGCAACTGCCACCGATGCGTCCTGGTTTCAGTGGCAACGACTTTGGAAATTACATCCGCCAACGCCCCCTCTGGAGGAAGCTGCACCGCGAGTATGAGGCCAGGGGCGAGAAGCTCGTGCCCTATTCCTGCCGGCACGGCTATGCCCACCGCGCCCACGTGATCTGTGATCTGCCGCCCAAGGTGGTGGCCGCCGCAATGGGGCACAGCGTGCAGACCCACCTGGCCGCCTACAGCCGCTGGTGTGGGGATGATGTGGTGGATGATGCCTTCGCCAGGGCCTCCAGGCGCCTCGAACGGCAGAAAGCGGTCTAGGCGCCTCCTGCTCATCATCAGGGCACCTCGAAAAATCGCTTCTTTCTCGTCAGGACAGTCCTGCTGACATCCGTGATCCCTTGCAGCCGCTGGTGTCTTCATGGCAACAGGCCATCCTGCAGCGGAGGTTGCCTGATTTTTCGAGGTGCCCATCAGCACCCCTGA
>SRMO01000079.1:3153-3609 GCA_004768415.1 Aphanocapsa feldmannii 277cV | reverse complement strand
ATGGGGAGCGTTCCATCAGCCCTGCTCCTGCACGGTGTTCACCACGGTGGGGTTCCACTGCCGGAGGATCCGCTGACCGCTGTGGCTGTGGCTGTGGCGGCCCTGGGCAGCGAAGGGCGGCGGAGCGGAGAAGGGTGCCAGAGCGGAATCGCTGCTGTTCACCGCTGTTGATCTGGGGTGAGAGAAGGAGAGTTGCCGGCTGTCATGCCGCTGGCACTGGCGAGGGAGGAGCGGGCGGTCACCGGCAGCGGTGTCAAAGGACGGCAGAGCGGAATCGCTGCTGTTCATCGGTCTTGCTGTGAAGTGAAAGAAGAGGTGCTGGCCGCTATGCCGGTGGCACTGCCGAGGGAGGAGCGGCTGGTCACCGGCAGCGGTGTCAGCCGCAGGGGCAGGGAGACGGCGATCAGCAGCAGGAGGGTGCTCAGCTGAGCGAGGAGGACCAGCCACAGCAGGCGG
>SRMO01000079.1:2287-3068 GCA_004768415.1 Aphanocapsa feldmannii 277cV | reverse complement strand
TGGGCCCCTGGCTGCGGCAGAAGGCCGGCAGCTGGGGCTGGCCCTGGTGGGACCGACCGCCACCAACGCCACCAATGCGCGACCACCGCCACCACCGCGGATGCCGGGGATGTGGCTCATCAGAAGGGCACCTCCTCCTGCTCCTGCTTCTCGCCCTCGTCGGCAGGCCAGCCGCTGGCGCTGGCGGTGGACTCGCTGGTTGTGCTGTACCCCTCGCGCTCCTCAAAACCATCGGTGGGGTCGAGCTGCTCGTAGGGAACGAGGTGGACCACCTGCACCGCCCGTGGCTGGAAGGTGATGCCGCAGCCGTTCTCCCCCTCCCAGTCGTAGATGTCGAAGGCGAGGATGAGCTGCGAGCCGTTGCCGATGGCCCTGCCATCCCAGGCCTGCTTTTTTGCATCCACGATGCGGGGACCCTGGGAGAGTGAGCCATCGCGCCTCTGGAACTGGGGCAGCTTGAAGCGAACGACCGTCAGCTCCTGGGGTCTGTCCTTGTCCTCCTTCCAGGGGAAACCCTTCTCGGCACGGCGGCGGCGGCTGCCATGGAGGGCGATGAACTGGTCTTCCATCGCCAGCAGAAAGGAACGGGCCTCCTCATCGTTGTTGGCCAGGAGGAGATCACAGGTCCAGGCCAGTGGTTTGCTCTTGTCCAGCTGCTGCCGTGGCGTGATCAGGTGGGCCCAGCGCACTTCGGCGAGTGGTGTGCGGAACAGGTCCTTGGCCATGGGGGTGGGTTGAATCGCTTGTCGTGGTCGCTTGTGAATCGAGGGGAGGCAGTGGA
>SRMO01000079.1:0-1895 GCA_004768415.1 Aphanocapsa feldmannii 277cV | reverse complement strand
CCTCCACCGGCAGGGCGAGGATGCGCTGGTGATAGGCCGCTATCTCTGCCTTTGTGAGTGGGGTCAGTGCCGGATCGGCACCATCGCCCTGCAGTGACTCATGATCTGAACCATCGCCCTGCAGCCGCTCATGACTTGAGCCATCGCCCTGCAGTGACTCATGATCTGAGCCATCGCCCTGCAGTCGCTCATGACTTGAACCATCACCCTGCGGTGGCTCAGGGTGTGAACGATCGGACAAAGCCGGATCAGCGGAAGCGGCAGAGGGCTTGACGGTATGTTCCAGAACTGCTACCTGCCCAGGCTCTGCAGTGCGGTCCATTGAAGATGAAGACGAGGCGACGGGAATGCCCAGCAGCATGGCCAGCATCCAGCCAGCCGCCTGGAGCAGGTCATCGACTTCGTCGGCCCACTCCTCGCTGCTGAGCTCCGCACCGGCGGTGTGCATGACGGTGATCCGCAGCCTGCGCCTCCCCTGCTCGCTCAGCAGCTGTGCCGACCAGCCGACCCCCTGTCGGAACAGTGGCCGTGCCGCCTCGCTGACCGCAGCCAGATCGGGTCTGCTGATCGCTGCCACCCTGGCCTGGAAGGCCGCCAGGGCACGGGTCAGCTGTTGCTCCGCTGCAACGCGGTCCTGGTAGGCAGCGACCACATCGTCGTGCCCGTCATGGTGTTGAAGATCCGGATCCATGGAAGAGATGTCCGGGCCATTGCCCGTTGGCCAGGATCTTAGTGACTTTCTAGGTGTAGCTGTAAGTGAATGGACTTTTTCTTTCTGAGAGGTTGAATCGTGGCGCTTGTCCTGCCTGTCCTATGATGCAGTGCTGGCCAGCTGTCCCAAGGCGGTAGGGTCAGCGGTGGCGGTGAAGGATGCCCAACAGCTGGTGTGCAGCTCTCGGCTTCAGCTGCGGGGCGGCAGCGCCTCGGTGTCGCTCGCTGGTCTCAGCGCCGGGGAACCTCTGGAAAACTTGCCAAAGCCTGAGCGTTGCCGTTGCAGCGCAAGGGATTTCAGCAAATCTACAGCCGAAATCAGGGATTTTCTGAGGTTTCCCTAACTAGCATGCGCCTGCATGTGTCACGATAGCCTATGTCAGTTAAATTGAATCGCCCCTTGATGAGCTCTCGACCATGAAGCTTCCCATCAAGCTTGCAGCAGTGCTGATTCTGTTGACTTCCACTGCTGGACCTGTACTTGCGTCATGTGAACGCAGTCAGCGAGTCCGCCCAGAAAACGCCCCGTGTATGGAAGGCGGTTACAGAAACAAGGGCAATCGAAACTGGCTTCCGAGATATACAGCCTGGGCGCGCAACCTCTGTAGTCATAAAGGAAAGATAGTCGTCAAACTCGATATCAAGGGCCATAGAGACAGGACATTGAGTCTCTCAGGCTCCCAAACAAGGACATGGGTGGGTGATGGCCACTTGCGTGGCATCTACTACTGCAAAGATCTTTCCCACCAGGGCTCGACTTCTGATTCTCATCCCGGCTGGGATTTCCCACGCCCTGGCGGATCTCATCCCGGCTGGGGTTTCCCACGCCCTGGCGGAAAACAGTGACCGTGCCGCCTCGCTGACCGCAGCCAGATCGGGTCTGCTGATCGCTGCCACCCTGGCCTGGAAGGCCGCCAGGGCACGGGTCAGCTGTTGCTCCGCTGCAACGCGGTCCTGGTAGGCAGCGACCACATCGTCGTGCCCGTCATGGTGTTGAAGATCCGGATCCATGGAAGAGATGTCCGGGCCATTGTCCGCTGGCCAGGATCTTAGTGGCTTTCTAGGTGTAGCTGTAAGTGAATGGGCTTTTCTTTTTGATGGGTTAGGCCAGGGCGCTTGTCCTGCCTGTCCTGCTTCTCCTGCTTATCGCTGGCCTGCTTGCTGCCGGGCTATCTGCCGTCGGT
>SRMO01000078.1:19399-45170 GCA_004768415.1 Aphanocapsa feldmannii 277cV | reverse complement strand
GGAGGAGTGATCGCTCTCCTCCTGACCGTAGAATCCAATCCCTGCAGGATTGGAGACAGCAATCCGAACGGATTGCCCTGTGTTAGAGAGAAAATCTCTCCAACTGACGACTGAGCTGTCCCGCAGATCTCCGCCGCCATCAACATTGTCTGACATCAATCCAGGCAAGCTTGTGGTTGGTGAAACACTCGAGCCGACTGATTGATACCAAATGAGCGGCAATACGTTGCATTGCAAGGGCCGACTTTCGGCTTGCACCAGTTTTTCCGAGCTTGCTCAGTGCTTCACCCCCTGATGCCTTCCAGGCCTGCAGTCCCTTCATGGGAGAAGCTGTGAGGCTCACTCCTCCAGCAGCAGCCAGAAGCTCCACTTCGTCCCGTAGGCCTCCCGCAGCCGGGCCAGGAAGCCCTCGTGGCCATCGATGCCCTGCCAATCATCGATGGCAGCGGCCAGCTGCTCGCAGCTGCGCAGGTGCTGGACGGCATAGCGGTAGCGCGTGGCGCGCCCCATCGAGAGGGCAAAGGCCACCATTGCCCGCAGCAACAGGGTGGCGGCCAGTGGATGCTCCCCGCTGAGCCGTTCGGCGGCCGGGCCATAGATCTCGAACGCCTCCCCGTCCCACTCCTGCCAGTGCTCGATCACATAGCGTGCGGCGCGGGGCAGGGCTGGCCAGGCCACCAGGAACTGCAGGGCCAGCAGCCGCATCGGGTGCTCTGCGACGACCTTGAAAGCCCGCTCCTCAGCCTCGACGTCCTCGAAGTCATCGAGGCGCTCGAGGTAAGCGCGCAGATGGGGAATCGAGAGCGTCTTCCCGAAGCATTGCCAGCGCAACTGCTGGGCTTCGTCGGTCCGACCGAGCCCATCGAGCACGGCGATGCGCGTGTCGTCCCACTCCGGGGAATGCCTGGCCTGGCCACCCTTGGCAGCTCGATCCAGAACTTCGAGGGCCTGGCCGGCCCGACCGAGCGCCAGCAGATGGGCAGCCACGTCGGCGGCAATGCTGGGCCACTGCAGCTGCCTGGGGTCGAACTGGCTCATGTAGGCCTCAACGTCGCCGCGGCACTCGGCGATCTGGAGCAGGGCATAGTGCCCGTCATGGGCACCGCGGTCGCGGCACTCCTGCTCCAGCCGTTGCAGCCCCTGCTCCCCCAGTGCCTCCTTCATGGCCGGGATCAGCGCCTCGAACTGCCCGTAACCGTCGCTTACCAGCAGGTCGGCCAGCTGCTTCCACCGGGTTGCCTGCAAGCTGATCCGCTTGAGCAATCTATTCAAGCCTAAGATATACCCTAATCAATCTTCGCACAGGCCTTCGTCACTCCGGTCTGTGCAACAGTAGACACCGTTGATCCTGCCGGCACCAGTCTTCGTCTTTTTATTTCCGCTGCGACGGAGCCACGTCCAATCATCGGCCCCTTGGCCGCGGTCCACCTTCACCATTATAGCCCCTTCGCTAGAGCACTTGTTTCGTGCCCAAGCCTTACCCTTGGCAAAGCCGAAGTAATACCATGGGTAGCTATTTTTATAACCACCTTCAAGACAATCTGCATCTTTGGAATGGATTCTTTTGCTAATTCCGCAGCCACTGAAATCCGTGGCCTGCGCCGTCGACATCAAGACTAGCAACAAGGGAGCGAACAGGATGGAGATGGCTTTCATGCAAAAAACTTGATGTTGACGAATCCACCATAGCACCCGAATCATAGGGCAAGCCGTATAATTAGTAACAACATCAATAAAATTAAACTTTTGCCGCAAAGTGAGGACTCCAGCCAACCTGTGTAATTGTCAACCTGAAGTCAAGTCTCTGTAAGAGATTTAGAATGCTGATAGAGTGAAATCAGGGGTCTTCAAGGATTGCTCAGGAGCTTGCTGAAAAAGCTAAAATCCGTTGCGTCAGAAGCGATGTGGCCTGTCGAGCTACTCGTCGATGGACAAGATATAGCCGATGTTGACCAGAGAGTGATCCTCTTGACTGTCCAGTACAAGACATCTTGAAAATAGCGAGGCCCATTGTATTGGAACAGATTATCAGCTTGTCAGACACTTATCACATGCTCGGCTTCCACGTGGTTACCTGCAAGCTGATCCGCCTGAGCACTCTGTTCAAGCTCATGGAGACGCTGGCATGAACAGTGCAGCAGGCAGTGGAATCAGCTCTGCAGCTCCACAGATATCAGCCAGCAATCTGGCCAAGTGGCCCCTGACAATCGGCGGTTAGTTGGCTGAAAAACCAGTTTGCAGCAGATCCGGGGAGACCAGGCAGGCTCTGGAAAACCTGCGGAAGCCGGAGATTGGTCATTGCACGGCAAGGGAACGGCGACGGCACTGGCCCGAACGGGCAGCGCGACGCAGTTTGCGAACGGCATTCTGCTCGATCTGACGTGTGCGCTCACGGCTGAGGCCCAGATGACCGGCAATCTCCTGGAAGGGCAGGGGCTTCACCTCGAAATGACGCTCTCGCAGCACCAGCTGTTCCCGCTCATTGAGCTCAGCACATTCCATCAGGTCCGTGAGTTCATCGCGGCAGTCATGACGCTGCAACAGCTCCATGGGCTGGGGCCTCTGGTCCTCCAGCAGTTCGGCCAGGCAACTGCGATCGAGACCCGTTCCCACCTGGGCATCCAGCGAGGCCTCCTGGAGCAGGCGAGCAGCCCGCTGCAGCCCCATCACCTGATCGACAGACTCTCCCATGGCCTGGGCCAGCTCCTCCAGTGACGGTGTCCGACCCAGCTCTTGTGACAGGCGGTGGGTCGAGGCGGTGAGACGGGCCAGCCGATCCGCCACATGAAAGGGCAGGCGGATGTTGTTGGCCTGTTGGCTGATGGCCCGTTGCAGCGATTGCTTGATCCACCAGTAGGCATAGGTGCTAAAGCGGTAGCCCGTGGCAGGGTTGTATTTCTCTGCAGCTCGCTGGAGTCCGAAGCTGCCCTCCTGCACGAGGTCTTCCAGCGGCAGGCCGCGGGTCCGGTACTTCTTGGCCAGGTGCACCACCAGGCGGAGATTCGCCTCCACCATGTGCTTCCTGCAACGGCGGCCCAGCCGTTGGATCGCAGCCGGAGCAGCGTCTGGGCCATCGACATAGCCCTGCCAGGCCTGAACCAATTGTCCTAATCTCACTTCCTCTTCTGCGGTCAGCAAAGGGGTTCGGCCAATCCCGTCAAGCATCCAGCCAAAACAATCGTTTTTCATGCTCTCTGCCTCCTCTACTTCTGTATTGAGGGCTACTTTGCAGCAAAAAACATTTAAAAGAAGAAAAGGCAACCGTTCCTTACATTGACGACGAGTGAATAAGTAAATATACTTAGAAAGGAAAGCCTCCGGGCGGCTCTATGGGCACCTCGAAAAATCGCCTCTTCCTCGTCGGCAAGCCCTGCTGAACCACGCAATCCTTTGCCACTGCTGATGCCTTCATGGCAACACGCCGCCCACAGGGGCAGCTTGAGTGATTTTTGCGGTGCCCTTAAGCAGCCAGCGCCAGAGGCAGGAAGAGGCCCTGGTCAACGGCCAGGGCGCGAACTGCTTGTGGATCTGCTGCGCCCTGGGAGCTGATGTCGTCAGCCATCCCGCCTCGAAATTGTGGTGCTGGGCCGTTTCGCTGAAGTTGGCACTGGTCACAAGGGCCTTGGCATCAAGGCTTGCGGCATCGGCGATGACAGCCCTGGCGTGCTGGTAGCAACACTCGGCCGCACCCGAGATCAGGCGTCAATCCACATAGGTGTGGGGTTTCCCCGGCCAGGGCCAGACCTCGTCGTTGAACCAGCTGGAGACCGTGGTCAGGGGGTCCGCGCCCAGGCGGTTTGCGATCTGCCTGGGGTGGAAAAACAGGTCCACCCTGGTGACCAGATCCGGATGGGCTGTCTCCAGCTGGATCAACTCCTGATAGAGCCGGTCATAGGCAACGTCCCCAAGGCTGGGGTTGTTCAGCACGTGGCAGGCGTGATCTGCCTCATGCAACAGGGGGCGCAGTTCAGCCAGGCGCTGGCGAGCGGTGTTGTGGAGCTTGACGTACAAGGCTGTGGCTGCCCTCAGCTGGTCATGGGTATTCACCCAGTCCGTACAGCCCTCATGACAATTCTGTAGTTGGACCCTATAGGTCTCGTCCAATGTCTGCCTGCGATTGCGCAGCATCAGCAGCAGCATCACCGCCTCTGCTGCAGTGATCGGCCCCTCTCCGCAGGGCGGGGCGGTCGGCCCTGCAGGGACCATGGCTCTGTCCATCGGCTCTACACAGTTGTGCCCCTGCTGGATAGGCACCAGCTGGCGTGGAGCCGGGCCTCGCGCGCCTCTGTCTCAGCAAAGCTCAAGGAATCACGTAGCCGTTCAATCAGCCTTGGTTCTGAGGTTGAACGTGCGGCCGGTCATCGCCAGATTGAATTCGCTGGATTTGCGCAGTTCGCTGGTGGTCTTGCAGTCGAATGCCTTGAGCACGGCAGTCTTGAGCTGTGCCAGCGTGAGGACTGGTTCGAGGAAGGGCTTGCCATAGATGTACTCGGCAAAGTCCATCAAGGCAGCCCCGTCAAGTGGGCCTGCGGCAAGCAGTGTGTCGATCCTGGCTTGCACCGTGGGGCGGTCGAGCTTTCTGCGAGTGGAGGAACTGCGTACTGCCAAATTCTGTTACAGAGATGACTTGAGAGCCGCCTGAGGCGGGGCACCGCACCGATCAGAACGCTTCATTGCCTGTCACTCTTATCAGCGGACGGGCCTCAACGTAGCCGCGTTGCTTCAATGTGTTTCATGCGCTTAACATATTGACTTCAGAGCCGCTTGCAAAGCCGTCCCATCAGGTCTGTCCAGACTTTTCATAGCCCCCCTTACTCTCCGCCAAAGCATTCGGAAAGTAACGATAATCAAACCCTGCACGGATCGACGCTCTTGACGTGATGAACGTCTAGACCCCTGATCACATCCATGTGGGGGAAGCTCAATTACCGGCCTGCGGCTGTACTGCCTACCCATGCTCGGGGCACTGGCCAGCCAATGCCAAGGACGACGGGAGCGGCTGGACAGCTTGGAATGCTTCACGCAACTGAGGCCTCAGCGCACTCATAACGTAAGAACCGACCCTCACGCTGTCAGGGGCTGCCGGTGCGATCCATTCGCTCCTCCCATCGCTGCAGGATCACGTCACACCAGCGCGGCTCCACCTCCAGCAGGCAGGCCGTCCGCCCCGTCACATCTGCCGCCATCAGCGTGCTGCCGCTCCCGCCGAACGGATTCAGCACCACTCCGCCACGGGGCAGGCTCGTCTTCAGGAGCTGCTCCATCAGCGTCACCGGCTTCGGCATCGCATGGCCCCACCGCGTAGAAGAGCCGCCTGGAGCAGCTGGCGGTGATCAAGGCCTTCGCTGAGGGCGAACTGCTTGCCAAGCGATGACTCCGCCACGGACGATGGCGCGGTTCTCTGTCCACCCACCGCTGCCATGGCCAGCCAACGTACCTTCATTGCCATCAAGCCGGACGGAGTGCAGCGCGGACTGGTTGGGGAGATCCTGATGCGCTTCGAGCGCAAGGGGTTCAGGTTGGTGGGTCTGAAGCAGATCACCCCCGACCGCGCCCTGGCAGAAGCCCACTACGGCGTCCACAGAGAACGGCCCTTCTTTGCCGCTCTGGTGGACTTCATCTGCTCCGGTCCCGTGGTGGCAATGGTGTGGGAAGGCCATGGCGTGATCGCTGCTGCCCGCATGCTGATCGGTGCCACCAAGCCCCTTGAGGCTGAGCCCGGCACCATCCGCGGTGATCTGGCCGTCGACATCGGCCGTAACGTGGTCCATGGCTCCGATGCAGAGGAGACTGCCGCCTTCGAGATCGGTCTCTGGTTCAAGGACGATGAACTCAACGACTGGACCCCGGCGGATCAGAGCTGGCGCGTCGAAGCCTGACTGCTCCCGGCAACCGACCTGACGGCGCCACCGAGCTGACGCCACGCCCACAGTGGGGCTACGGCCAGAGCGAAGGGGCTCTGTGGCGCTCAGCGGCACACCATGGCCGACAGCCCGATGTCTGCGCAGTCCCGGAAGCGGTCCCAGCGGAAGGCCTGCAGCAAACCGGCACAGACAGGGTCCAGGGTGCCGCAGATCAACTCCGTGCTGATGCTGGCGGTGATCGCCGCCAGCAGCACGCCGTTGCGATGGTGCCCCGTGGCGAGGAACAGCCCGGGTATCCCACTGGCCCCCAGCAGCGGGCCTGCGTCGGGGGTGCAGGGGCGGAAGCCGCTCCATCGTTCCATCAGCGGCCAGTGGGACGCTGCCGGCAGCAGCTCCCGGATCCCCCGCTGCAATTGCCGCAGCCCGGCGGGGCTGAGCTCGCGGTGGAAACCACAGCGCTCGATGGTGGCACCCACCACCACCAGGCCGTCCTGCCGCGGTACCAGGTAGGTGCCTGGACCGAACACCACCCGAGGCAGTGCTTCCCGTGGCGCCTGCAGGGAGAGCATCTGCCCCTTCAGTGGCTCCACCGGCAGGCCTGAGAGCAGCAGGCCGCTCCAGGCACCGCCGCAGAGCACCGCCTGCCCGGCCGCCAGAATCTGCCGTTCCCCCTGGGCTGTGGTGAGCGTCACCCCCTGGAATTCCCCCGCAACACCCCCTCGCAGCAGCCCCTGCACCTCCACTCCTTCGAGAAGGCGCACGCCGCGCTGGATGCAGGCCCTTTCCAGGGCACGCATCAGCCGGCGGCGGTTGTCGATCTGCCCGTCCTGGGCAAACAGCAGGCCGCAGCGGAAGCCTGCGCCGATGCCGGGCACCTGCCGCTCCAGGGCGGCACGATCCAGGCCTTCCCCCCAGCGGGCCGTGGGGAAGGCCTCTCGCTCCACACTGCTGCGGAATGGCACCACCACCCCGCTGTTGCGCAGTCCACAGGCCAGGCCACTGTCCGCTTCAACCTGCCCCACCCAGTCGGGAATCCTGCGCAGGCTTTCCTGACCCAGGGCCAGCAGCGCACCCTCCAGCCCTTCCGCATGGGGGGCCAGCATGCCGGCAGCGGCGAATCCGGCGGCTTCGTGGCGGTCGCGGCTGAGCACCGTGACCGAGCGACCGCGACAGGCGAGCTGATGGGCGATCGCCAGGCCCATCAGGCCACCGCCAAGCATGAGCACGGGACTGTGTACAGGAGCTGCCTGGGGTTCCGCCATCGGCTCAACCTATCGATCCGGGGGAGCGGTGCTCCCGCCCCGGGCCCGGCCAGCCCCGCCATCGAGCGGGTATGGCAGCGCGGGATGGGCGTGTCCGGTCCCACCCCATAGGATCGGACCATCGCGAACGGTGGACAACAGCGCAGCCATGGTTCCCTCCAGCGGTCAGAACAGTTGGGTCGCGGTGATCGGTCTGGAGACCCACGTCCAGCTGGGGACGGACAGCAAGATCTTCACCGCCGCTTCCACCGCCTTCGGGGATACGCCCAACACCCACGTCGATCCGGTGGTCTTCGGGTTGCCAGGCACCCTGCCGGTCCTGAACTGCAAGGTGCTCGAATACGCCTGCAAAGCGGGTCTGGCGATCAACTGCTCCATCGCCACCCACAGCAAGTTCGACCGCAAGCAGTATTTTTATCCCGATCTGCCCAAGAACTACCAGATCTCCCAGTACGACGAACCCATCGCCACGGATGGCTGGATCGAGATCGAGGTGATCGACAAGGACGGGCAGAGCTGCACCAGGCGCATCGGCATCGAGCGTCTGCATCTGGAGGAGGATGCCGGCAAGCTTGTCCATGGCGGCGCCGATCAGCTGGCCGGCAGCACCCACTCCCTGGTGGACTACAACCGTGCCGGCGTGGCCCTGGCGGAGATCGTCTCCAGGCCGGATCTGCGCAGCGGCAGGGAGGCCGCCGAATACGCCGCAGAGTTGCGCCGGATCATGCGCTACCTGGGGGTGAGCGACGGCAACATGCAGGAGGGCTCCCTCCGCTGTGATGTCAACATCTCCGTGCGTCCGGATGAGGATGCACCCTTCGGCGTGAAGGTGGAGCTCAAGAACATGAACTCCTTTTCAGCCATCCAGAAGGCTTGCGACTACGAGATCGCCAGGCAGACCAAGGCGATCAGGGCCGGCGAGGCCATCCTGCAGGAAACCCGCCTCTGGGATGAAGCCACGCAGCGCACCAGGAGCATGCGCAGCAAGGAAGGAAGCAGTGATTACCGCTACTTCCCCGAGCCGGATCTGGGGCCGATCGAGGTGTCCGCCGAGCAACGGGAGGCCTGGCGGGCCGAGCTGCCCGAGCTGCCGGCTGCCAGGCGCCACCGATATGTCGACGTGCATGGTCTGTCGGCCTACGACGCCAGGGTGCTCACCGATGACAAGCCCATGGCCGACTACTTCGAGGCAGCCATCAGCGCCGAGGTGGATGGCAGGACCGTGGATGCCAAGGCTGTGGCGAACTGGCTGATGGGTGATATCTCTGCTCACCTCAATGCCAACAAGCTGTCCGTCAACGCTCTTCCCCTCGGGCCCGGGGGCCTTGCCGAGCTGGTGGCGCTGATTCAGGGCGGCCGGATCAGCGGCAAGATCGCCAAGGAGATCCTGCCGGAACTGCTGGCGCAGGGTGGCACCCCTGGGGCCATCGTCGAGCGGCGGGGACTGGCGATGATCACCGACCCGGACCTGATCGAGGCGATTGTGGCTGAGCTTCTGGCGGCACACCCGGAGGAGGTGGCCCTGTTCCGCGGCGGCAAGAACAAGCTGCAGGGCTTCTTCGTGGGGCAGCTGATGAAGAAGACCGGCGGCAAGGCGGATCCCCGGCTCGCCAATCAGATCCTCTCCAGGCGGCTCAGGGGCTGAACCAGACCCGAAAGGCTCATTTGCCGATGCAGAAGCGCGAGAAGATACGATCCAGCACCGCTTCGCTGATCTCCGCTCCGGTGATCTCACCAAGGGCCCGCACCGCCTCGCGTAGATCGATGGTCCAGAAGTCCCAGGGGAGGGCATCCGCTGCCGTGTCGTGCACCCGGGCCAGGGCCTGACGGGCTTGCCGGGCCAGCTCCAGCTGGCGGCTGTTGAGACTTGCCGCCACCCCTTCGCCGCAGGCGGCACCGCAGCGGTTCAGCAGCAGCTGTTCGAGGCGGCTGAGGTCCTCGTCCCGCTGGGTGCTGATCAGCAGGTCGGCATCCCGGACACCGTGCTGCGGCTGCGGATCTGTGGTCATACCCGGCTGATCCTGTCTGCCTGGCCCGGCCGCAGTGTCCAGATCGGGCCGCAGGTCCAGCTTGTTGCCGACCCGCAGCAGCGGAACACCCTGTGGGCAGCTTCGCCACAGTTGCTCATCGCCCTCCTGCCAGCCCCTGGTCAGATCGAAGAGCTGCACGATCACATCGGCCCTGGCCAGGGCCATGCGGCTGCGGTCGATGCCGATCCGTTCCACAGGATCGTCGGTCTCCCGGATCCCGGCCGTGTCCACCAGGGTGATGGGCACACCGCCGATCACCAGCTCCGATTCCAGCAGATCCCTTGTGGTGCCGGGGAGGTCCGTGACGATGGCGCGCTCCTGCCGCGAGAGGCGGTTGAGCAGGCTCGACTTGCCCACATTGGGCAGACCGACGATGGCCACCTTCAGCCCCTGGCGTAGCAGCAGGCCGCGGCGGGCATCCTGCTGCAGCTGCTCCAGGCCCTGGTCCACCCGCGCCAGCGCCGCCAGCACCTGTTGTCCGTCAAGGCTGGGCAGGTCGTCTTCGAAGTCCAGCCGCGCCTCCAGCTCCGCCAGCTGATCCAGCAGCTCCTGGCGCAGGGCCTCGATGCGTTGCTGCAGGCCCCCATCGACCCCGTCCAGGGCCATGCGCGCCGCCCGCCGGCTGCGTGCCGCCACCAGATCGGCGATGGCTTCCGCCCGGGTCAGATCCAGGCGACCATTCAGAAAGGCCCGCAGGCTGAACCCCCCCGGCTCGGCCCGTGACGCCCCCTCTGCCAGCACCAGTTCCAGCACCTGCTGCACACAGACCAGGCCGCCGTGGCAGTGGAACTCCACCACGTCTTCCCCGGTGAAGCTGCGGGGCCCCTGCATGTAGAGCAGCAGGGCCTCATCCACCCGGCTCCGGTCATGGGGATCCACCACATGGCCGTAGAGCACCCGATGGCTCTCCAGGCACGGCTGCCCGGGGCAGCGGAAGAGAGTGCGCCCGATGCGTGCCGCGTCCGGGCCCGAAACCCTGACGATCGCCACACTGCCAGCAGCAGGGGCTACCGCTGTCGCCACCGCGGCGATCGTGCTGTGACGTGTTGCCTCCGCTGTCAACGGATCGGTCCTTGTCTCCGAGCCAGTCTCTGCTGTCCAGCAAACGACGCCAGCAAGGCAATCGGAATGCCGGATCCCATCGCTGCCGTCGGCACCGGAGACGCCTGCGCATCTGGCTGCTTCGACTCTGGTCCCTCGAGGGTTCAGCGGCGCAGCGGTCGCGGGGGTTGGCGGCGGGTGTGTTTGCGGGTTGCTTTCCCTTTTTCGGCTTTCAGACGGCCCTGGGGCTGGCCCTTGCGACCCTGGTGCGGGGGAACCGTCTGCTGGCGGCCCTGGGTACCTGGATCAGCAATCCCTTCACCTACGTGCCGATCTACTGGTTCAATTTCGAGCTGGGGAATCGACTGCTCGGTCTTCTCGGTCTGCCCGGCGTGGCAGCTCCCGTTGCCCAGCCGGCCGCCCTCCGGGCCTGGGGTGGCGCCGTCGCACTGCGCCTGCTGTCGGGTTCCCTGCTGACGGGGTTGGTGGCGTCCCTGGCGGTGGGCTGGGCATACCACGCCTGGACCCGTCAGCGGCAGGCCGGACGCCAGCTGGCCAGCAGAGCTTCGAGAGGCTCCCAGTCGTCCCGCTGATCAATCGCGGCCCACACCCGTTCGATCTGCGGGCGCGTCGGCGTGATCGTCAGGTTCCAGCGCTGCAGGGTCCGGGGCACCTGGAGACGCTGCTCCCTGGGCAGATGGTTCCAGTGCTGCCACCAGGCATCCCGCCAGGCCAGCCAGGCTTCCCGCGGCGGTGCCCCGTTGTTGTTGGCCGACCAGGGTTGCAGGGATTCCGGCCCCCCGGCAAGGGCACCTTCCTGCCCGATCGTGTCCCGCAGGCCGGCGAAGAAAGCGCCGTAGTCGATGGACCAGCTCTCCAGCAGCCGCAGTGTGAGCGGAACGGGATCGGCCATTCCCGCCGCCAGCCCCTCAGCCATCGCCGTCGTCGTGGCTGGCCCGAAGCCGAGACGCCGCAGCAGGCAGGCGCGGTAGTGGCGGCTGTAGTGGGCGGCGAAGTCCTGCAGCTGCTCCTCCATCAACCCCTGGGGCAGCACCAGTGCCAGGGGGGCCTGCAGCAGCCTGAGGTTGTGCTGGCAGATGGCGGGCTGACGGCCGTAGGCGTAAAGGCCCTGGTGGTCGAAGTAGGCAGCGGTGAAGCCGGGATCGAAGCGTTCCAGAAACGCGAACGGCCCGTAGTCGAAGCTTTCAGCGGCCAGTGACATGTTGTCCGTGTTCAGCACCCCGTGGGTGAAGCCGGCCACCATCCACTCCGCCGCCAACCGGGCCACCCGCTCCGACAGGGCGCCATAGAAGGCCGACAAGGGCTGGGGCTGCCCCTGCAGTTCGGGGTAGTGCAAGGCCACCACATGGCGAAGCAGCCGTTCCAGCAGATCCGCCCGGCCGAGATGGAGCAGCCGCTCACAGCTGCCGAAGCGCAGATGGGTCCTGGCGACGCGCACCATCACGGAACTGCGGGTGGGCGAGGGTTCATCACCGCGGTAGAGCCCCTCGCCGGTCTCCACCAGGCTGAGGGTGCGGCTGGTGCAGACCCCGAGCCGATGCAGTGCCTCGCAGGCGATGATCTCTCTCACCCCACCCTTGAGGGTGAGACGGCCGTCACCACCCCGGGACCAGGGGGTCTGCCCCGATCCCTTGGTGCCGAGATCCTGCAGCTGGCCATGGATATCGCGAAGCTGACCGTAGAGGAATCCTCTGCCGTCGCCGAGAAAAGGGTTGTAGACACCGAACTGATAGCCGTGGTAGCGCAGTGCCAGCAGCGGATGGCGCGCCTCGAAGCGACCGAGGGCCTGTTCGAGATCGCCGTCGCTCAGCCTGGCCGGATCGAAGCCGAGCTGGATCAGCAGGTCATCGCAGCGATAGCGCAGTCGTGTGCTGGGAAACACCGCCGCCTCCACCACATCCCAGTACTCGTCTCCCAGCCCTTCCATGGCAGGTTCATAGCTGGCGGAGAGCAGGGGATTCATCCGTTGTCGGTGTGGAAGGACTGTCACCATGGCTTGTGGCAGTGCCCCGCTGTTCAGGAGTCCGGTTCGGTTCGACACCCCCATGAGCGGCTGCGCATCACCACTCCCGCCTCCAGTCCCGGCAGGAGACGTCTGCCGGGAGGCTCCGGCACGGACTGTCCGGATCCGCTTGTCTCACATCTCCTCGCCATAACCCAGCTCCGCCAGCTTCACCGGGTTGCGGCGCCAGTGGGGCGCCACCTTGACAAAGATCTCAAGGTAGACCTTCCCGTCAATCAGCTTCTGCAGCTGGAGACGGGCGCCCCGACCAATGGTCCCGAGCATTGAGCCGCCTTTGCCGATCAGGATCCTCTTCTGGCTGTTGCGCTCCACCAACACCGTTGCCAGCACGCAGGTGCGGGTCTTCTCCTCCAGCACCTGCTCGATGCTCACCGCAACGCTGTGGGGGATCTCGGCGTGGGTGTGGTGCAACACCTGCTCACGGATCAACTCCGCCATCAGCAGCCGCTCGGGCTGGTCGCTGACCAGATCGGGAGGGTAGAGGTAGGGCCCGGGCGGCAGCTGCCCGACCATGGCCTCCAGCAGCGCCTGACAACCCCGGGCTGTGGTGGCACTGATGGGGAAGGAAGGGCAATCGCCGATCAGGGCCTGATAACCGGCCTGCAGCGCCGTCGCACAGGCTGGCTTCACCAGATCCTGCTTGTTGAGGGCCACGAGCACGGGAACACGGCAACCCTTCAGCAGCTCCACGATGAAGCCATCGCCACGACCGGCGGGTTTGCTGCCATCCATCAGCAACAGCACCAGGTTCACCGCACTGGCAGCGGCGCGGGCGGCCTTCACCAGCCGCTCGCCGAGCAGATGGTGGGGCTTGTGGATCCCTGGCGTGTCCACCAGCACCAGCTGGGCCCGGTCGGTGGTGAGGATGCCGCGCAGGCGGTTGCGGGTGGTCTGGGCCAGCGGTGACGTGATCGCCAGCTTGGTGCCCACCAGCTGGTTCATCAACGTGGACTTGCCCACATTGGGACGACCGATCAGAGCGACGAAGCCCGAGCGATAGCCGTCCGGAGCCGATGCCGGAAGTGCCGCTGAATCCATAGGCTCAAGCCTGACAGCGCAGCGGTTGATGAGCAGCAAAGCGAGCCCCGGCTTCGAGCAGGCCATGGACTGTGCCGCCGCCTGGCTGCGGGCCTGGGTTGACGAGGAGATCAGCGATGAGGTGCTGGCCGACCGTGTTGCCGAACTGGTGGCGAGCCGTGATGGCGCCCGGGGCTTCTTTGTGGTGGCCCTGGCCGGCGACGCGCCGCTGATGGATCGACTGCCGGATGTTCTGGTGTTCTGTCTGCGCGAGGCCGGCGCCGATGTGGTGGATCTGAGCGTACGCAATCTCGCCATGAGCACTGCCATGGCCCTGGACCATCAGCGCAAGGGAGATCAGCAACAGGCCGAGGGCTCCCTGAGGGTGCGACGTCGCTGTCTGGACCTGCTGCGTGTGCTGCAGCCGGGGCTGGTGAAGCAGCGCCTGGAGCAGCTGCTGGATGGCCTCGGAGACCGCGGCGAGGATATCCGCTTCCTGGCCCGCTGGGGCTATGACGCCGAGCAGAAGCAGGCCATCGAGGCGGCAGTGCTGGCTGTGGTGGAAACCGGCCACTGAAGTGCACATCCTCAAAAGCCGGAGGGCAACGCCATGGCACCCGAGCTGCAACCAGGCAACCGCATCGTCGTCGATACGTCTCGACACTGGCCGACGCCCGGGGAGCTCTTCGTCCTGTGGGACGGCGACTCGATCGTCATCAAGCGCTACAAGCGTGTCTGGGATTCCGAGCCCCCCACGATCCGGCTCCACTCCGCCGACCGTTTGCAACCGCCCTACGTCTGTCTCACATCCGAGGCCCGATTCCTGGGCAAGGTGTTGTGGCCCATAGGCACAGCGTGATCTGTGACCCAGCCTGTGCTCCTCTACCGCGAGCGCCCCTCCATCCCTGACGCTTGCCACGCACGACACCGCTGGATAGCCTGGCTGAACGCATTCGCAGCCTTGGACTGCTCAGATGGCATCCGTCCAGCACCCATCGCCGAACCGCTGGGTGGTCAACTTGGCATCGCGATCCAACCCCGACAGTGAGGTCATGGTCGAGCTGCACATGAGCAGGACTACAGCCGGCAAATTGGCCCGCCTGGAGGCTGCACGGATAGTCGCGCTCAACCCTGACACGCCCTGTTCAACCACTATGGCCATACGGGCGCTATACTCCCTGCAGCGACTTGACTTCAGAATGGCAATAATTAGTTATCCGGATTTTCCCTTCGACAAGCTCTGTCGATGTAGTCACAAGAGTTCTGTTATTGCTGCAGTCACTGATTCGGTTAACAGAGAAATTTGATGGCTCAATTGAGTAGCTTCAAAGCTGTTCATTACCGTTGTATCGATGGTCTTTTTTTGCCTCATCTATCCAAACTCAATTTAATTACAGGCATAAATGGCGTCGGTAAGACGGCGTTAATTGAAGCGATGTGGCTGTTCGCAGGGAGATATAATCCTAGCCTGCTGTTTAACGTAAATGTGCAACGAACACTTAGCCCACATTTTAACCCAATCTCTAGGCTAACGGACGGCGAGTTAGAGCTGCATGGGGTCGAGGACGACGGAAATCCTCACACAGCTAAGTTTCATTATGAAAAAATAGATGATACTTTTTCAACCAAGATGTTCACCAGTGAATTACAAGAAGCCACAAAGAAGATGCCACCAGTTCAAGGAATCATCCATACCTATCTTGATGGTGAGCGCCATGAATCTCAGGGACAACAGACAGGACGTGCCAGCTGTATTATTGAGGCTACGAAATTTCTGGATGAGATGTCAGACGAATATATTCAGCGATATTCAGCTCTAGTTAGAAAAGGTCGCAAAAAAGAACTGGTTAAAGCCATGAAAGTGATAGCGGAAAATATCGAGGATATGGAAATACTAGCTACTGAAAGTAAGAGTTTATATTTGTCGGTAGTGATTAAAGACGGAAAGCCGCAGCCGCTTCACGATCTCGGAGGTGGAGCTGTTAAATTGGTGCGATTGCTACTCGACTTTTCTGCCTCCCAAGATGGCATACTGCTGTCAGATGAGCTGGAGAACGGTTTCCATTACACTGTTCAGCGGGAGATTTGGAATAAAGCACGACAGTGGACAAATCAATGGAACGTACAATTTGTAGCAACGACGCATAGTGGCGAGTTTATCGATGCAGCGATAGATACCTTTGCAGATGACGCTGATAACCTCTCCATCCATAAGCTCTTCCGTGACGAGAAATCAGGACGTACGAAAGTTACAACGTTCACAGGAGAGACACTCTTAGGTGCCCGCGACCTAAACTTAGAAGTTCGATAATGCCACGAAACAAGGAAATTAAGCTGGAAATTAAATCTGACCGACTCTTGTTGGTCGAGGGTAAGGATGAGGTTAATCTGTTTACAGCCTTGATTAAACATTGCTTCAGCAATGAAATAGATATTCAGATAATCGATGCAGGGGGAATATACAATATCCTTAGAAACCTGAAAGCGATACGAGAAATAGTGAGAACTCTCCCAAATTTCCAATCCATTGGAGTCGTCCGAGACGCGGACGACAATTCAGAAAACGCCTTTATAAGTATCTGTAATAATCTTGAGAAGGCAGAGTACCATCCGCCACAAAGCCACGGAACATTCTCGAACAACTCACCTTCAGTTGGCGTATTCATCATGCCGAATGGCACCAGTAAAGGTTCCATAGAAACTCTATGTTGGCAGTCTGTGAAAGATTTACCCGCTGCTAAGTGCGTCGAACAGTATCTAGAATGCCTTGAAAACAACAACACTATGAATTCAAAAAATAAAGACAAGAGCTTCGCCCATGCCTATTTAGCTTCCATGCAGAATCCAGTAGCTAGAGTGGGAGAAGGTGCGCTTCAAGGAGCATGGAAATTTGATTCGCCGGCTTTCAAGGAGCTCATAAAATTCATTCGTGATCTCTAGAAATTCTCTAAAAAACTCAGATCAACACTAACTGTATCTGGCCCATTGACGGATGATTCGACAAGTTATATCCCTTCCCCTTTTAGCACAGCGGATCTGAGTTTTTAGCAAGATCTTAGATCAAAGCACCTCAAAAATTAATCAACCTTCCTCTATAGGTAATCTCTTGCCATGAGATCATCATTAATGGCAAGGAACTGAGTCGGTCAGCAGTACTTCCCTCTCCCTTAATTTTAAAAGCCCTACTGGCCCACGAGACGCTTTTCCAATACACACCTTTTATAGCAATTAAGTTGTTCCTAAAGGAGATAGTTTATTGTAGTGTCATCAAAGTTATTTCATGGTTTTGTTTCAGAATTAGAAATGTCTTTGCAATAGTAAATGCCGCGGATGTATCCGTCGCCTTTACGTTCTCTTGTTTTGCCGGGTCTAATATGCCACGTCAAATCTCTTCTGGACGCAATATCAACCTTGGCTACGATTCTTCCCTTATCTGTGCAGAGGTTTTTTGCCCATGCATAGTACTTTGGATTCCAGTGGCGATACCCCTCATTTGTATATCCAGAATCCATACATGGAACATCTTTAGGGTCGAGTCTTTGACTCTTTCCACATGCAGCTAACACAGGTCCAGTAGTAGCCATCAGTAGACTCAGTAATGCTACAGTTAGCTTTATAGTTGAATCCAGTTGAATCACCGGTTGAGGGGGTTGAGCCGGTGACCTTTCAGCTCCCGAACGGGACATGTTCAGGCGAGCAGCAGCAAGCGCTTTGAAGACCATGGGTGGCAGCAAAGTTGTGGGACGGTATGGGAGCTAATGCGCATTCGCTTACACACACTAGCATAGCCCGATAGGTCCTCGCCTCAAGGAGCCTCTGGAAAACCTCTGATTTTGCCTTTGCGCTTGCTGAGATCCATTGCGCTGCAAGGGCACACTTGTGGCTTGTACCGGTTTTCCAGAGCTTCCTCAATTCAGCTGTGGACGTCCCGCGGCATCGCTGACCTGGCCAGGCCTCCAGATCGATCCCGGGCTGCCTGCCCGGCTTTGACTCGCCGGTGCGGTCGAGCGAGGACCGAGGACCATGAGCCGGATCTCGGAAGGTCGTGACCGGGCTGGCACAGGGAGCCTCCGGGAGCCCCCCTGATCTGAAGCCAAGTCCCTGTAAGGAGTTTGGCAGGTTGGCAGGGGGAAATTGCGGGTTTTCCAACCATGCCTGCCGGGGAATCGAGAAGATGTCTGGCTGGATCAAGCAGTTCAGCTGCCTGGGACAAGCCAGGATCTCTGGGTCAGGCAGTGTGCGGACCGTACCTGGCCTCCACGTGATTGCCTACGACATCTGAAAAACCCTGCTGGCCCACCACGGGATCCCTTTACAGCACACGCCCTTTCATAGCAATATGTTATCCCGCAAGGGAGTAATTTATTGTGGTGTCTTGCGAGATAATGTTATGGTCTTGTTTTGGGATCAGAAATGTCTTTGCAGTAGTAAATACCGCGCAAGTATCCTTTGCCTCTGTATTCTCTTGTGTCGTCAGATTCAAGATGCCAAGTTAAATCCGCTTTAGTCTGAATATCAAGCTTGGCTACAATCTTTCCCTTATCTTTGCAGGTGTTTTTTACCCATGCATAGTATTCTGGATTCCAGTGGCGATACCCCTTTCTTTCATATCGAGCATTCATACATGGGGCATCTTGATGGTCGAGTCTTTGACTTCTTTCGCATGCAGCTAACACAGGTCCACCAGTGGTCACCAGCATCAGGCTCAGCAACGCTACAGGTAGCTTCATGGTTGAACCTGGTTGAATCACCGGTTGAAGGCGTTGAGCGGCTGATCTTTCAGCTACCGAACGGGACATCTTCAGAAGAGCAGCAGCAAGCGTTTTGAAGACCATTGATGGCAGCAATCGTGGGACGTATGGGGTCTAAGAGCAGTCGTCTTTCATACTAGCATAGCTCGATAGGTCCTCGCCTCAATTCGGCTGTGGCCATCCGGCGGCATCGCTGACCTGGCAGGCCTCCAGATCGATCCCGGGGTGCCTGCCCGGCCTTGGCTCGCTGGCGCCGTGGTTGAGCGGTGACCCTGCGCCGGGTATCGGAAGGCCCTGACCCGGCTGGCACAGGGAGTCTCTGGGAGCCCCCCACCGCAAAACCCGGGGAAAGTGGGCCAAGCCAGGTGGTGGGGCATCAGACTCAGCAACGACAGCCTCAATGCGGCCTTTGCACCGCAATGGATTTGAGTAAGCACAAAAAGTGAAATCAGGGGTTGTCCGGAGTTTGCCTGGTTGTTCGGGCTGTCCTGATAAGAAGCTTGATGGGCCAGAAAGAGGCATGACGTGCTCCCCCCACGCCAGACGCTGAAGCCCGGTGCCGTGGTGCGCTGCCGCACCCGCGGCTACCTGGTGGAGGACGTGCGGAAGCCCCTCGAACCTGGAGCGGACACGGTCGTCTCCATGGCCTGCTGCATGGAGGACGACGCCATCGGCCAACGGCTCACGGTGTTCCGGGAGCGGGAGATCGACTTCAGGGTGCTGGGCGAGAGCGGCTGGGACGCTGTGGGGCGAAGGGGCTTCGACAAGCCCAGGCAGTTCTCGGCATACCTGAACACCCTGCGCTGGAACTGCGTCACCGCCACGGATGCCGAGCTGTTCCAGGCGCCCTACCGGGCCGGCATCGACGTCAAGGCCTACCAGCTGGAGCCCCTGCGCAAGGCACTGCAGATGCCCCGGGTGGGCCTGTTCATCGCTGACGACGTGGGCCTCTGGGCAAGACCATCGAGGCCGGCCTGATCCTGCGGGAGATGTTGCTGCGCCAGCGGATCAAGCGGGTGGTGATCAGCTGCCCGCCTTCGGTGCTGCGGCAGTGGCAGGAGGAGATGGTCAGCCGCTTCGGTCTGGCCTTCACCGTGATGGACCGGGCCTAGGTGGCCAGGGTGCGCCAGGAGCGGGGCTATGGCACCAACCCTTGGAGCACCCACAGCCGCTTCCTGATCTCCCACGCCCTGCTGCGCAACACGGAGTATGCCGCCCCGCTGCGGGTGTGTCTGGAGCAGGGCAAGGCGGCAGGCCCTGCGGTGGAAGACCAGACCCCGCTGGAGTCGCTGCTGATCCTTGATGAGACCCACAACGCCGCACCGACCAGCAACACGCTCCGCTCCGCCATCGATTCAGGGCTCACCCGCCGCCTGCGGGACCTGGCGCCGCTTTTCGCGCACCGGATCTTTCTCGCCGCCACACCCCACAACGGCCACAGCAACAGCTTCACGGCCCTGCTCGAACTGCTCGATCCCGCCCGCTTCGTGCGGGGCGTTCCCTGGTGATCCGCCAGGAGCTGGACTCCCTTTCCCCGCTCGTGCAGCGCCAGGTGGACGAGGTGCTCGAAGGCGGGATCGACACCGACGACACGGATCGAGCCGCTGCTGGTGGAGATGGTGCAAAAGGGCGCTCACCCCCGTCTGATGGCTTTACTGCTCGATCGCCTTGCCCAGAGCCAGGAGGCCCTGCAGCGGGAACGCAATGCCTGGAGTTTTGTCTGGTCAGGTCCGGATCCACGCCATGCCAGGACCGCCGACACATTCGCCACACGCCACAGTGGATCAACCCGTCAGCGAAGCTCGCTGCAGCCTGCTGATCTCCACCTACAACATCGGCCTCAGCAGCGAGTGTTGTGAACTGTTCGGATCAATGGCCGAGCGGTTGGCCCAAGGCCGGCTGAACAGGGTGGACCTGTTTTTCCACCCCAGGCAGATCGAAAACCGCCTGGGCGCGGACCCCCTGACCACGGTCTCCAGCTGGTTCAACGACGAGGTCTGGCCCTGGCCGGGGAAACCCCACGCCTATGTGGATCGACTCCACAAGCAGTTCGCCCTGGTTGTTGACCAGGGCCTCTTCCTGCCTCTGGCGCTGACTGCTTAAGGGCACCTTGAAAATCACTCAAGCTGCCCCTGTGGGCGGCATGTTGCCATGAAGGCATCAGTAGTGGCAAGGGATTGCGCGGTTCAGCAGGGCTTGCCGACGAGGAAGAGGCGATTTTTCGAGGTGCCCATAAGGGCTACGCCAAATCGATCAATGTATGCCGGGGAATCGAGAAAGTATTTGGCTGGATCAAGTAGTTCGGCTGCCTGCGACAAGTCAGGGTCCGTGGGTTAGGCAACATGCGGGCCGTGTTTAGCCTCCACGTGATTGCCTACAACCTGATCCGCCTGAGCAATCTACTTAAACCTGCGGAGGCGCTGGTATGAACAGCTCGGCAGGCAGCAGAATCAACTCTGCTGATCCACAGATCAGAGGGCAATCACACCAATCATTCCCAGACAATCACCGGTAGATGGGAGGACCAATCCAGTCACCAGCCGATCAAGACGACCAGTCAGCTGACTGCAGGCAAAAGGGCGGCCGCTGCAGTGTTTTTCAGCAAGCTCCTCAGGAGTGGTCAGTCCTGCAGGGCTACATGGCAGGCGAGGCAGCAGTGGCTGGCCTCGATGTTCAGCGACTACGCGAGCTGTGTGGTGGCCATAACTGGCAACACTGGTTCTCTCGCAGTCAGTTCTGCCTGATTCCACAGCAGCAGTATCAGACGCTGCAGAAGTCTTTACCGGGCCAGTTCTGCCTGTGCACTGACACAGAAAAAAACTACAATCGCTCTCCCCATTTGTCAAGACCAATCTGAATATTTGTTTCTAACCAATCAAGAAATCGCTTTTCGATTTTCTCTGGAGAACCTGTTTCGGCAGCAAACAGGAAGGGATGTTCTGACACTACATTGTTTTGCCAGCGCCGTGAATCTGCACCTTCGCCATAATCCAACTGATCCAACGGACTTGTCAGGAACATCGTTGCAGCATGAAGATCGGCTGCTCGTCCTACGGCATGGAGCGATAGGACGAAATGACTTTTTTCCCATTTTGGCTCGATTTCAGGGATGGATAGACTAAGCGAGACCCACCGGCGTGGACGCTTGAGATCCGCAAAGTATCGATATGTCTTCGCTGCATCTATAATCTGCCAAGACCACCAATAATATTTGTTAGTCTTATCGTCGTTGTCATATTTGATTTCAGCTTCGACAGTAACTTCCTGCTCGCGGAAAGCATATTCAAGTTTGTTCTTGGCCGCGTCTAGTTGAGTTATTGCAACCTGAATCAGATGATTCATCACATCTGCAGTTTGTTCCTGTGAGACCTTTTTGCGACGTCTCACACGCTCAGCGAGTGATTCAGCAACTCCGATGATCGGTTCACCGCGGAGTTTGCGGAGCGACTCGATGGCTGTGTTAAGATCCTTAACTTGGATATCAGCGAAGAGGTCGACAAGAGGTTTCAGATTATCGCTGTCGGCGTCGGCAGCTTCCAAGGCATCAAGATATAGCTCACGGTGTTCTGCATCGCGAATGACGAGAACGAGGTATTTAGCCTTGAGAAACACAGCGCCAGTGAGGGTACGAGCAACACGTCCATTACCGTCCTGAAATGGATGAATTTGGGTAAAGCGATGGTGCAGCCATGCTGCTTCGACCTCGGCGCAGGTATCAGGATGTTTTTGATGTTCTTGATGCCATTTTAACAATTGATCGATCTGATCTTGGACACGTTCAGGAGGACAGTACTGGTGAAACGATCCGTCGGGTCGACGTGGGTTGTTTGGGAGCTTCTTCCAATCACCTTTTTGCAGGTTAACCTCGATACGTTTTCCCGATGAGTCTTCGGCTTCGCAAAATTTTTGACTACGAGTAAGCAGTTGATGCAGTTCCTTGATATAAGACGAGCTCAGATCGCGGCTGCCACCTACGATATCCATGACCATTTCAAGGGCCTCCCGCTGATCAGTGATCAGATTCCGAATATCTGTAGTTATTTTTCCCTGAGCATGGAAGCGGCCCAAGGCCGCTAACCCAGCCTGCGCAATCTGAACCGTGACGCCGCGTTCTAACTTGTACAATCGCTCGATGATCCCTGTCTCAATTGCCCATTGCAGAGCGAGTTCCTCCTGGAACTCCTTGACCTTCGTCTCGCCTTTGAGGAGGTCACGATCCTCGCTCCACTGCTGATGGACAGCGCGAAGGTCATCGCGGCAAAGATCACACCAGTTTTCGGGCAGATTTTTGATCTCGTGCCATCTGTGGCCGCTAGTTTCACCAGCACCGATATTTGGCTCCATAACTGTTCATCCTCACAGTGAGGTCGAAATTGGGTACATCTTTCAGTATAGCTGCTATCGCGAATGATTGGCGCCTACAAGATGAGCTGGGATGGGCAATGTTACAGTGTCTTGTGCCGACCAACCTCATCCTACATCCGCTGCGGGCACGCCCATCTTGGATTGGATCAAACGGGAAGGAACGACGATCGGCGACCCTGGCACGCATGTGTAATGGCCTCCCTTCCCGACGAGTGGCACCGTACGCGGGCCGCAGAAAACGGGCACGACAGCCCCAGAATGCCGCGACGCCAAGCCAAGACACCAACTTGCAGCCGGATGGCCATTACCTGTTGTCGTCAATGGATGGCGGCAGTTCGTCATGTTCCTGACAAACGGCAAAGTCACGATGCGTACCTCCCCAAGGTGCTTGTCTGGAACGCCATACAAGCTTGCCACTGGTCCGGTTCCCCGAACAGCGACCCTGTTTCCATGGGGCAACCGAGAGAGAACGACGAGCAGGATGCGATGGCAAGCATGGTGTTGTTGTAGAGTCGGTTACCGTTGCTCAATACAGAGGGCGAAGATTCCCAGCGGCATATGGACCGACTGTTACTAAAGCAATGGGATGCGCCAATGCGTGGATCCCCGGGATCGACGTCGAAGTGGTCGGCGGGGTACGGTGCGACTGTGGGCAGCGAACGCAGTTTCGCCGCAGAATGTTCAGCCTATGAGGTGCAGAGGAGATAAAGCCTGTGCTCAAGTCACTCAGGATAAGGAATTTCACGGTGTTCAATAGCGCCGATCTGCAATTCAAAGATCTCAATGTCATCGTCGACGCAAACGGAACGGCCAAGACGCACCTTCTGAAACTTCCGTATGCAGTCATGGCAATGAGCGCCGAGGCGGGCAAGAAGCGTACAGAGCCGCCTACCGGACCGTCCTGCAGACGGGGTTAGCTGAAAAGCTGTCCAGCGTGTTTCGACCGGAAGACCGCTTGGGTCAGCTTGTCCATCGCTGAAAGGGACGCAGTAGCTGCGAAGTGGAGATGGCCTTCGATCGACCCGGGACATCCTTGGTTTTTCAGTTCTCCTTGCTTGCGAAATCCGAGGTGTCCATCAAGAGCACTCCTTCCGCGTGGCAAGACAAGCTGCCGGTGTTCCTCCCTACCTGGGAACTGTTGACCATCTATCCAGGCTTCGTTCCGCTCTACGAGATCCGGCACCTGAAATTTGACAAAACGTAGCGAGACACATGCTTACTTCTCGGTGCGCCGACACTAAAGGGGCCGCGAGAGGCAACGATTGCCAATTTTATTGCGCCCTTGGAAAATCAGCTTGGCGGATGAGTTGTCTTGGATTCCCACAACGGTCGCTTTTACTTTAAACCATTCAAGGCAAGCAAGATGGAAATGCTGCTGGTTGCAGAAGGGTGGCGCAAGATCTCCTCCTTTTATCATAATCAATTTAAGAATGTCACAAATAGCTGCAAAGCTGGTAGATATCGTTTCCGTTAAATCCAATGCTTCCTGGTTGATCGAAATCAAGGACTACAGACAACATCGGCGTACAAAAGTAATCGATATCGCGGATGATGTAGCGCTGAAACTGCGAGATACCTTGGCGAAATTGGCGGCAGCAGCAAGGAATGGCAACGACATTCAAGAACGCGAACATGCTCAACAAGCTTTGGCAAGCCAAAAATGGCGAGTTTTCCTATACTTGAAGCAATCGCCAACGCTGCGAAGATTATGGAAAAATCTCATAAATCCAGCTGCCCTATTATCGAAGCTGAGCAGGATATTAAAGGCAATTGATGCCCATTCCCTGATTTGTAACCGAAACACGCCTCAGCAGCAAATTCCCTGGACGGTTTGCACTCTCGGTCGGACCAAGGTGAATTCTTTGTAAGCGATGCCGAAAAACAACTCGCGCAACTACGCTGACGCCATCGGATGATCACCCGGCCAGGGTGATGTGGACCGGATCGTAGGGATCTCCAGCCCCATCGCGGCTGCAGCCCATCACAGCGGCTGATCCGTCCATGCCCATGTGCACCTGATTGGTCGTGGCCTTGTCACGGCGACCGCGGTGCCGCATGGCTGATCGCGGCCCCTCCTCAACCCAGGGGAGGGGCAGCCAGAGGGCATTGAGTTGGAGTGGCAGCCCCCGCCAGCTCTCGGCAGCCTGAGCCATTGACCTCTCAACGATCAGCAATCGGCAGAGCATCAGGCACCTGCGTCTCCACCCACATCTCCACCCGGGTCTCCACCAACAACTGGGCAGATGCGAGCGCCATCTCGCGCACGTCCACTGACTCGGCACCAGCCAGCCCCCAGCGCAGCAGCAGCAGACGGTCCTCCAGCTCCGGCCGCTGCAGCAGGCCTGACGCACCCATGGCCCTGCAGCATTGCTGCCGACAGAGCAAGCCAACCTTGTTCAGCCTCCCCGAGGCGCCTCCCCCAGCTGTCCCTCACCTGGTCCCCACTGGTGAGCTGGCGGCAGAATCAGGCGCCGATGCCGCGGTTGGCGCCGGTGATCAGAAAGGCGGCCATGACTCCTGCGACAGCACGCACCCCCGTAACTTCTCATAGATCGGCTCCATGGCCCGCCGCTTGGTCAAGACCCCGGCACCGTGCGGCCCTGGCTGTGAAAGATGAGCATTGGGTGCATAGCGTGAAATCCAAGTTCCTGCTGCCGCAATCCTCTGAGTAAGGTTCTGAATCCACGCTTCAAGAAATGCGAGCCATCCCCTTCTTCGTGCTCGGGCTGAATGCTCTGGCCGTCGCCCTTGCCATCGCCCTGATCGGCCTCACAGGTCACAACCATTTTGAGGAGAAGGGCTTTGTCACGATCTTTTCCGCAGTTCAGCTCCTGATACTGGCGGGTCTGGCCTGGCGAACGTTTCGATGGCGATCGATCGCGGATGGATCCAAAGGGGCTGGGGGCGGTGCGTTCTGGCGCCGATCTTCCCTGTTGTGGCTGCTGGCAGCGGTGGGTTTCGTGTTTCTGGCAGCCGACGAACTGTTCCAAATTCATGAGGGGCTTGATCGGCTCATTCACACCGTCCTTGATCTCCGGGAAACAGCTATCAGCGATCGTCTCGATGATCTGATCATAGGTATCTACGCTCTTGTGGCCGTGGCCGTGCTGGTGGCCTACAGGGCTGAACTTCGTCTCTGCCGAGCCAGATTACCGTTGCTGGTGTGGGGGTTGGTGCTGCTGTTGGTGATGGTGTTCTTGGATGTCCTCACCAACCGGTATGACATCCTCACGTTCGTCTTCGGAGGCAGGCAGGCGCTGATTCTGGGCGATGGGCTGGCCCGCGTGGAGGAGTCCCTGAAGCTGTTCGCGGAGGCCCTCTTCGTGCTCGCTTTTCATGGTCTCTGCCTCCACGCGCGGCAACTTGCCGTTCAGCGACCTGCACGTGCCTGAACCCT
>SRMO01000078.1:0-19307 GCA_004768415.1 Aphanocapsa feldmannii 277cV | reverse complement strand
GCTCTATGTGAGCGGCATCGACTGGGGTATGCCGGGTTTCGGGGACACCCGGATCAGCAAGAGCCAATGGAGAAGTCAGGGGCGCGTCGGCAAGCGGGACATCAAGCAGAACTGGGATTGAACAGTGGCCATTCATTGGGAACGCCTGGCCGGCGATACCAGCGCGTTTGCCATCAGAATCGCCTTCATGGACGACCCGGACGAGGGACAGGGCGCGTCCACCGATGCCTCCCTGTCCTGGGGCGCATTTCAGATCTGGGTCAATGGATGGAACCTTTGTGCGCATCTGGAAGAAGATGAGCGCGTCGAGTCGGCGCACTGGTACCTGCTTCCCTTGCTGGAGTGGTTCGTAGACCAGTGGAACCCGCTACTCCACGAAGAACGGCTGCCATGCAAAGTGGCTGACGAGGCATGGACGGGGCTCGGTGAAACCCGCTTTCCACCTCCCGCCCTGAACGAAGCCGAGGAGTCGCTGTGGGAGTCCTCGTGGCATGGCTGGTGGTCAAGGCACGCCATCCATGGAGCGCGTGAAGGCGGCATCTTCCCGGATGTGGTCTTCCGGCGTTTTCAGGACAGGATCGAAGTCTCCTGGGGTGATTCCCGCAGTCAGGGGGTGCCGAATCATGTTGCTTTCGAGCGGCGTCCCGGAGTCGTTCGCCTCGAGCCGAGCCGCGTCGCCGTGCCGCTGTACGACGCCCTTGAAGGCGCTGCTGCCCACTTATCCTCGATCGCACCGGAATCCAGTCGCATCGCCGAGCTGAAACGGGCAATTCCCGGGTTGCGGATGCCACAGCAGGACGACAGCCGCGTGATGTGGCTGGCCGGGTTGGGCGTGGACGAGGCTTCCATCCGCCAGGGCTGGAACCGTTTCAAGCGCCAGATTGCCGCGTTTTCGGAAGAGGAGCGGAACGTGCTGCTGGCAACGTCGGGAGACTCGCCACTGCTGACCGAAGGGTCCTGCCACGCCGCCTTGATGTTCGGCACCATGGCGCCGACTGTGCAGGAACAGGATGTCATGGTGCTCGCCGGATCCCTGCTCAGACTGACGTCCCCGGATGGTGACTGCGAGGCGATGGCGCGCTGATGTCGAGCCGAGCCCATGGGCAATTCCTCCAACCCGCCGTGGCAGCAGGGATACGCACTCGCGGAAGAGCTGCACGATGACCTGGACGATTGCATGGACGGCGAACCTGGCAAACCTGTCGATGTGGAGGCGATACTTGACCGTCTGGGGGTCGATGTCACCGAAGCGAGCCTGTCGGACGCGTCCATTCGCGGTGTCGCGATCGCCGGGCCACATCACCGAAGCGGAATCCTCTGGAACCGCAACAATCACTTCAACGCTGATGTGCGGGGCCAGCGCTTCACCCTTGCCCACGAGCTCTGCCACCTGCTGTTCGATCGAAACGCCGGGCAACGCCTCGCCGTCGCCAGCGGCCCGTGGGCGCCGCCGTCCCTGGAGAAACGCGCCAACGCCTTTGCGGCGATGTTGCTGATGCCGACCGAGACAATACGCGCGTTGGCGGCAGATATGGACGAGCCGATTGCCACGGCACAGGATGTATCACGTGTGGCTGAACGGCTGCAAACCGGATTTTCCGCAACCCTGTGGCATCTCCAGAACCTTGGGTTTGTCGACGACATCTCGATGCAGCGCATTGAAGCCAAGCGGCAACGGTTGTGACAAGGTCCGGAACCTGTCTCCCCTACGAGATCAGCCATGTGCCGCCCCTGCTGCTGGATCGCAACCAGCAGATCGGCCTTGGGCTACCCCTGCAGCCCAGGTATGAGCGGATCTGTTTCGAGAGGGAGGGGCTGGGCGAGAGCCCCCGGGCAGAGCTGCTGAGCCCGGACCAACCCTTGCTTGGGCTTGTATCCCCTTCCCATAGGCAACGCTTGACTCGAATGGGGCACGGTCTATCGCTCTACCTGGGCGCGCTCGTCTAGGCGATGTTAATATCATAGAAGCTGAATTGGAGGTTGTAATGCAAACTGAGTTCAGTCTAACTTATGATGGTTCTGGCTTGCGCGAGCATGAGATAAATGTTCGTGATCTCGTACCTGCTATGCTTGGTGTGGGCGAATTTTTTAAAGCTCTCAACCGACTTTATAACGGGAAAGCTGCGGAAGTTGCAGTTAATGTGCGGGCACATCAGCTGGCTTGTTTCACGGTTGTTTTCGATGTCTCGCAAGCGATCAAGTCCGCTGCCGACTTTCTCACCAGGACCAAGTTAACTGCGGCACTCAATCTCAAAGAGATTTTGTTCGGCACTGGAGGAGTTTGTATCGGGCTGATCCTGCTGGTGCGAAAATTGAAGGGCAGGATGCCTGATCGAGTTGAAAAACTTACAGCCGGCATGTTCCGCCTTTTTCTTGATGGCGAAAATTATGATGTTCCTGTTGAGCTCTTGAAGGCATACAAAGAGCTTTCCGTGCGCAAGGCATTGGAAAAGTTCATCACCAAACCACTCAAAAAATCCGGTATTGACGTGGTGAAAATAGAAAGTGATGGCCACGAGATCGAGCGCGTAACTGAGGAAGAGGCACCGTATTTTGCCGCCCCTGAAGTTCTGAACGACATCATAATCGATGACATGCGTAGGAATGCATACAGCATCAGTAACCTCTCATTTGATGAAGCTGGACTTTGGCAACTCAATGATGGAAATAATCCGATTAATGTATTGATTGAGGATCCTGAGTTTTTACGACAGGTCGAAGCTAATTTGATCCGCTTTGCCAAGCATGATGTGTTGGTTTGTATGGTGCATTTTGTTCAGCGCAGAACAGCAAAGGGCAGAGTAGCCAACGAGTATATAGTCGTTGAGGTTTTGGAGCATATTCCGGCTCCACGTCAGCTCCGTGTCCCAGAGCCTGAAGATGGCCCTGATGACGACATTCCCTGAAGCCATCGAGCAAGCCAAGCTCGATCAGTTCATCGCGGAGTATAAAGACAAGGCTGGCGATCCTGCCGAGATCGCTGAGCACGTCCCAGCGACGAATGGTGCCTGCAGCTGGAAACCTGCGGAGCCCGACCAGGCCCGCGACAGCCAGCGAGACAACGGGCGGGAGCGCCAGCAGGCAGAGGAGACCCCATGACCCTTCAGCAGTACGACGACAGCGAGCTGGAGGCCCTGATGGCCGCTGGCGAGAGCGACCTGGTGGAGTTCAAGCAGGCCTGGTCGAAAGGCTCGGCCAGTGAAAGGGGTCGCGAGGCGGTCTGCGCCTTCGCCAACGACCTGGCCAACCATGGCAAGCCTGGCGTGCTGTTCGTGGGTGTGGCAGACGATGGCAGCGCCAGGGACCTGCCGAAACAGGACGCTGACCAGTTGCTGCAGACCCTCACGGGCATCAAGAGTGACGGACGCATCGTGCCGCCGCCGACCCTGCAGGTGGCCTGCCGCAGCCTGGGCGGCGTGGACGTGGTGGTGGTCACGGTGTGGCCCGCCGATTCACCACCGGTGCGCTTCGACGGGCGGATCTGTGTGCGTTCAGGGCCGCGGAGGGGCTTCGCCACATCCCAGGACGAGCGCATCCTCAACGAGAAGCGCCGCTTCCGCGATCAGCCGTTTGACGCACGCCCCTGCAGCAGCGCCTCGCTGGAGGATCTGGATCTGTTCTGGTACAAGGAGAACTACCTGCCAGCGGCAGTGGCGCCCGAGGTGCTGGAGGCCAACAGACGTTCCCGGGAAGAGCAGCTGGCCAGCACGCGCATGATCGTGAGCCCCGCTGAGCCCACCCCCACTCATCTGGGCGTGCTCACGCTCAGCAGCAGCCCGTGCGACTGTCTCCCCTGTGCCCATGTGCAGTTCCTGAAGCTTGCGGGACCCACGCTGGCCGATGAGCCTCTGGATGAGGCCGACATTGAAGACCGCATGGTGGATGTGATCCGGCGGCTGGAGGAGAAGCTGGCCTCCCACAACCGCACAGCGGTGGATTTCAGGAGCGGCAGCACCGAGAAGCGCACCGAGCTGTATCCGCTGGTGGCCATGCAACAGCTGTTCCGCAATGCGGTGATGCACCGCACCTACGAGCACACCAACGCCCCGATCCGGGTCACCTGGTATGCAGATCGCCTGGACATCCTCAGCCCCGGCGGGCCGGTCGGAATCGTGACAGCCGAGACATTCGGTCTGCCGGGCTACACCGATTACCGCAATCCCAACCTGGCCGGCTTCCTGCGGGAAACGGGCTTTGCCCAGCGCTTCGAGGCCGGGATCGCCACGGCACGGCGGGAGTGCGAGCGCAATGGCAACCCGCCGCCGGAGTTCGAGGTCACCGATGCCGCCATCCGCGTCACACTGCGCCCGCCCCAGGGGATGAAGGAAGCGCCATGAACACGCTGGCGTTCTTCAACAACAAAGGCGGCGTGGGCAAGACCACGCTCGTGTATCACCTGACCTGGATGCTGGCGGAGCTGGGGCTGTCGGTGGTGGCGGCCGATCTCGATCCCCAGGCCAACCTCAGCAGCATGTTTCTCGATGAGGACAGACTGGAGGCGATCTGGAGCGAGCCGGGCAGACCGCGCACGGTGAGCGGCAGCCTGGGGCCGCTGATGGAAGGAACCGGCGATGTGGCGGAGCCATGGATCGCCGGGATCAGCCCAGGCATCGGGCTGGTGGTGGGTGATCTGGCGCTGTCGACGGTTGAGGATGAAATGTCTTCCCAATGGCCCGGCTGCCTGGATGGGAAAAGCCGTGCCTTTCGCGTGATCACGGCGTTCTGGCGTCTGCTGGCCAAAGCTGCCCGGAAGCGAGATGCCGATATCTCAACGGTGTTGCCTTGAGCTCTGCTGCTATCGCGCCCAGGTCCATGCCAGGCACAATGCCGTCATCCCTGGCACTGCAGCAGCTCGACACGCTGCTGATGGCAGCCAGGGGTGGTGTGGATCAATCCGCCTTCGCCCGATTCAGTGCCGTAGCCAACTACCTTCAACAAGGTCACCTGGTGCGGCCCACGGGCGCCATCTTTGCTGGCAGCCAGCGTCAGCCTTCCTGCCTGCAACACAGCCGGATTCTGCGACACGTTCAATCTCCAATCGAGACGGCCCCACGGGGCACAGGTTCCTGGCACAACACCAAGGCGAGATCAGCAAACGCGGCAGCATCGACGTGCTGAGCCACGGGATCAAGCACGGGCTGCACCACAGCGGTGTCGCTGTTGAGATCTGCCGCCATCGCCCGTCTTGAACATGGTCGTGCGATACGGCCACAGGGGCGCTATCTTTCATAGCAGCTACAATGACGCACCTGTCTGATGAGATGTTTGAGATAACCAAGAATGAACTCCGTCTGTTGAGTGATGTCAGCTTGCGTGAGCTGGTCGCTCGCTTGTGTGAAGCAGAGCTGGCCATGAAAGGCGCACCGATCAGCGCTGTTCGGTGGGGTGGCCACCAGACCGCCCCAGATGGCGGCCTGGATGTTGACTGTCGTATCGAGGACAAAGAATTTGAAGGTGACTTCGTGCCGCGTCCTAGAACCGGCTTCCAGGTCAAGAAGTCGACCATGCCGCCCAATAAGATCGCGTCTGAGATGTCTCCAAAGGGCCAACTTCGACCCATATTCGAGGAGCTTTCCGAAAGCAATAGCTGTTACATAATCGTCAGCCTTGATGACGACCCAACCGAATCATCTGCGGATTCGCGGGTCAATGAGATGAAAAATCAGCTCAATGGGCTGAATATTAAAACACGCTTCTACGGTCGCAACGATCTCGCGCAATGGCTTCGACAACATCCAGGCGTGCAGTTGTGGGCTCGGGATATACTTGGCATTCCTCTTAAGGGGTGGAAGGCCTTCGGGAAATGGACCAACTCACCACCAAGCGATTCAGATGATCTGATCTGCAAACCCGGCCTTCAAATTCTTTTGCCAAAGGGTACCATTAAATATGATATTAAGGATGCAATAGAGGAAATCCGAAACCTCGTGCAAACTTCGGACAAGACACTGCGTATCGTGGGCCATTCTGGCGTAGGAAAAACTCGCCTCGTTCAGGCTCTGTTCGAGAAGTCTGTCGGAAACAATGCACTTCCATATTGCCAAGCCATCTATGCCGATTTAGGAACCGATCTCCAACCCTCTCCGGATGAGATGCTGACGCGACTCGCTACCGAGGATCGTCGAGCAATCGTGATCCTGGACAATTGTTCAAGCGAAACGCACAACCGGCTCGCGGGCGAGATATTGAGATTAAACAACTCAAAACTATGCCTCATCACAGTCGAATATGATATTCGAGAGGACAAACCTGAATTCACCACCGTCATCCAGATTAAGGCGGAAGGAACCAAAATTGTTGAAGCGCTGGTCTCGCGACGCTTCCCCAAACTGGGCTTCGTGAATTCGCAGAGGATTGCTGAGTTTTCCGGAGGCAATCCTCGCTTAGGGCTGGTGCTTGCAGACGCTGTGGAAGAGGGAGAGAACCTTTCCAGGTTTTCCAACGCACAGCTCTTCGAGCGTCTATTTCATCAGCGAGGATCACCTGACAAGGATCTTCTCGAGGCAGCCCAAGCTTTGAGCCTCGTGTACTCGTTTTCGACTAAGGAAGACGAGGATGGGGTGAATGAGCTAGAGACCCTCGGCTCCTTGGTTGACCAGGATCGGCGTGCGCTTCACAAAGCCACACAAATACTGATTGAGCGGCAATTGGTACAGCAAAGGGGCCACTGGCGAGCAATCCTGCCACTACCGGTGTCCAACTGGCTTGCGACCAAGGCGCTCGACATGATCTTACCCGAAGACCTTCCCAGAAAGTTCGAGGAGCTCAAGAGTCCACGCCTGCTGAAATCTTTTGGGAAGCGCCTCGGTTATCTCCATGATTGCAGACGTGCACAACACATTGTCAGGTCATGGCTGTCGCCTAACGGCCTGCTGCACGCTGTCGAACGTCTTGATGCTGACCATATCCAACTGTTCGAGAACATCGCTCCAGTGGTTCCAGACGCGATACTCGACGTTATCGAGACACGAGCAGAGCAGCTGCCAAAAAAATGTTTTTTCAGTGACTGGAGCCAGGAGAATCGTAACGTTCGAGATATTGCTATTCTCTTATGTTCGATTGCCTATGATTCTAATCTCTTCACTCGTTGTGTTTCTCTTTTAGTCCAGTTCCTAATCGAGGGCCACGGCGAGGTGAGGACGTGTCTGCCTATGTTTCTAGAACCCAATGATATAATTCATAATTGCGGGCTGAAGAACTATGTTGCAACCCGAATACTCGGTTTGTTCTCGCTGTATTTATCGGGTACAATGGCCTCACCAGACCTTCGTGAGCAGATTCTACGCCAATATCTCTTCAGTGAGAAAAAAGACAAACAAAAAATTGGATTAGTGATGCTTGAAGGTGCTTTAAAGAGTAAAGACTGGCGATCTCTCAACAAAATAAGCGTATTCCAATTCGGAGCACGTCCGCGCTCCTTCGGATACAAGCCTGATACTCCCGAGGAAAAGTATCAATGGTTTTGCCGGTTCATTTCTGTCGCTGAAGAGGCCGCCACCAGCAACCACATTGACTTGTCCAAGGGTACACGGAAACTACTTGCAGGCGAGCTCCGCAATCTATGGAAGTACCCGTCACTGCGTCCCGCTCTCGATTCTGCGGCAAGAGCAGTATCTAACAACAGCGACGGACCATGGCTTGAAGGCTGGCATGCTGTGCAGTTAATCAGGGATATCGACTATCATGAAGCCGAAGATCTGGACATGCAGGATGGCATCGAGCTCTTGGACAAACTCTATGATTTTCTTTGTCCAGATCGACTTGTCGATAAGGTTAGGGCTTATGTGTTTAAGGATTGTTATCTATCAGGATATAAAGAATCCTACCGACAAGCAGCATCTAAACGTGCTTATAGCCTCGGCGTTGCCGTTTTCAGACATCCGGAAGTACTCGACGAACTCTCACAGGAAATGTTCACTGGAGAAACCCGCTTCCCTAACTTTCCTTTCGATTTTGGAAAGGGTCTTGGCTCAGCTTGTAATGACTTAAGGTCTTTGTGGAACAAACTTGTAGAATATCTTGTACGAGCAGAGAACGAAATCAGTAATTGTGATACTCTGAATGGTGTTCTCGCTGCCATTTACGAGAAAGACGAGTCCCTAGCAAGGGCGATACTCAGCGAAGCTGCAGAGAATCTGACGCTCCGGTCATTGATCATTCAATTGCACCTTTCCGTTCCAATCTTCCGTAACATGTTCAAAACATTGATCAGGGCGCTCGACTTTGATGACACACCGATCGAGCAGTTCAAATCTCTTGCACGGATAAAGCCTTGGCCCACAGCAGATGAAGATTTGCTATGTGATCTACTTCTTCGACTACTAGAGAAGTCGGGTGGACCTCAAGTTGTCGTCTTTATATTGGGTCGGCAAATTATTAGATCGAGTGATATCAAACTCAACTTTGGATTAAACTTGAAAAAAATTGGTTTGCATGCTTCAGTTAAAACTTTGCAAAATATCTCGTCGGCTGAAATTTTACAAGATATCTCAGATGAGTATAATGGTATTTTCGATATTAATCTAGCAAAGGTCTTAGAATTTTGTCTCGATAAGATAGAATTGCTAAACGAAACGTCTGAATGCATGAATGCCTTCTTGAATTGTGTAAAAAAAACTTATGGCATGATAGACAACCTGTATAATACTGCTTCTATTTTGGCAAAGAAGTTACCGCTTTACTTCCTTGACAGCATTTTTCTGAACGAAGCTTACCGTCAACAGATATTATTCGAGAGAGATCAGATAGAGGAGAATATCCTGAATCATATCGATATTAAAGTTTTAATTAAATGGTGCAATCAAGGAAATTTTCAAAAACGACTGATTATACTCTCTAAAGCGGCAAACCCACTTAAAAACGACGCAGATAGCAGTGGCTTTGTATTTACAAATCTAGCGCAAAACTTGATCAATCGATCGGAGAATCCGACTATCGTGCTAAATAATTTTATGCGCTCCATCATGCCGAGAAGTTCGTCTGGTAGTTTAGCCGACATCATCGCGCAACGTTCTCGACCCTTTGAGGTGTTACTGCAGGACGACCACGACGCTGTCCGCCGTGCAGCGAAAGGAGTAATTGATCAAATCAGAGAGCTTGAGGCTAAGGAACGGCAGCGTGAGCAGACCAAATATCAAGATCGTGACCAAAGCTTCGAATAGTGGAGCGGGCTCTAAGAAAATATCTGGAAAATCTCATAGATCAAGGCTGTCCTTCCGGCAGCGCATAACGCCGTTCCCGCTTTCGGAAGGCGTCCGAACCACCTTCCAGTATGCGGCATACTTGTTGCCTAATTCCTTGCTCCTTCGGCATGTTGTTCTCAAGTGCGCCAGACTGGTACGTGATGCGCGGAAGCCCATTTTGGCGCCGCTCCGCCGTCGCGACAATGACCTGCTCGGAGTCCGCATTGACAACTAGATTAGGGTTGTGGGTGATGAGAATAATCTGACGTCGCCTTTTCGCTGTTTTGAAGTATGTCGTCAGAAATTCGTAGATCGACGCATTGTCGAGATTATCATCAGGCTGATCAATAATTAGCGGACGAGTATCAGAAATATCCATTCTAAGATACAAAATCAGCAGAGCGATGCCTTTCGTACCTGGAGATAGCTTTTCGAGTTCAACGCCATTGTATTTAAGACTATAGCTGACCCTTACGTGCTCGACTTTATACAGCCACTCAAGGAGATCCTGGACGGTAGATTCTCTGCGCATAAATTTGTTCGAATGAAACTCTTCCTTCTGAAACTCGGCGAGGAACTTATTCATTGCCTGCTGGATATTGTTCGGGTTGCCGGACATCCAAGCAGGCAGGAGGATCTCGCGGGCCTTATCCTCCAGATTCTGCATTGTGCCGTAGGGAATTATACTTCTCTTGTCGAACAAGTTACTGCCGCGTTCCAGCCAACTGTCGAGATCTACATCCCAACGGATCGAAAATTCCACCAGGTTCTGCTCCTGCTCAGCTGCTGCTTCTCCGGCTAGGCGATCCGAAACGAGTTTAAATAACTCCTCAAGGATTTTCTGCTCACAGCCAAGATTCTTAAAGTAAGCCACGTAAGTGTCGAGTCGTTTCTCGCACGTGGTGGCGATGCGTTCTTTTTCGGGCCCTTCAATCTGTGCGATTTCCTCTCTAATCCGTTGCGTTTCAGTGTCAATGTCAAGAATGCGACACTGGATCGTCTTTATTCTTTCCTGCAGTACCTCGTCCGTGAACTTGCGCTCCTCCAGCTCTTTTATTTGCTTTTGGAGCCATCGGATCGTACCTTCCGTCGGATTTTCAGTGGCACCTGCTCGCCTTGTCAGGGCAGCGTCAAGGGCAGCCTCCCAGCGCGTGAGCAGCGGTGCGGTGTCCTCGGGGAAGAGGGGATGGAAAGCACCCCTGTCATCAGCTGGCACGTCTGCACTTTCGAGCATTGTATCGATCTCGACCGAAAATCTCGCCATTTCCTCTCTGAATGTGCAAATATGCGTTCGGATATCACTAAGCTTCTGAAGTTTTTGCTTGTCAGTGGTGGCTTCCTGCTGAGCTTTGACAAGTTTCTGACGCTTGATCTGGATATCCCTCTGGATCTTTTCCTCTTCTGCGGAGATGAGCTGGTGGGGCATTTGCCCGATCAACCCAGTGCGCTCCTTGGCCAGCACCTCGGTGCGGGTCTTTTTTCCTGGAGCTTGGCCGCATTGTTTTGCAAGGAGCATTCTTCGCGGATAAGTCTCATCACCTCGTCGCGCAACCGCTGCCCTTCGGAGCGAATGCTTTCGGTGCGCTTCTTACGTAATTCATCGAAGCTGGATGCGTTCAGAGTGTCTATTGGGTCGAGATTAGAAAAGACAACGGCTTCGATCTGGGAAGCGAGTTTGGTACCGACATGATCGTCCGAGCAAAGGTCCTCGACAAATTTCTGTGAAAGGAAGCGGACCTCATCCTTATTTGACTCTTTACTTCCGATTGACACATTCGACTCTGTGCCGATGCCCCCCCAACTCAGCTTGACATCAAGATTCCTGAGGTGTTTGCCCGCCCGGTTCAGGAAGCTGCCCGGTTGATCAGCTGACCAGCTTCCAGCCGCGTGGGCAATGAGCTCTGCGAGCGCGGATTTGCCAGAGCCTTTCTGGCCAACAATGGAGACAAGGCCGGCATTGAGGGAGATTTTTACCTCATCGAACCATCCGCCCGTTTGGGACAGCGTAACCGAACGAATGACACGTGCCTTGTCGTGATTTATTGGCGGCGTAGAGCCGATGTAGACCCTATCTTCCGGCTCGTAGAGAAGCTGCTTGAGGCCCTCGAAGGTCGGGTCGGCCTTGATCCAGCAAAACCTGTCCTGGGCTGGGCGGAAGAGCCGGTTGATATCATGCGCATCCGAACCGTGGATACATGGTTTGAAACCTCCGGCGCGCCTTATCATTGTAAGATCGTCCTGCTTGCGACGGCCCAGCCAGAACTTGCGGGTGCCGGGGTTGCCCGAAAAGATCATCTGGCTGAAGAGCGCGATCCCCTCTCGAAAGGCGGCCCAGGCTCCGTCCACCGGGAGCCCCGAGAGGCCGTCATCGCCCGCCGCAACAGCAACCAAGGAGTTTGCGCGGAACCAGGGTTCAGAGTTATACCATTTCCTCAGACTGTCAAAATCGACCTTGAACTGGTCTACTCCGATCCGGAGCGCTGTGCAATTGTCAACGACCTCCGAGTCTTTAAAGGCACGCCCAAGGGCAATGAGCTGGTCTGGTAGGCACGAATACTTGTTGTTGCCATATGTCCAGCTCAGGCGGCCAAGCGCATTGAGAATCTCATCTTCATGATTTGGATCATTGGGACTGACAAGAAAATGAATATTGATGGCTCTGTTCTTCTTAGTTGGCGGCGCAATCCGGAATTCAATATTTGGAATGAGGAGATCAATTTTGGGTATATGGCCATCCTCCTTGTACTTCTTGAGCTTCGAATAGTTCGTAATCGAAAAATAGTCTGTGACCCCGAGCACGCTGACTACGTCCTGTTTTTTGATCGCGGTCAAGAATTCTTCCCAGTCCCCGAACTGGTCGTTGAGTATGGTTCCGGGGGTATGAATATGCAGGTCCCAACGACGCCACGTCGATCCTTCCGCGAGCATTGCAGCTGCTTCCCTCAGATTGCGCTTTGAATTTTACTCTTGAAAGGCGTTTTGGGCAACGCGAAGACGTTGTACCGGACTTGGCGCTCGCACGATATTGGCCCACGGACGGATCGGGTCATGTCGAGGCACAATTACCCGTCCATGGGCCGATGAGCGGAATCCCACAGTGCTCGAAGTCGGCGCTGTTGCGAGTGGCAACGGCCGCGGCGGCGATTACCGCATAGACCTTGGCGGCGGGGCTGTCAAAGGGCAGCACCCACCCAGTGAAGACCTCCCAGACTATGGCATCGACCTTGGCAGCGAGGCGGTCGCGGTGCTGGCCCGGCGGCAGCATGGCAGCGCCGGTGCGCAGCTCCGCCTCGGTGACGGCGGTGAGGCAGAGCTCGGCCAAATCCTGCACAGAGAACCATGGCATGACCGCCCGGTCAGGCGTCAGCCGCATCAACTCGGAGGCCACGGCGTGGATGGCGCGGCCGAGTCCTTGGGCGGCGGGACTTCACCGACGCTGCGGCGCAGGATCTCGCGGGCTTCCTCCTCCATGGAACGGCCGCCACCCCTGGCGCTGGACCAACTCGACACACTGCCGGCGGCAGCCGGATGTGGTGGTGATCAACCCCCAGCCGTCTGATTCAGTGCCGCAGCCAGCTACCTTCAACAGGCTCGCCTGATGGGGCCACACGGGCGACCTCTTTCCTGGCAGCCATCCGACCGGCATGCAATGACGACGAGCGCGTCAGACAACCGACTCGCCCCTGGCTGCGTTGTCCACTGCCGCAGCCACCGCTATCTGGTCGAGGACGTCGAGCGGCCCGAGCTGGAGGGCGGTGACACGATCGTGCGCATGGCCTGCCTGGACGACGACGCCAATGGCCAGCAGCTGGAGGTGTTCTGGGAACGGGAGGTGGACGCTCGGGTGCTCGCGGCCAGCACCTGGCAGACCGTGGGCCAGAGGGGATTCGACGACGCCCAGGTGTTCTCCAGCTATCTCCACACCCTGCGGTGGAACTGCGTGACCTCCACCGACCCGGGCCTGTTCCAGGCACCCCTGAGGGCAGGGATCGAAGTCAAGCCATACCAGCTCGAACCACTGCGCAAGGCCCTGCGCATGCCCAGGGTGAATCTGTTCATCGCCGATGACGTCGGTCTCGGCAAAACCATCGAGGCGGGGCTGATCCTGCGGGAGCTATTGCTGCGCCAGAAGGTGCACCGCGTCGTGGTGGTGGCGCCACCATCGGTGGTGCTGCAATGGCAGGAGGAGATGCAGGCCCGCTTCGGGCTGGACATTGCGGTGATGAACCGCAGGTACGTCGCCGGCATCCGCCGGGATCGGGGCTGGGGCATCAACCCCTGGACCACCCACAGCCGCTTCATCCTCAGCCAGGCCCTGCTGCGCGATGAGGCCTACGCCGGCCCTCTGCGCGATTGGCTGGCCATGAACCAGGGCAAGCAGAGCTTGCTGATCCTCGATGAAGCCCACAACGCTGCTCCAGCCAGCGGCAGGCGCTACGCCATCGACTCCAGGCTCACCCGCTCGATCCGGGAGCTGGCGAGCTTGTTCGAGCACAAGCTGTTCCTTTCCGCCACGCCCCACAATGGCCACAGCAACAGCTTTTCGGCACTGCTGGAGATTCTCGATCCCACCCGTTTCTGCCGGGGTGTGAACGTGCGCAAGCAAGACCTCGAGAGGGTGTTGGTGCGACGGCTCAAGGAAGACCTGCGTCAAATCGGCGTGGATCTCCCGAAGCGGAACGTGAACGCGGTGGTGCTGAACCAGCTGCCGCCAGAGACACCCGAACTGCAACTGGCCGAACTGCTGCAGCAGTACCGCAGCAGCCGCAACCACCGCCTGGCTCAGGCCAGCCCACGCCAGCGGGCCAGCGAGCAACTGGTGATCACCAACCTGCAGAAGCGGCTGCTCAGCTCGATCGAGGCCTTCCATTGCACCCTGGGGGTGCACATCGCCAGCCTCGAACAACGGCAGGACCAGCAGCGCAAGCGCAACGTCGATCCCCGCCACCTGGATCTGCTGCTGGCTGGCATCGATGGCGACGACGAGCGGGCCGAACTGGATGAAGCGGCGCTGATCGAAGAGGAGCAGGACCAGCACCGCCAGGCCCTGCGCAGTGCTCTGGCCGTGCAGCCGCAGGAGTGGGAACTGCTGCAGCGGATGCGGGCCATCAGCAGCAATGCCCGCTACACCGCCGATGCCCGCATTGCCTGGCTGCAGCAATGGCTCAAAGACCACCTCTGCCCGGAGCTCGGCCGTGATGGCGCCCAGTGGCAGGGAGAGCGTCTGTTGATCTTCACCGAATACGCCGACACCAAGCGCTGGCTCGAAACCCGACTGCGGGAGCTGGTGGCAGGCAGTGATCGGGACGAGGAGCGGCTGGCGACGTTCCATGGCGGCATTGGCGACGAACGCCGCGAAGCGCTGAAACGCAGCTTCAACAGTCCACCGGCGGAAGACCCTCTGCGGATCCTGATCGCGACCGATGCCGCCCGCGAGGGCGTGAACCTGCAGAACCATTGCCGCCATCTGGTCCATTTCGATGTGCCCTGGAACCCCGGCCGGATGGAGCAACGCAACGGCCGCATCGACCGCACCCTGCAGCGGGCCAGGGAGGTCTACTGCCACTACTTCGTGCTGCCACAGCGTCCGGAAGACAACGTGTTGCAGCGGCTGGTGGAGAAAACGGAGACGATCAAGCAGGAGTTGGGCTGCTTGCCGACACTGGTGCTGCGCAAGCTCGATGACTTACTGGCCAAAGGCATTGACCCAACGGCCCTGCAGAGCACCTTGCAGGCCATTGATGGGGTGAATCGAGACGAAGCCTTCAAGCGCACCCAACATCTGATCGGTGAGGAACTGGAAGACAGCCGCGAGCGCTCCGGGCAACTGCGTGAGCAGGTGCGCATCCTCGAGGGCTACCTCAGGAGATCGGAAGACTGGCTCCACTTCAGCAGTGGTCTGTTCCGTGATGCCCTCGACACCAGCCTGGGATTGCAGGATCGTCACAACGGCAGTCAGCAGCAGCTGCGACTGATGCCTCTCGATCCCGAGGCGACAGCCAACGACCCGGATCGGGCCCGTTGGAAGTTCCCTGATGTGGAGCAACTGCCCGGTGGTGAAGCCCGTTGGGGTGACGTGCTGGATACGTTGCGCGCTCCCAGGCAACCCGGCCAGAACCTCTGGGAGTGGCGATGTCAGTGTCCACCGCAGCCGGTGGTGTTCAAAGACCCCCAGGTGGTCAATGCCGATCGGGTGCATCTGCACCTGGAGCACCCGTTGGTGAAACGTCTGCTCAACAGCTTCCTCAGCCGCGGCTTTCAAACCGACGCCCTGCAGCGCGCCTCCGTTCTGGGGACGGATGACGACACCGCCAAGTTGATCCTGTTGGCGCGGTTGTCCCTCTACGGCCATGGCGCCGCCCGCCTGCATGACGAGGTGTTGGCCCTGGTGGCGGAATGGGACCCGGCTGATCCCGCTCGCCGCCTGCGGGTTCTCAACAAGAAGAAGAGTGACCAGGCGCTCGTGGATCTGGAGCAGTCGTTGCTGCAACGGCTTGAGCTGCCGATTGATCGCCACGACCAACTGCAACGCCATCTCGCCAACGATGTGGAACAGCTGCTGCCGCGGCTGGATCAGCTTGTGGAGGCCACCAGTGGCAAGGCACAGGAACGACTGGGCAGGCGAGCCGATGAGGAAGCCGCCACATTTGTGCGGGTGTTGGCAGAACAGCGAGAGCGGATCAGCAACACCAAGCGCCGCATCGACAGCAGCACCGATCAATTGGTGTTGGATTTCGGCAATCACAAAGCGGAGTGGAAGCAGCTCAAGCAGAACCGCGAGTACTGGGAGAGGCGATTGCAGCGCATCGAGCAGGAGTTGCAGAGCGAGCCGGCGCTGATTCGCCGCACTTTCGAGGTGGCTACTGCCCCAAGGGTCGAGCCAGCTGGTGCGATCTACCTCTGGCCTGTGGCAGGAGGCCGCTGAGATGGCGCGTCACGGCACGCCAGGCCTTCACACCCACCAGGAATGGCTGGGGTTGGTGCAACCGGTGGGCCTGGTGGTGGCTCCCGTGGTTCTCGACCGTCTCGGGCTCTTCCCGGAAGCCGGCACGGCCCGTCTGGCGGATGGTCAACGGCGCCTGAAGGAATTGCTGAAGCCAGTGCAGGACGCCAGCGACAACAGCCTGGAGGTGGTGTCCGACTTCCCTGCCCTGCTCGAGGAGCTGCTGGATTGGCAGACCGGCGATCTGGTCGAGGCTGCTGCTGCTGATCCAGCTGTGGAGGTGCGGCTGGATGACTACAACGACGTCCTGCGTCCGACCCACCTTGTGCCGGCCATCGAGGCTGAGGCAACCGGGGGGTCGCCATGGCAGGCCCTGGTGCAGCTGCTCCCGGCTGGAACGGGCTTCGATGACCTGCCCAGAGACAGAGACACCACCAGCGGATGGCAGGCCACACCGCAACAACGCTTCGAGCGGCTGCTGAAGGACAGCGAGCATCCGCTCGGTCTGCTGTTCAACGGTGTTGCCCTGCGGTTGATCCACGCCCCGCGCGGGGAATCCAGCGGCCACATCACCTTCCCGCTGGAGCCGATGACCACGGTGGCGGGCCGCCCGATGTTGGCAGCCATGCAGATGCTCCTTGTGGCTGATCGGCTGTTCGAGAGCGGCAACAGCGAGCGCCGTCTGCCTGTGTTGTTGGCGGCGAGCCGAAAGGAACAGAACGAAGTCAGCACACGCCTGGCAGAGCAGGTCCTTGAAGCGCTTTGGGAGTTGCTGTCGGGCTTCGATCAGGCAGAACGGTTGGCAGCAGAGCAGGGCCGCACCGTCCTGGCTGATCTCGCCACGTCGGACCCGGGCCACATCTACGGCGGGCTGATCACGGTGCTGCTTCGGCTTGTGTTCCTGCTCTACGCCGAAGACGAAGAGCTGATGCCACCCGATGCCTTGTATGGGCAGCACTACAGCGTGAGTGGCCTGGCCGGTCGCTTGCGCCAGGAGCGGGCGGAATATCGAGGAGGGATGGCGGATCGTCGTGGCGCCTGGGCGTCGCTGCTGAGCCTGTTCCGGCTGGTGTACGACGGCGGTGGCGCTGATCCGGCCTACCTGCCGGCCCGTCATGGCGAGTTGTTCGACCCTGATGCCTACCCCTTTCTGGAGGGTCGCGAGCAGGGAACGACCTATGCCGACGCCGTGCTCGACAACCTGCCCGCCATCAGCGATGACGTGGTGGAGAAGGTGCTCGCCAAGCTGATCTGGCTCGATGGCGAACGGCTCAGCTACCGGGCATTGGACGTGGAACAGATCGGTTCGGTGTATGAGGGAATCATGGGCTTCCAGGTGGAGCAGGCCCAGGCCCCGGCTGTGGGCATCAGCTACCGGCCACCGCGCCAGAAGATCAGGATCACGGTGGTGGTGAACGCCGCTGAACTGCTGGCCCAGCCAGGAAGCAAACGCGACAAGTGGTTGGAAGACATCACCGGCGTGAACAACCTGAAGCTGCCCGCCCAGGTGAAGCGAAATCTGAAAGAGGCGAGCAGCCTGCCGGAGCTGTGCCAGGCACTCGGCAGAACACTGTCGCCCCACACGCCACGGGGCCTGGCCGCGGGATCGTTGGTATTGCAGCCCACAGCGGAACGGCGCCGCAGCGGCAGTCATTACACGCCGCGGGTGCTCACCGATCCGATCGCAGCGGAAGCCTTCCGGCCTTGGCTGGAGCATTGCAACGGCAAACCAACGGCCGACCAGGTGCTGGCGCTGAAGGTATGCGACCCGGCAATGGGATCGGGTGCCTTCCTGGTGGCCACCTGTCGCTATCTGGCTGGGCATCTGGTGGCGGCCTGGGAGCGTGAGGGTTTTCCGGATGAATTTGATGAGAGCTACGACAAGGACATCTACGCCCGCCGCCTGGTGGCGCAACGATGTCTCTACGGCGTGGATAAGAACCCGTTCGCCGTGAACCTGGCCAAGCTCTCGCTCTGGCTGGTGACGCTGAGCAAGAAGCTGCCGTTCACCTTTGTGGACCATGCCCTCAAGTGTGGCGATTCTCTGGTGGGGCACTCCGTGAAGGAGATCCAGACTGCCACTGAAGCGGTGCAGCTGGCCTTTCTCGACCAGCAGAATCGTGCCTACGAACGCATGGGCATCGACCGGCGCGAAAGCTTCGCCGAAGACAGCCGTGATGATGCCATCTATGACCGCAAACAGGTACTGCTTGAGCAGCAGATCAAGGCCAGTGATGGGCTGCGCCAGGCAGGTGACCTGATGGTGGCGGCGTTCTTCGATGCCAGCAAACGGAAAGCGCGCGCCGAAAAGCAGCAGGTGTATCTGGCGATGCTCAGTGGAGCTTTCGACGATGCTGGTCTGCAGGATGCAATCGAGGCGATCCGCGAGCGGCTGGCGGCGGCTGACCAGGGAATTCGCCCCTTCCACTGGGATCTCGAGTTTCCGGAAGTGTTTGCAGAAGAGCGCGGTGGTTTTGATGTGTTCGTCGGCAATCCGCCCTTTGCAGGCAAGAACACCATCGCCAAGGGCAGCCCCAACGGCATCCTCGACTGGTTCAAGCAGCTTCACACCCAAAGCCACGGCAATGCCGACCTGGTGGCCCACTTCTTCCGCCGTTGCTTTGATCTGCTGCGGACAGATGGATCCCTTGGCTTGATCGCCACCAACACCATCGCCCAGGGGGACACGCGCAGCACGGGCCTGCGCTGGATCTGCCTGAACGGCGGCACGATCTACTCCGCCCGCAGGAGATACAAGTGGCCTGGGGTGGCGGCGGTTGTCGTCAGTGTCGTTCAGCTCCGCAAAGGGCCTTATCAAGGCCGCAAGCTGTTGGATAGCCGGCCAGTGAATGGCATCAGCGCCTTTCTCTTCCCAGGCGACAACCATGAAGACCCCAGGCAACTCGCCGCCAATGCCGGCAGGAGTTTCCAGGGCTCAATCGTGTTGGGCAATGGTTTCACTTTCGACGATTCCGGTCCAGCCGATGACGACACCCCCGGGATTCCCTCCCCCATGGCCACCATGGAGCGGCTGATCACCGCCAACCCCAGGAATCAGGAGGTGATCTTCCCTTACATCGGTGGTAAGGAGGTGAACGATAGCCCGACCCATTCCCACCATCGCTATGTGATCAACTTCGGCGAGTGCAGCGAGGAGGAGTGCAGGCGAAATTGGCCAGAGC
>SRMO01000077.1 GCA_004768415.1 Aphanocapsa feldmannii 277cV | reverse complement strand
GTGAAGCCACAGCGTCAGGAGCGAAAGCCCAATGGAGAATTCAAGCAGCGGAAGCCACGCCGACAGAAATGGTGGATACATGCTGAAAAAAGTCCCACCCTTTATGCGGCGGTTGCCAAGTGTGAACGGGTGTTAGTGATCCCCTGCGTCAGCAATACCCTTGGTTTCGTTTCTCTTGAGCCAAAGTTAAGCAACTCCTGGAAAATCGCCAAAACGAAGAATCTCAACATAGAAAATCTTGCTGCCACCAACAGGGAAATTCGAGATGCAGAATTCTGCAGAGTTTCCTTGATTTTTTCGCACAAGCTAATCATATTTCCCTTGCCTGAATTAGCGGCCTTTGCGCTTGTTCAATCGCAGCTGCATATGTTCTGGGCCAGGTCCTTCGCGTCATCCATGAAGGACGACCCCAACTATTCGCCCTCCGACTGCTTTGAGACATTCCCCTTCCCCACCGCCCTGCTCGACCGCCTGGATGACGATCCTGGAGCCGTTGCCCAGCGCCAGAGGTTGGACGCCATCGGTGAGCGCTATCACCATTTCCGCGCAGAGCTGATGCTGGCTCACAATGAAGGCCTCACCAGCACCTACAATCGCTTCCACGCTCCCGAAGAAGCCAGCAGCGCCATCCTGGAGCTGCGTCGCCTCCACAGCGAGATGGACCAGGCCGTGCTCGACGCCTATGGCTGGAGCGATGTGCCCACCGCCTGCGGCTTTGGGCTCGACTACCTCGACACCGAAGAAGACGCCCAGCTCCCCGACGACCTTCAGGAGCGCGTCGACAGCGGCGAGCTGTTCTTCTTTGATGCCGATGAGGCTCTTGACTTCGGATCGCAGCTGCGTTCCTATGCAGCGGTTAAGGGTAAGAAGAAGCTGCCCTGGCGCTACCGCTGGCCCGATGATGTCCGCAATGACGTGCTGGACCGTCTGCTTGCTCTGAATGCAGAGCGCTACGCCGAAGAAGTCGCCCAGGGTCTGCACAGCAAGAGCAAAAACCCAACGGCGCCGGGTGCGGGCAAGAAGCGCGGCAGGCCACCCAAGTCAGCAGCTTCTGCGTCTTCAGAGCAGATGGGATTGGGATTGTGAGCACCTCCATCGCCAGTAAGGGAGCTGAGGGCTAAGCCCATGGCAACGTCGGCCGAGATCCGTCAGCAACTCGTCGCTGCCCTGTGTAGCGATCTGATCGGTCCGGGCTGGGACGACATGGCGCGTCGCCACGAGCAATTGCCCCAGCCGCCTTCCGTCTGGTACACAACCGGCTTCCTTGTCCCCCATGTGTTCCAGCAGGAAGCCGAGCGTCCTGGTGGTGACCATCAACCCAGCTATGCGGACTTGGCTGGGGAAGACGACAGCAACGACGCTGCCAACCGCCTGGAGAAGAAGGAACGCGATGAAGACGCCAACGACTCCCTCGATCAAGGAAACAAGCGACGCTCCTGGTTCCCCTCTTCGTTGGGGATGAGTTTCATCCTCGAGCGGGGCTCCAGCCTCGAAGTCACCGTCACCTGGGGGGACTATCTCCCTCCCGCTGATGGTGATGACCCCAGACTCTGGTTGCGTTCACCCCAGAAGGCTGAGCAGAGCTTCACCATCACTGGCCCCGGTGGCAGCAACGACATTCCTCTAGAGCCGAATCCAGAGGGGCTCTGTCTGCGTTGGATTGCCAGGCCAGCGCCCAAGAAGCTCGGCTACCCCAGCGACCAGCTCTCGGTGTCGCTGTTCCTGCTCAACAAACGCCAACCGCCTGAGAGCAATCAGATCCGCCATCGCGATCCCCACGCTGCTTTCCAAGCCGAGTTGAGCGTGCATTGCCCTCAGGGCTTCCCGCCGCGCCGTGATGCGCTGCAGAACGCCTCCAATCAGGACAACGACGAAGCCCTGGCAGCTCTGCAGTACCGGCGCGACTTCTGCTTCGCGAGCGGCCACAACGTGGCGGTGATCGCCGATGGCGTTGCCGACGATCGCCCTGATCGCGCCTTCACGCTTACCAGCACCTGGTTGCCGACAGCAGAGGTGATGCGGGTGCTGCCGGAGCCACCGCTGGAAGCTCGGAACGTGCCCATGGGGATGGAGGCTCTGGCTGATCTGTCTCAGAGCCACCAGGTCATCGACAGGCTGCTGCCGATGGTGAAGGCCTACCGCGGCTGGATCACCCAGCAGCCCAGGCACCCGGTCAGCGACAAAGACCAGAACGACACTGCCAAGCAGCTGCGCGCTCAAGCCGAAGACTGCGCCAAGCGCATCGAGATCGCCATTCAGCTGCTCAGTGATCCCCTGGTGCGGGAAGCCTTCCGCACCATGAATGTGGTGATGGCCAGAGCCCAGCGCCAACGCTCTGCCTTCAGCACCAAGGTCTCTCCCGATCAGATCGGCACCGTCGAAGGAACCCGCACTCCGGGTTGGCGCTTCTTCCAGCTGGCCTTCGTGTTGATGAACCTGCCGGGCTTGGCCCAGCCCCTCTCGGATCAGGGACGGATCGATCGCGAGTCCGTTGAGCTGCTCTTCTTCCCCACCGGGGGGGGCAAGACCGAGGCCTATCTGGGTCTTGCGGCCTTCACGTTGGTGCACCGGCGCTTGGCTCATCCCGGCATCGAGTCGGCCGGTGTGACGGTATTGATGCGCTACACCCTGCGCCTGCTCACGCTTGATCAGCTGGGCCGTGCCGCCACCTTGATCTGCGCCTTGGAGTTGGAGCGCCAAGAACGCGCCAAGGCTGGGGATCGCTATCTGCTTGGCGAGTGGCCGTTCGAGATCGGCATGTGGGTGGGCAAGGCAGCTTCTCCCAACAAGCTTGGTGGTTCAGGTGATAGCGATCAGAATTCCACTCATGCCCTGCTTACCAAGTGGAAGTCGGGCAAAGGCGACCGCCCCATCCCAATCGAAACGTGCCCGTGGTGTAACCGGCCGCTTCAGCATCAGGGATTTCATCTACGTCCCAACAAACAGAAGCCAGACAGGCTTGAGATCTATTGTCGTGAATCGCCTGCCCCAGAAGCCAAGCAAGAACACGCCCACATGGGGGCCTGTCCCTTCAAGCGCGCGACGCCCTTACCTGTACTGGCAGTGGATGAGCAGATCTATCGCCGTCTCCCCTGCTTCTTGATCTCCACGATCGACAAGTTCGCGGCCTTGCCCTGGGTTGGGAAGACCTCTTCGCTGTTCGGCAACGTCAGCCACTACCAGCTGCCCAGTGGTGCTGGGGTGGCGGGTTTCTGGGGGCCTGCAGAGAAGGCTGTTGGTCTCAGGATTCCCCATGGCCGGCTGCTGCCGCCGGAGCTGGTGATCCAGGACGAACTGCACCTCATCAGCGGTCCTTTGGGCACCCTCGCAGGCCTCTACGAGACGGTGATCGAGCGTCTGATGCGGCCAACGCCAGACTCACCACCTCCGAAGATCGTTGCTTCCACCGCAACGGTACGTCGCGCTGAAGTGCAGATCCGGGCTCTCTTTGGCCGCTCGCAAGCCCGGGTCTTCCCTCCTCCGGGCCCTGAGCGAGAGGACAACTTCTTCTCCCGCACGGTCGACGATCCGAACCAGGCACGTCTCTATGTCGGACTCTCGGCTCCAGGACGCAACCTCAAGGGCGTCCTGCTGCGTAGCTATCTGGGCTTGATGGCATCGGCCCAGAAGGCATGGGATGACAACAAGGCCATGGGGGAGAAGAATCCAGCTGATCCCTACATGACCCTATTGGGCTACTTCTCCAACCTCAAGGAGTTGGGTGTCACCCGCAGCATCCTTGAAGATGAACTGGGCGCACAGCTCGAAGAGTTCGCCAGCAACCGAGCCATCGAGGGAGTCGAAAACCCCTTCGCCAAGCGGCGGCGTCCGGAGATGCCAGAAGAACTCACCTCAAGGGTGAACACCGCCAAGATCAGCGAGACGAAAGACCGACTGTCGAAGTCCTACGTCGACAAGCAAAAGTTGGATGTGGCCTTGGCCACGAACATGATCTCGGTAGGCCTAGATATTGCCCGGTTGGGCTTGATGGTGGTGCTCAACCAGCCCAAGACCGCAGCTGAATACATCCAGGCCACGAGCCGTGTGGGCCGGCAGCTCAGCGGCAACCCGGATGCCAACAAACCAGGCCTTGTGTTGGTGTTGCTGAACCCCAACCGCCCCCGGGATCGCTCCCACTTCGAGCTGTTTCCCTACTGGCATCAGACCTTCTACCGGCATGTGGAGGCCACAAGCTGTACGCCGTTTGCCAGCCGGGCCATCGATCGCGGCTTGCCGGGTGTTGTGGTGGCGATGGCACGACATAGCGAGGCTCAACTGACCCCTCCAAAAGGCGCGATGGCAGCGGATGCCTTGCAGCGCATCAAGGGTGAGATCGCCGAGGCCTTGCAGAGCCGTTGCAGGGCCGCAGGCGCTGCTGATGA
>SRMO01000076.1:2848-27984 GCA_004768415.1 Aphanocapsa feldmannii 277cV | reverse complement strand
AGCGGCTGATCACCGCCAACCCCAGGAATCAGGAGGTGATCTTCCCTTACATCGGTGGCAAGGAGGTGAACGACAGCCCGACCCATTCCCACCATCGCTATGTGATTGACTTCCGCGATCGCAGCGAGCAGGGGTGCAGGCAAAATTGGCCAGAGGTGATGGACCTGCTTGAGCGTAAAGTGAAGCCACAGCGTCAGGAGCGAAAGCCCAATGGAGAATTCAAGCAGCGGAAGCCACTCCCACAGAAATGGTGGATACATGCTGAAAAGCGTCCCGCCCTTTATGCGGCGGTTGCCAAGTGTGAGCGAGTATTGGTAACAAATGCATCAGCTTCTCCTCAATACGCGCAGATCTTTATGCAACCAGACAGCATCTTTGCAAATACTCTCAATATCTTTCCACTTCAGAAGAATTCTGATTTTGCAATATTGCAATCGAGAGTCCACGAAGAGTTTGCGCGATCAATTTGCTCTTCATTGAAGGATGATCTGCGATACAATCCAACTGATTGCTTTGTCACTTTTCCATTTCCCTTGCCAAAATTCCCAAATGATGAAATAAATAATAGCCAGTATACGCATTGCCAGAATGAGTTAGAGAAAATCTCCGGAAAACATGCAAAAGATGACAATAAGTCATTGCATCACAATAGATCTCAGCAAACACATAGACAAAATCTTGTATTTTCCAGAATCTCCTTAGACAAAATTGGTGAGCGTTACAATGAATTTCGAGCCGGCCTGATGATCGACAACAACGAAGGCCTCACCACCACCTACAACCGCTTCCACGATCCCGGAGAAACCAGCGGCGGCATCCTCGAACTGCGATGCCTTCACAGCGAGATGGACCAGGCGGTGCTCAATGCCTATGGCTGGAGCGACATCCCCATCGCCTGTGGCTATGGCCTCGACCACCTTGATGTTGATGAGGACATCCAGCTGCCGACGGAACTGCAGGAACGCATCGACAGTGGCGACTTGTTCTTCCGGGATGCCTCTGATGCCTGTGCCTTCCAAGGCCAGCTCAAGGCCATCACCGGAAAACGCCGCAAACTGCCCTGGCGCTACCGCTGGCCTGATGACATCCGCGATGACGTCCTTGCCCGGCTCCTGGTATTGAATGCAGAGCGCTATGCTGAAGAGGTGGCTCAGGGATTGCACAGCAAAGCGACGAAATCCAAACCTGCTGGAAAGCGCGGTCGTCGCAAGAAGTCCGAGTTGAGGTCCAGCACCGGAACGGCCCAATTGGGGTTGGGGGTCTAGGGTATGGGCAACAGCGCAGCCATTCGAGAACGCTTGATCACTGAGTTCGAGCTCGACCTTGTTGGGCCCGTCAGCAGGGTTCTTGCGGGCACCTCGAAAATCAATCAATCTTCCCTTTTTGATGGCCTGTTGTCATGAAGACATCAGTAGTGGCAAGGAATTGTGTCGGTCGGCAGGGCTTTCGAGATGCGGGGTTTTCCAGAGCGTCCTCAGACAACATCCGATCTGTGTTTGGCCTCCACGTGAATGACTGGCAGATGTGCTGAGCAATGCAGTCGGCAGCAGATCAAGACAACCAGTCAGCTGATTGCAGAAAAAACAGTGACAGCTGTCATGTTGTTTCGCAAGCTCCTAATCATCCTGGCACACACCCTCATCACTCAGGTCCGCGCAACAGTAGATACCACGGATGCGCGCACCACCGCTCTTACTCCTCTTCTTGGGGCTCTCTATTGTCCAGGTCCAATCCTCTGCAGCTTGCCTGTCCACCTTGACAACCAGCTTGCCTGTCCTGGAGCAGGTGTTGAAAGCTTGAGCCGAACCTTTCGTGTACCCGAAGTAGTACCATGGCGACTTGTTCTGATAGGCACCCTCAAAGCAGGAAGATTCGCTCTGTTTGATTCGCTTGCTCCCCTCGCAGGCAGCATGGGCCTGCCCCGCCGACATCAAGACCAGCAAGGGAACGAGCAGGAAGCGGATGGCTTTCATGCCGGATAGCTCAGTTGCGGTTCGAGCGTAGACCATATCGGGAGTTTTGCCTCCCAGGCAGCGGTGATGCCTTATTATCACGACACTTGGTTGACGTCGATCACCGACATGGCTCAATTGGGGTTGGGGGTCCAGGGCATGGACAGCAGCGCAGCCATTCGAGAACGCTTGATCACTGAGTTCGAGCTCGACCTTGTTGGACCCAGCAGCAGGGTTCTTGCCTCGCTGGAAGAAAGCCAGGACACACTGGAACGCGAGCTGCTGGATCGCCCGCCAAGTCGTTGGTATCAAACAGGCTTCCTGATTCCAAACAGCTGGAACGGAGACAAGGCGGATGACTCCGTCGATGACGAGTTCGCCGGCATCGATGGCAGCGACCTGAACCCCAGACGAAAGAGCAACAAGGCGACTGCCGACGACACGGGTGCCAGTGAATCCGGCCCTGCCAGGAGAATCTTCTTCCCCAGTTCCATGGGCCTGAGCTTCCTGCTTCGTGGCGAGTCCTGGCTCGATGTCAGCGCGACCTGGGCCGACTACGGTCGAACACCAGGCCGATCCGGTGACGAGAAGGACGAGAACTGGACCCGTGAGCCACATCAGGAGACCATTGCCTTATCAGCAGCCGAACTCACACCTGAAAGTCGCGTCCGAGCCAAAAACATTCCCGGCAGCCGCGGCTTGATGCTTCGTTGGCACTGCCGCCTTGCTCCTCTCGGTCAGGGGTATCCGGAGGGCGCACGGGCCATCAGCCTTTTCTTCACCAACGAGCGCAGCCAACAAGGCAACAGCACGGCGGATCGCGACCAGAACACAGCGTTCCAGGTCGAACTCGAACTGAAATGCCCCGAGGGTTTCCTGGCGCGCCAGGATCCACGCCGTCTGCGCCACATCGATGACTGGGACGAGCGCGTCAACGCCTTGCAGTACCGCGATGCCCTCGAATTCGGTGTCGGCCACAACGTCTCGGTTGACGCTGTCCTCCATGAAGGCCGCTGCGACATCCTGCGCAGCACCTGGTTGCCCGTAGCCACGGTCGAGAAGGTCAGGCCGCAGATCAAGGCGCTGGCAGCCCGGGGCGTCGAGCTGGACATGGATACGCTCGATGCCAGAGCCAGCTCCGGCGCAGAGACTGTTCAGGCCGCCCTCTCCCCACTGGTCACCGCCTACGAGCAATGGATCACCGGGCAGGAAGCCACGCCTCGTCTCGACCAGCAAGAGAGGGAGACTTGCCGGGAGTTGCTCAAAGATGCCAGGAACCAAGCCCGGCGTATCCAGCGCGGCATCGATGCGCTTGCAGAAGACGACATTCGCCAGGCCTTTGCGATCGCGAATCGCGTGATGGCACAGGCCGCTCGCCAGCGCTTCGGCGTGATGAAGGGCAAAGATCCGGGTGGGATCGTTGCCAGCTGGCGGCCGTTCCAGCTGGCTTTCGTGCTGATGAATCTCGTCAGTATCGCCAGACCGACCGATCCCCATGGGGAGCGCGACGTTGTCGATCTGCTCTTCTTCCCCACAGGTGGCGGCAAAACGGAGGCCTACCTCGGGCTGGCTGCATTCACCTTGGTGATGCGGAGACTGCGCCATGGCGGTAGCCTCCAATCCGGCGGGATGAGCGTCTTGATGCGCTACACCCTGCGTCTGCTCACCCTTGATCAACTCGGGCGTGCTTCCACGCTGATCTGCGCCCTCGAACTCGAGCGCCGCAGGCAGCCCGCCACACTCGGTGCGTGGCCCTTTGAAATCGGTCTCTGGGTGGGGCAAAGCGGCACGCCCAACCGGATGGGTGCCAAGGGCAACGACAACGACAACACTGCCCGCTCGCGTGTTCGCAAGTGGGAAAACGGTGGCCCCAAACCCATCCCCATCGACACCTGCCCCTGGTGCGGCGTGGAGTTCGGCAAGACGGGCCTGTTGGACAGCAAGCCTGCCTCAACGCGTGGGGTGTTCAACCTGTTGCGTCAGGGCCGGATCGACGAAAACTCTCCTGATGAACTCCGTGTCGGCTGCCGGAATCGCCATTGCGCCTTCACCGGCAACAACCATCTGCCGCTGGTCGCCGTCGACGACATGCTGTACCGCCGTCTGCCGGCCTTCGTGATTGCCACAGTTGATAAATTTGCCTCCCTTCCATGGCTGGGGCGTACGGGCAAGTTGTTCGGCAATGCCGACCACATTGTTGACAGACACGGCTATTTCGGCCCCGCCGATGGCAACGACCACAAATCCGGTTGTCCCCTTGGCCAAAAACTCGACGCCCCTGATCTGATCATTCAGGACGAGCTCCACCTCATCTCCGGCCCCTTGGGCTCCATGGCCGGGCTCTATGAAGCCGTGATTGATGCGCTGAGCAGCCGCAGCACAACCACAGATACTGAGGTGATCCGCCCGAAAATCGTGGCGTCCACCGCCACGGTGCGTCGTGCCCAGGCCCAGTTGCAGAGCCTGTTCGGCCGCACCAGGGCACCGGCAATCTTCCCCGCGCCAGGTCCGGATCGGCGGGATTCCTTCTTCTCCTGCACCGCTCCTGCCTCTGAGGTGCCCGGTCGTGTGTATGTGGGTGTTTCAGCTCCGGGCCGGAATCTCAAAGCCCTGTTGCTCCGAGCCGTGCTGGCCTTGATGAGCACAGCGGAGAAGGACTACAAGGCAGCCGAGAAACAGCGCAAGCAACGCGAGAAGGCCGGCGAACCCAAGGGCGAGAACCCGGTTGATCCCTACATGACCCTGCTGGGCTACTTCAACACCATCAAGGAGTTGGGCATCACCCGCCGACTGCTGGAAGAGGAGGTGACCTCCCAGCTGGCCAGCCTGGCCAACAAGAAACGGCTCAGTGAAAACGTCAGTCGCTACACCAACCGCAAAATTGACAATGAGCCCCTCGAGCTCACCTCCCGGGTCGGCACCTCGGACGTCAGCAACACCAAAGCACGGCTGGAGCAGAGCTTCGACAGCAAGGACCGCGTAGATGTCGCCCTGGCCACCAACATGATCTCAGTGGGCCTGGACATCACCCGTCTGGGACTGATGGTGATGCTTGGTCAGCCAAAAACAATGGCGGAATATATCCAGGCGAGCAGCCGCGTCGGTCGCGATGAGAAGAAGCCGGGCTTGGTGGTGGTGCTGCTGAATCCCAACAGACCGCGTGACCGCTCCCATTACGAGCATTTCTCCTATGGCCACAGCATCTTCTACCGCGATGTGGAGGCCACCAGCGTGACTCCTTATTCCGATCGCGCTTTGCAGCGTGCTCTGCCGGCGATTGCAGTCGCCATGGCCAGGCACCTCAGCGACGATCTGAGCTGGGCCAAGCATGCAGGACGACGCGATGCCATCACTGCCATTGGCCCTGAGCTCTGTGAGCTGCTGAAAGTCCGCGCCCGGAACTCCACACAGCTCAGCGGTGAGAGCGCCGACGCCTTTGCCGAGCACGTGGCCAAACAACTGCAAAGCCTCTTGGACAGCTGGAAACGGGTCTGCGAGGACAAGGACGACATGCTGCAATACGGCAATGAAGAGGCAGAAGTGGCTTCGCTGCTGCACACTCCGCTGGATCCGGCACTGAACGAACTCGGCACGGAGCACGCCCGGTTTGTGGCCAACTGGAGCCTGCGCGATGTGGAACCCTCCGTAGCCCTGGTGAGTCCCCGCAGTCGCTCGGAGGATGAAATCTGATGGCAAGCCAATACGTCCCACCCCTTGGTGAAGTTCGCCACAGCCAACTGCTCACCACCTATGGCCCTGGTGCCATGGTTGATCTGCCCGACAAATCAGTTGTCATTGGTGGTCTCAACCTCTGGCACTACGACAGAGATGTCGAGCCCCCGGTGATCCATGAGCGGCGGCTGGTGGAGAAACTGTGCGGCATCCTCGACCTGGGCAACCTGCAGCTCCGCAAACCGCCGATGCAGCAAGACGGTCCTGGAGCTCGAAGCAAGGGCGGCTGTATCCGAGCTCCGGAATTCCCCAATTGGTTTGTGGTCAAGACGAAGGAACCAATCACCTTCAAAGATGATCGTGGCAAGCCTTATCGCACCCGCCCGCTGGTGGAGGGTTTACGACTTGAAAAGCGTAAATTCCGTTTTGTCGATGAAAAAACCGGCAAGCGTCAGAACCTATCCGTGGTGCCTGTGCGCTTCGTGCAGTGCTGCCCCAATGGACACCTCAGCGATGTGGACTGGCGAACCTTTGCCCATGAAGGCAAGCCCAGTCGCTGTCAAGAAACCCTCTGGCTCGATGAAGCCGGTGCAGGCAACGACTTCACAGAGATCTACGTCCGTTGCCCGAAGTGCAAGACCCGCCAGCAGTTGGCCAAAACCAAAGATGAGCAGGGACGTTCCGTCTTGGGCCGCTGCAAGGGTAAACGCCCCTGGCTGGGGCAGAACGCAGAGGAAGCCGACTGTCGGAACGATGATGGCAAGCCGCTGTTCAACCGATTGTTGGTGCGCTCGGCCAGCAATGCCTACTTCCCCGAACTGATCAGCGCCATCTCCATCCCGGAAGCCACTGACCCCATCGCTGACCTGATTCAGAAAAACCTCAAGGCTTTCGAAAAAATCGAAGACGCCGCTGATCTTGCCTTCTGGCTCAGAAAGTACGCGCCCGATCCCATTCCGGAGAAGCTGGATGGTTTTGATCCAGCCCGGATCTTCAAGACCTTGCAGCAGGTTCGCGGGGATGCCGGCACCACACCCACCAGCAGGCAGCTGCCCCTCAAGGAAGAAGAGGTGATTGCTCTGACCGGTGATCCCTCAACCCTGAAGAGGCCTGCAAGCAGCTCCTTCAATGCGGAGGCGCTCAGCCTGCAGGGCAAGCCCGAATGGTTCAGGCAGCGGTTTGATCGCGTGTTGAAGGTCCATCGCCTCAGGGAGGTCATGGCACTGATGGGTTTCACCCGCCTTGAACCGGTGGTGAGCGGTGTTGACGGTGATCCTCTGGACGTGGGCAGCAAACGCGCGGCGATCGACAAGCAGGACCTCAGCTGGATTCCCGCGGTCGAGAATCTGGGGGAGGGTCTGTTCCTCAGCATCAGGCCAGAGGCCATCGAGGCTTGGCTGGTTCGCCCCGGCGTCAAAGCGCACATCTCAGGACATCGCGACGCCTTCAAGGCGTGGAACCAGCAGAACGGCCTCAGCGAAGAGACGTTCAGCTGGCCTGGTGCGCCCTATGTGATGCTCCACAGCCTGGCCCATCTCTTGATTACGGAGGCGGCATTGGACTGCGGCTATGGCGCATCATCAATCAAGGAACGGATTTATGCCTTTCCTGAGCATGGCTATGGCATCCTGCTTTACACCGGTGGGGCTGGCAGTGAAGGCACCCTCGGTGGTCTGGTTGCACTTGCCGATCGTATCGATCAACTGATGGCACAGGCCCTTGAGCGGGGGCGTCTCTGTTCGAACGACCCCTTCTGCTCCGGCCACGATCCCCACGATCAGCTCGAGGCACGGTTCAGTCATGGGGCGGCCTGCCATGGCTGCTTGCTGATCGCCGAAACCAGTTGTGAACGCCGCAATCAGTTTTTGGATCGCAGCTTCGTCTTGCCGACCCTGCAGCAGTCGGAAGCCGCCTTTTTTGATGATCTGTCCTGATGACGCATCCGCTCTCCTGCTTGAGCACAGCGGAGTTGGAGCGGCTCCAGGGAGCTTTGCAACAACAAGTGCTCGATCTGCCGAATGCCAGGTTGGGGCTCCAGAGGCATGGCTTACCCCATAACCTGGGCCTCTGCCGATTCCTGGCGCATTGGGCCGAACAAGAGGGCTCAGCCAGGTCCCTTGCACTCGCGATCGATGCCATGTTGTCTGAGCGACGGAAGCTCGAACGCCGTATCAGCGACCTGGTCTGGTCCGGACCGAGTGCCGGTGGTGCTCGAACCACCCGTGACCAGGCGGTCGTCATCCGAGAGCTTATCGAAGCAGCACAACAGCGTCTGCTGATCACCACCTACAACATCTGGGCGGCTGGTTTCGTCAGAGAACTGCTGGAGTGCATCGCCGAAAAGCTTCAGGCCAACCCCGATCTCGATGTGCGCTTTGTCTTGAACGTCGGCCGAGGAACCAACACGTCCTCAGACCGTGCAATCGTGCGCGACTTCATTCACACCCGCTGGAATCGTGCCTGGCCATCAGCTGAATCGATCCCCCCGACTTACTACGACCCCCGGGCACTGGACAGCGATCGAAACCGACAAGCGATCTTTCATGTCAAAACCGTGGTCGCTGATCAAGCACTGCTGGTGACCAGCGCCAACCTCAGCAACAACGCCCAGAAGCGCAACTGTGAACTGGGCGTGCTCTACCGGGAGAGCGACATGGCGGATGAGGTCTGGGAACACTTCGAGGGATTGATCGGCCAGGGTGTTCTGAGAAGGCTCATCCCTTCGTAGAGGCTCCTCTTCGCAGAACCACCCCAAAGAAGTGAGTCATGCGTTGAGGCGTGATGGAGAGTAGGGGATTCGAACCCCTGACCTCTGCGGTGCGATCGCAGCGCTCTACCAGCTGAGCTAACTCCCCCGTTCGAGCAGCTTAACCACCTGGCCATGGACGCGCCTGGCCCGGCTTTGGGTCAGCATGGTGGGGCGCATGCCCACAGGCCATGAGCCAGACCACCTCAGCAGCCCATCCAGACGATCTCGCCGAATGGGACGCGCCCGCCGTTGCCGAGTTGGCGCGTCGCCTGGAGGAGGACGACTACAGCAATGCCTTCGCCGGCCTGGATGACTGGCACCTGCTGCGTTCCCTGGCCATCCACCGCCCGGAGCTGGTGCGGCCCTATCCCCACCTGATCGATCAGGAGTGCTTTGACGAGGATTGAGCGTGGATGGACAGCGAGGATGGATAGGGAGTGAGCCAGCCACCAGAGCCCTGAACCTGTCAGCTCGACACCCCGAAACACCGTTCAGTCCCTGGCCTGAGCAGCTCGCCGGGAGTCAGAACCTGCTGACGGGTCGCAGGCTGCTGGTGGCGATCAGCGGCAGCATTGCCGCGGTGAAACTGCCCCTGGTGGTGTCGGCCCTGGTGCAGCTGGGTGCCGAGGTGCGCTGTGTTCTGACCCCCAGTGCCGAGCGGCTGGTGAGCCCCGTGGCCCTGGCGTCCCTGTCGCGCCAGGCCTGTGCCGTGGAAGCCCTCCACTGGGATGCGTCCCAGCCCCGACCACTCCACATCGACCTGGCCGGCTGGGCCGAACTGGTGCTGCTTGCCCCCCTCACGGCCACGACCCTGGCACGCCTGGTCCATGGCCTCGCCGACAACCTGCTCACCAGTACCCTGCTGGCCTGCCGTGCACCGTTGGTGGTGGCGCCGGCGATGAACACCGACATGTGGCAGGCGCCCGCGGTGCAGCACAACTGGCAGAACCTGCAACGGCAGCCCCACGTCATTCCCGTGGATCCCGGCAGGGGTCTGCTGGCCTGTGATCGTCGCGGTGAAGGCCGCATGGCGGAGCCTGAGCTGCTGATCGCCGCCTGCCGCGGCGCCCTCGCCAGTGGGGGCCACCAGGACCTGCGGGGACAGCGAATCCTGGTGAGCGCCGGCCCCACGCGGGAAGCCCTTGACAGCGCGCGCTGTCTCACCAACCCCAGCAGCGGGCGGATGGGCGTGGCCATGGCCGTTGCCGCCAGGCTGCGCGGTGCGGCCGTGACCCTGGTGCACGGTCCCCTGCAGGCTGTGCCGAGCGCCTGGCTGGATGGTCTCGACTGCCATCCCGTCGGCGCGGCCGCGGAGATGATGGCCTGCCTGCTTCGCCTGCAGCCCTGCCATGACGGCGTGGTGATGGCGGCGGCGGTGGCTGATCAGCGCCCGGTGCAGCGCAGTGCCGTCAAGCTGCCCAAAGCTGACCTGCCCCATGCACTGCAGCTGGAGGAGGTGGAAGACATTGCCCGGCTGCTGCATCAGCGGCGCTCACCGGGCCAGTGGATGCTCGGCTTTGCCGCCCAGGATGGTGACCTGCTGCCGCCTGCCCGGGCCAAGCGGTTGCACAAGGGCTTCGACTGGATCTTCGCCAACCCCATCGACCAGCCCGGGACAGGCTTCGCCAGCCAGCGCAACGGCGGCTGGCTGATCGATGACGCGGGAGAGCGGCACTTCGCGACCGCGGACAAGCTGGATCTGGCCAACCAGCTCTGGTCTGCCCTTCAGCCCCGACTGCAGGGCGGCGTTCAGGTCGCTGCGTCACCGTCCGGGACACGGTCAGAGGCAGCAGGGGAGCACTGATCCAAACGGTCCAGAAAGGTGCTGATCTGGGGGCGGGGGATGTAGGGCCAGCCACCACTGCGTTCGATGTCCTGCAAGAGGTGATAGAGCGCATTGCGCTCGCTGGGCATGGCGGCACGGAAGACGCTGTTCTGGATGTGACGGTGCACGGAATCGAGGTCACGCAGCAGCACCAGCAGCGCCCGTGGTTGCTGCCTCAGGTCTTCGCCGAGGGCGAGCAGCTGCAGCGTGAGGGAGCGCAGCCGTTCAGCCTGATCAGGGCTGAGAACGTCGAGGCTGTCGTCCATGGATTGGGCGGTCCCCGCAGCGCCGGCCTCGCTGGGGCTGCCGGAGGGATCCGTCGTCATGACAACCCTGTTTCAGCCGCGTCATCGTACTGATCCGGGCCACTTTCCACTTGTAGTATCGCATCCCGACAGCCCTGGCTGTTGTCCTGAGCTGTGCTTTGCAAGCCCTGCTTCCCGAGGTCTTCTCGATGCGCTTACGCCCCATCCTTGCCGCAGTCCTGGCCCTTTGCCTGATCCTCACCACCGCCTGCGGCGGTTCGATCAAGGGCAAGACCCGTGCCGAACTGAATTACGCCGAGATCCATAACACGGGTCTGGCCAATGACTGTTTCGAACTTCCCGAATCCGCCCGGGGCACCATCCCGCTCGAAGCAGGCGGCTCCTACAAGCTCGTCTCGGTCTGCATGCACCCCACCGACGTGCTGGCCAAGGTTGACCCCCTCAACAAGCGTCAGGAAGCCCGCTTCGTCGACACGAAAATCCTGACCCGCAAGACCTCCACCATCGAGGAGATCTACGGCGATCTGGACGTTGGCGAGGAGGGACTCACCTTCAGCGAGCAGGGCGGCATCGACTTCCAGCTGATCACCGTGCTGCTGCCGGGCGGCGAGGAAGTGCCCTTCGTGTTCAGCAGCAAGGCCCTGGTGGCCGAGGCCGATGCTGACGCCATCACCACCAGCACCGACTTCGCAGGGACCTACCGCGTGCCCAGTTACCGCACCTCCAACTTCCTGGATCCCAAGGGCCGTGGTCTGACCACCGGCTACGGCAGCGCCGTTGGCCTGGTGCCTGCCGGCGACGATGAAGAGCTCGATCGTGAAAACACCAAGCGCTATGTCGAAGGCCAGGGCAGCATGTCCCTCTCCATCACCCGCGTGGATGGCGAAACCGGTGAGTTTGTCGGCAGGTTCACGGCCCTGCAGACCTCGGACACCGACATGGGCAGCAAGGATCCGATCGATCTCCAGGTGAGCGGTCAGCTCTACGGCCGGGTGGAGCAGGCCTGATCAGCCGCTTCCGTCAGACCCGGCATGACCTCCAGCCCTCCCTGCGGGGAGGGCTTTTCCATGTCGTGTCGTGAAGTGGGTGTGTCCTGCGAGAGTGAGTCCCGTTCAGCATTCCGGCAAGGCAGCAGTGTGATGGTCAGCAGCGGTCTGATTTCCCCCTACGGCGGCACCCTCGTGGACCTGATGGTCAGGGAAGGCGACCGTGAAGCACTGCGTGCCTCCGCTGACAGGACGATCGAATGCTCGGATCGCAATGCCTGCGATCTGGAGCTGTTGCTGGTTGGCGGTTTTTCTCCCCTCAGCGGCTTCATGGCTCAGCGGGACTACGAATCCGTGGTCTCCACCATGCGCACCAGTGACGGCCTGCTGTTCGGCCTGCCCATCGTGATGGACACCGACCGGCAGGACGTAAGGGTCGGCGATCGCCTGCTGCTCACCTATCAGGGCCGCGAGCTGGCCGTGCTCACGGTGGAGAGCAAGTGGGAGCCCGAGAAGGCCAGGGAAGCCCTGGGCTGCTACGGCACCTCCTCGATCGAACATCCCGCCGTGCGGATGATCAGCGGCGAGCGCGGAAAGTACTACCTCGGTGGTGCTGTCAAGGGTCTTGCCCGGCCCGAGCGGATCTTCCCCTGCAAGACCCCCGCCGAGGTTCGCGCCACCCTGCCCCAGGGAGTCGATGTGGTGGCCTTCCAGTGCCGCAATCCCATCCACCGCGCCCATTACGAGCTGTTCACCCGGGCGCTCGAGGCCGGCAACGTCGGTCCCGGTTCCATCTGCCTGGTGCATCCCACCTGTGGTCCCACCCAGGGGGATGACATCCCCGGCGTGGTGCGTTTCCAGACCTATGAGCGCCTGGCGGAGGAGGTGGACAACCCCCGCATCCGCTGGGCCTATCTGCCCTACTCGATGCACATGGCAGGCCCCCGTGAGGCCATCCAGCACATGATCATCCGCAGGAACTACGGCTGCAGTCACTTCATCATGGGCCGCGACATGGCGGGCTGTAAGTCCTCTGTCACCGGCGAGGACTTCTACGGCACCTATGACGCTCAGGACACAGCCAGGGCCCACTGTGCCGAGCTGGGCATGCAGGTCGTGTCATCGCTGAACCTCGTGTACACCGAGGAAGAGGGCTACGTGACCGCCGATGACGCCAGCGCGAAGGGTCTGCATGTGAAGACGCTGAGCGGCACCGAATTTCGCCGCAGGCTGCGCGGTTGCGAGGAGATTCCCGACTGGTTCGCCTTCCGGTCCGTTGTGGAGGTGCTGCGCACCGCCACGGCAGCGTCACAGGATCAGCACGATCCCAATGGCAGTGGTACGTTGCAGCCACTGATCCCAGTGGGGTCGCAAGGCTCCCGAAGCGTTGCTTAACGTTGCTTCATTAACTTCCAGGGAGATTCGGCCATGAAGAAGCGCTGGCGCCATGCCGGGCTCTATGCCCTTCTGGCCGTTGTGCTGATCGCCATAGGCACCGCCACGATCCCCTCCCAGCAGGGCAACGGCAACACGCCGCTGCCCATGCGATACAGCGACTTCATCGAGGCGGTCGAGAGCGATCAGGTCGCCAGGGTTGCCATCACCTCCGATCAGCGCACCGCCCAGGTCGTCGAGAACGACAACAGCCGCGCAGTGGTGAACCTGGCCCCTGACCGTCAGCTGCTGCCCCTGCTGACAAGCCATGGCGTCGACATCTCCGTGCTGCCCGAGGCCCGACCTCCCGTCTGGCAGTCTGCGCTGCTCAGCCTCGCCCTCCCCCTGCTCCTGCTGGGGGGCCTGTTCTTCCTGCTGCGCCGCTCCCAGGCCGGTGGCGGCAACCAGGCGATGAACTTCGGCCGCAGCAAGGCCAGGGTGCAGATGGAGCCGCAGAGCCAGGTCACCTTTGCCGATGTGGCCGGCATCGAGAGTGCCAAGCTCGAACTCACCGAGGTGGTGGACTTCCTCAAGAATCCGGACCGTTTCACTGCGGTTGGTGCCAGGATTCCCAAGGGTGTGTTGCTGGTGGGACCTCCCGGCACCGGCAAGACGCTGCTGGCCAAGGCCGTGGCCGGTGAGGCCGGAACCCCCTTCTTCTCCATCTCCGGTTCCGAGTTCGTGGAGATGTTCGTGGGTGTGGGTGCGAGCCGCGTCCGTGATCTGTTCGAACAGGCCAAGAAGAACGCACCCTGCATTGTCTTCATCGACGAGATCGATGCGGTCGGCCGCCAACGTGGTGCCGGCATGGGAGGGGGCAATGACGAGCGGGAGCAGACCCTCAACCAGCTGCTCACGGAGATGGATGGCTTTGAAGGCAACACCGGCATCATCATCGTGGCGGCCACCAACCGACCCGACGTGCTGGATGCGGCGCTGATGCGACCCGGTCGCTTTGACCGGCAGGTGGTGGTGGATCGGCCCGATTATCAGGGCCGGCTCCAGATCCTCGGCGTCCACGCCCGGGGCAAGACGATGTCGAAGGACATCGATCTGCAGAAGATTGCCCGCCGTACACCCGGTTATACCGGGGCGGATCTGGCCAACCTGCTCAATGAGGCGGCAATCCTCGCCGCCCGGCGTCAGCTCAACGAAATCTCCATGGATGAGGTGAACGACGCCATCGAGCGGATCCTGGCCGGTCCGGAAAAGAAGGATCGGGTGATGAGCGAGCGGCGCAAGCGGCTGGTGGCCTATCACGAGTCGGGCCACGCCCTCGTCGGGGCCCTGATGCCCGACTACGACCCCGTCCAGAAGATCAGCATCATTCCCCGCAGCCAGGCCGGCGGTCTCACCTTCTTCACGCCCAGCGAAGAGCGCATGGAGTCGGGCCTCTACAGCCGTGCCTACCTGGAGAACCAGATGGCTGTCGCCCTCGGCGGCCGGGTTGCCGAGGAGATTGTCTACGGTGAGGACGAAGTGACCACCGGTGCCTCCAACGACCTCCAGCAGGTCACCCGGGTGGCACGGCAGATGATCACCCGCTTCGGGATGAGCGACCGTCTCGGTCCCGTCGCCCTGGGTCGCCAGCAGGGCGGCATGTTCCTCGGCCGCGATATCGCCGCCGAGCGCGATTTCTCGGAAGACACGGCAGCCGTGATCGACGAGGAGGTGAAGGACCTGGTGGCCGTGGCCTACCGCCGTGCCACGGATGTGGTCAACAGGAACCGCGCCGTGCTGGACGAGCTGGCGGAACTGTTGGTGGAGCGGGAGACGGTGGATGCCGAAGAGCTCCAGACCCTGCTTCTGGAGAGGGATGTGCGGACTGCGGAATACCTCTGAGCTGTGCCGTCGCCCCGCGCCAGGGCCCCTGGCCTGTCGCCGACCCCCGGGAACAGTGGGCCTCCGCTGCCTCGGCAGGAGCCCGACCCTGCCGGGCTGCGCTCCAGCCTGCGGGCCCAGCCCCTGCTGGCTGTGCTGCGTCCTTCCTCCCTGGAGAGGGGCCTGCGCCAGGTGGAGCCCCTGGCTGCCGTGGGCTGGCAGCATCTGGAACTGGCCTGGACCGTGCCTTTCGCCGGGGAGCTGGCCCTCGCCCTGCAGCATCGCCATCCCCGCCTGCGGCTGGGGGCAGCCTCCGTCACCAACGCCAGCCAGCTCGACGCTGTGGCACGCCTGGGGCTCACCTACGTCTTTCTGCCGATCCTTGACGAGGATCTGCTGCGCAGGGGCCGCCGCTCCGGCCTCACCGTGGTGCCAGGCGTGTTCTCCCCCACGGAGGTTCATCAGGCCCGGCGGCTCGGCTGCGGGATGGTGAAACTCTTTCCCGCCGCCAGCCTGGGGCCATCCCACTGGCAACGGCTGCATGGTCCCCTGGGCGGGCTTCCCTTCGTCGTTGCGGCCGGTGGGCTCGCCATGGACGACGTGATCCCCTGGCGGCGTCAGGGGATCGACGCCGTCGCGCTCGGGCAGAGGCTGTTCGACGAACTGGAGGTCTGCAGGCCGGATGTCGCTGAAGCTCGTCTTCTGGCTCTGCTGGCGAACTGCTGCCCCTGATCGATGGCCCCCCCACGAAGGCGCGGCCGCTTTCAGGCCCGCTTCACCAGAGACTGCACTGCCCCTGCTGGCGCAGCAGGTGGTCCATCAGCACCAGGGTCACCATCGCCTCGACCATGGGAACGGCCCGTGGCAATACACAGGGATCGTGACGGCCCTTCGCTGCCAGGGTGGTGGCCTGGCCGCTGGCGGTGACCGTCGGCTGTTGCTTGCGGATGGTGGCCGTCGGCTTGAAGCCAACCCTGAGGATGATCGGCTCACCGTTGCTGATCCCGCCCTGGATCCCGCCGGAATTGTTGGTGGCGGTGTGGATGCTGCCGTCCTCGCTGGGCAGGAAAGCGTCGTTGTGTTCACTGCCCCTGAGGTAGGTACCGGCAAAGCCGGAGCCGATCTCGAAGCCCTTGGTGGCAGGCAGCGACATGACGGCTTTGGCCAGGTCCGCCTCGAGCTTGTCGAACACCGGCATGCCCAGGCCCGCGGGGCAGCCCCGCACCACACAGCCGAGCACACCGCCGATGGAATCGCCTTCGCGGCCCACCTGCTCGATGCGGGCAATCATCCGTCGGGCGGTCGCCCCATCCGGGCAGCGCACGATGGTGCTCTCCACCGCCGCCTGGCTCACGCTCAGCGGATCCACACTGGCTTCGATGTCCTGAACCCGCTGGACCCAGGCGACCACCTCCGTGCCATGGCATCTGTGCAGGACCTGCCTGGCGATGGCGCCGCCGGCGACCCGCGCAATGGTTTCCCGTGCCGAGGCCCGACCACCGCCACTGCTGGCCTGGATCCCGTATTTGGCCTGATAGGTGGCATCGGCATGGCTGGGGCGGAAGGCCTGCTCCACCGTCTTGTAATCGCCGGGGCGCTGGTCCTTGTTGCGCACCAGCATCCCGATCGGGGTGCCCAGCGTCATGGTGCCCTCGAGGCCGCTGAGAATCTCGATCCGGTCTGCCTCCTTGCGGGGGGTCGTGATCCGGCTCTGACCGGGTCTGCGGCGATCCAGTTCCGCCTGAATCGCGCCAATGTCGAGTTCCAGCCGGGGCGGGCAGCCCTCCACGATCACCCCCACCCCACCGCCGTGGGATTCCCCGAAGCTGCTGATCCGGAAGAGAGTGCCGAAACTGCTGCCCATGGCCGCAAATTAGCCCCTCTCAGCGCAGTGGTCACTGCCCATGGCCGGTTGCAGTGGCCGTCGAGGCGGGCGTCGATATAGCTTTCGCAACAACACTTGGATACTCTTGTGTCCATTGCTACATTTTTAGCACGTTCACTCGGCATCACCGAGCGCAGGATTCCAGGCCATGGAACGGGGGCCTGGTTTTGTGGGACGAACCATGAACGCCACCTACCGCGGCCTCAGCTATGAGGTCAGGCCCAGTCAGCTCCGGGAGGGACAGGAAGTCCGCCTGACTTACAAAGGGCACACCGTGATCAAGAAGCGTCTGCTTGAAGGCAGGGCTTCCCTGCCCGGCGAAGGCATCGCACAAACCCTCACCTACCGTGGTGTTCGGCACATGATCTGCCGCTGAGGGGCACCGTACCAAACCGTCACCTCGACCCCCGCAAGGGGGTTTTTTGATGGGCTGCTGCAAGCAATTTGATGGTCTCAGCAGACCGCGGGTCGATCCAGTGCGGACAGGAGGGCCCGGACGGCCTCGTCCGACCAGCCAGCCTCCACGCCGCGGTGCTCCTGCCGGCCTTCCAGCACGAAGCGGAGCTGCCAGTGGTCCTTGTCGCCGCTGAGTTCCAGCCAGAGTCCATCGGCCTCATGCTCGATGGTGATGGATTCCTCCGGCATCAGCTGCTCAGCGATGGCCCCATGCTGTTCGCAGAGACGGCGGACACCGAACCGCAGCGCCTCCAGCTCCTGATCGGTCAGTTCACAGGCCCAGCCATCACCGCCAACGAGGACGCCGTAGGGCGCTCGCCCCGGGTCCAGGGCGAGCCGCCATCCCTTGCCTTCCCGCTGGTTGACCATCTCCAGGGAGACGCATGGCTGGGAGGGGCTGGTCAGTCGTTCAGCAGGAGGGCATCCGGCTGTTCATCGCTCAGTTCGATGATGGCGCGCTGAACGGGCTTGATGTTGCTCTCCTCCAGGAGGCCTTCGAAGTCATCGAAGCGGCGCTGCTTGGCACGGAAAGCGATCCGCACGGTGGTGAGATAGCGATTGGGGGAGTTCTGAATCAGGTTCTCGGCCCGCTCGGCCAGTTCCTTGGCGCTGGGCTGGCGGGTTGGATACATCTGCGTGGTCCTGATCGGAGTGCGGGATCCAGGCTACTGGCCTGTGCCCAGGCGTGTGGTGCTGCGGGGGCCGGCGGCGGCGGCAGCAGTGGCATCTCTGCAGAGTGCATCGCGCTGAATCCAGACCTCCCAGGCAGGGGCTCACCGCGAGGACGAAGATGCGATGGTGTCCGGAACGCCCTCAGCCCCTCTCTCCCCGATGGTGTCCTCCCTCGGTGTGTGCACAGGCAGTTCCCTTGCCATCGACCTGGGCAACAGCACCACCGTGGTGGCCTACCTGCCCCGGCCCGATGCCGAGGTGGAGCTGCTGCGGGTCGATCCCTACAGCCTGCCCACGGCGGCGTTGATCCCGAGCCTGCTGTTCCGTGGGGAGACCGCCAGCGACCGGCCTCTGCTGGGCCAGCAGGTGCTGGAGGCCGGTCTCAGGCGGCAGGGCGGTCCCCGGCTGCGGGCACGCTTCAAGCGCAGCATCGGCCGTCGCCCCCTCGATGCCACGGTGCGGCAGGCCCAGGCCGATGGTGCTTCCCTGCTGCGGGCGCTGTGGCAGGCCTTGCCCCTGGAGGGCGCGCCGGAACGGCTGGTGCTGACGGCGCCGGTGGAGGCCTTTGATGGCTATCGCCAGTGGTTGCTGGACCAGGCCGATGGCTTCGCGGTGCCGGAGCTGGCCCTGGTGGATGAACCCACGGCAGCGGCGATCGGCTCGGGCCTGCCGCCGGGCAGCCGCGTGTTGGTGGTGGATCTGGGCGGAGGCACCAGCGACCTTTCCCTGGTGCAGTTGCAGGGGGGCGAGGGTCAGGCTGCACCCATTGCCCAGTTGCTGCGCTTCGCACAGCGCAACCTCGACGAGAGCGGCCAGCGCCTGCGCTGTGCCCGGGTGATCGGCAAGGCAGGCATGGATCTGGGCGGCGCCGACCTGGATGCCTGGATTGCAGTGTCCCTGGCGGCCCGCTTCGGTCCCGGCCTGGCCAGGTCGGAGGGTGATGGTCCGCTGCAGATCCCGGAATCCCTGCTGGAGGCCGCCGAGGGACTCAAATGCCAACTGTCCCTCGAGCCCCAGGCCGGTGTTGCCCTGGAGGTGGAGGGGGAACGTTTCAGCTGGTCCCTTGGCCGGTCCGACTTCGAGGCACTGCTGCAGGAGCGGGGCCTGCTGCGCAGCCTCGAGGCTCTCCTGAAGCGCATCGCTTCGGCAGCCCGCCGTGATGGGCTGCGGCTGGAACAGATCGATGCGGTGCTGCCGGTGGGTGGCACCTGTCAGATACCCCTGGTGCAGCAGTGGTTGCGGGAACGCCTGCCTGGCGTCCCGCTGCTGGGCGATCGACCGGTGGAGGCGGTGGCGGTCGGCGCTCTTGCCCTGACCCCCAACGTGCGGGTGCGGGACGTCATCAGCCGTGGGGTTGCCATGCGCTTCTGGGATCGGCGTCAGCACCGTTATCGCTGGCATCCCCTGTTCCTGGCCGGCCAGCCCTGGCCCACCAGCGATCCCCTGCAGCTGGTGTTGGCGGCTGCCAGGAACGGTCAACAGGCACTGGAACTGGTGCTGGCGGAGCCGGCCGCGGGGGTGCGCCGTGAGGTGGTGTTCATCGATGGTCAGCCTGTCCTGACGGAGCGGGACGCGGGCGAGGAGGCCATGGACCCCTGGCCGCAGCAGCCGGGACCGCTGCCGCTCAGCCGTCCTGGCCGCGCCGGGGAAGACAGTTTGCGACTGTCGTTCTCCATCGATGATCGGCGCTGGCTGTGCCTCGACGTCGAGGACCTGGGCAGTGGCACCACAGCGCCACCACGGCGGCTGGGCAGCCTGCGATGACGCGGTGTCGGGCCTTGGTCACGGAATCGAGCCAACAGTCACCTTCACATGACAGGATTGGCACAGCAGGGGCAGCACCGACGCGATGCAGCAAGGGGATCGTGTGCGGGTTTGCGAGTCCGTCATCGTCTACACCCATCCCGAGCACCGGGGTGAGCCCTATGACCTCAAGGGCCAGGACGGGGAAGTCTTCGCCATTCTCAGTGACTGGAAGGGACGCCCCATCAGTCCGACGCTGCCGGTGGTGGTGAAGTTCGCCAGAGGCCGCTTCCACTTCCGCGCCGAGGAACTGGAGTCGCTCTGATCCGACGTGGCCAGGGCGGGCTGCAGATCAGGCTGTGGCGATGGCAGCAAGCCTGCGGCGGAAATCTCCCTTGGACATCCCGCCTCTGACTTCGCCGTGAATGGTGAAATCAGCCTCAGGGTTGCTGACCACGAGGTAGGTGGGCCAGCCCATGCCTTCCTTGTCGGGATACCGGGACAACAGAACCTTGCGGTATGTCCGATAGGTTGCCGTGTCCTGCATCATCACAGTGACGAGGTCGTGGCCCAGCTCGTTGCACACCTTGGCGTCGTAATGGGCCATGCGGTGGCAGGTGCCGCAGTCTTCCGAGCTGAACTTCAGAACCGTCGCCATCACAGCGCGTCATCGGGATCGAACCAGCCTAAGGACTCCCAGGCCACCCTCCGCTGCCTGGTTATCGCTGGCCAGACAGGCCATGGACATCGTCATCGAGGGCGGCATGGCGCAGCTCCTGCAGCCGTTGGCCGAGGGCCGGGCCCGGCTTCAGCCCCTCCCGGGCCATCAGCACCGTGGCACTGATGGGCGGGCGCAGGTGGCGCCAGCCCAGCAACCAGCGCAGCAGGGGTCGCCGATGAGTCTGCTCACCGGCAGCCAGCACCAGAGCCACGGCCCCGGCCATCAGCGGTGCAGTTGCAGCCGCCGGCCCTGCCGCACCGGCCTCGAGGGCCTCGCTCCAGGCGGACGCTGGCCACGCCTGGGCATCGAGATTCGGCAGCCAGGTTCTGAGCAGCCGGGCCTGATCGAGCAGGTGCTGCGTCCTGGTGGCGAGCTGCAGACGCTGGGCCACGGCTGCGGGTTCCGGCAGGGGGACCAGCCAGGCCAGCAGGGCTGCTGGATCCGCCAGCACCACATCCGGACAGCGGGACAGCAACCGCTCGAACCAGCACAGGCGTCGCCAGGCCGTCGGGTCATCAGCCAGGGCGGGATCCAGCAGGGCGGCCCCGCCCCACTGCTGCAGGTGGGCGAGGGCATCCCTGAGCTCGTCACGCTGCCGGCGGGCGCCTGGGCAGAAGAGACGCCGAACCTCCATCCCCAGCCGGCTTCCCCGGGCTGGCACATCATCCCCCCAGGGGTTCTGCTGCAGGGTGCGCCGCGCTTGCCGACGGTCCCCTGGGCCGAGCCGGCAACCGAAACGGGCCCCATAGCGGGCAGCGCGGATCAGCCGGCTGGGATCATCCCGCAGGCTCTGCCCGTGGAGGAGCCGCAATTCCTTCCGCTGCAACGCCTGCCAGCCAGCGAAGGGATCGAACACCACGGCCAGGGGGTCCTGCAGGGAAAGGGCCATGGCATTGCAGCTGAAGTCGCGGCGGCGCAGGTCGTCGAGCAGCGCCACAGGCCTGACGGGGGAGCCGAGCATCACCGTCGGGTTCATGCCTGGAGCGGTGTAATGCTCCTTGCGCGTGGTGGCCAGATCGATGCGCGGCGGCGTCGATGCCCCCTCCAACTGCAGAGAGGCCGTGCCGTAGCTGGAAAACGACGCCACATCACAGGCCAGCCCCTGGCGCTCGCACCAGCAGGCCATCGCTTCGGCAAGGGCCAGGGCTGGTGGCCAGCCGCTGGTCGGCAGCTCCCCATCCCCATCGGACCGCTGGTCGGCACGCACCGCGCAGTCGAAATCCCCGGGCAGTGCCATGGTTGCCCCCTGTTGACGCAGCAGGAGGTCCCGCACCGCACCACCCACCAGCCACACATGAAGGTGGAGATCCGTCGCCACGGCGCCGAGCCCCAGCAGCAGGGCGGCAGTGTCTGCCGGCAGCAACGCCAGCAGCTGCTGTGCCGTGGGCAGGTCAGGACCAGATGCGTCAGGTGTCACAGGATGGGACAGGGTGGCTCGCCTCGGTGGCCCGCCCGCTGCTGGGCGCCAGCGATCCGGCCTGGCCTCCTGCCAGGGATGGGCCTGAGGCCTCAGGAGGCCAGGGGCTGAATGGGTGCAAGGCGGGGATCGAGGATCTTGGTGCCCATCCCTTCGAAGCGCACCGCGATCGAGCTGCGCTCACCCCTGCCGAGGTGGTGGGTCACCACGCCGACACCGAAACTGGCATGGGCCAACCGATCACCGATGGACCAGCTGTGGGTAGCCGCCACCCGGGTTGGTCCGGCGCTGATGCGATTGGCGGCCCTGGTGGTTGATGGGGGCTCACGATCGCTGCGGGTGAGGCGATCCAGGCGCTGTTCACGGCGCAGGGCGACACCGCCATGGCGGGGAATGTGGGCCTCGATCAGGTCTTCCGGCAGCTCGGAGAGGAAGATCGAGGGAACGGCCGGTTCCCGCCTTCCACCCCAGAGCCGTCGCTCGCAGGCGTGGGAGAGAAAGAGACGCTCCTGGGCACGGGTGATGCCCACATAGCAGAGACGGCGCTCCTCTTCCAGGGCAGCGGGATCCTGCAGCGAGCGGAAACCGGGGAACAGCCCCTGCTCCAGCCCCACCAGGAAGACCACGGGAAACTCCAGCCCCTTGCTGGCATGGAGGGTCATGAGAATGACGCGGTCAGCCTTGGTGTCCTTGTCGTCCGCGTCACTGGCCAGGGCGGCGGAGGCCAGGAATCCTTCAAGGTCGGGGTCCTCGCTTTCCTCCTGATACTGCAGGGCTGCATTGACCAGTTCCTGGAGGTTGCGGCGGCGCTCCTCGGCATCGTCATTGGCAGCGGCGATCAGCTCGGCGATGTAGCCACTGCGTTCCAGGGCCAGCTGAATCAGTTCGGCGGGCAGTGCGGTGGCGACGCGGTCCCGCAGGGTCTGAATCACCTCGACGAAGGCGAGAACCCCCTTCGCCGAACGACCCGCCAGGCTGCGCACCGCCTCGGGGTCGGCGATCACGTCCCAGAGGGGGATGCCGAGCTGCGCAGCGGCGTCAGTGAGCCGCTGAATGGTGGTTTTGCCGATGCCGCGGCGAGGCACATTGAGCACCCGCAGCAGGCTGACCGAGTCGGCTGGATTCAGGGCCAGTCTGAGGTAGGCCAGGGCGTCCTTGATCTCGCGGCGATCGTAGAAACGCAGACCACCGACCACCGTGTAGGGAATGCGCCAGCGCACCAGGGATTCCTCCAGGGCCCTTGACTGGGCGTTGGTGCGATACAGCACAGCCATGGCCCTCCAGCACAGGTCCGGATGGGCCGCCTGCAGCTGGCGCATGCGCTGGACGACGGCCTCAGCTTCGGCAATCTCGTCATCACAGCGGGTCAGGGCAATGGACTCACCGGCGCCCCGGGTGGCACGCAGCACTTTGTCGATGCGCTCACTGTTGTGGGCGATCAGGGCATTGGCCGCCTCGAGGATGGTTGCAGTGGAGCGGTAGTTCTCCTCGAGCTTGACCATCGTGCGACTCCCATGTCCTCGGACTGGATCACCGAAGTCCTGCTGAAAGCCCATCAGGATGGTGAAATCAGCAGCACGAAAGGAATAGATCGACTGATCCGCATCGCCCACCACAAAGATGGATCGGTCTTGCCATTGATCATAGATTGAAGGCTCTATGCCATCTGTGACGATCAGCTTGAGCAGGTCATACTGGGTCCGGTTGGTGTCTTGATACTCATCCACCAGCAAGTGCTTGAAACGATTGTGCCAATAACTGCGAACAGCTTTCTCGTCACGTAACAGCTGCACAGGAATGAGCAGCAGATCATCAAAATCAAGGGCATTGTTCGCAGCCATGGCATTGCGATAGCGGCGATAGATTTCCGTTAGCAACCTGCCTCGCTGGCTTTGATTATCAGTCTCGAATTGATTGGGTAGTTGTCCATGGTTCTTCGCTTTACTGATCACCCAACGTAACTTTTTAGGTTCAAATCGCTTGGGATCCAGATTGAGCTCCTGAACAACAATTTCCTTGATAAGACTTTGAACGTCAGACTCGTCATAGATGGAATACTGCCTGGTCCAACTTAGCCCTTCAGGATCTCGATATTTATCAATGTCGAGGCGCAGCAGCCGCGAAAAGAGTGAGTGGAAGGTACCGATCCAGAGATCTTTTGTGATCTCGCTATAGACGCGAGAGCGCACCTGACGCTGGCTGAACGGATCCAGGCTGCTGAAGGGCTGGCCAAAGTCCTTGCGCGCCAGTGCCCTGACAAGGAGCATCTCCAGGCGCTCCTTCATCTCACGGGCAGCTTTGTTGGTGAAGGTGACTGCGAGAATCTCCTGGGGATCCACGCCGTGGTAACCGATGAGGTGCGCGATCCGGTGGGTGAGGGCTCTTGTCTTGCCGCTTCCGGCACCGGCCACCACCAGCAACGGTCCCGTGTGATGGTCCACGGCATGGCGTTGCGCCTCGTTGAGACCATCCAGAAAGCTCATCGTTCAGGCTGTATGGGCCAGATCAAGAGCAAGCCTGCCGCAGCGGGGCAGGACAGCCCAGCACGTGAAGTGGCAGCCCGGTCGTCACTGCTCGATGTGAAGCCTGCCGGCGTCACAGACTCAGAAGCGCAGGTTGGTGCCCAGTTCGATGCTGTGGTCCGGACCTGCCTGCCGGCGTTTGATGCGAACCAGGTCGAGACGCAGCTCGACGTCCCTGTTGAGATCGCTGGACAAGGCATAGGTGAGACCGACGCGCGTCCGGGAGGTGCCGTGGCCGCTGTGGTCATAGCCCAGGTTCGGGGTGAGGCTGCCCGGCAGCCACTCCATGGCCAGACCGTAGCCGATCTCGCTGCTCAACTCAGCTGGCATGATCTCGCTCGGAGCAGAGGCTATAGCTGGAGCTGTCAGCCCCATGGTGTGTCCCTGCAGGAAGGAGCCACCGTTCTCCGCGGCACCCAACTGGGTGGCCACAGACAGGTTCAGCCCAGTGCCGTCCCCAGCAGGTCCGTAATCGAACCGGGCATTGGCGCCCCATTGCTCGAACTCCGCCGCCGAGCTCAGATAGTTGCCGCGCATCTCCAGATCGAGCCGCTCGCCGCCGTAGCGCAGGCCCAGCACCAGCTCGCCTGCAGCGCCGGTGGGGCCATCACCGCTGTCGTAGCGGCCATGGAGCTGGGCAAAGGGTTCCGCACCGCTGGTGAATGGCCGCGACAGCTCCAGACCCAGCCGGAAACGCCCGATCGAGGCCTCCGCAGCGTCGAGGGATCCATCACCCTCAGTCGACAGGGACACGAAGCCGGCATCGCTGGTCAGCGACAGATCGATCGCGCCCAGCTGGGACAGAGGCCGGCGCAGGCCCAGGGAGAGGAGGCGCATGTGGAGATCGCCCTGGTCGGCATCGCCATCCACATGCTCACGCTCGTTCTCCACATCCCCGAAGCCGATACCGCCGATGGCCCAGAGCTCCAGGTTGCTGCTCAGCTGGCCATGGAGATAGGGATAGATGGCGGTGAGGCTGGAGGACAACTGCCCGTCACCGGCGGTGGCATCTTCG
>SRMO01000076.1:1830-2687 GCA_004768415.1 Aphanocapsa feldmannii 277cV | reverse complement strand
TCTCTGTTCCGCCCCTGGCCCACTGCAGGTCCGTGCCGGCCCACAGGGTCCATGGCCTCCTTCCCGCCTCTCCAACCGCGCCGCTGCCACACTCCGCGACCCAGTCAGCCAGATGGAGTGAATGGGGCCGGCCTCGGAACAGCTCCAGCAGCTCGTCAAAGGTCTTGTCCATGCTGTCCTCGCCCCGCTGGCCGAGGTGGGGGACGCCATGCAGGCCCGTGGCGGCCAGATCCGTGTTCCAGCTGTCGCCGGCGATGAGGTGATCGCTGCTGTCGCCATAGCTGACAGCGATGCCGTTGTCGCCACTGTTGCCATCAGCAGCAGCTGCGGAACTGAGGCAGGCACTGCCGGAGGTCCCGGTGCCACCGGTGCCGCTGTCGAATCGCTCGCCGATCATGCCCGTCACACTGCCGAGCATCACCCGGCCCTGGCCGGACAAGGCAGCACGGATCGCGGCTTGTTCCGCCGCAGATGTGCGCACGGTCACCGGGAAGGATGCAGGATCCGACAGCCAGGTTCCGCTTGCCGCCCTGACGGTGATCGTCGCCTTGCCTTCGCGGACCGGTGTCACGATCACGGTGGAACTGCCGGGCGATTCCGGTTTGACCGATGCCACGGCTGGGTCACTCGAAGCAAAGTCCCACACGATCTCATCAGCATTGTCTGCGGTGAACGCAGGGCTCCCGTTCCTGCTGCCATCCTTGCCACCGGCGTAGAGCGTGAGCGGCTCCAGAGTGCCGCTGACCATGGGCCAGGGTGGTAACACCGTAATCGTGTATGTCTTGGCAGTGGTGTCCTCAGCGGCTGACACCTGAGCTCTGGCCGTCAACTTCCCAGCGGGAGACAGCGGAGGCGTT
>SRMO01000076.1:1080-1459 GCA_004768415.1 Aphanocapsa feldmannii 277cV | reverse complement strand
GACCACCACCCTGATGCTGGTCTCATCGTCTTCTATCAGGTCAATGGGGGTGCTGTCGCTGCTGTTCTCCACCGCCTTGTCGTTCACACTCAGCGTGGCGTTGGGATCATAAGGCGTGGCGTTGACACTGATGCTAGCGATGCTGTTGGCAACGTTGATCTCATAGGCAATGATTGCTGGGTCAAAGCCGAAATCATCCAGACCGGAGAGGGAGAGAGCCGACAGCGTTGCGTCCTTGCTGGCGGTAGCAGCGGCACGGCTCACAGCGATGTTGTAACTCTGCGTTGTCGTCCCGTCCTGGGCCGTCACATCCACATCGATGCTGGTGGTTTCAGCGACGGTGAGGCTGATGGCGTTGCTGGCTTTGCCACTGGTCAGC
>SRMO01000076.1:947-1070 GCA_004768415.1 Aphanocapsa feldmannii 277cV | reverse complement strand
CCACCACAGTGATGGTGTTGTTGCCCACGACCAGAGGGATGGCATCGCTGCTGCTGCCACTGCTCAAGGCAGTGCCGTTGACCATCACCGTGGCGTTTTCGTTCGCCGTGGTCGGCGTCACCA
>SRMO01000076.1:135-937 GCA_004768415.1 Aphanocapsa feldmannii 277cV | reverse complement strand
GCAGTGCCGTTGACCGTCACCGTCGCGTTTTCGTTCGCCGTGGTCGGCGTCACCGTCACGCTCTCCACCCCGTTCCGCACGTTCACCCGGTACTGCTGGGCGCCCGGGTCGAACTTTGGGGTGAGAGGGACTCGCTGCGAGCTTTCGGCGGAGAAGGCCAGCAGGGAGAGTGAGGAGAGAGTGGCGTTGCTGCTGGCGGCACGGTTGACCGCAATGCTGTAAATCTGGATCGTGCTGCCGTCCTCCGCCGTCACCTTGATGGTGATGAAGGTAACGACACCCTCGGCCAGGGCGATGTCGGCGCTGGCGCTGGCGCTGCTGCTCACCACATCCTGGCCGTCCACAGTCAGCGTCAGCCTGGCGTTGTTGTCAGTCGGGGTTGCCGTCAGTGTCAGGCTGGCCACGCTGTTCAACACGTTGGCGGTGTAGCTGGTGGTGGCAGAGGCAAAAGTTTCGTTCAGCGACCCCGGTGAGAGGGAGAGAGTCGACAGCGTTGCATCACTGCTGGCATCGGCGGCAGCACGGATGACAGCGATGCGGTAGGTCTTCTCCGCAGCGTTCCGGTCCTGTGGCGTCACCACCACAGTGATGGTGTTGTTGCCTACGGTCAGAGGGATGGCATCGCTGGCGTTGCCGCTGCTCAGGGCAGTGCCGTTGACCGTCACCGTGGCGTTTTCGTTCGCCGTGGTCGGCATCACCGTCACGCTCTCCACCTCGTTCGCCACCGATGCGCTGTAGCTGGTGGTGTCGGCGTCAAAGAGTGGGGCCAGCGTCCCTGCCGAGAGCAGCAGGTTCGAAAGAT
>SRMO01000076.1:0-125 GCA_004768415.1 Aphanocapsa feldmannii 277cV | reverse complement strand
CCACCACAGTGATGGTGTTGTTGCCCACGACCAGAGGGATGGCATCGCTGCTGCTGCCGCTGCTCAAGGCAGTGCCGTTGACCATCAACGTGGCGTTCTCGTTCACCGTGGTCGGCGTCACCGTC
>SRMO01000075.1:2143-2696 GCA_004768415.1 Aphanocapsa feldmannii 277cV | reverse complement strand
CCGTTTGCTGGGCTTTTGTTTTCGGTTGTATCGCTTCCAGTCATTTTCCAGATAGTTATGGAACAGTAATATTTGGTTGGGTTTCAGGCTTAGTATTCTTCCTTTGTTCTTGCTGTTGCCTTTGATTTTGATGGTTCCCGCTTCCAGGTTTACATCACCTATTTTGACCTGGGATATTTCAAGGACGGTCAAAGCCTGATAGATCAAAAGGCTGATAATGATCTTGTCCCGCTGCTGGTTCTCCGGGTTTTTGGATTGGTAGGTTTCATAGAGTTCTTGCAGTGTTTCTTTTGGATAAAGGCTTTCTACTTGTATTTGCCGGTTGATCTGGTCTTTTAGGTTTAAGTACCTGCAAGGGTGATCTTTACGTTTTCCGCTGGCGACCAGATAGTTGTAATAGATTTTGATGGCAAAAAGGTTGTTCCTGAGTGATTTGGGGTGTAGGCCCAGAGTACGTAAAAGCCCGATGTAGTCCAGCACTTCCGTGTAAGTGGCTTTTTCCGCCCTTTGCCCTAGGGTTAGAAGATAGCGGTTTATCATGTTTTCATAGCCG
>SRMO01000075.1:1094-2014 GCA_004768415.1 Aphanocapsa feldmannii 277cV | reverse complement strand
GCCGGTATAGAGCTGTGTGGTCTCCAGCTGAGAGTGCCCTAAAAACGCCCGGACCTGTTCTACCGGCATGCCCTGCTCTAAAAGATGCGTGGCAATGGAGTGGCGCAAGTTGTGGGTGGTGATCTGCTTTTCTTTGATAGCCTCGTTTCCGGTTCTTTCGATGATCTCTTTTAAGCGGCCGTTGAACGTCCATTTCTGCATTCTTCGGCCCGTCTTGTTGAGCATAAAGGCATTCTCGCCCGGTTTATAATTGCGCTCCCCGGTCAGGGCTTCCCGTTCGTTGTAGTGGTAATCGGCCAGGTCTTTCACTACGCCCGAACTCATCGGTACAACCCTTCGTTTGTTGCCCTTGCCCTGTGGCACGATCAGGATTTTTTCCCGCAGCCGGATATTGGCCACATTGCAGTTTACCAGTTCCCCGGCCCTTAAGCCACAGCCATAGGACAGGCTCAGGATTGCCCGTTCCTGTGCGGTTTCCGTAACCTGGTAAAGTTCTTTGACTTCTTCCTGGCTGAGCACCGTCCTTTCTTCGGACTGCTTTGGGTATGGGAACTTTAAGGTGCTGCAGGGATTGGCCTTTACCCGTTTTTCCTGCAAAAGCATTTCGAACAGGTCGCGGACAATGCGCATGTGGCCATGGGTGGTTTTCGGGTCTAATATCCCTCCGGTGGTCTTGTTGGGGCGTTCGCTGATGTGGCCGTAGTAGCGCATAAGGTCGGCCGGTGACGTCTTTTCTACTTGGTTTTGCCCTTGCTGTTCCAGCCAGCTTAAAAACTCCTTCAGGTAGTTGTAGCGGGAACGGCAGCCTTTCGGGCTGTAGCCCAGCCGCAAGAGGTACCGGTAAAAGTGTTCCGCCAGTTCCCTGTAACTTTCGCTTACGACTATGATGTTTGTTGGCCTTCCCATACACACTTGCTTTT
>SRMO01000075.1:602-984 GCA_004768415.1 Aphanocapsa feldmannii 277cV | reverse complement strand
ATTGTTCCCTACTGTTCCTACAGTTCATTGATCTGGTTGGTCAGATCGTCTTTTATCCTTGCCCTGAGCTTGGCGTAGTTGTCCCAATAGTCTATCCGGTAGCTTACTTTCCGTTGGTTGTTGGAGTAGCGGCTGGTGATGTATTCCATGGACTGCAACCTGCCAAAAAAACGGCTGCACTGGGCTTTGCTGATGTTCAGGGCCTGCCGGATTTCCCGTTGTGTAAACTGCGTGTCGCAGTCACTATTATTCCCATTCTTTTTAGATAAATAGGCTTTCAGCTTTTCGAAGAACTGCCGCAGGCTGCCGTCCAGTTCATCTACCTTTAAAACAATGCTTTCAAAAAGGATGTCGCAGGCCGTTTGCAGGTCTTCCTTTTCGG
>SRMO01000075.1:237-522 GCA_004768415.1 Aphanocapsa feldmannii 277cV | reverse complement strand
GGTTCAGCAAGGTGATCTGCCGCACAAAGCTTTGGTAGAGTTCGTTCAGCCTCCTGATCTTGTGGGCTTCTTCGGGCAGCCTGATTTTGTTGGCGTAAGGGTTCACCACTTCGCAGGGCTGCAGCAGCCGGATGCAGTTCTTTACAAAGCTTTTGGTTTTCTCCTCCTGTTGTTTGTCGACCAGCCCGGCCGATACGTTGTTTTGGTATTCGATGACCTTTAGCGTCTGTTCCTTGGATTCGTCCACAGCGATCAAAAAACTGCGGCTGATATTGTCCTCGTAGG
>SRMO01000075.1:0-182 GCA_004768415.1 Aphanocapsa feldmannii 277cV | reverse complement strand
CCGGTGATGCTCCCGTTTTTGTCCTTTAGGCTGGTGGACGTGGTCAGGATCTCATTGCTCTGCAGTTCCCTTACGGCCAGCTGGGCATCTTCCTTCAGCCCGTCCAGGTCTTCAAAGCACACCAGCTTGTTCACAAAAAAGTATTCGTCCTGATTGTAAAAACTGTTATCCGTTACACGGGT
>SRMO01000074.1:1931-2157 GCA_004768415.1 Aphanocapsa feldmannii 277cV | reverse complement strand
GGTCGAAGTCAGGGGCCGGCGCGAGAAGATCGCCTTCTTCTGCCTGATCCTGCCGCATTCGGACGTCTGGTTCGTCAAGGCCTATCCGCGGGAGACGACGGAGGCGTTCCTGGACGGCCATGTCAGCGCCTTCGCCTTTCTCGGCGGGGTTCCGCTCTCGGTGCTGTACGACAACACGACGCTGGCAGTGGCGCGGATCCTGGGCGACGGCACGCGTCAGCGCACG
>SRMO01000074.1:0-1921 GCA_004768415.1 Aphanocapsa feldmannii 277cV | reverse complement strand
CCGCGCAAGCAGCGGCACACGGCGTATCGGCTCTTCGAGCGGCTGCGCGACGAGCACGGGTTCACGGGTGGCTACACGATCGTCAAGGACTACGTGCGGTCCCGCCGGCAGTCGACGCGCGAGGCCTTCGTTCCGCTCTATCACCCGCCGGGCCATGCCCAGGTCGACTTCGGCGAGGCGACGGTCGAAGTCAGGGGCCTTCGCGAGAAGATCGCCTTCTTCTGCCTGATCCTGCCGCATAGCGACGTGTGGTTCGTGAAGGCCTATCCGCGGGAGACGACCGAGGCGTTCCTCGACGGCCATCTCAGCGCCTTCGCCTTCCTCGGCGGGGTTCCGCTCTCGGTGCTGTACGACAACACGACCCTGGCGGTGGCGCGGATCCTCGGCGACGGGGAACGCCAGCGCACCCGGGCGTTCACGCATCTGCAGTCGCACTACCTGTTCCGCGACCGCTTCGGTCGTCCCGGCAAGGGGAACGACAAGGGCAAGGTCGAGGCGCTGGTAAAGACGGCCCGGCGCAAGTTCATGGTGCCGATCCCGAAGGTGCCCGATCTGGACGTTCTGAACGAGCGGCTGCTGGCGCGCTGCCTGGAGCGGCTCGACGCGCTGGAGCAGGGGGAGAAGGGGTCGGCGCTGCTCGCGGATCTCGACGCCCTGCGCGATCTTCCGGGCGTCCCCTTCGAGGCCTGCGAGCATGTGCCGGGCCGGGTGTCCTCGACCGCTCTGGTGCGCTACCGCCTCGTGGACTACTCGGCGCCGGCGATGCATGCCCACAAGAAGGTGACGATCAAGGGCTATGTCGACCGGGTCGAGATCGCGCTCGGCGCGGAGATCGTCGCCCGCCATCGGCGCTCCTATGTCCGCGGCGACGTGGTCTACGACCCGCTGCACTACCTCTCGCTGCTGGAGAAGAAGCCGGGCGCCCTGGACCAGGCGGCGCCGCTGCGCGGCTGGAAGCTCGATCCGGCCTTCGATGCGCTGCGCCGCCTGCTGGAGGCGCGCTTCGGGCCGCGCGGCAAGCGGGAATACATCCAGACCCTGCGTCTGCTGGAGGACTTTCCAGAGCGCCAGGTGACCGCGGCGGTCGAGGACGCGGTGAAGCGGCGCGTGATCGGCTTCGATGCGGTCAAGCATCTCCTGCTGGCACGCATCGAGAGGCGGCCCGCGCATCTCGACCTCTCACGCTATCCGCACCTGCCCCGGCCCTTCGTCGCCGCCACCCGGGCCGGCGACTATGCCGCCCTGCTCGCCGCAGGAGCCGGCCATGGCTGAGCCGCCCCGCATCCTGCTCGAGCACCACCTGAAGAAGCTCAAGCTGCCGACCTTCCTGCGGGAATACGAGAAACTGGCCCGCCAGTGCGCGACAGACGGCCTGGATCATGTGCAGTTCCTTGCCCGGCTGGTGGAGATGGAGATGATCGATCGCGAGCGACGCCTGGTCGAACGCCGCATCAGGCAGGCCAGGTTCCCCGTCGTCAAACAGCTCGAGAGCTTCGACTTCAAGGCCATCCCGAGCCTCAACAAGATGCTGGTGCTGGACCTCGCACGCGGCGACTACATCGACCGTCGCGAGAACGCGATCCTGTTGGGCCCATCGGGCGTCGGCAAGACGCACATTGCTCTGGCCCTCGGCCTCGCCGCCTGCCAGAAGGGCCTCAGCGTGCGCTTCACCACCGCCTCCCACCTGGTCCACGAGATGATCGAGGCGCGTGACGAGAAGAGGCTGCTCCGCCTCCAGGACCAGCTCGCCAGGGTGAACCTGCTGATCGTCGACGAGCTCGGATACGTCCCCTTGTCGCAGACCGGAAGCGAACTCCTGTTCGACGTCTTCAGCCGGCGCTACGAGAACGGCGCCACCATCGTCACCTCGAACCTGCCCTTCCAGGAATGGACCTCGGTCTTCGCCAGCGAACGCCTCACC
>SRMO01000073.1:9162-11274 GCA_004768415.1 Aphanocapsa feldmannii 277cV | reverse complement strand
AGAGAAGAAAATAAAGATATTAAGCAAGGAAAGGTACCAGAAGCATGGAAGAAAAATCTAAATCGCCTGCGGCAGAAGGATCTTGACGCGAGATGGGTGAAGAAGAACAATCTGAATTACTATGGATACAAGAACAGTATCTGCATTGATGCGAAGTATGGATTTATTCGGCGTCATGTGATTACACCTGCCAATCGTCATGATAGTCAAATGCTTATGGCACTGCTAGACGGAGAAAATAAAGAAGATATGGTGTGGGCAGACTCAGGTTATGCTGGTCGAATCTTTGCAGATGTTCTGCAGCTTGCAGTGTAAGACAACCAAATACAAGAGAAAGGTAATCGTCATCATCCACTGAGTTATGTTGCCAAAGCCAGTAATCGTAAGAAAGCAAAGATTCGTGCTCGTGTTGAACATGTATTTGGTCAAATTAAGATGAAGATGGGAGGTAAATTGACCCGTTGTATTGGACTAGCAAGGACAAAAGCTTGGTGGTGTTTACGAAATCTTGTGTTTAAATTTTTGCGATTTACTCAGCATAAATATAGTTTTGCCATTGCAAACTGATTTAATTAATCTCTAACTTTTGACTTATTCTACTAGTAATTGATAGAGAAAGTTTAAAAATTAAGCAATTAATACTTTTATATTTTTTGACAAGGTTTTTAAGGTTTATAACATGTATATTGATGTAAGATTTTCCAGAACTTTCTTGGATAAATATATCTAAATTTTGGCATGGTTTACATAGATAATTTTTGGGAGCGTCTCCATAGGGCTATTTTTCGAGGTGCCCAATAGTTTAATTTGTTTACCGAGAAACTTACCGCTAAGTGTGACGGTCGATGTTAAGCTGCCGCGGTGTGACAATCTTCTGCTGTTCACACCGTCCCCACTGACGGTGGCCGAAGGTGGAAGTGGCAGCTACACGGTGGCACTTGCCAGCCAGCCCTCCACCGCAGTGACAGTGACGGTCAGCGCAGGTGCGGGCGTGACGCTGGATACCGATGCCGCCACCAACGGCAACCAGACCAGCCTCAGCTTCTCCACCGCCAACTGGAACACACCCCAGACAGTGGAAGTAAGCGTGGGGCAGGATGTCGATGATACCGTGATCCTGTACCACAGCGCCAGCGGTGGCAACTATGGTTCGGTAACGGCAAACTTAACTGTGAATATTCAGAATATTTGTGAATACATGGATGCATTGAATTCTGATGGAACATTTTGCGATCTTGACTCTAAAAAAATTACTTCATTAAATTCAGGTAACTTCAATGGGCTATCTAATCTAGAAACACTCTGGCTGGGTGCTAATGATTTAAGAAGTCTGCCGGAGGATATTTTTGCTGGGCTCTCTTCTCTAAAAACACTCTCTCTGAGATTTGCTAACCTAAGCAGTCTGCCGGAAGATATTTTCGCTGAGCTCCTTGCTTTAGAGGAACTCTATCTGAATAGCAATGCCCTAAGCAGCCTGCCGAAAGATATCTTTGCTGGGCTCTCTAATTTAAAAATAATCTGGCTGAATGACAATAAACTAAGCAGCCTACCAGAAGATATCTTTGATGAGTTCTCTGCTCTAGAAACACTCTATCTGAATAGAAATGCCCTAAGCAGCCTGCCGGAAGATATCTTCGCTGGGCTCTCTGCTCTACAAGAGCTCAGGTTGGATGGCAATGACTTAAGCAGCCTGCCGGAAGATATCTTTGATGAGCTCTCTGCTCTAGAGACACTCACGCTGAATGAAAATAGTTTAACCTGTTTACCGGAGAGCCTACCGCTAAGTGTGGATGTTGATGTTGACCTGCCGCAGTGTGTCAACACAAACACGACGGCGGCGTTACCATCCTGGCTCATAGCCACCGCCACTCTGGAACCGCTCACGCTCTACGTCGGCGGCGAGGATGGCAGCAGGGACGGCAGCGATGCCTTCAACATGACCAGTGTCAACGCTGGTGATATCACGTGGCGCTTTACGTCCAGCCACCCAGCCGTGGCATCGGTGTCAGAAGAACCGAGCAACAATCCCATTGTGATGGTGACACCGGTCCGGGAAGGCAAGGCGACCATCACTGTCACGGCTACGGCGGCAAACGGAAACCGGATATCGGA
>SRMO01000073.1:8570-9118 GCA_004768415.1 Aphanocapsa feldmannii 277cV | reverse complement strand
CCTTCCTGGTGACCGTGGTCACCTCCCCGGCGGAAGAAACTGCAATCCGTGCTGCCTTGTCCGGCCAGGGCCGGGTGGTGCTGGGCAGTGTGACGGACATGATCGGCGAGCGACTCGACAGCGGTACTGCTGGCACTGGGTCCTCCGGCAGCATCTGCCTCAGCCCCGCCGCTGGCGCTGATGGCGAAAGTGCCACCAGTGGCGAGAGTGGCAGCAGTGGCGACAACGCCATGGCTGTCAGCCATGGCGACAGCAGCGATGACCTCATCGCCAGCGACATCTGGCAGGGGGAGAACTGGAACACGGATCTCGCCGCCACGGGCCTGCGCGGCGTCCCCCACGTCGGCCAGCGGGACGAGGACAGCATGGACAAGACCTTTGACGACCTGCTGGAGCTGTTCCGGGGCCAGCCCCATTCACTCCACCCCGCTGACTGGGCTGGGGAGTGTGGCAGCGGCGCGGTTGCAGAGGTGAGCAGGCCATGGACCCTGTGGGCCGGCACGGACCTGCAGCGGGCCAGGGGCGGCACGGATAGCAGCGACTTCGAT
>SRMO01000073.1:7600-8049 GCA_004768415.1 Aphanocapsa feldmannii 277cV | reverse complement strand
CGCCCAGCTCCATGGCCGCTACGACAGCGGTGATGGCCCCACAGGCGCTGCGGGCGAGGTGGTGCTGGGCCTGCGTTATGGCGATGAACGGTTCAAGCTGGAGCTGCGCGGCAACCACCTGACCTCGGCGGCAGAGCTCGAGCAATGGGGTGCCAAGGCCCGGCTCGACTACAGCCCGGCCACGAACGGCACGGGGCTGAACCTGGCGCTCACCAGCCAGTGGGGTGCGGCGGAGAACGGCGATTCCTTCCTGGACGGCCACAGCATCGAGCTGCCCACCCCGGCACTGGTCTCAGCACAGGGCGACGGCGACAGCCTGCCTGGGGAGATCAGCGGCGAGATCGGCTACAGCCTCTCCATGGGCCAGCAGCGGGGAATCCTCACCCCGAACCTGGGCTATGACCACAGCGACGACGGCGCCTCGCGCAGCCGCGTCGGTCTCGCCTATG
>SRMO01000073.1:0-7590 GCA_004768415.1 Aphanocapsa feldmannii 277cV | reverse complement strand
CTGGCCCGCAGGGAGCGCCGTCAGGAGGACCCGGACCACAGCATCGAACTGAGTGCCGAGCTGCGCTTCTGAGTCTGAGTCAACGCCGTTCCTTGACGCTCCATCACATCCTGGCAAGCATGCCATTTCAGACGGAAACGGACCAGGCCTGCTTCACAGGGGGGTGGGACAGTCGTGTGGTGGTCCCCTGCTGATCCTGCAGGGCATACCGGAGCCGCGCGCTGTTGCGTTCTTCCAGAGGTTCCCTAGGGGACGAGACCTGGCAACCTCTACCGCCACTGAAGCAAGCCTGAGCCTGCTGGGATGTGGCGAGGGGACACTACGGTGAAGGTGAAGAAGTTTGAAAATGGTCGGCAGTGGACAGAAAGCAGCCGCCAGGCTGTGCCAGGATATAAATTCTCAAAAGGCTTAACTCTCGATGCAGGTCGTTGGGTTGTCAGCCATGAAGCGATCTTCATGGCGCCGCCGCCTCATCCAGCCGCTTACGTCTTCCCGCCTTGCCGACGGGCACGCCGCATCCCGCCAGCCCGCTTCTACCTCCGGCAGCTTCATGTCTTCATTGTCACTGGCCCGCAGCACTGCAGATATTCGCGATTCCGACTGCATGCAGGGCACGGGGCAGCCTCTCGTCCGGGGCTTGCTGAACCTGGTGATCGATATCTGAATCGATGAGCTCCCCTTCAGGTCAGTCAACCCACGTCAGCTGCACAATGTCCAGTAGCAATGCTCCGACTTCAACGCCGTCCTTCTTCTGGAGACGCCACATCAACTTCTGCCGTCAGACTTTCAAGGCCTGGACATCTTCCCTGGCCTGGGCCGCTTCACCACTGGCTGCTCTTCTCATCCTCTCTCCAGATGGTCACGCTCAGACTCTGAATCTCACTCCAGGAAGCCTGACCGTGACCGAAGGTGGCAGCGGCAGCTACACGGTGAAGCTCACCAGCCAGCCCACCGACACGGTGACGGTCAGCGTCAGCACGGACGCGGATGTGACGGTTGATACCGATGCCAACACCGACGGTGAGCAGACCACCCTCAGCTTCACCACCACAAACTGGAGTACTCCACAGACAGTGGAGGTGAGCGCGGGGCAGGATGATGACGCGGTCGATGATACCGTGACATTGTCCCACACTGCCAGCGGCGGCGACTATGCCTCTGTGACCGGGGATCTGGTGGTGACGGTCACCGATGATGACACGGCTGGTCTGGTGCTTACACCCTCCTCGCTGACGCTGGTCGAAGGTGGTAGCAGCAGCTACACGGTGGCGCTCAACAGTCAACCCACCGCTGCAGTGACGGTCACCGTCAGCGCTGGCCAAGGCGTGGTGACGCGGGATACCGATCCTGACACCAACGGTAACCAGAGCACCCTCAGCTTCACCACCGCAAACTGGAACACACCACAGACAGTGGAGCTGGGAGGGCGGGATGATGCTGACACGGTCGATGACACCGTGACGCTGTCCCACATCGCCAGTGGCGGCGACTATGACTCTGCCGCTGAGAGTGGTCTGGTTACAGCAAACTTGAGTGTGGTGGTTATCGATGATGACAAAGCGCCTGCTCTGGTGCTCACACCCTCCTCTCTGACGGTGGCCGAAGCTGAGGACACCAACTACACGGTAGCGCTCGCCGGCGCACCCACCGCCGCGGTGACGGTGACGGTGACGGTCAGCCCGGGCTCGGAGGTGACGGTGGATACCGATGCCGCCACCAACGGCAACCAGACCACCCTCTCTTTCACCAGCGCAAACTGGAACACACCACAGACGGTGGATGTGAGCGCGGAGCAGGACGATGACGCGGTCGATGAAACCGTGACGCTGGCCCACACTGCCAGCGGCGGCGACTATGACTCGCTGACGGCAGACCTGAGTGTGACCGTTGACGATGATGAAACGGCCGCTCTGGTGTTCACACCAGCAAGCCTGACCGTGCCCGAAGGTGAAAGCGGCAGCTACACGGTGGCGCTCGCCAGCCAGCCCACCGCCGCGGTGACGGTGACGGTCAGCGCAGGCGCGGGCGTGACGGCGGATACCGATGCCGGCATCGCCGGTAACCAGAACACCCTCTCCTTCACCACCGCAAACTGGAGCACACCACAGATCGTGCAGGTGAGCACGGAGGGCCACGATGATGACGCGGCCGATGAAACCGTGGCCCTGTCCCACACTGCCAGCGGCGGCGACTATGCCTCTGTCAGCAGTGATCTGGTGGTGACGGTCAGCGATGATGAAACGGCCGCTCTGGTGCTCACACCCTCCTCACTGACGTTGGTCGGAGGTGGGGACGGCAGCTATACGGTGGCGCTCGCCAGCCAGCCCACCGCCTCGGTGACGGTCAGCGTCAGCACCGGCTCTGGCGTGACGGTGGATACCGATGCCGCCACCAACGGTAACCAGAGCAACCTCAGCTTCACCACCACAAACTGGAGCATACCACAGACAGTAAAGCTGGAGGTGGGGGAAAATGTCGATGAGACTGTGACGCTGACCCACAGCGCCAGCGGCGGTGACTATGATTCGCTGACGGCAAACTTGCGTGTGAACGTTAAGAACATCTGTGAACGTATGGATGCAATCGTTTTTCATTGGAGATTTTCTCCCGATGGGACACATTGCGATCTTTCTTCTAAAGGAATCAAGTCGTTAAATCCAGGTGACTTCAAGGGACTCTCTAAAATATCACTTATCTATCTGAATGGCAATAGATTAAGCACCCTGCCGGAAGGTGTCTTTGATGGGCTCCCTAATCTACGAGTTATCGATCTGAACGACAATAGAATAACCAGCCTGCCGGAAAATGTCTTTGCTGGGCGCTCTCAGCTAAGGCTTATCTATCTGCAGAGAAATAAACTAAGAACCCTTCCGGTAAATATCTTCGATAGACTCTCTAATCTAAAACGTATCTGGCTAGAGGGAAATAACTTAAGAAGCCTGCCGCAAGGTGTCTTCGATGGGCTCTCTGAGCTAACACATCTCTATCTGCATGATAATTCCCTAGGAAGTCTGCCGGACTACATTTTCGATGAGCTCTCTGATCTAAAGTATCTCTATCTACAGAGAAATGACCTAAGAAGTCTGCCAGAAAATGTTTTCGCTGGGCTCTCTGATCTAACACATCTCTATCTGAATGGCAATAATGGCCTAAGAAATCTGCCGGAAAACGTCTTCTCTGGACTCTCTAAGCTACGCGAACTCAATATGGGTACCAGTGATCTAAGAAGCCTACCGGAAAATATCTTCACTGGGCTCTCTAATCTAAGATTTCTCCACTTGAATTGGCTTAAAGTAAAAAGCCTACCGGAAGATATTTTCGCTGGGCTCTCTAATCTATATTCAATCTATCTGAATAACAGTAGCCTAACTAAGCTGCCGCAAGAGATCTTCTCTGGGCTCTCTAATCTCAAAATACTCGACCTGAGTGGTAGTAATAGTTTAAGCTGTTTACCGAAGACACCGCCAAAAGTGAAAGCCTATGGTTATAAGGTGCGGTGTAGAAATCTGGTGCTCACACCCATCCCCCTGGAGGTGGCTGAAGGTGGGAGTGCCAGTTACACGGTGGCGCTCGACAGCGCACCCACCGGTAAGGTAAAAGTCACCGTCAGCTCAGGCGCAGGCGTGACGGTGGATACCGATGCCGATACCAGCGGTAACCAGAATAAGCTCAGCTTCACCACTGCAAACTGGGACACACCACAGACGGTGGAAGTGAGCGCGGGGCAGGATGATGGCGCGGTCGATGACACCGTCAGGCTGGCCCACAGAGCCAGCGGTAACAAGTACAATGCAGTGATGACAAACTTAAGTGTGAATATCATTGATGATGACAAAGCACCTGCTCTGGTGATCACACCAACCTCTCTGACGGTGGCCGAAGGTGATGGCGCCAGCTACACGGTGGCGCTTGCCGGTGCACCCACTGGCGCAGTGACGGTGACGGTCAGCGCAGGCTCGGGGGACGTGACCGTGGATACCGATGCCGACACCAGCGGCAACCAGACCAGCCTCAGCTTCACCAGCGCAAACTGGAACACCCCACAGACGGTGGAGCTGAGCGCGGCGCAGGACGATGACGCGGCCGATGAAACCGTGACGTTATCCCACAGCGCCAGCGGCGGCGACTATGGCTCTGTCAGCGGGGATCTGGTGGTGACGGTCAGCGATGATGAAACGGCCGCTCTGGTGTTCACACCGTCCTCGCTGAATGTGAACAGAGGTCATAGCGACAACTACACGGTGGCACTCGCCAGCCCGCCCATCGCCGCGGTGACAGTGACGGTCAGCACAAGCTTGGGGGGTGTGACCGTGGATACCGATGCCGACACCAACGGTAACCAGACCAGCCTCAGCTTCACCTCTGCAAACTGGAGCACACCGCAGCCAGTGGAGGTGAGCGTGGGGAAGGATGTCGATGGTGACACCGTGACGCTGTCCCACATCGCCAGCGGCGGCGACTATGGCTCAGTGATGGCAAACTTAAGTGTGAACCTTCAAAACATCTGTAAACGCTTAGATGCACTTAGTTCTAGTGGGAAAACTTGTGATCTTTCCTCTAAAGCAATTACTTCATTAAAATCAGGTGACTTTGATAGGCTCTCTAATATAACACATCTCTATCTGAATGACAATAACCTAAGCAGCCTGCCAGAAGACATCTTCGCTGGGCTTTCTAGTCTACGCAGACTCTATCTAGATGACAATAACCTAAGCAATCTACCGGAAGATATCTTCGATGGGCTTTCTGAGTTAGACACCCTCCATCTGAATGACAATAACCTAAGCAACCTGCCGGAAGATATCTTCGCTGATCTTTCTGATCTCGATTTACTCTTCCTGAATGGCAATAACTTAAGCAGCCTGCCAGAAGATATCTTCGCTGATGTCTCTGGTATGCACTCACTCTTGCTGAATAATAATAATCTAACCAGCTTATCGGAAGATATCTTTGATGGGTTTTCTTATGTACAAGTAATCTCGCTGGATAATAATAATCTAACCAGCTTGCCAGAAGATATTTTTGATGATCCCTCTAGACTACTATCTCTCGGACTGAGTAATAATAACCTAACCAGCCTGCCAGAAGATATTTTTGATGGGCTCTCTAGACTATTGTCTCTCACATTGAGTAGTAATAACCTAACCAGCCTGCCAGAAGATATTTTTGATGGGCTCTCTAGACTAAATAACCTCTATCTGAGTGGCAATAGTTTAACCTGTTTTCCGAGGAACCTACCGCTAAGTGTGGAGGTCACGCCTGCTGACCTGTTGCGGTGTGGAAACTTGGTGCTCACACCATCCCCACTGACCGTGGGCGAAGGTGGCAGCGGCAGTTACACGGTGGCTCTCAACAGCTTACCCACCGCTGCGGTGACGGTGGCGGTCACCGTCGGCTCGGGCTCAGGCGTGACGGTGGATACCGATGCCGTCACCAACGGTAATCAGACCAGCCTCAGCTTCTCCACCGCCAACTGGAACACACCACAGACAGTGGAGGTGAGTGCGGGGCAGGACAGTGACGCGGTCGATGACTCCGTGACGCTGTCCCACAGCGCCAGCGGCGGCGACTATGGCTCTGCCACAGCAAACTTGAGTGTGACGGTCGCTGATGATGACAAAGCGCCTGGCCTGGTGCTCACACCATCCTCACTGACGCTGGCCGAAGCTGAAGACGCCAGCTACACGGTGGCACTCGCCGGCGCACCCACCGCTGCGGTGACGGTGACGGTCAGCGTCAGCCCGGGCTCGGAGCTGACGGTGGATACCGATGCCGCCACCAACGGTAACCAGACCAGCCTCAGCTTCACCACCACAAACTGGCATATACCACAGGCAGTAGAGGTGAGTGCAGGGCTGGATAATGACACGGAAGATGACATCGTGACGCTGTCCCACAGCGCCAGCGGCGGTGGCTATGGCTCTGTCACAGCAAACTTGAGTGTGACGATCACCGATGGTCAAACGGCAGCGCACGGCAGCTCTGACGAAACGATGGATCTGGTGCTCACACCGTCCTCACTGACGTTGGCCAAAGGTGGTAGCGGCAGCTACACGGTGGCGCTCGTCAGTGCACCCACCGCCGCCGTGGTGATGGTCACCGTCAGCACGGGCTCGGATGTAACTGTGGATACCGATTCCGCTGTCAATGGTAACCAGAACACCCTTACCTTCACCACCGCCAACTGGATCACACCGCAGACAGTACAGGTGAGCCTGGGGCAGGATGTCGATGACACCGTGACGCTGTCCCACAAGGTCAGCGGCGGCAACTATGATTCTGTCACAGCAAACTTGAGTGTGAACGTCACTGATGACCAGGCAGCCGCTCTGGTGCTCACACCGTCCTCACTGACGTTGGCCGAAGGTGGAAGCGGCAGCTACACGGTAGCGCTCAACAGCCAACCCACCGCTGCGGTGACGGTCAGCGTCAGCCCGGGCTCAGGTGTGACGGTGGATACCGATGACGACACCAAGGGTAACCAGAGCACCCTCACCTTCACCACCAGAAACTGGAACAAACAACAGACAGTGGAGGTGAGCGCGGGGCAGGACACTGACGCGGTCAATGACACCGTGACGCTGGCCCACAGCGCCAGTGGCGGCGACTATGACTCTGTCACAGCAAACTTGCGTGTGAACGTCACTGATGACGAGGCAGCCGCTCTGGTGTTCACACCGTCCTCACTGACGTTGGTCGGAGGTGGTAGCGGCAGCTATACGGTGGCGCTCAACAGTGCACCCACCACCGCAGTGATGGTCATCGTCAGCGCAGGCCCAGGCGTGACGGTAGATACCGATGCCGCCGCCAATGGTAACCAGCACGCCCTCAGCTTCACCACTGCAAACTGGAGCACACCACAGACAGTGGAGATGAACGTGGGGCCGGATGTCGATGACACCGTGACGCTGACCCACACCGCCAGCGGCGGCAACTATGGCTCGGTGACGGCAAACTTGCGTGTGAATGTTCAGAACATCTGTGAACGCTTCGATGCGTTGAGTTCTAATAGAAAAGCTTGCGATCTTTCCTCTAAAGGAATTAGTACATTAAGTCCAGGTGACTTTGATGGACTTCCTAATCTACAATATATATCTCTTCATAGCAATGCCTTAAGCAGTCTGCCAGAAGATATCTTCGCTGGGCTCTCTGATCTACGCACACTCTATTTGTTTGGCAATGACCTAAGCAACCTGCCAGAAGATATCTTCGCTGGGCTCTCTAATCTAGGCCAACTTTGGCTGCTTAACAATGACCTAAGTAGCCTGCCGGAAGATATCTTTGATGAGCTCTCTGATCTACACACACTCTTTCTGGATTACAATGACCTAAGTAGGCTACCGGAAGATATCTTCGCTGGGCTCTCTAATCTAGAGCAGCTCATGCTGAGTAACAATAACCTAAGCAGCCTGCCGGAAGATATCTTCGCTGAGCTCTCTGATCTACGCACACTTTATCTGAATAACAATGACCTAAGCAGCCTGCCGGAAGATATCTTCGCTGGACTCTCTAATCTACGCACACTTTATCTGTATAACAATGACCTAAGTAGCCTGCCGGAAGATATCTTCGCTGGTCTCTCTGATCTAA
>SRMO01000072.1:36151-37996 GCA_004768415.1 Aphanocapsa feldmannii 277cV | reverse complement strand
TCGACCCGGGCCTGCCTCAGGAGCGGGCCCATCAACCCCCCGTCACAACGCATCACCAACGCATCTGCACCGATGGATCTCAACCCCGACAGCAACCACAGCTGCACCAACACACCCACCACAGCCGCCACAGGCAGCACAACCGCCACAGCAAGGCCCAGGGGCCACATCTGGTCCACACGGCTGAAGGGCTGGGTGGTGCCGATCACCCGCAAGGAAAGCCGCCGACCCTCTCCCCAGCACGTCTTCTGCAGCGAGCCACCCTGCTGGCTGCTGATGGAGCCCATCGCCGAACCCGGGGCTGAGAACAGCCGCTTCCCATCCCCCTACCGGCAGTGCCTGCCGCTCCTCACACCTGTCCTTCTCCATCAACCCACCATGGCCAGCAGCTTCTCCGCCGAGCAGATCGCCTCCCTCTCCGCACCCCTGGATCGCGCCAATGTTCGCCAGCGGGAGCAGGGCCGCATCAAGCTCAGCTACCTGGAGGGCTGGCATGTGATCGCTGAAGCCAACCGGATCTTCGGCTTCGACGGCTGGCAGCGTGAAACGATCGAGGTCCGCTGCGTGCACCAGGCAGAGCGCCCTATCAATGTCAGGGGGGGCCGTGAGCAGAAAGCCGGCTGGGGCGTCACCTACACCGCCCGGGTGAGGATCACTGTCGGCAGCCCCGACAGCGCAGCAGTGATCCGCGAGGGCTGTGGGGCCGGCCATGGCATCGACACCGACCTGGGCCAGGCCCACGAGAGCGCCCTCAAGGAGGCGGAAACGGACGGAATGAAACGCGCCCTGATGACCTTCGGGTCTCAGTTCGGCCTGGCCCTCTATGACCCGCAACAACGGGAAGTGACAGGCCCGGCAGCCGGGGAAGAGCGTGGCCCCACTGCTCAGGGGGATGGCGGCCAGCTGCCGGCAGCGAGAAGCGGCGACAGCCAACGCCACTCCAGCCAGGCAGAACAGAGCCGGCAACCTGAACACCCTGCCGTCGGGCAGACCGACCCCGCCCTGGCGCCGTTGAATCCGGCCACCATCGAGCAGCTGCACACCAGCATCCGCTCCCTGCCACGACCGGCACTGGAGGCGCTGATCAGGGCCTTCCGCAAGCGCTTCCAGATACCCGCAGAAGCACCATCCATTGCCAATCGGATCCTGCAGAAGCACCATCAGGAGTGGATAGAAGCGTTTCTCGCCCGGCAGCAGGCCAGGCGGACTGTGCTCCAGCACGCCTGAGCCGAACAGACTCCAGCAACCACCAGGGAAAGGGCCGCCAGCAGCAGGTCGATCAGCTGCCGCTGGCCCCGGCCACGGCCCTGCAGCTCACGATCCTGCAGGGCCTCTCATTGCATTGCGGACGGCAGCCGAGGGGCTGGAGAGCAACGGCCATATTCAGTGCAGTGGGCCCGCAAAAAGGCCAGGGCGGCCCTGCCTGTACCAGCAGCTGGCGGGAGCTGGGCCGAGGCCCCTGCTGCCACTGGTCTGGCCTGCCTGGTGCCTGGTCAAGGCCAGTGGAAGGCTGGTCATGCTGTCGGCGGCGGCCCCACGGATGCCGACAGCACCTAGCGAGCTGAACAGCAACAGTGCAGCGATCCTGGCCCCGGTCGGCAGCGGGATCGTCCCGTCGATGACCTTCGTGGGGGTGTGCCAGGCCCGCACCGGAAACGACATCAGCCGCTGCAAGAGCCCCTGAACCCTGGCCCTGCTGGCCATGGCTCTGGCGGGGCAGTGGGCTGCCACCCACTCCATGAATTCCGATCGCTCCCCAACCAGGGCATCTGACGGTCAGGCCCCCGCTCCCGGTGGCACTCCCGGAGCCCGGCCCCAGCAACGTCACGGCCTGTTGCCATGGAC
>SRMO01000072.1:30531-35937 GCA_004768415.1 Aphanocapsa feldmannii 277cV | reverse complement strand
GAGGCCTGACGCGGCTGTCCCTCGCCTTCTCTCTGATGGCTTCCTCCTTCCTCTGCTCACCGGCCGCTGTGGATATCCGTCGGCTGGTGGTGCACAGCTATCCCGATGGCATCAAGGCCGCCGGGACCAGGCGCCTCACGGTCTTCTATGGCCGCCGGGGAAAGCCGCTGAAAAAGCCCCGCTTCATGCCGGCGGAGCTGGCCCATAAGCTGGCCCGCAAGCTGCAGGCCAAGGGCATCGGCACCGTCTCGGTGCTCTGAGGCCAGTGCCCTCAGCCCCGGTGGAGCTGATCCTCCCCGGGGCTTTCGGCCAGGGTGGTACCGATCCGCCGTCACCCCGGCGACGCCCTGCTGCCGATCACGTCTTCTGCAGCGAACTGGCCTGCTCGAACTGCCCCGCTGGGTCGCATCAAACAGCTTCAGTCAACAGGCGAAGCGCTCGAGGCCGGTCGTCCCGCACCGGCCGGATCCTTGCAGAAGCAGCATCACGACTGGATTGAGGCCGTTCATGGTGCAGCACAGAACCACGACCACCTGCACAGCCACCTGACGGAAGTCACAGGCAGCGGTGCACCCTGCCAGGGACGTTCTGGAACCACACCATTGGCAGCGTCTGATCGCTGTGATCCTGTGGAGGCCCTACCGAGTGGTGTGAGAATTCGTTGAGAGGGAATCCCAGCACGGATGAGCACGGAGTTCTGCGTTCTCGACACTGAAGACACTCCCACCCTCCGAGAGGTCGCTATGGTGGACGAACGGGGCCAGCCGATCTTGACTTGAGAACCATCTCGCCAACCAGGCCGATGCTCATTATCAGCAGCGTCAGAATGGCGATCAAGGCAGCAGCCCTGGTCTCCGCCTCGATTACGGCAAGCATCAGGATTTTCAGGGCACCTCGAAAAATTGCCTCTTCCTCATCTGAAAAGCCCAGATGACCAACGCAATCCCTTGCTACTATAGTATCTTCATGGCAACAGGCCATCTCGCAGGGGTAAGTCGGTTGATTTTTCAAGGTGCCCTCAAGTAAAATCCAACCACTTCACATCAGCCATGGCACTGGAACTTCGAAAGCTCAGTATCAAACGATACAAAGGCTACTCCGAGCAGACTGATTTGGAGCTGGCTCCTCTCACCATCCTTGTAGGAGCCAACAACTCCGGAAAAACGGCTCTAGCTCAGGTGATCCAGCTCCTGGCTGGTGGATTTGACCCCGTTGATAGGAAGGCATCAGAGCCACTTCCACTAGAGTCTGGTGGGCTACGCCATGGTGAGGTATTCAGGGATCTGGTGACCGGGCAAAATGTGCATGGCCATCTGAGTCTATCCGCCAGCTTTGCTGACAGCCGTGGCGAACTGTCGATCTCGACCACCGTCAGTAACGTCGTGCTACCAGACAATCGATCAGTGCGCCAGATTTCAGACTGGCAACTAAAAAGCGGCGACGAAGAGATCAAGGTGAAAAGACAAGGTTACGAATCACAGGCTAAGTATAGTGTCTCTTCGCAAAGAGAGAACCATGAACTACAGTCGATAGACTGGCAAGGGCTGTTGCCACGAGAGCCTTCTAATCTTGCTGATTGGGTCGGTATGAGAGTCAACGACATCAAGGTCTGGGCTGCTGGTGTTCGCCATTTATGCTGTCCACGCAGTCTCATACAGCAGCCATTAAATGCATCGAAGTCTACACCGGTGCCTTTCAGTTCTGACGGGACGTTTGCCTCCTTGACACTGGCAACCGATGACAAGCTAAAAGAATCAGTGCGTAAATGGTATCGAGATACTTTTGGGGCCAGTGTTGAGGTAGAGACGCAGGGAAAGTATTCTGAATTGATGGTTGGCACACAGCACAGCAGCGGGATGGTGCAACTCATGCAATCTGGTCAGGGACTTTCGCACGTTCTCCCGGTTGTAGTAATGGCACTCACGGCAAATAAAGAGGGGGTAGGTGTCGACGTCATTGAGCACCCTGAAGCCGAGTTGCATCCGGCAGCCCACGGGCAAGTCGCTGATCTTCTACTCAACAATCTTGTAGGAGTTGCAAGGCCCATGGTCATCGAAACCCATTCGGAGATGATGTTGCTTCGCGCGAGGCGCTGGATTGCGGAAGAGAAATTGTCAGCCAAGGACGTACTAATATACTGGATTGATAAGGAATCAGATCATGGATCGACTGTTCGAAAAATCACAATCAATCAAACAGGTGATTTGGATAGCTGGCCAGAGGGTGTCTTCATTGAGAGTTATGAGGAGATCCTTGCCATACGACGCGCCATCCGGAGGCGCACTGAACTAAGAGGATAAGGGCCATGCAGATCGAAATCGACCCCAGTGCAGCAAGTGACACTTTTGCTCACAGATATTTGTTTCAAATTCTAGCAAAAATTGATGACGGCTGGCATGTATGGCAAACAGCCCTTGAGTCTGATCTTATAGCAATCAAAACTTCAACCTGGATTACTAGAAATGGAGATCAAGGTAAGAGAGTTCGCGAACTTCTTGAACAGTCGGTTAAGCGCAGTAGTTGGATGTCATCAAACGGAAGATGTGTGCGTGTGACCACCCAACCAAATTCCACTGAAGCAGATGAACTCATGCCCAGGGATGCAGCTAAACTTGCTGAGGAACAACTCGTGATCCTTGTTGAGAATCGCATAAGTGATGGCAATTTTGTAAAGCGTATTGTGGAATTACTGGATCCATCGCTTCATAAATATTGGACTCAAGAAGGAAATCCAATTCGCTTTGATAGCTTAGGTGGCAAGGGTGAAATGGCTAATCATGTTAGGGGACAGGCAAATGATAAGCCTTATCGTCCTCGTTTGGTTACTATAATTGATAGTGATCGAACAAAGCCAGAAGATGAAGCTAGTAGTGAGGCTAAAAGACTGCTCAGTGTATGCCAAGGCCAGCAAATTCCTTGTTGGATTCTCGCTAAACGTGAAGCTGAAAATTATCTTCCAAAAATTCTTCTTGAGAATCTTGAAACAAGAAGTAACGATCATGCCAACATGATTCAACAATGGGATATGCTCAGCGATGATCATAAGGATTTCTGCGACATGAAACAGCATTTCCACAATAGAAAATTAGATAAGTGTTGGACTCTCGAAAATGTTAAAAATGCTGAAGATGTCAAAGTAGAGCTAGTCAGTCGCAGTCAAGGTGATCTTGAAAGGGGCATCAGCTTGATCAAGGAGGCAGTCTAGATGTCTAAGGAAATGCCCAGTCGTATGGAAGTAGTCTCAGAAGTAGTCTTTTTGGGTAAGCTTGTTGAGCGGGCAATGGCTGGAAAAATTCGTGTACCTAAATTCCAACGTGATTTTGTATGGAAACAGAGTGATTTACATAAATTACTTGAGAGTGTTCTGTATGGTTACCCAATCGGCTCCATTCTTGTCTGGGACACCGAAAGAAAGATCGAGACCAGAAAGTCTATTGGTCCAGTTGATGTCTGTCTTCCCCTGGATGGTCTAGAAGTGGGCTACGTGCTTGATGGTCAACAGCGCTTGTCGACCCTTGTAGGCACGCTGAGATTATCCAAGGATGCAGATAAATCAATCGCCCATCAAGTCGACTGGGGCGTGTTCTGTGATCTTGATAAGGATGAGTTTATCCGAGAGCCGGCAGATGGAGTCAAGCCACAGCATTTCCCAGTGAAAAATTTGCTCACTACCGCCGAATTTGTTAATCAATGTCGGCAGATCTTATCAGAAGTTAATGATAAGAATCAAGCCCTGAAATGGCTGAACAAAGCGGATCGCTTAGCGAATGCATTTCGCGACTATCAGCTTCCCCTTATTCATATTCGCGAGGCAGATCTCAAAACTGCAGTAATCATCTTTTCTCGACTGAATCGTGCCGGCCGCAAGATGACAATCGTCGAGATGGTCTCTGCGTTAACCTATAAAGAAGGTCAGTTTGATTTGGCCAAAAAGCTGGACGAATTCAAGATGAAACTTGCGGTAAAAAGCTTTGGAAATATTGATCGAGGCATCCTTCTTAGGACAGTTCTTGCTGCTCTAGAAAAGGATATCTATGCTAAAGATTGGGCAGATTTAATGGTCAAAGACGAAGTGAGAGAAAAACTTCCGAAAGCCTTTGAATTAGCAGAGAAAGGAATCATGGGCGCACTAGACTTTCTCAAGGATCAAGGCGTTAAGTCCGATCGACTGTTACCCTATGGACTCCAGCTTGTGCTGCTTGGCGAGTTCTTCAGGCTTTGCCATGAGCCTACCGACAAGGTGCATAAGCTGCTGAGACGCTGGTTCTGGGTGACATCGTTCACCGGCTGGTTTGGTAGAGTCAGCACCACGCAAGTGACTCGCGCGTTGAGCGAGGTCCGCGAACTTGCCAAAGGCCAAGGGAGTGAGTTCAGCATTGTCGATCTTGATAGACCAGCTCAACCCTTCCCCGAGCGATTCGATGGTCGAAGCGCCCGCGTACGTGCCTTCCTGCTTTACCTTGCTTCGCTAAAACCTTGTTCGCTTCCCAATGGATCAGCCCTTGATCCTGCTCAAGAGCTGGCTACTCGCGGAACTAAGGCAGTGGGCTATGTATTTTCTAACCCAGGCACACTCAGCGAACTTTTCAGCAGCCCCGCAAATCGGATCTTCCTCGCTCCTGAAAAGACTGGCCAGGCCTTCGAAGACTTAGTTCCCTTGACAGATGAAAAGTTGAAGAAGTTGCTGCCGAGGCATGGCTTCCCAATTAGTTCAGTCCAGCAACTACGGAAGGATGATAGGCTTGGCCTGATCGAGGCCAGGCTGAAGTATCTAATAGATGGCGAACGGGAATTTATGAATGAACGGAAAGTTAACATACCGGAGAAGAGGACCGAAGCAAACATTGCTGATAGCGAAGTATCAGATGCTGATGTCGAGATGTCAGATTTTAACTAATCTCTAAAGATCAATAAAAATCCTTTGGAAAATCAAACAGTTTCACATTTTAAGAAAACTTAAATAAGAGAAGCTCGATCAATCAAGTAGGGTCTGCTTATCGACTTGCCGAATGCTGTCGAGCCGGGCATCTTCAGGGAATGGCCCACGCCTCCGCCGGGCCTGGGCAGGAGACATTCCGTCGCTGCGCCGTCAGACGCCGCCCACCATGCTGTCGTGCTGGGCGAGCCCGGCTACTACGGGCGCTTTGGCTTCCAGCCGGCGCCTGGCCTGGGGCTGAGCGATGCCTACGGCAGCGGCGATGCCTTCCAGGTGATCGAGCTGCTGCCCGGCGGAATTCCGGTTGGCGCCGGGCTGGTGCGTTATGCCCCTGAGTTCGCCCTGGTGGCCTGAAGGGGGCAGGCCCAGGGGTCCTCAGCACACGTGCTGCGGCCACAGCTGCATCGCCGCCGCGAAGCGCCACTGGCAGAAGGCGTTGACGATGGCCAGGGGGATGGCTCCAGCCAGGG
>SRMO01000072.1:30119-30489 GCA_004768415.1 Aphanocapsa feldmannii 277cV | reverse complement strand
GAAATGGCCTGGGTCAGCTACCGGCCCGTGGCCGTCTTCAATGCCGCTGATCTGGAAGGAAATGCCCTCGCCGGGCTGAACGAGCCCCGCAAAGCTGCCGATCTGATCGCTCCGGAGTCGCTGGACCAGTGATCCACTGATGCCCTTGATGCCCTGTTGAAAGACCCCATCCAGGAGTCGCGCAGTCTGCTCCGGGGCAAGGGTTTCACGAGCCGGCAGTCGCCGGCCCTTGCCTCTCCGGAGCCATGCCCGCGGTGTTCCTTCATGGCGCCCAAGGCGCTCTGGCTCATGGTTGTTTCACTGTCCCGTGCCTATGGCACCCCCGAGCAGGATCCGTTCGTGGTGCTCCAATCCAGCCTGCATGAGGTGC
>SRMO01000072.1:27303-29985 GCA_004768415.1 Aphanocapsa feldmannii 277cV | reverse complement strand
GCAATCACTGCCTGTCTCAAGCGCATTGATGAGATCGATGCCAGGTTGCAGGCCCGGGGAGCGGCCCGCCGTGCCGCGTTGCCGCCAAGCTGGCCTGTAGATCATCCTCCTGCCACGACCTGGGGATCCGTAGGGCCGGGGGGCTACACACTCCCTGGCCCCTGATGCTCGGGACAAGCGGGGGAACGCTTAGATCAGCTGCAGCGCCTCCATGCCCCCGCTCACAACCGGATCCCCCAGCCAGGAGATCCTGCTGAACTCGCTGCTGACGATTGATGAGCTCACCACCGGTCTCACTGTTCTGGCCTGTGATGCCGCTGCCAATCCACAGCAATCGCCACGGTTGCGGGCGCTGCTGGATGAGCTTCTGGCAGCACTGCAGGCGTGTGAGAACGAACTCGGAACCTATTCAGATCCAGGGCACCTCGAACAACCAGGCAACTTTCCCCTGCAAGATGATTAGTTACCATGAAGGCGTCAGTAGTGAGAGGGAACCAAGCGGGACAGCAGTGCTTTGACCAAGGACTTGCTAAAAATTCAGATCCGTTGCACCAGAAGGGATATAAGCTTTTCAGGCGCTTATCGATGGACAAGAAATCGCCGATTCCGACCAGACATTAACCTCTGGCTTTCCATGCACAGGCTTGCTTCAAAAAGCTAGATCTATTGCATCAAAAGGGCCCTGAGTTTTCCAGTAAACTCCTAAGGAAGATCTGGAAAATTCAGCTTTATACCAATCCACGCTCCGACGTGGCCACGGCTGACCGGCACAGGCCGACATGAACCCACACCCCCTCCACGAGCGCGTGCTCGCGCGGCGGCGCATGCGTCCCCGTCCTCGGATACCTCCTGGAGGCTGCTGGAACCTGCCGGAGGGAACAGCAGGCGTGCTTCTGGAGGGAAAAGGTTGTTGGGAAAGATGGTAGTGCTATAGGATTTGAAACCAGTTCCTTTGAGACGAGATGATTCTTTTTTCTGCAGGAAAACTTGAAGATTTGATCAATGGATGTAAAATTGACATAAAAGATGAAGTTGAAAACTGGACACGAGACAGAATTCTGAAAACAAGTGAGGCAGATCTGATTGCTTATCTTGTAAAGAAGTATACGCTTGAACCACCAAGAATCTTTCGTGATAGAAAGGTTATCGACATGGAAGAAGAAGGTATATCGCATAACACTCATGGCTCTTACTTAAGGATAGCCATTCCTTTTGAGGGATCAAAAGATCTATTTCAATATAAGCCTAAAAAATATACTTTTGACCCACCCCAAGGTCGAATTTTAGATTCGACAATTCAGATCTCTTACGGTACAAATCTCGATTCAGAGCAAACTCCTGAAGAAATTTCAGAGCAAATTAGTAAAAATATTAATTCCGATATTGACAGAATTGAGTGTTGGCTTGAGTGGGTTAAGAAAGATTGTGATGACTGGAATTCCGATGTGCAGGAGATGACTAGACAGCATATACATGAGCGAAAGCAACGCATCCTTAAGCATGAAAACATTCTTAGTAGCATTAATCTGCCGCTCAAGAGGCATTCCGATACTGTCTCCTGCATTGAGGTTCCGGTTACTCGGAAAAAGCGTCCAGTAGCACCGCCGCCGATACCGGAAGGTGACTTTAGTCCAGAACTCATTCTGGAGGATAAAGAATACAATTACATTCTCACTGTTATCAATCGACTATCGCTGAGCATCGAACGCAGCCCGAGTGTCTTTACCAAAATGGAGGAGGAATGGATTCGTGACATCATCCTTGTGAATCTCAATGGACACTATGAAGGTAATGCGACTGGTGAGACATTCAATAATATAGGAAAAACCGACATCCTGATTCGTGAAAATGAAAAGAACGTCTTTATTGCTGAATGCAAGTTTTGGAAAGGCGAAAAAGGGTTGCTAGATACCATCGATCAACTACTTGGCTACTTGACATGGAGAGACACGAAAGCAGCGCTTATTCTATTTAGCAAGAAAAAGAATTTCACCAATGTTCTGGCTAAAATTGCAGAAGGTGTTCCCAAGCACGGAAACTTCAAGGAAGAGTTAGGCAAAATTAAAGATACGCACATACGGTATTTATTCAAACAGAAGAATGACCCAGACAAAGACCTATATTTAGCTGTATTAGCGTTCAATATTCCAGACACCACAAGCGAATAGTTTGCGCCGACTACCCAGGACCTACTGAAAAGACCAGATCGACTGCGCTGCAGCATATCTGACCATGTTGGCCGTATTAAAGTGGAAGAGAGTTACCAGGTTTCGACAAAAAAGCCACTCCAGATTTTCACATGTACCATCGCAAGAATAGAGATTAATTCTCTCTATCCTCGATTAAATAAAAAGTTATCCAGCGACAATCTATGAATAATCATAGAGAAGCTAATTATCTGGAATGGAAGATAACTACACGGCTAACTTCTTCAAAGACTCAGGTGCAGCGGAGAATGTAGGGTCTCCAGAGTCTCCCTGATGAGGCAGAGGCGATTGTTCGACGCACCCATGGCCCTGCAGCACTGCTGCTGACAGAGCAAACCAACCTGTTCAGACTCCCCGCAGGCACCTCCCCACCTAGCCCCGCCTACTTCCCACCCGTCCGCCACCTATCCCCCACCTACCGATGTCGATACAGGAGCACCAGAGGCTGCCACCATGACCGTCCGCCTGGAAGACA
>SRMO01000072.1:25218-27293 GCA_004768415.1 Aphanocapsa feldmannii 277cV | reverse complement strand
CCTGCAAGGTCGTTTACCGGAATCAGGACGGCACCCTGGGCGAGCAGCTGCTCTTCCGTAGCAGTGAAGCGGACCTGGCGCTGCTCAGCGCTGGCCGCAGGTGGAGCTTCCAGGGCAGCGGCGATCTGTTCCGGCTGGTGAGCGAGGCGGTGCGGATCGAGCTGGCCTATCTCTTCGATCCCTACGTGGCGGTGAGCAGCAGTGGGATCGACCCCCTGCCTCACCAGATCAGCGCGGTGTACGAGCACATGCTCCCCCGCCAGCCGATGCGCTTCCTCCTGGCGGACGACCCCGGTGCCGGCAAGACGATCATGGCCGGCCTGCTGATCAAGGAGCTGCTCATCCGCGGCGAGCTGGAGCGCTGCCTGATCGTCGCGCCAGGCTCGCTGACCGAGCAATGGCAGGACGAACTCGAGGAGAAGTTCGAGCTCCACTTCGAGCTGCTCAGCCGCGACCTGATCCGTGCCACGGGTCTTGCCAACCCGTTCGAGCAGCGGCTGCTGCTGATCGCACCCATGGACATGCTCTCCCGGGACGAGGAGCTGCAGCACCGGCTGCTCCAGGCCCCGGAGTGGGACCTGCTGGTCTGCGACGAATCCCACCGCATGAGCGCCCACTACTTCGCCAGGGAGGTGAAGCGCACCAGGCGCTACGAGATGGGCAAGCGGGTGGGCAGCCACGCCCGCAATCTGCTGTTGATGACCGCCACGCCCCACAACGGCAAGGAGGAGGACTTCCAGCTGTTCATGGCTCTGCTGGATGAAGACCGCTTTGCCGGCCAGCAGCGCGATGCGGTGCGGCGCAGCAACCCCGACGACCTCATGCGCCGGCTGGTGAAGGAAGACCTCTACACCTTCCAGGGCACCAGGCTGTTCCCCGAGCGGCACAGCTACACCGCGGAATACGAGCTCTCCGATCCGGAGAAGCTGCTCTACGAGCGGGTGACGGCGTATGTGCGGGAGGAGATGAACCGCGCCGATCGCCATGCAGAGACAGAAGCAGAGGGAGGCTCCAGAAAGCGCGTGAACGTGGGCTTTGCCCTGATGACCCTGCAGCGGCGGTTGGCCAGCAGTCCGTTTGCCATCCAACGTTCCCTGGAGCGGCGGCGTGAGCGGCTGGAGCGGCGTCTCGAGGAGGAGCGGCTGCTGCTGCAAGGGCGCGACGTCGCTGCCCACCTGCAGCTGGACGACCGTTTCCCGCCCGGCGCCATCAGCAAGGAAGAGATCGAGACCCTCTACGCGGAAGACACGGCAGGCGAGATCGAAACCAGGGAGGAGGCCTTCACCGACAATGCCAGCTCCGCCCGGACCCTGGCGGAGCTGGAGCACGAGATCGGCATCCTCCGGCAGCTGGAGAGCCTCAGCCGCAAGGTGACCAGCGGGCGCAGCGATGCCAAGTGGCGTGAGCTGGAGCGGATCCTCGACGATCGGCTGATGAAGGAGGCCAACGGCACCCGCCGCAAGTTGGTGCTGTTCAGCGAGTTCAGGGACACCCTCACCGATCTAGGCCGCAAAATTCGCGCCCGGCTGGGCCGGCCCGAGGCGGTGGTCACCATCCATGGCGGTGTGCTGCGCGACAGGCGCCGTCAGATCGTGCATGCCTTCATGAACGACCCCGAGGTGGTGGTGCTCCTGGCCAACGATGCCGCCGGTGAGGGTGTGAACCTGCAGCGGGCCCACCTGATGGTGAACTACGACCTGCCCTGGAACCCCAACCGCCTGGAGCAGCGTTTCGGCAGGATCCACCGCATCGGCCAGAAGCAGGTCTGCCATCTCTGGAACCTGCTGGCCAGGGACACCCGCGAAGGCGATGTCTACATCCAGCTGCTGCGCAAACTGGAGGCCGCCCGCGAGGCCCTGGGCGACAAGGTGTTCGACGTCCTCGGTCAGCTCTTCTCCGGACGCTCCCTGCAGGAGATGTTGATGGCTGCGGTTCGCTACAACCGGAGTCCCGAGGTGAAGGCCCGGCTGGAGCAGGAGATCGAGGGAGCGGTGGATCGACAGCACCTGGAGACCCTGCTGGCCCGCCGGGCCCTGGTGCAGCAGGGGATGGACACCGCCATGGTGGAGCAGCTG
>SRMO01000072.1:17490-25012 GCA_004768415.1 Aphanocapsa feldmannii 277cV | reverse complement strand
GATCGGCCTTGGGCTACCCCTGCAGCCCAGGTACGAGCGGATCTGTTTCGAGAGGGAGGGGCTGGGGGAGAGCCCCCGGGCGGAGCTGCTGAGCCCGGGCCACCCCTTGCTCGAGGCCTGCATCTCCCTGCTGATGGAACGCCATGGGGCGGTGCTCGGCCAGGGGACGGTGCTGGTGGATGAGCAGGATCCGGGCACGGAGCCCCGTCTCCTCTTCTGTCTGGAGCACAGCCTCCAGGATGGCCGCAGGACCCGCCATGGCCAGCAGCAGCTGATCTCCAGACGCCTCCAGTTCCTGGAGATCACAGGATCGGGGGATGTCCACCCGGCCGGTTCGGCGCCCTACCTGGATGCCAGGCCCCTGGGGGAGGAGGAGAAACCGCTGGTCGCCACCCTGCTGGAGGAGGACTGGCTGGCCCGGGACTGGGATTCGCTGGTGTTGGAACACGCCATGACCACCCTGGTGCCACAGCACCTGGAGGAGGTGAAAGGCGAGCGGCTGGCTCGCATCGCCAAGGTGCGGCAGGAGGTCCAGGCGCGACTGCAGCGGGAGATCAACCACTGGAGCCATCGCTACGAGGAGCTCAAGCTCCGGGAACAGGCGGGCCGGCAAACGCGGCTGCCGGCCCATGTGGCCAGGCAGCGTGCGGAGCTGCTGCTGGGTCGCTTGCAGACGCGCATGGACCGACTCGCTGCGGAAGCGAAGATCACCGCCAGGGTGCCGAACCTCAGGGGCGGCGCCCTGCTCATCCCGGCGGGTCTGCTGCTGGCACGGCAGGGCCAGGCCGATCCGATGGCAGTGGATGAGGCAGCCCGCAGAAGGGTGGAGGAGCTGGCGATGAACGCCGTGTTCGCCGCCGAGCGGGCCCTGGGACGCATGCCGAAGGATGTGAGCGCGGAGCGGGGCCGTGGCTACGACATCGAATCCATGGATGAGCAGGGCAACCTGTTCTTCATCGAGGTGAAGGGCCGCGCCGCCGGGGCCGACTCGCTGACCCTCAGCATCAACGAGGTGAACACCGGCCGCAACGCACCCCAACGCTTCCGCCTGGCGCTGGTGATTGTGAGGGAGGATCAGGCCTCGGCGCCGCTGTATGTGAGCGGCATCGACTGGGGTATGCCGGGTTTCGGGGACACCCGGATCACCAAGAGCCTGCCGAAGCTGCTGGCAGCCGGGAGACCGCCCCATTGACCCCTGGCGAACGAACCTCAGGCCTGGGCAGCGAGCTGGCCCACCACTCCAGTCTCCCTTTGCCATGACCATCCACCCCGTCAAGCGCCGCAGGAAGCTGATCGAGGTCGCCATCCCGCTGGAGGCAATCAATGCGGCCTCGGCGCGGGAGAAGAGCATCCGCCACGGCCACCCCAGCACCCTGCACCTGTGGTGGGCCCGGCGGCCCCTGGCAGCAGCACGGGCGGTGATCTTCTGCCAGATGGTGGACGACCCCTCGGCGGTGCCGGAGGCGTTCCCCAGCGAAGCAGACCAGGAGAAGGAGCGACTGCGCTTGTTCGCCCTGATCAGCGAGCTGGTGCAGTGGAAGAACACCACCAACGAGCAGGTGCTGGAGCGGGCGCGGAGGGAGATCCGCCGCAGCTGGCGCCGCTGTTGCGCTGACAACGCCGATCACCCGGAAGCGGAGAAGCTGTTCAACCCGGAAACATTGCCGGGCTTCCATGATCCCTTTGCCGGCGGTGGCGCACTGCCACTTGAGGCGCAGCGGCTGGGGCTGGAGAGCTACGCCAGCGACCTGAATCCGGTGGCGGTGCTGATCAACAAGGCGATGATCGAGATCCCGCCGAAGTTTGCCGGGATGCCGCCGGTGAATCCGGAGAGCCGGCGCAGGCTCGATGTGCAGCAGTGGAAGGGAGCGCAGGGCCTGGCGGAAGACGTCCGCTACTACGGCAGGTGGATGCGCGATGAAGCCGAGAAGCGCATCGGCCACCTCTACCCCAAGCTGAAGGTGACCGCCGAGATGGTGGCGGAACGTCCTGACCTGACGCCCTATCAGGGCCAGGACCTCAAGGTGATCGCCTGGCTCTGGGCACGCACGGTGAAGAGTCCGAATCCTGCTTTTTCAAATGTCGATGTACCGCTGGCATCCACGTTCATGCTCTCCACCAAGGCGGGCAAGGAGGCCTATGTGGAGCCGGTGGTGGAGGGTGGTGGTTATCGGTTCACCGTGAAGATGGGCAAGCCGCCGAATCTGGCTGCTGCAAAGGCGGGAACAAAGCTGATGCGTGCAAACTTTCGCTGCCTGATGTCGCGAGACCTGATTTCAGGTGACTACATCAAGGCAGAAGGCAAAGCGGGACGAATGGGTGCCCGGCTGATGGCAATTGTGGCAGAGGGGCAGCGTGGGCGCGTCTACCTGGAACCAACGAAGAAGCATGAGACAGTCGCACATCAGGCGGAGCCGGAATGGAAACCGGATGTTGAGTTCTTCCAGCAGGCACTTGGTTTTCGGATCGGCAACTATGGAATGACGAAGTGGAGTGATCTTTTCACCGACCGGCAGCTTGTGGCATTGACCACCTTCTCGAACCTAGTGGGAGAGGCCATTGAGCATATCCGTGCTGAGTCTGTCTCGGCTGGCCTGCCAAGCGAAGACACACCACTGCGCAACAGCGGCACCGGTGCGACGGCGTATGCGGAGGCAGTGGGGGTGTATTTGGCCATGGCCGTGAGCAAATTATCTGACGCACAGTCTTCCTTGTGTCGGTGGAAGGTCAGCATGACCCAATCCATCGGTACTTTCGGAAGGCAAGCTCTTCCTATGATGTGGGATTACTCTGAAGCCAACGCATTGGGAGAGATGGCGGGTGATCTGAATGTATCAATCTCGAACATGATGAGGACAGTTGACCAATTGCCGGCCAATATATGTTGTAGTTCTCAACAAGTGGATGCTCAGTCTCAACGTTTATCAGATAGTAGTGTTATTTCCACCGACCCTCCCTATTACGACAACATCGGCTACGCTGACCTTTCCGACTTTTTCTACGTCTGGCTGCGGCGTTCACTGAAGCCGATCTTTCCTGAGCTCTTCGCAACGCTTGCCGTTCCCAAGGCAGAGGAGCTGGTGGCCGCACCCTACCGTCATGGCAGCAAGGAAGAAGCCGAATCGTTCTTTATCGATGGCATGACGTTGGCGATGCAACGCATCGCGGAGCAATCCCACTCTTCTTTTCCTGTCACGATCTACTACGCCTTCAAACAATCAGAAACCAAGTCTTCAGCAGGAACGGCCAGTACGGGTTGGGAAACCTTCCTGGCTGCGGTGATCAAGGCTGGCTTCGGCGTCAGTGGCACCTGGCCGATGCGCACTGAGCTCAGCAATCGTATGCGTGGCATGGAGTCAAACGCTCTCGCAACCAGTTTGGTTCTGGTATGCCATAGGCGTGCTGACAATGCCCAGATTCTCCCCCGCAACACCTTCCGCCGCCAACTCCGTCAACAGCTGCCCAAAGCCCTGCAGGAACTGGAACATGCCAACATCGCCCCCGTCGATGTCGCCCAGGCGGTCATCGGTCCGGGGATGGCGATCTACAGCAGCGCCAAGGCCGTGCTCAACCCTGACGACAGCTCGATGTCCGTGCGTGATGCCCTGATCGAGATCAATGAGGCCCTCGATGAATACCTCTGCCAGGATGAAGGGGACCTGGATGCAGACAGCCGTTTTGCCATCACCTTCTTCGAGAGCTTCGGCTACAACGAACGCGACTTCGGGGATGCGGAAGGTCTGGCCAAGGCGCGCAACATTTCCGTCGCCGGTGTCGCCCAGGCGGGGATCCTCCGCTCCATTGCAGGCAAGGTGCAGCTGCTGCGACGGGAGGCCCTGGCAGAAAACTGGGACCCCCGCAACGACAGCCGCCTCTGCGTCTGGGAGGCGACCCAGCACCTGATCCGGCGTCTGGAAGCGGGAGGAGAAGCTGCTGCCGCCTCTCTTCTCTCCGACCTCAGGCAGGTGTCGGGCCATGGTGATCTGGCGACCGGTTGCCGTGCCCTCGCCTATCGCCTCTACAACCACTGCGAGAAAACGAAGCAGGCAGAGGAAGCCCGCGCCTACAACGGCCTGGTGATCGCCTGGCCCGAGCTGGAGCGCCTGGCGGCTGCCCGGAGCGCCGCAACCGCCGTTCAGTCCTCCCTGCTCTGATCCCCCCCCATGGCTCTCTCCAACCGCGACCGCCTCGGCAAGGCCCTCGATCTGCTCCGTGACGGCCTCCTCCCCTACATCTCCCGCCAGCTCTACGACGACATCGGCTCCAACTGGCAGGACCGCCTGCCCCCTGCTGCCAGCAACCTCCAGGACGTGGCGGTGCTGCTGGGGCTGTTCATCCAGCACTGGCAGACCGTGTTCAAGCGCCTGCTGAGCCAGTCGGACCGGGCCTACGTCAGCGAACTGAAGGAAGCAAGGAACAAGTGGGCCCACTCCCAGCCCATGTCGTCCGACGACGTGGACCGCTGCCTCGACACCGCTGTTCGCCTCTGCCGCAGCATCAATGCCAGCAAGCAGGCCGATGCCATCCGCAGCATCCGCGAGGAGCTCCAGCAGCAGGTGTTCGCCGAGCGCGCCCGCAACCGCACCCGCTACCAGGTGTCGATAGAAAACTGCATCCAGCCGGGCCTCAAGCCATGGCGCGAGGTGATCACCCCACACCCGGATGTGATCCGCGGCAGCTACCAGCAGGCCGAGTTCGCCGCCGACCTCGATCTGGTGCAACGGGGCATCGGCAGCGTGGAATACAGCGATCCGGAGGAGTTCTACCGCCGCACCTTCATCACCGACGGGCTGGAGGATCTGCTGCGCATTGCCCTGCAACGCTTCAACCGCCTGGGCGGCGAGCCGGTGATCGAACTGCAGACCAACTTCGGTGGCGGCAAGACCCACTCCATGCTCGCCCTCTACCACCTCTGCTCCGGTCTGCCCCTCAGCAGACTGGAGGGAGCCGATCAGGTCGCCAGCGAGCTTGGCATCAACTTGCTGCCCAGGGCATCACGCGCTGTCCTCGTCGGCACTGCCTTCGACCCCTCGCAGCGCGCCAGCAAAGCCGATGGAACGGAGGTTCACACCCTCTGGGGCGAGCTGGCCTGGCAACTCGGTGGCAGCGAGGGCTACGCACGGATCGGCGAGAGCGACAGGCAAGGCGTTGCACCCGGGGCCCGTGCCCTGGCCGCCCTTTTCGAGGCCCATTCACCCTGCCTCATCCTGGTGGACGAGTGGGTGGCCTACGCCCGCAACCTGGTGAGCAAGGCGGATTTACCAGCCGGCAGCTTCGATACCCAGCTGACCTTTGCCCAGCAGCTCACGGAAGCCACAAAACAGGTGGCGGATGCTCTCCTGCTCATCTCCGTGCCCCGGAGCGACAATGAAATCGGTGGCAGCGATGGCCAGCGTGCCTGCGATGCCTTGAAGAACGTGGTCAGCCGCCTGGCCTACCAGTGGCGGCCGGCCAGGAGAAACGAAAGCTTCGAGATCGTGCGGCGGCGGCTGTTCGAGCCGATCGGCACGAGGGAAGGGGGTACCTGCCGCGATGCGGTGGTGCGGGCCTTCAGCGAGATGTATGCCGGCAACAAGGCCGACTTCCCCTCGAAGGCCCGCGAGCCGGGCTACCGCGACCTGCTCACCTCCGCCTACCCCATCCATCCGGAACTGTTCGATCGTCTCTACGAGGAGTGGAGCAGCCTCGATCGCTTCCAACGCACCAGGGGAGTGCTGCGCCTTCTCGCCCTCACCATCGAGGGTCTCTGGAAGGGACAGAGCAAGGATCTGCTGATCATGCCCAGCTCCATGCCGATCGATGACAACGGGGTCAGGAACGAGCTGGTGCGTTTCCTGGACGACAAGTGGGATCCGATCATCTCCCAGGATGTCGATGGCGACAGATCCATCCCCACCCGCCTGGATGCCGACAACCCCAACTTCGGTCGGGTGAGTGCCTGCAAGCGTGTGGCCCGCAGTCTCTACATCGGCACAGCACCCGGCGCCAGGCGAGAGCGCAAGGGAATCGACGACCAGCAGGTGAAGCTCGCCTGCGTCATGCCCGGTGAGCCGATCGCTGTCTTTGGAGACGCTCTGGGCCGGATCGCCGATCGCGGCCGCTACATCCAGCAGGACGGTGAGCGCTACTGGATCGACATCAGCCCCAACCTCAATCGAACCGCCGAGGAGTACCGGGAGAGCTGGCTACGGCGGAGGGAGGAGCTGCTCGCCGAACTCGACCGGCAGCTCGCCGGGGAGGCAGCCAGGCGCGGTGGCTTCGCCGGGGTGCATGCCGCCCAGGTGGACAGCAGCGGCATCCCCGATGATCCCGCCACCCGGCTGGTGCTGCTGGCGGCGCAATACAGCCACCGCCGTGGGGTGGAGGACAGCCAGGCGCGGCAGTGGGCTGCCAGCTGTCTGCAGAGCAAGGGCAACAGCCCCCGCCGATACGCCAACACCCTGGTGTTCCTGGCAGCGGACGAGCAGAACCTGGAGGATCTGCTCGAAGCCCTGGCGGATCGCCGCGCCTGGCAGCGGCTGATCGAGGAGAAGCTGCTGCTCAACCTCACCGTCAACCAGGAGAAGCAGGCCAACAGCAAGATCGAGGAGGCAAGCCAGGCCATCGCGGCACGCATCCCCGAAACCTGGCGCCATCTCCTGGTGCCCTACCAGAGCGAACCGGGACCTGATGCTGCGAGCTGGGACGAGAAGCGCCTCAGCGGCGGCAAGGGATCCCTGGCCGAGCGGGCCTGCCGGAAGTGCATCCAGGAAGACCTGCTGGCCGACCAGCTGGGTGCACGCCCCATTCGCGACAGGCTCGACGCCTTCCTCTGGAAGGACAAGGCCCACCTGCAGGTGCGTGATCTGGTGGACTGGTGCCACAAATACCTCTACCTGCCCCGGGTCAGCAAGGACCAGGTGATCCTCGATGCCCTGGTGAATCCCCAGGCGGCACTGACCGGTGAAGCGACGTTCCATCTGGCCGACGGCATCGATGAGGCCAGCAGTCGCTACAGCGGCCTGCGCCCCCAGCAGGCCCCCGACGGCCAACGGCCCAGCCTCACCAGCCTCATCGTCAAAGAGGAGGTAGCCCAGGCGCAGATCGAGGCAGACCGGAAAGCAGCCGAGCAAGCTTCCAGCCAGGCCAGTGGCCAGGAGGGCCAAACCGGCATCGATGGCCATCAGCCAACCGGAACCGGAACCCCGGCCCCCGGCCCAGCCATGCCCGCCCCCCCTGGCAGCGACCGGTCAACAGCTCCCGCCAATCCAGCCAAGCCCCGGCTGCCCAGCCGCTACGTGGCCTCCCTGAAGCTCGACCCCATCCGCGCCGGCCTGCAGATGAGCCGGTTCATGGAGGAGGTGATGTCGAACCTTCAGGCACTGCCCGATGCCCGGATCGAGATGACCCTGGAAGTGCAGGTCAACGCCCCAGGCGGCATCGACGACCAGACCGCCCGCGTCGTTCTGGAGAATGCAGCGACACTGAAGCTGGATCAATCAGAGCTGTATTGATTCCTGTGATCGAGGGCTGCCCATCAGGG
>SRMO01000072.1:16003-17407 GCA_004768415.1 Aphanocapsa feldmannii 277cV | reverse complement strand
GGGGGGCCGCGCGGCCCAGCTCGGGGTCCCGGTATGCCATGGCGGCTAGCTCCCATCGCAGGACGATCCGCCCGCATCACGAACCAGCGCGCCTATACTCGAACAATGCTCCCGTTTGGCGTGCACGGATTCACAGGCCATCGCCGACCCTGGGACAGTGTGTTGAGCCAGAGCGCCAGTCCGGTCCATAGGACGCCGACATCGCCTATCAGCCCGTTCAGTGCGAGCCAGTTCTTGGCCGGTCTTGGAGTTGATAACCTCTACCATTGCGGCTATACTTATGCTCAGGAGGCCTCGGGTCTACCGAAATGGCACTTGCAGTGCTCAACAAACGGGCCAAGGTGACTGAGATGAACATTGATGCAGAAACCATCGAAGCTGCACTTCGCCAGCTTATGGAATTGCCTACTCCGGTCAGCAGTTGGCAAGTCGAGACCGGGTCCGACTCGACCGACGACCCGGCTGTCTGGGTTTGGGCGATCCTGAAAGATGATGACGTAGAATTCAAGAAGCGATCGCAATTGCGTTCGATAATTCGCGACCGCGTACAGAAAGAAACTGGCTCTTCCATGCTTGTCTACGTTCGATTTCGCGGCGCCTCCGAGATGAGCCGAGAAACATGATAGACGAGAAGAGTCTTCACTCGCAGCTCTTGAAACAGGCGCGTTTCCTGGCGCAAAAGGAACGCAAGAGGCCAACCCAGGCTAGCCTTCGCCGCTCTGTGTCGGCGTCCTATTACGCCCTCTTCCACCTTCTGGTCGATGAGGCGACCAGGCTCATGCTGTCAGGCCCTGCTCGCAGTCACCTACGCGACCGTCTGGCAAGAGCATTTCAGCATTCCACCATGAAGCAAGTCGCGGTAGAATTCACTAAGAAGTCAATACCCCGCAAGCTCACTTACTGCTTCAACCAACAACCGGTGCAACAGGAGTTGATTGATGTTGCCTCTTCCTTCCTCGAGCTACAGGAAGCCCGTCATGATGCGGACTATAATCGTGCACGCCGCTTCACACGACGGGAGGCCCTCGACTTTGCCGATATGACAAAACAGGCATTTGAGGACTGGAAGCAAGTGCGCGGCAGCCTGCAGGCCGATACATTTCTCACCGGACTACTCGCTTACAAGCACATGCAGGGATGAACCGCCAGTCAACAAGAGTTGGGAAAACTCTGGAAAACTCTTCATTCTCTGCATTCTCTTGCTGAGATCTATTACGCTGCAAGGGTCAACTTATGGCTTGTGCCAGTTGCCCCGCGTTCCTCTGCCTGAGCAGACAAGACATTGTCCACATCGCACCCCTTACAAATTAAACATCTCTCTCACTCTGCGCGACCTTTGTGACGACTCCGTCAATCATAACCATGTGGAACACCACAGCTCCGACAATGGATCAGCGAACATTC
>SRMO01000072.1:9739-15951 GCA_004768415.1 Aphanocapsa feldmannii 277cV | reverse complement strand
TCCCTAATCTGAATAGGGCGCGAGGCGCGAAGATCCCGCCACCACCAGAACATCGACGACTTTTTGCCAAACCGGCAAGACTCTGGCATCAACAGCGGGATCTCGCATTCCGATTAGCCAATTCTCTAGCTTGGAAGTAGGATGGACGACACGATTACGATCGACTCCTACGACCTTTGCTACCCATGGCACCCCTAAACAAGCTTGTTCTTCAGGATTAAGTTCTCGAATGAAATCTATCAGTCGGTCCGCAAAATTACGATTGCCTGGCACATGCATCAACCACGCCTCAACCTCCGATTCCAATTCATTCGGGTTCCACCATTTTATCGGACTTCCATGGACCTCGCGATAGAGATAGTAAAATTCACCAGTGAGGTTGGGGATGAGCGAGCCAAGTGCCAAGTCTCCATAGTCCCCTCCCTGAAACGGGGTATGTCCCGACTCGTTGAGTTGAAGCACCTTGCGGATCAGCCTCGGCCATAGTCGTCTCACCGTTGCCGCCCGCTCGCATGTTTCTTCGCCCGCCGCCGACAAGGAATGAAGTAGATGATCGAGCAATGCCGAGTGGTCGGCATAGGCATCGATGTGCTCGTAGATGGCCTCATCGTCGGCATCTCTGGCCAGCGTCAGCAACGCACGTGCACTTACGAGAGTGTGACACCCCTGAAAATCAGGATCCTCATCCGGGCAAGCAAGCAGAGAACGCCGCTGAGCGGCGAGAAGAGCCGACAGCGTGACCCGGGCCTGCTCGGAGACGCAGACATTGGCCATCCCCGCCGAGGCTAGCGCACGTATGGCTGCATCGAGTTGGGAAACCCGGATCGAGTGGTCAGCAGCGCTGTTGAGCGACTCGGCGATCGGCTCATTAAGGCCAAGCAGGCTATATCGCCCGGTTTCAGGATTCCCGACAACTATGCAGCGGCTCAGCGTTGCAGTGATGATTCGCCAACCCAGTTCGTGATGACAGCATCCATGCTCCACACACGGCGTCCTCCATACATGATCCAGGCTACGCGCAAGATAAAGCCGCACTTCATTCGCTACAGCTTGCGCGAGATTGACAGCGGCGCCAGCAATGCGCTCAAGAGTCGTTGTCGCGTCTTCCTCCTCAAGCATGGTCCGAAGTTCAACGGCAGCCGGTAGCAGCAGTAAGGGAAGTGCCCGCGCTGCGCTACGGTCGGCCCCTTGTTCAAATAGCATCTCTTCGATTTCATCCTGTGGAGATTTTACCGGGTCCTCGCCAATCTGAAGCAGAAACTGTGCGGCGAACAAAAGTTGGTCGTGTGGGATGCCTGCCCCTTCCACAACATACTTTTCGAGAGCCACTGCCGCAACCAGTGCATACGTGTCTCGGGGATGAATGCTGTAAGATGGTGGGTTGTCAAGCAGTCTCCGAGCAGTGGCAATGTCAGCGATCAGCTCGTCAACTCCAATAGCGGTGATATCCTCCTTCGAGCGATTGACGAAATAGCGATTGAGCAATCGTTTCTCTTCAGATGTACGATCTAAATCCTCATTGAGCTCTCCTAGTGCTTCTACGACGTCGTCTGGTGACCTGATTTCGACAAGCCAACCGCCCTCCGTTTTACAAAGACGATACCTGTCGGGATCCAGGTAACTCGCCCAAGCACGCACCTGCGCGACCATATCTTGTTCGTTGAAGCCGGCAACAAATTCCTTCTGGACGGGTTCGTTAGCTCGCATTCGATCAGCGAGACGGCGCGCGTTGACAACGAGAGTTTCGCTGAGCGCGCGCAGCTCCGAAGCACGGTTCCCATCGGCATTGATGACCATGTGAATTGAAACCTCGTGGAATGACCAGCCCCGGCGATGCGGAGCAACGAGTCCATCGGAGCTAGCCGCCAGTCCTGTCTTTTCCTTTAGAACTGTTCGGTGGAACTCTTGGACCCAGATAATCGGCTCGGCGAGATATGGGTCCAGCAGATCGTCCGCACTCTCGAGATGCCGCACCAGCAATCCGACGATGAGACCAACCATCGCAAGACTTTCGCAGCCATCCAACAGTATCGGAACAATATTCGCGATCGGAATCCCCGCCTTGATCCGTTCATCACAGACATGCTCCAGCGCCTGAAGTGCACTGAAGCACGGGTGTGGACCGACTCCAGTGCCGCGATACCAGCACCAAACGTCACAATCGCCGACATAGAGTCGACAGGTACCAGTGATCTTCAATTCGCTCACGAATGAACCGATGGTGCCAGCCTCGAATGACCGGTCGCCTTGAGTCCGTTTGTGGGCATGGACCCAAGCTGCGTGATTGAGCAATCGGTTGAGAACTCGAACGCCATTGCAAAAGTCACTGCGGAATAGCCAGATAAACGGGCCGTAGAACCAAGCAGCACGCGGCTCAGTAGGGCCTCGAGGACCATGAGGGCGCACTCCCCAATCCTCAAGCCAATGGAGGCTAGTCACGTCGATATTGTCGTCAAGGTAGTAGGCTTCGGTCAACTCGGCCAGAAGCCCTCGTCCTATGTTTTCCCGTTCTACATTTATGAGAGCAAGACTGACGAGAGACTGGTGAGGATCGTCTACCATAGGTCCGAGCTGCCACGGCTCGTCCTTCGCGACTTTCCGAAGAATCGCCACACCATCGTCACCAAGGTCTGAGCCTAGGAGTGCCAGCAGTACAAGAACAATCTCATCCTTGAATTCGCGGAGCAACTCGCCCACTGTGAGCTGATGCTCATGCTCAGCCTTTTCCGGTATACCTTCGTCACGCGCTGCAGTTTGGGCATTGCACTCTTTGCTGAGATGCCGCTCCCCCGCCCTCCATGCCTCGACAAGATCCTGGCGAAGCAGGATCCGTAAAGGGTGCCCTGCGATAGTCTTCTTCATGGCATGTCCCTTCAACCACTCGCGCAAGAGATTCAACAAGTCGCGCAAGAGGTCTTTCGCATGCTTGCCGGATTTCCAGGGAACCAGTTCTTTGAGAAGGATCTCAATTATCGGCTCCACTACGGCGACATCGACGATATTATTGCAGTCCCGGTGGTGTTGATCAACCAGGCGGGCGAGCCGTTGCAGACCACGGCCATTATCGGCAAGAAGACCGGGCCAGGCGTTCCGAAGCAGCGCTTTGGGATCGGAAAGCTTGAGCAAAGCTTCCCCGGGTACGTCACCCCAGCGACTTTCGTGGCCCGACTCAACCAACGCGTCAAATGACCTCTGCAATACGCCGAGTCTGTCCTTCGATAGCGGCGCAGTCGTATCGGGTTGGCAAGTTAACCATGCTTGACACGCAAGTCTTGCTGCCGCCAGTGACCAACGCGGGGCCCCCGTCTGAGTAAGTCTCGAAGCCGGGCCGTCCCTAGCCGACAAGAGCAGCCGTGCTACCGCGTAGCGGCGCACCTCTTCATGCGAGAATTCGGGACCGATTTTGAACGGATCTTCAAGCGGGGGTCTCAGCAATCCGTCACGCCGCAGTCCGTCCAGAGCGGCTGAATCGATCCCGTTGATGACATCAAGCCGTTCGCCTTTGCCAAGGTCCAGCTCAGCGAGCTTCAAGAGCGCCAGCTCGCGCTTGTCCGGGGATCCCCTGTCAGACTTCCCGCGGCGCCGAACGAGTCTGGACCACACCTCGTTCATGGCGTCCACATCCGTCAGCGGAACGCCGGAAATTCCCCCACGAACCAGCAGATCCACCACAACCAACCGCCGCAGGAGTTCGCGCGATCTCGGGTTGGCATTGAGGGGCTTTAATTCCGAGAACGTCCTAGTTATCTCGTGTATTTCCAAATCACTTAGCGGAGGCACAACATACTCCAAAACATCGTTATCAAAGTAATTGTTGAGATCATCGGACACAACCTGCTTGCTGTCGATAGAGGCTACCGCAACCACTTTGACGTCGCTGTCTTGAGCCGCTGCAACCAGATAGCGGAACGCATCTTGACTGTCTTCAGTGACCGCATCCGCCCCATCGATGATCAGCAGGCGTTGGGGTGCACTGAGTTCGGCCAAAAGCGCCGACAGTCGATCGCCCAGCTTTTCTTGAAATTCGATTGGGAGTTTTGGGATGTGGCGCAGATTGAAGCAGATTGCCTGGAACTGATCCGGCTCAGTGTCGGCCACGGCGGACAGCCCCGACACAGCCAGTGCACTCTTACCAACACCCGACTCCCCGACGACCATCACCGCCTTGGAACGGGACACACGCTGCATCAATTCCATTGCCCTTGCGTGCCGGTCCAGAGTCACAGATCGACGACGATCTCCCTCTCCCGAAGCGATTTCAACGCGCACCGACTCGCGCGTACTTTGATCCATGGTGTCGAGTATCCGCCAGCCATGCTGATTTCGTCGTACGGAGAGATCAAGCAACGCGTGTGAGTCTCGTCGCAACATCGCAAGGTCGACTCTGGCGGCATTGGGCAAATAATCGCTGGCAAGGGCTACTAGACGATCGCGAAGCCGCGAAGCCGTCGAGAGATCAGAATCTCGTGCAACACTCTTGAGATTATTCACTACTTCAGACCAATCTTTATCGTCCGGCGACTCAAGCCGTGGCATGAGAACAGTCAGCCTGGAAAGCAGTTGCCATGTGCGCTCCCTGGGCAGTGTTGCGCCAGTTTTGATTACACTTAGATCGTCTACGTCTAGTCCCTGCTCTACAAGCTTTTCCAGCTGATTGAGCCGCTCTCGAACGCCAGAATCAAACTTGTCCGGTGTATGGATGAGCTCGAAGAATCCAGGTGCATCCATCTGATTCCTGGCAAGATCAGCGAGTTGAGCCAATTGCTCTGCATGTTTTTGATGTTTTTGTTTATCTGAAACCACAAGCCCCAAGCGGTATTCCGTGCCATCAGCTGGTGAGTTCTCCTTTATGTCGCAGAGGAACTGCTTAATGAGTTTCCGGCTTGAATCGTCGCTCTTCACCAGATTTGGTGAACGCCGAACGGCGAGCGCAAGCACGAGCGAGGGCCGAGATTCGTCGGACCGTGTTGCACGCACGACGAGATCGTCAACCGAATGACGTGGCGCCTGTTGAAAACCAACGTCCGCGACGCGGCGACCGTCTCCGAGTTCACTGGCGTTGTCGCCGACGAGCATGTGGGCAAGGTATTGCACCGCCACCTTTCGCTCGAAGGTCACGCCACCCCCTCCTGTCGCATAAGGGCTTACACCTTTTCCGGACGCCCCAGTACCGAGATGACTTGTCTCGGGGTTGTTTGAATCCACCGGGCCAACCTTGTTCATCTCGATGACCATCCATATTCGACGATCCCACCCATGTCAACCTCCCTGAAAATCAGACGGCCAGCCAAGACCGCCCATACTGGCAACGTTGTCGACATGGTACTCCGATCCAACTCGATGGACTGTGCTGCGGTCTCGTTCCCGCTCGTGGGTTCCATACAGACGCCCAGCACTAAACGCAGCATCAACTGATCATAGGTTAATAGTCACCCTGACTATGGCAAATAAGGCATGTGCCTGGCGGAGGTGGACAGGCGGGTGTGGCTGCCGGCTCGGTCCACGCCCATGGCAGAAACGCTGGCTTCGCCGCTGGGACACGATGGCAGCCACTGGAAACTGCCCGACGGGCTGGTCAGAGGCGATGTGCGCTTCGTCCATGACCCGGCCCAGGGCCTGATGCTCCCCAGGACAGCCTGCGGCCCTGGCCCATTCCCGATCGCTCCTGCGCGCAGGTCATCCGGCTGGGCAGAAGCGAGCCACCACCGGACTGGAGGGACAAGCTGATTTGAGCGCGCAGCAGCCAGACCGGCTCAGATCCCAGTGGATGCGTCGAGCTGCGCGCGACCTGTCTTTGCAATGGTTTTCGACGATCGATGGACGTTGCATCGAGCTCCCTGATGGGCCAGAGTGGAGGTGCGCGCAAAACGGGCTGACCACCCTTCCAGGGCAGGCCTTCCCAAGGGCGCAGTCACCACTCGCTGGTGACACCACTTGATTGGAAACCACGAAAAAGTGCCGACAGCAAGGTTTTTGAAGTTGGTGTCACCACTTGTTGGTGACACCATTTGATTGGGAACCGTGTTCCAGGTAATACGGGCAACACTGCCACCAACGCCGCTACCAGCGCTGCTGTACTGCCAGAGCCGCAGCGGGGCATTGATGCCATCCGCAAGCGAGCTTGCCAGCGGGTTAGCTGACAGCAGCGGGCCGCCTATCCATGACAGCTAGGAGCGTGATCGCTGTCGGTGACTTGCCCACCACCAGGCTGT
>SRMO01000072.1:5182-9513 GCA_004768415.1 Aphanocapsa feldmannii 277cV | reverse complement strand
CTCTGTCTGCGTCCCCGATGCCGTCAGCGAAGGTGGAGCAGCGTCAGCAGCAGGCCCGCCAGCGGGCAGGGATGCTGCTGTTGGTGAGGCGGTTGGTGCCGGTGTCGGTGAGGCTGTTGATGCCGGTCTTGGTGTTGAAGCCGGATCGGTGGAGACGGAGACAAGGCGCCAGCCCTGCTCCTGCCACCCAGGCAGATGCACGGGCCAGGTCCATCGCTGCTGTCTTCCCTTGCAGATGCGCACCATCCGCTGTGGCGCCTGCGGCAGGCGAGGCCCCCTGGCTGGCTCCGCCTGGAGCGGTACCGCCTGAAGTGGCGCCTGCCCCGGGACAGCTGGGGTCTGGCTGATTGCGCCCCGGCTGGCTGAGTGCCGGCTGCCTGGCGCCGGCTGCGTTGCGACGCCGGTCGTGAGGATTGACGTGCCATCTCAGCCAGCCATGGTGGCGGTGAGGCCGACGTTCATTCCCGCCGGTGTGGAGGGTGTCACCAGCGCCTTGGTAAAGCAGACCGCCAGCAGGTCCGCTGCCAATCCACAGCAATCGCCACGGTTGCGGCTACTACTGGATGAGGTTCTGAAAGCACTACAGACGTGTGAGAACGAACTCGGAACCTACCCAGAGCACCTCGAAAACCAGCCAATCTCCCTCTATAAGATGGTTGGTTACCATGAAGGCATCAGCAGTGATAGAGAATCAAGTGAGACAGCAGTGTTTGACCTGAGAGCTTGCTGAAAAACCCGGATCCGTTGCGCCAGAAGAGATCTGACTTGTCGATCCCCCTTGTCGATCCCCCTTGTCGATAGGCAAGGGAAGCTCTGAATTGGCTGGAATCAGACAGCAGCAGACTTGGACGTCTCTCTCTTCACAGGATTTTCAAAAGCCCGGCAGAGACAAGAGGGACTTGCTCAGAGGTTCCCTCACCTCGGCATTATGAATCTCAGGGCCAGCGGCAAGTGCTTTAACAAGCATGAATAAATGTTAAGACACTGATTCCAGCTATTGCCAGGAATGCCACGCAGACTGTAGATTTTTTGGCCAGTTGCTCTTGATTGAGAAGCAATGCCGTTGAACAAGATCAGCCGCATTTTGATGCCCGCATTGCTGAGCTTGTCAACCGCTTCCTTTTCCTTCGCTGTGCAGGCCGCCGAGCGAGGCAGGATCAGATCCCTACAGGGCAACGCCGATCTGCTGCAACGCAACCTCGCCCTTGGCATGGGCACGCCGACGTTCGTCAACGGAGCAGCAAGCGACAGCGCGGTGCTGGATAATAACATGAATAACCTCGAAGGGCTGCATATCAGTCAAAATCGGCTGTCGGCTCCGAAATCCGAAAGAGATGTGTTGATTGAATTCTACGACGCGACCAATGGTGATAATTGGAAATCTAGCTATAATAATGGAAACTGGAAGAGTAATAAACCCCTCAGCGAATGGTACGGCGTCACCACCGATAGTTCAGGGCGGGTGACTAAGCTGGAGCTTGGCTGGAGAGGACTGACGGGAAGTATCCCCGCGGCTTTGGGTAAATTGAATAACCTTAAAGAACTGCGGCTTAACAACAACCGACTGATGGGAAGTATCCCCGCGGCCTTGGGTAAATTGAATAACCTTGAAATACTGTGGCTTGAATACAACGAACTGACGGGAAGTATCCCCGCGGCCTTGGGTAAATTGAATAACCTTGAAAACCTGTATCTTCGGGGAAACGAACTGACGGGAAGTATCCCCGCGGCCTTGGCTAACGTGCGGTATCTAGGGGTTGATGTTGCCAATGCTTGGAAGCCAAAACCAAAGCCAAAGCTAAAACCAAAACCAAAACCAAAACCTAGGCAATGGAAGCGAGGCGATGTTGCATATATATGCGGCACAGTTGAGGGGTTTTTCGGGATACTGATGCATGTTTCATGTAGAGTCCGGCTACTTGAAACGCCACCGCGTTCAGGAGCATTTGGAGTGCAAGTTGATGACGATACTTGCTCCAGCAACTGGCTGAAGTCTACCTCTTATGGAGATGTGAATTGGCTCAATTCAACCGCGTGGCTCGACTCTTCTTGTGAAAAGAACTGAAAATGAGCATGTCTTACGCAGCCTGGGTGGTAATAAGTGGTCAGGTAGTTGAGGAAGAGCGCCAGCGGATTCCGATCAGCTGGTAGCAATCCGGATTGGCGATGCTGCCCAGGCCGGGGGCAACGCTGCGGGCGGAGCGTATCCAGATCGCCTGTCCTCCCGAACGAGCGGCGAACAACAGCCCGATGGGCAGCGGTGTGACTCCTGCACCAGTCCCCTGCACCCTGGCGCCATGGACGAGACCGAAAGGATATGTGCCTGTTATCACCACCCCTGGCTTCAGTACGTCGTCAGGCAACCTATGACCAACGCCTCGCTGCGCGAGCATCCTGGCATCGACGCCAGGAATGCGGCGACCGCATCCCGGCTGCCTGCAGAAGCGGTCGCGGCAGGCCGGATCGTGTCGACGACCCCGAGCCAGGCAGCAAGAACCGGAAGCTATCTGCCCTTCTCCTTCTGGGCTTGACCAACGGCCAGTGGGCCATGGGGGCCACGGGGAGATTGCTTGATCGCAGCGGGGTGGGATGGCTGTGCAGCCTGCCCCAGATCGCCTGAAGCCTTTGCTGCGCAACGACTCTCTGCCCGGCTGATTTGCTTGCCGGTTGTTTGATGGCGGCCTGCCATAACCACTGACACCAGCGAGCACGGCCTCGAGCAGCTGATCGACACAGCACCGAGCGGCCCGGCCTGCGATCCCGGGACTGTCATTGGCAGCACCCATTCACGAGCGGCGGCACATCTCGACTCGTCAGCTGAACCTTGCCGCTGCACTCCTCTCATTCAGGTACAGGCCGCCATGCAGCGCCCCTGGCAGAGGCCGGCACGTCGGTCAGGGCACCTGACCCGCTGAACCAGCCGCTACCGGCGCTGCTCTCCATTCCCTGCCGACCCTGCAGGCCATCCGCTCCTGCCGCACCCTGGTCGGACTGGAGCACCATCAGCACCACCCAGTCCCTGCTCACCCTGTGAGCTGCGGACACTGGGATCACCCTGGGGTTCTCGAGTGCACCGCAAGGGATCCGGGCAATGGCTGAACAGAAGCAGAAGGGACTGGATCAGCTCTTACCCGCTGAGAGAAGGCCAACCTTCCCCAAAGCTACCGGCGACACAGTTGCTGCCGTCCCGGTGGCTGCAGCGCCCGGTCTGCCAGTGCCCACTGACCAGGCACCGAGATGCCTCGATCGAATTGGCGGAACACCACCTCCAGGCTGTGGATCCTGGACCCGCCGCCCGGATCGGGCCCTGTGTGGCAAGTGTCGGAAAGACCTATGAGCCACCAGGAAGCGCCGCCATCCTGCCAACCTGACGCAGCCACTGCATCGATAGGACCGCAAGCGGTCAACACATCGTCCGGACCACTCCAGACCACCGGGCCGGAAGAGGGAGGAGGTCGCTGCAGGGCAGTGGACAGGAGACCGATCCAGGCAGCGAGTGCCGCTGGGGTGAGGTTGTAGCTGTTGCCATCACGACAGATCGCCAGCAGCTCCATCGCTTGCCGTGCCTGGTCAGAGAGGGTGGAGAACCCCAATGGCAGGCAAGGCAGGGACCGCCATCGATGCCGGGACCTTCCGGTCCCTGGGGTCCGCCGTCGGACCTTGCAGTCCCCCTGACGCCTGCCGGACACTGCAGCCCCTCGACCCCCTGGAGACCACTGCGACCCTCGCCCCCCAGAGCTCCAGCCAAGGGTCCACATGATCCGCTTGCAGCCGCACATCGGGACCGGGACAGCCAGCAGAAGGCGGCAACCCCACCAGGGAAGAGAACGACAGCAGCACTGATGATCAGCGACCGCCTGAGTGTGACCAGGGCTCAGACCGGGTGATCACCCACATCCAGCAGCCGCGGCGACGGCGGCGACTCCGGCTCTGCCTGGGTCCGGGATGCTGCCGTCAGCGAAGGGGGAGCAGCGTCAGCAGCAGGCTCGGCAGCAGGCAGGGGTGCTGGTGCTGCTGTTGGTGCTGGTGCTGCTGTTGGTGTCGGTGTCGGTGTCGGTGAGGCTGTTGATGCTGGTCTTGGTGTCAGAGCCGGATCGGTGGAGACGGAGACAAGGCGCCAGCCCTGCTCCTGCCATCCAGGCAGATGCACGGGCCAGGTCCATCGCTGCTGGCTTCCCTTGCAGATGCGCACCATCCGCTGTGGCGCCTGGGGCAGGCGAGGCCCCCTGGCTGGCTCCGCCTGGGGTGATGCCGCCTGGAGTGGCGACTGCCGGGACTGCCGGGACTGCCGGGACGGCTGGGGCCTGGCTGATTGCGCCCCGGCTGGCTGA
>SRMO01000072.1:3481-5034 GCA_004768415.1 Aphanocapsa feldmannii 277cV | reverse complement strand
GTGTCACCAGCGCCTTGGCAAAGCAGACCGCCGGCAGGTCCACCAGCGCCTCATCGGCAGGATCGATCGCGATCTCCTCTCCGCAGATGCAGAGCTCCACACGGCCCCCTTCGGCGGGCAGTGCCACGGTCGCCGCACTCACATAGGTGCCACTGCTGCCATCACGCAGCAACGGCGCCAGCTGCAGCTCCACCTGCACCGCTTCCGTGTGGCCGGGATGGGAAGCAAGGAGGGAGAAGCGTGCCGCGGCATCGAGCCTGGTGCCCAGCCGCACCTCCTCGCCGGCGCTGAACTGTCTCTCGCTGTTGCGCAGTGCATTGCGCTGGGTCATGCCCACCAGGGTGGTGGCGGCATCGAGGAGTGGATTGCCCGCTCTCCTGCTCATCGGTTAACTCCTCAGTTGGCGGTGATGTTGTAAAGGCGTCCTGCGGCACGTGGATGGAGGACGGCAAAGCCGACGTACCAGTCGATGCGGGTGCGGAACACCGGTGCATCCGGCACTTCCCCCAGATCACGTACCGAGATGCCGTAGCGGCCCTGGAAGGGACCCTGCAGCCCCGTCACCCCCTGATCCCCGAAGCTGCAGCAGTAGATCGAGCTGCTGTTCCCCGCTTCGTCGTAGCCCATCACCTCCAGATCCCGGGCATCGCGGTCCACCGTCACGATGTCGCAGTCCTGATAGCGATGGACCGTCATCCCGTAGGAGTCGGTGCCGGTCTGGAACACCCCACTGCCCATGCTGCTCCGGGCCAGTGCATTGAGCTGACGACGCATCGCCTTGCTCATCACCAGCACCTTGCTGCCGCCGTAGGCATTGACCGAATCGATCAGTTCATCGAGACGATCGAAATCGAGTGGTGCACCGGCTACGGCCGTGCCGTTGTTGTTGATCACCATCGCCTCACCGGGCTGGAGCCGGTGGCTGAGGCCATCGAAGCCACGTGGATTGGCGCTGCTGTCGCCATTGATCACGGTGGCCTCGAGGGTGAGGCGCATCGAGCGGATCTTCATCTCGATCTGACTGGCCCGTGCCTCGGGACCCATGAGATCGACGATCGAGCGGTCCACATCCACATCACCACCGAAGAGATGCACGGCCTCGGCACGCTGATCGACAACGCCATGGCTCTGGCTGTAGCCCTCGTTGACGGCACGGAAGCCGACAGCCGGCAGTTCCTGTTCGGCGGCATAGAACAGCCCGCTGCCATTGATGTTCATGAACGGCAACCGGCCCAGCAGCTCACCCTCGGAGAAGGTCCTGAGCACAGCGAGGTGCTCCAGGCGGGTTTCGTATTTCGCTGCCTCGATGAGGGTGAGGCCCATGGCAGGTGGTCAGGTCACCAGCCATTGCCGAGCTGATCCAGGCCCGGCGGCGCCGCAGGCAGCAACCAGGCCTGTGGCTGTCCTGTGGGTGTGCTGCAGGCGGCAAGAGGAGAGGGACACCCCCATCCGCCATGGGCAGCAAGACAACCCGGGCTGCCATGGGCAGCAGCACAACCCGGCTCCCATTCCCCCCCGGGCCCTGGCACCGGCTCAGCCAGCACTGGCCAGCC
>SRMO01000072.1:1305-3471 GCA_004768415.1 Aphanocapsa feldmannii 277cV | reverse complement strand
CCCATCCGCCATGGGCAGCAAGACAACCCGGGCTGCCATGGGCAGCAGCACAACCCGGACCCCATTCCCCCCCGCCTGGCACCGGCTCAGCCAGCACTGGCCAGCACGATTCAGGGACCACTGGCCAACCCGGCTCAGGGACCACTGGCCAGCACGGTTCAGGCAGCAGTGGCCGGCACGGCTCCGGCAACGCCGCCGGGCGGTGATCGCTGCCGATCCAGCGATCCTCACGAAGGCAGCCCCCCGGCGACAGACCACCCCAGCCACAGCAGCGCCAGAGGAGTGTGGCAATCCCTTACCGCTGGCCTGGCAGAGCCAGAACACCAACGCCAACGCCAACGCCAGCGGCAGTGGCAGTGGCAGTGGCAGTGGCCAGCGGGAGTGCTTCTCCTGCAGCTGCGCCATGCTCGCCCGCCACTGGGGCAGGGTCCCGGACGTTGAGGCCTACAACCTCATCCGCTCCCGCCATGGCGACACCACCAGGGCCAGGGCGCAGCTGGCGGCACTCCGCTCCCTCGGACTGAGGGCGAGCTTCACCACCAGGGGCTGTCGCCGCGATCTGGAAGAGGAGATCCGTGCCGGGCGGCCGGTGGCGGTGGGCTGGCTCCATCACGGCCCGCTCCATGCACCCCGTGGTGGTGGCCATTGGAGCGTGGTGATCGGGTTCAACGGCAGCGATGTCATCCACCACGACCCCAATGGCGAGGCCGACCTCCTCCATGGCGGCAGCACCGCCAACAGCAATGGCGCCGGTCGGCACTACAGCTGGGACCACTGGCTGCCGCGCTGGGAGGTGGAAGGTCCGGGAAGCGGCTGGATGCTCTCCTGCTCCGGCTGACCATGGCCGGGGGGGAGTTCAACCGTGAGCGCTTCCTGCTGAAGGCTGTGGTGGGAGTGTTTGTGGCGCAGTTCAGCATCTACGTCCTGGCCATCGGCGGCTGCATCTATCAGGGCCAGCAGCAGCGACCCGACTGCGCCGACATGACCAGCAATCTGCGTGATTCCTTCGAGGCCGCCCTGGGCACCGCCCTGGCCTTGCTGGGTGGCGGCAGCCTGATGGCACGCCAGGGAAAGCGCAACAGCAGCAGCAACAGCAACGGCAACGGCAATGGAAGCTCGTGAAGGAAGCCCGGAAAGCGCGAAGAAAGCCCGGGAAGAACGGGGTCGCGGCTCAGGACCCTGCCGGGCTTTGCTGTAGCTGCAGCGCAGGTGAATCCCCGCCCTGCGCCGGCCTGCTCCCTCGATATCCACCGCCATGGTCCATGGGAGCCGGCTGCTGCCAGGGCTGGTGATGCTTCCTGCCCGCCGGAAGGGCGCAGCAGGTACGGCAAGGTCATCGGCAAGATGCGCCTGATTCACGCCCTGCGCGCCTATGAGCTGGCGCAGCAGTTGCAGGGCACCCCTGGCGTCCCGGTGTCCGTCCCCTGCTCCGGGCGGGCAGTTCCCCCTCCTGCCCTGGCCGGACACTGCCGGGCTTTGCCTTGCGCCGACCGCTCCCTCGACATCCACCGCCATGGGCCATGGGCCTGCTGCGGATGCCCGCAGATGACACCCAGACGCCCACCACTCAGAGGCTTTGCCACTGCCCCAGCGCCCCCCTGCTACCGACACCTGCAGATGGCGCCCAGACGCCCGCCACTCAGAGTCTTTGCTGCTGCTCCAGCGCCCCCCTGCTACGGACGGCTGCCGAACGGCGAACGCCCTGAGCTGTGGTTCCGATCAGAGAGGCCAAAGCCGACCCGGTAGAGCTCGGCAGCACTCATCGCCTGGGGGTTGATCACCTCCGACACACCTGCCACACCTGCCGCAGCGGCCTGGGCAGGCATCAGTCCCCCTGCCGTACCGATGGCACCGCGTTGCTGAAACAGGAAGCCATAGACCGGATGCAGGCGCAGGGCGTCCATGAAGTCGCCGGTGCTCAGCGGCCTCCCGTCGTCACCCAGCAGCGGCTGACCCTGGCTGTCCAGTGGTTCGAGCACATCCACGCCGTCCTTCCCCGTGGTCAGGCGGAATGAATCCCACAGCTGACCTTTGAACACCTGAAAGAAGGTGCCGCGGCTGTCGCCACCGCTGCGCCCCTCCGCTTCCGAGAAAGCGCGTTCCAGCAGACGTTCCTTGCGCAGTTCCTGCACCCGTTCGTTGGCGGAATCCCGTTCGGCGGACACG
>SRMO01000072.1:809-1295 GCA_004768415.1 Aphanocapsa feldmannii 277cV | reverse complement strand
GGCGGAATGAATCCCACAGCTGACCTTTGAACACCTGAAAGAAGGTGCCGCGGCTGTCCCCACCGCTGCGGCCCTCCGCTTCCGAGAAGGCACGTTCCAGCAGACGTTCCTTGCGCAGTTCCAGCACCCGTTCGTTGGCGGAATCCCGTTCGGCGGACACGGCTGCCACCTTCCTGGCGGAGGCCTCCTCCATCTGTCGCTCACGCTGCTCCATCTGCTGCTCCAGCAACTGCTTCTGCCGCTCCGCCTCCTGCAGACGGGCGTATTCCTCCGGATTGATCTCGGAGAAGCGTGTGAGCTGCTGACGCAGGCCACGCAGTTCCTTCTCCAGCTGATTGCTGCGCCGACGTTCCGCCTTGAGGGCATCGCCGAGGCCGTCCTTCCCCTTAGGTGCCGGATCCACGGCAGTGGAGGAGTGCGAGGGATCACCGGCTTCCGGGTTGAACGGCCCATGGCCGCCCGGTCGCCCTTCGGTATCTCCCCCGT
>SRMO01000072.1:686-799 GCA_004768415.1 Aphanocapsa feldmannii 277cV | reverse complement strand
CGTATTCCTCCGGATTGATCTCGGAGAAGCGTGTGAGCTGCTGACGCAGGCCACGCAGCTCCTTCTCCAGCTGGTTGCTGCGCCGACGTTCCGCCTTGAGGGCATCGCCGAGA
>SRMO01000072.1:120-676 GCA_004768415.1 Aphanocapsa feldmannii 277cV | reverse complement strand
GCTGCTGCTACTGCTGCTGGTGCTGCTGGTGGCCATGACCCATCGCGGCTGTCAGTGGATGGGCGCCCCATCAAGGCGGCACCCACCGGCTCTTGCCGAGCCGACCTGTCACTCCTGTCGCTGCTCAGCGGCGTCTTCCCGAGGCACCTCATCACGGCGGCATCCACCGGCCCTCGCTGAGGCACTCAGGGGTGGGGAATGCCCAGGTCCCTGCAGATCTTCCGAACAAGCAGGTCGTTGACCTCGTTGTGCCGCGGAATGGCACTGCGGCGGTTCAGCACCGCATGGTGCCACCAGGAGTGATTCCTCCCTTCTCTGCACAGCTCACAACCATGCAGACGGAGGTGACGGAGGAGGTCCCTCCGCTTCACAGGGTGAGGGCCAATTCCTCGTAACCGGCACCGGCCATCTGGCGCATGTCCTCACGGTTCATGGCCAGAGCCTCGCCAAGCACCTCCCGCAGGGACTGCAGTAGCGAGTCCCGGCTGGTCTCCTGGGCGTTCACGCCGGGCACCTCTTCCACCCAACCGATCCACCAGTCCCCGTCCTGCTTGAT
>SRMO01000072.1:0-110 GCA_004768415.1 Aphanocapsa feldmannii 277cV | reverse complement strand
CGTGGGACTCGGCACCGCCGGGCCGCGGCTCGCTCCGCTCCTTGTTGTCGCTTTTTTTGCTACTGCTGCTGGTGCTGCTGGTGGCCATGACCCATCGCGGCTGTCAGTGG
>SRMO01000071.1:46736-58981 GCA_004768415.1 Aphanocapsa feldmannii 277cV | reverse complement strand
CGATGAGCTGAATCCAAGCGTCGATCTGGAGCTGCTGCCGATGGAGCCGATTGTCCAGGCGCTGCTGCGTAAGCCCAGAAGCACCGAGGTGATCATCACCGGCCGCTGCAAGCATCCCCTGGCCTACTTCGATCTGGCCAGCGTCCATTCCGAAATGGTGTGCCACAAGCACTACGCCGAGCAGGGGGTGGACCTCAAGCGTGGCGTGGACTATTGAGCCGGATGATCTGTCAGGGCACCCGCCCCCACGTCAGCACAACGGCTTCAACCGCCCGGAAGACTGCGCCGCAGCAGCTGGACGGCAGCAGAGCAGAGAAGCCACGCGGACCTGGCTGGCGGTTCGATGCGGATCGTGTCCATGGTCAGTAGCGACTGAGGCAGGTGTCGATTTCAGCGGTCCAGGCATCGATCCCCCCGCTGACATTGAACCCTTCGATGCCGGCCCGTCTGAGGGCAATCAGGGCCTTGGCCGAGCGACCGCCCATCTTGCAGTGCACGTAGAGGCGCTTGCCGGCGGCAAGCTGGCGCACCTTGTCGATGGCTTCGCCGCTCTCGATCGTGTCGAGGGGGACCAGCACGGCCTGGGCGATGCGAGCGATCTCCGCTTCCTGGGGATTGCGCACATCCAGCAGCAGGATGTCATCCCTGCCGCTGTCAAGCGCCGCCTTCAGCTGCTGCACCGTGACGTGGTCCACTGCGCCTGACTCTTCCTGGCCCGGGGCCGTGCCAGCCACGCCACAGAACGCCTGGTAGTCGATCAGCCGCTCGATCCGTGGCCGCTCGGGATTGGGCCGTAGCTTCAGCTCACGGAACTTCATGGCCAGAGCGTCAAACAGCAACAGGCGGCCGCTCAGGGTGGTGCCGATGCCGACGATCAGCTTGACAGCCTCGGTGGCCTGGATCACGCCGATGGTGCCGCACAGCACGCCCACCACACCGCCCTCGGCGCAGGAGGGCACGAGGCCGGGCGGCGGCGGCTCCGGATAGAGGTCGCGATAGTTGGGGCCATCCTCATGGTTGAACACGGTCGCCTGGCCCTCGAAACGGAAGATGGAGCCGTAGACGTTGGGCTTGCCGAGCAGCACGCAGGCATCGTTGACCAGGTAGCGGGTCGGGAAGTTGTCAGTGCCGTCACAGACCACGTCGTAGGGCCGGATGATGTCAAGTGCGTTGGCGGAACTCAGTGCGGTCTCGTACAGATCGACCTGACAGTGGGGGTTGATCTCGTGGATGCGATGTCCGGCCGACTCGATCTTGGGCTTGCCGACCCAGCTGGTGCCGTGGATGACCTGACGCTGCAGGTTGCTGCGGTCGACCACGTCGAAGTCGACGATGCCGATGCGCCCCACCCCTGCTGCGGCCAGATAGAGCAGCAGTGGGGAGCCCAGGCCACCTGTGCCCACGCACAGCACAGACGAAGCCCTGAGGCGTTTCTGCCCCTCCATCCCCACTTCCGGCAGGATCAGGTGGCGGGAGAAGCGGGCGATCTCGTCCTGCGAGAGCCTCACATCAGAGGTGTCCGGCGGCAGCATTGCTGGCGTTGAGCCCGAATGGCCTTCCACTCTCCCAAACCATCTCCCTCGCTGCAGGGGGCAAGCTGTCCCGCTTGCCAGGCCCAGGGCCTGATGACAGAGCCTGGATCCCGGCTGCTCCGGTTGCTGGCCGGGTGGACCCGCAGCGGCTCAGCCCTGGGTCAGCAGCTGCAGTGGGTAGCAGTCGAGGGGGCCCTCCAGCTGATCGCCGGGCCGTTCACCCCACCAGCAGCAGGGCGGCGGTGGCGCAGCCTCCAGCGGCAGTGGCTGGATCAGCATCAGTGCCCCATCCCAGCCGTGGCAACGATCGGTGAAGGAGGGCCGGCCGCTGCCACCTGGATGGGAATGAGCCACTCCCAGCAGCTGCAGAGACCAGTCTCGACAGGCTTTCTGGGCGGCCAGGAGTTCCCGTGGATCGACGGCGAAACGGTCCGTGCGGTCATGGTCGTCGGCACGCCCGCGCCGGTGTTGTGACGGTGGAGGCCCATCCCCCGCCTCGTCATCTGCCGCACCAGGCCAGCCTGGATGCCAGACATTTCGACAGGGCCAGAGGCGTTCCAGCACGAGGGTGCCACCATGGCGGCAGCCCAGCAGCAGGGCACAGCCCTCGTGCGGAAGTGCTGCCTGGAGCCATTGCTTCAGCACCTGCAGATGCTGTTGAGACATGACCACGGTGTCTGGCGGAGGCAGAAACACTTCCTTAAGTTGTAGCGACAGGCCATTCATGGGGTCCATGACCAACACCTCCGAGATGAACAGCAACCCCTCCGACACCGCCCCAGCGAAGGCGGCGTTCAAGGAGCGTTACAAGGAGGTGCTGGCCAAGGTGAGCGCCATTCTCGACCAGGTGAACTGGAACAAGGTGGCTCGCCTCGGCAACGTTGCGGGCATCCTGCTGGTGGTGATTATCGCCCAGGTGATCATCAAGGGTGTCCTCGACACCATCAACCTCTTCCCCATCGTTCCCGGCCTGCTGGAACTGCTTGGCCTTGTCATCGTTGGTCGATGGGGATGGGCCAACCTCACCACCAGCGAGAAACGCGACGCGCTGATCGCCAGACTCAACGGCCTCCGCCACGAGTATCTCGGTTGAGCGGAGCTGCGGACCCCCGCCCACAGCCTCCGGACCCGGCCCCCTCAGGCCAGCAGCTGATCGATCAGCTGCTGGCTCTGCTGTCTGTAGCCACCACCGAAGAGATTGGCGTGGTTCAGCAGGTGGAAGAGGTTGTAGAGATCGCGCCGGCCCTGGTGTCCTGCCGGCAGGGGCCAGCTGGCGGCATAGGCGTCATGGAAGGCAGCGGGGAACCCCCCGAACAGATGGGTCATGGCCAGATCCACCTCCCGGTCGGCAAGGTGGGCGGCAGGATCGAAGATGCTGCCGAGCCCTTCTGCCGTGATGGCGGCATTGCCGCTCCACAGGTCGCCGTGCACCAGCGACGGCCGGGTGGTGTGACCGGCGAGCAGGTACGGAATCGCTTCCACCAGTTGATCACCGCCGCGCAGCTCAAGTCCCCTGCGTCGGGCGATCGCCAGCTGGTGGGCGATGCGCCGCCCGGCAAAGAAGGCACCCCAGTCTTCCAACCAGCCATTGCGTTGGGGGCCACTGCCGATGAAGTTGTCCTCCTGCCAGCCGAACCGCTCCCCCACGGGATGACGATGCAATGCGGCCAGCCCCCTCCCCAGGGCCGACCAGCCATCGCGGCCGCCATCGCCCAGGTCCAACCACTCCAGGATCAGCAGGGCATCGCTGCCGACGGCCCCGCACCACAGCGGTGCGGGAATCGCCAGGCCACTGCCGGCCTGGACCAGAGCCCTGAGCCCGGTGGCCTCGGCCTGAAAATTGGCCAGCGCCCCGGCACTGTTCTGCTTGCAGAAGACCCTGCGACCATCAGCCAGGCTCACCATCCAGCTCTGGTGAATGCAGCCACCGGCAACCGCTTTGCGCCGGATGGGGCCGCTGCCCAGGGCTGCAGCGATGGCCCCGTCGAGGGCTGGAGAGAAGCAGGCCATGGAGCTCGCCCGACGATGTGCCGCCACGCGACACGCTAAAGACCCTCTGGACAGCCTCCCATCGCCACTCCCGCCGGAATCCCCGGCAAGGGATCCGGGCAGAGAGGGCTTGCCGACCTGGTTTGTCCGGTGTCCCTGTGACATCCCACCGGGTCAGGCCCCATGCAGCCCAGCGCAAGGGATGGATCTGCTCTGGTGCAGCGGCAGGGAAGCGCTGTAACAGGGCTCGCCGCCGATCCGCCGCCAGGTCCTGTTCCTGCAAGGCACAAGTGGCCAGCAGCCCGTGCGGTGGTGGTCCGCTCCAGGGTGGGCCGTGGGACGCCAGTATCGCCAGGCATCCTGTTCCCGGCAGTGCTGTCCCGCGCCAACGCCAACGAATGGACAGACGTGGCCGTGGTGGGGGCAGGCATCGGCGGCCTCACCGCCGCGGCCCTGCTGGCCGATGCCGGGCTGCGGGTGCTGGTGCTGGAGGCCCACAGCCAGAGCGGTGGCTGTGCCGGCACCTTCCGGCGCCAGCGCTGGACCTTTGACGTGGGGGCCACCCAGGTGGCCGGACTGGAACCCGGAGGCATCCATGGCCGTCTCTTCGCCCATCTCGGGGTGGAAGCACCGGCGGCCGACCGCCTGGATCCCGCCTGTGTGGTTCACCTGCCCGGGGAACGCGAGGGTATTCCGATCTGGCTTGACCGCAGGCGCTGGGCGGAAGAACGGCTGCGGCAGTTTCCCGGCAGCCAGCGCTTCTGGCGACTCTGTGGCTGGCTGCAGCAGGCCAGCTGGAACTTTGCCGGTCGGGATCCGGTGCTGCCGCCGCGTACGCCATGGGATCTGAGCCAGCTGCTGGCGGCCCTGCGTCCCGACACCCTCGCCAGTGGCCTGTTCACCAGGGCCAGCGTCGCTGATCTGCTGAGGCTCTGCAGTTGCAGCACAGACCGGCGCCTGCGGCAGTTCCTGGATCTGCAGCTGAAGCTTTACTCCCAGGAGCCCGCCGAGCGCACCGCCGCCCTCTATGGCGCCACTGTGCTGGCCATGGCCCAGCAGCCCCTGGGGCTCTGGCACCTGCAGGGGTCCATGCAGGTGTTGTCCGACTGTCTCGAACGGGCCCTGGGGCGAGCCGGCGGGGTGCTGCGCTGCGGCCGGAGGGTCACCGGCCTGCAGTCCGTCACGGATGGCTGGCAGCTGCAGGTGGAGAAGGCAGGCCCGCGCTCGCAATCCGCTGAACCCCGCTGCGTTGCAGCCCACCAGGTGGTGCTGAATCTCCCTGTGCAGAACCTGCCCGAACTGCTGGGTGACCAGTTGCCCGCGGCCTATCGGCGGCGTGTGGAGCACCTGCCCGAAGGATCCGGTGCCCTGGTGCTCTACGGCGCAGTGCCGCGCCATCTCCTGCCGCGCAACTGCCCCGTCCACCTGCAGCTGCTGCGGGACGGGGAGCGTCCCATGACCGATGCCAACAGCCTGTTCGTCTCCGTCAGCAGCGAGGGCGATGGTCGTGCACCGGAGGGTGAGGCCACCGTGATCGCCAGCAGCTTCACCTCTCCAGGAAGCTGGCAGAATCTGGATCGCCAGCAGCGACAGGCCCGTAAACTTGCACTGCGGCAGGCCATGCATGAGGGACTGGAGACGCTGCTGGGGATTCGCCGCGACCAGTTCCTCCACAGTGAGCTGGCCACGCCCCGCGCCTTCGCCCACTACACCGGCCGGCGCCAGGGCATCGTCGGCGGCCTGGCTCAGCGGCCGGAGCTGTTCGGGCCCTTCGGCTTCAGCACGCGACTGCCACTTCCCGCTGCCTGGCTGGTCGGTGACTCGGTGTATCCCGGCGAAGGAACGGCCGGGGTGAGCCTTGCTGCAGTCACGCTGGCCCGTCAGCTCCTGCGCCAGCTTGGCCGCACCCTGGTGCTGCCTGACCGGGCCTGCCAAGGCAACGGTGGCGGCGGCAGCCTCCTGCTCCAGTAGGAGTTTGTGGGACAACACCGCAGTGGCCGCCGTTTCCCCTGCAGCCGACCGACTGATCGCTGATCGTCCCGGATCTTTTTCCGCTGTTGGCGGGATTCAAGAAAAAGACCGCAAAGCCCTTGCATTGCAGGGACTTTGCGGTGCTGAATCAGAGGTTGATCAGGCCGACTCGAGGGTCTGAAGCGCCTTGCTGACACTGCGGAAATCAAAACCGAGCGCACGCAATGCATGCCAGAGATGACCCTGCAGGAACATGAAGGCAAGGAAGAAGTGAGCATTGGCCAGCCAGGCCCTTGCGGTATGGGCACTCCCAGACAACTCAATGCTGTCGGAGAAAAAGGGTGCCAGTGAAAACTTCATCATCAATGCAGGCCCATAAAATTCCACCGGATAGACGGTGGTATTGAATGCACACCAAAGGCTTGTCACGAAGCCCATCAGCGCCACTGCGCCGATGGAATAAGAGAGAATTGATTCTGCCGAAAACACCAGGACCTTGCGAGCGAGCGGAAAGGCAGGCACCAGAATATGCCAAACTCCGCCTGCCATAAGCAGAATGGCAATGAAGACATGGCCACCAATGATGTCTTCAAGACTGGAGATCGATAGAAAACTAGTCTGGTATGACCAGATGGTGGCAAGGTTGACGTCAGGCTGTACGGTCCGCACTGCTTGAAGTGCTGAATCATAGATTCCAACGTGCTTGGCGTACTCAACGAAGCTGGTTGCTGCCAAACCAAGGAAGATCAGATGATGGCCAAGAATGAGACCAAGTTGCTTGGGATCACTCCAGTCAAAGTGAAAGCGCTTCGCTGCTCCTGCTGCGCTGGAGAGGTCACTTGAAGAGCGGAATAGATGCCACATTCCACCAGCCGCAAGAACGGCAGCGCTGATCAGATGAAAGGCTGCCACAGCAATGATCGGTTGCGGATTTGATAGTATCCCGCCATCCTCCAAGCCAATTCCCAGGCGAGCCAAGTTAGGCAGGAGAATAAGACTCTGCTCGCCAAGAGGAATGTCGGGACGATAGCGACTGAGCTCATAGATCACAAAGGATCCTGCCCAGAACATGATTAGACCTGCGTGGGCAGCATGGGCAACAATAAAGCTGCCAGATTCCTTGGCTACCCGAGAATTTCCTGACCACCAGTCATAGCTGGGATCAGGACTGCCATAGGATTGCACAGAGAGATTGCAAGGCGAATTCAAAATAATCAGATCGTGCTGATGGACTCAACAGTTGATAACAATGGCGATTGCTCAATATGACTATAGTGCAATTACATTGTTCTTGTTATTGAATTCAATTATCACGTCACAATGTAGCCTATGTGCTATGAAAAGCCTGAAGGGCAGCTCGAAAAATCGTCTCTTCCTCATCGGCAAGCCCTGCTGACCGGCGCAATCCCTTGTGACTACTCATGCCTTCATGGCATCAGGCCGCCCACAGGCGGAACTTGAGTGATTTTTCGAGGTGCCCTGAAAAGCTCCTGACTTTGCCTTTGCGCTCGCTGAGATCCATTGCACTGCAATGACCGATCTTCGACTTTTGCAGATTTTCCAGTGTTTCCCCATCTGTTAGAGTGACACGAGAAGCTGCTGATTTGGGCCTGTAAACGCTCAGATTGCGTCCAGCCCTGCCAAGGCCACGGATCGGGGCGGTGCTCCGCCCCAGCGGTTGACGATGGCCATGGTCCGGAATGCCCCGATCCCCTCGGGGCTCAGGCGGCCTTGATGCCTGAGCGGGCTCACAGTGTGCAGTCTTCATTCTGCAGGCACAGCAGGTCCAGGTTTGTAAAGCTTGTAAAGCTGGAGTTGGCTGCCGCCCCTGCTGCACCTCTTCAGGGCCGGTCGGTCTCCACACTCTGCCGACAGCTGCAGAATGGCTGAACTTCCCCTGATTCTGCTGATCTTTGCCTTGGGCAGCGTCGTGACCGTGGCGACAATTGTGCTGGTCCTGCGTGGGCACGCCTACTGGAAGGATCGAGATCCCTATGACGGTGATGCGCTCCACTGATGCGTACAGCAGGCACAAGCCGGGGTTGAGCCGATCAAGGGCATGATCCACCAGTCTCCGGATCCGACGGAGTCGCTGGCGGGAGGTTCTCACGGTTTTTGCCGCTGTAATGTCTGTCCTCGATGACACCTTGCTGCAGCCACACTCGCTGCAGCAGGTATGGTCCATGGGGCAGGCCGAGGACGGCTATGAGGCAGGAGGTCCGTTGCCACCGCTGACGACCCGACCTTTCAGCCGATGTCTGAGATGCCCTTCCTCGCGCCCGGAATCGCCTGGTTTCTGGTGGTCACCTTCTCGGTGCTCTGGATTGCCCTTGGCGTGTGGTGGGGCAAGCGCGGTAGAGGAGACGCGGAGGACCACATGCTTGCGGGACGGAATCTTGGAATCTCCCTCAGCACAGCAACACTGGTGGCATCGTGGGCAACTGGCAACACCACCTTGCTGGCACCCGAATTAGGCTACACCACTGGTCTGTGGGGGATGTTCAGCTACTCCAGGGCCAGTCTGGGCCTGGTGCTGTTCGCACCGCTGGCGGTACGGATCAAGACGCTGATGCCCCGCGCCCGCACCAGCGGGGACTTCATCCGACTGCGGTATGGCCGGCTGGCCTGGACGATTTTTCTGCTGATCACCTTCGTCTACTCCCTCGGCTTCCTGATGACCCAGGCCATTGGTGCCGGCATCCTGCTGGAGGCTCTCTCCGGCTTCGACTACCGGCTGGGGATGCTGATCGTGATCTCTGTGTCCACCACCTACACCATCTACGGGGGCATGCGGGCGGTGGCGGGTACCGACTACCTCCAGGCCCTGTTGATGATGACATTGCAGGTGTTGGTGGCTGTGCTGGTGTTCAACAGATTCAGCCCCGCCGAGGTCCATGCCTCTCTGTTGGCCAACCATCCGGATCGACTTGATCTGCTGCTGCCCACGGGCTTGCTGGTTGCCTGGAACTCCGGGATCTTCTCCATGGGAGAAATTTTCCACCACAACACCTGGTGGTCGAGGGTGTTCGCCAGTCGCAGCTCGGTGATATTCCGCTCCTTCATCTTCGGAGGCCTGGCCTGGATGGCCGTGCCTCTGGTCACCGGTTCCATTGGCCTGGTGGCCCTGGCCAAGGGCATCGAGGTCCCTCAGGTCAACATGGTCTTCCCGGTGGTGGCTGCTCAGCTGCTCGGTGCCTGGGGAGCCGCCGTGGTGTTCCTGATCGTGTTCGCCTCGCTCACGTCCACCCTCGATTCCCTGCTGGCATCCACAGCCGACCTGATTGCTGTGGACATCTATCTTCAGCTGCTGCGGCCCCATGCCTCGGATGCTCAGCTGAAGCAGGCCTCTCGCACCATCGTGCTGCTGTTGGGCATGGCCACGGTGATGCTCTGCTGGCCCAGATTCGATTCCCTCGTTGCGGTGCTGTTGTTCACAGGTGCCCTGGTGTCCTCCACCATCTGGCCCATCGCCTGCGGCCTCTATTGGCGCAGCGCCAATCGCCATGGTGCCATCGCAGCCATGATCAGCGGTAGCGTTGTGGGGCTGATCGGTTACTACGCCATCGCCCCTTACTGCGCCGCTCTGCTCTCTGCAGGGGTGTCTGCCCTGGTGATGGCAACCTGGACCTGGTGGCGTCCGGAACAGTTCAACTGGCGCCGGCTGGCGTAGGACCGAGCACCATCACCTTCCCTGTCGACTGATCAGCCTGCAGCGTCCTCCAGGTGTTTCCCGAACGCCGAATCTGCAGCCACGACATGAACCGATCCCACCCCGGCAGCCACGAACCCAGCCAGTTGCCACATCCTGCAACCACTCTGATCCAGCGCAACCGCAGGTCTTCTCCAGCCGCTGTGGTGACGGCTCCAGTGCTGCTGCTGGCTCTGCTGGCGGCCACGCTGCACCCGGCCATCGCTGCAACGAACCGGGTCAGCCTGATCGCTGGTCTCCGCCTGTTCAATATCGTGATCATCGGTAGCATCGTCAGCCTGCTCGCCACCACCCTGGCCCTGTTGCTCCTCTGGGTGAAGGAGATGCAAGACGGCAACGTCTGGTGATGCAGCTGCCAAGGCCAGCCGTTTCAGCACCGGATGGCCTCGTTGGGGCGCGCCGTGATGTCGGGATTGTCCAGAGGTTTCGACAGCTTTGCAAACTCAGGACTATCGGCACAGGCCACAAGTCGGCCCCTGTAGCATAGTGGATCTCAGCGAGAGCACGCGGAGAATATGTCAGCCTCTCCAAGGCTTCCCTAAGCAGATGCCCTATCCATGGGCGGGAGGAAACGGTTGCTTCTGTTACCAAACAGGCTGCGATTTTCTGAATTGATGCTGAACCGCCGCTCTGTGTCAGTCCGTATCCGCCCATGCTGAATGCATCAGCCTGATGGACTGGTAGCCCCTTGCTCAGACATTTTGACGCTCTTGCAAGCCAACAGCGAGTCCAGCCAGGCGACCATGCGCTTCGATCGGCGCAGCCCCGATGTCTATGGCCTCGCCCATCCCAAGGCGCTGCTGAAGGAGATCGCCGAGAATGGAGAGGTGCTGCAGCTGCTCGGCAACCAGCACATCGTATCCAGCAGCCAGTTCGACGGGGCCATGTTCCGTCAGCTACTGCGGCTGGCCGCCAAGTTCGAGAGCAACCCCGAGCGCTACACCCGCTTCAACTCACCGCTCAGTGGCAAGATCCTGATCAACGCCTTCTACGAACCCAGCACCCGCACCCGCCTGTCCTTCGACAGCGCCTGGCACCGCCTCGGCGGCGACACCATCACCATCACGGACCGATCCAGCACCGGCATCGCCAAGGGGGAATCCCTGGAGGACGTGGCCGAGATGTTCAACAACTACGGTGACTGCGTCGTGTTGCGGGACAACCACGCCGATTCGGTTCACCGGATGATGGGCAGCCTGCGGATCCCCATCGTCAATGCAGGCAACGGCACAGAGGAGCACCCCACCCAGGCCATGGCGGACCTCTACGCCATCCTGAAGGCCAGACCCGAGCTGGCCAGGGAGGATGTGGCCGCGGACAACCGCATTCAGATCGGCATCGTCGGCATTCCCCGCCGCATGCGGACCGTGCGCAGCCTGCTCAAGACCCTGACTGCATTCCCGGGGATCATTGATCAGATCACGCTGATCCATGACCACAGCGTGTCAGTGACCGATCTGTTCGATCCAGGGCAGCGGGAGGAGCTGGAAGCCTGCGGGCTGCCCATCGGCACCAGTCACAACCTCAAGGAGCAGCTGCCGCACCTCGATGTCATCTACATCAACGCCATCGTGCCCATGGGTCAGAACTACGAGACCCTGGGCAGGGCGTTCCACCTCACGGCGTCAGACCCCTTCAAGGAGGGTGCCATCGTGTTGCATCCCCTCGCCCGGGGTGAGGAGCTCGACGTGTCCCTCGACACAACCCCCCACAATTGGTACTTTGCCCAGGCCCGCGGTGCCGTGTTCCTGCGCATGGCCCTGCTCACCTGCCTGGTGGAGCGTGCAGAGCGCGTCATGGACGTGATCTGAATCGAGAGGCCCATCCGTCGCGGCGCCCCTGGGGAACTGAGCGCGCACGCGTCCTTGTTCATTTCAGTCCAGGAGCCTTCAACGGCATGTGTGGCATTGGTGGCGTGATGCAGCGACAGCGCGACGAGAGGGTGGAGCCTCAGTTACTGGTCAACATGGCAGCCATTCAGGTGCACCGTGGTCCCGACGGGTTCGGCATTCAGGTGCTGAACGAAGCCGGCATCGGCTTCTGCCACACCCGGCTGTCAATCATTGATCTGGACGAGAACCGGGCCCGCCAGCCCTTTGTCTCCGAGGACGGCGAGGTGATGATGGCCCACAACGGCGAGTTCTACGACTTCCAGCGCATTCGCGCCGATCTCACCGCCCGGGGCATCCGCTTCAGCAGCAAGAGCGATTCCGAAATCCTGCTGCGTCTCTTCCAGAGCCAGGGCCTGGAGGCCAGCCTGCCCCAGCTGCGGGGCGAATTCGCCTTCGCCCTGTACGAACGCCGGGAGGATTGCCTCTATCTGGTGCGCGATCGATTCGGCATCAAGCCCCAGTACTGGGCCATGACCGACGAGGGGCTGGTGTTCGGCTCGGAACTCAAGGTGCTCTTCGCTCACCCCGGCGTCCAACGGCAGTTCAGCTCGGAAGGCCTGTTTCACCAACTGATGCAGACCATGGTGCCCGGCACCACCGCCTTTGCCGGTGTACACCAGGTCAAGCCCGGCCATGTGGTGAAGGTCCAGCGCCTTGATGGGCATCTGGATGTATCGGAGTGGAAATACTGGGACGTCGACTTTCCGCGCGAACAGGAACGTGACGGCAGCATCAGCGAGGAGCAGCACATCACAGCCGTGCGGGCAGCGCTGCTGGAGGCAGTCGAGATGCGCATGGTGGCCGACGTGCCGGTGGGCTGTTACCTCTCCGGCGGCATCGACAGCTGCTCGATCCTTGGTCTGGCGGCGGCCGTGAGTCAGGCTCCGGTGAGAGCCTTCACCATCGGCTTCGATGACAGCCGCTATGACGAGACCAGCTTCGCCACCGAGATGGCGAAGGCCACCGGTGCCCAGCAGGACGTGATGCTGCTCTCCGGCCATGAGCTCTACGAGCACATGGAGCACACGCTGTGGCACACCGAGCGCACCATTTACAACACCCTGGCTGTTGCCAAATACCTGATGAGCCGCCGTGTCAACGATGTCGACTACAAGGTGGTGATCACCGGAGAGGGATCCGACGAACTGTTCG
>SRMO01000071.1:34068-46559 GCA_004768415.1 Aphanocapsa feldmannii 277cV | reverse complement strand
ACCAGGTGGATGACGAACACCTCGATGCAGTGGTGGGCTTCACCCCCAGCTGCCTGCAACCCTGGCTGGCTTGTGCGCCCTTTGTTCCGGATCTGCTGGCCGAGGATCATCGCCGCGACCTGCAGGGCTACGAACCCGGCCGGGCCATTGCCGACAGCCTCGACCGTGAGCAGCTGGATGGCCGTCACGCCCTCGACAAGGCCCAGTACGTCTGGATCAAGACGATGCTTGAAGGCCAGATCCTCACATGGGGTGGAGACCGGGTGGACATGGCCAATTCCATGGAGGCGCGCCCCGCCTTCCTCGATCATCACCTGGCCGAGGTGGCGGTGCAGGTGCCGCCCGAGCTGCGCATCAAGGGCAGGACCGAGAAGTACGTGCTGCGGGAGGCCATGCGGGGCCTGCTGCCCGAGTCGCTCTACAGACGCGAGAAGTTTGCCTTCATGGCGCCCCCCGCCCATTCGGATCCGGACAAGTGGCGGCAAATGCTCCGGCTGGCCGACAGATACCTCAGTGACGAAGCGATCCAAGCGGCCGGACTGCTGAGCATCGAGGGGGTTCAGGCCCTCTTCGCCCGCCACGATGACCCGGCCACCAGCGATGCCGAGCGGGTGCAGATGGATGCGGTGATCAACCATCTGCTGGGCGTGCAGATGCTCCATGCCCTGTTCATTGCCGCCGATCTGCCGCGCCAGGCCCGTGAGCAGGCGGATGCCCTCGGCTGGCACGTTCCGGAGGACCAGGGGACCCTGGTCACAGCCGGCAGGTCCCCAGCTGGAATCCCATCACAGCCCCGTGCCGCCTGAAGCCGTTGACGAAATCGCCTCAGGAACTGTCTGGGATGGCGGAGGATACCCCGAGTGCCCCGACAAGCCTGGTTCTCTCTCGTCGCACGTCACTGCGTGCCTGACGTCCATGCCTCGACTCCTCGCCAAGGGGGTCAATGCAGAACGCCTCGAGCGCAGCCTGGCGGCGTTGAGTGCCATTGGTGGACTCGAGAGCGGTGCCGTCCGGCGACTGGCCTTCACCGCCGAAGACATCGAGGCCCGCACAGCCCTCTGCAGCTGGATGGAGGCAGCGTCCATGACTGTGCGCATCGATGCCGGCGGCAACCTCATCGGTCGCTATTCCGGTCTGGAGGATGACCTCCCCGTACTGGCCACCGGATCCCATATCGACACAGTGCCCAGCGGCGGTCGCTATGACGGCGCCCTGGGGGTGATGGCCGGCCTCGAAGTGATCCGCTCCCTGCATGGGCGTCGCGAACGCCTGCGTCACCCCATCGAGCTGATCGCCTTCGCCGATGAGGAGTCCACCATGGTGGGCTGCAAGTCCATGGCCGGTCTGGCATCGGCAGACTCCCTCGCCTACACCACCTCGATCGGCGAGCCCATCGAACGCTGCCTGAAGCGCATCGGTGGCAACTGGGGCCGACTGCGGGAGGCCGCCCGCTCGCCCGCCTCGCTGGCCGGCTTCATCGAGCTCCACGTGGAGCAGGGTGGCGTGCTGGAGGCGCGGGGCCATGCCATCGGTGTTGTGGAAGGGGTTGTCGGTCAGCAGCGCCTGACCATCAGCGTGAACGGCTTGGCCAATCACGCCGGCACCACCCCCATGCATCTGCGCAAGGACGCCATGACGGCTGCCGCCAGGGTGGTACTGGCGATCGAGGCCCTGGCCCGGAATCACCCTGGCGATCCGGTGGCCACGGTCGGGAAGATGCAGGTGTGGCCCAATGCTGCGAACATCGTTCCCGGTCGCGTCGACATGACCGTCGACATGCGTGATCTCTCATTGACCGTCCTGGATGCCATGGTCGCCGACCTGCACCTCCGCCTCACGCGCATCGCCGGCCGCACTGGCACCCGCATCACCATGACACCCCAGTTCAGTGTGAAGCCAACCCCTGCCGAGCCACTGATCCGACAGGTGATCGCCGATGCAGCAGCTGATCTGGGACTGAGTCACAGCAGCTTGCCCAGCCGTGCCAGCCATGATTCCCAGGAGATCGGACGGATCACCCCCATGGGCATGATCTTCGTCCCCAGCCGCGGGGGGCTCAGCCATTCCTGCGAGGAATTCACCTCGCCACAGCAGTGTGCCGATGGAGCTGCGGTGTTGCTCGAAACGCTGCGACGCCTCGATCGTCAGTTCGACTGAGCCATGGAAGCCCCCAGCGGTTTATGCCTGAACCCCGCTCCGGTGGCTGCTGAGCAGGGTTGAGGGATGACGTTCTCCATTGTCGCCAGGGATCCGGACAACGGCCGTTTCGGTGTCGCCGCAGCCACCTGTCATCTGGCTGTGGGCGCAACGGTGCCCCATATTCGTGCCGGGGTGGGTGCTGTGGCCACCCAGGCGCACACCAATCCCTACATCGGCATTTGTGGCCTGGAACGGTTGGAGCAGGGGATGGATGCCCGGTCGGTGCTGGCGTCACTGCTGGACGACGACGACGGCCGCGACATCCGCCAGTTCCACCTGATCGACGCCACGGGCAGGACAGCCGGCTGGACAGGTCCGGGTTGCCCTGACTGTGCCTGTCACATCTCCCGCCCGAACCTCACAGTGGCGGGGAATTGTCTGGTCGGCGTCGCGGTTCTGCTGGCGATGCTGGACGCGTTCGAGGCTGCTCGGGGAGACAAGCTCGGCCACCGCATGGTGCAGGCTCTGCTGGCCGGCGAGGCCATGGGGGGCGACCACCGCAGTGGCACCGCCACCTCCGCAGCGGTGCAGGTGAGTGGTGAAGCCGCTTTCCCCCTGCTGGACCTGCGGGTGGACTATCGAGACGATGCCGTGCTGGAGCTGGAGCGAATCTACCGGCACAGCCAGGATATCTGGGCGCAGCAATGGCGTGATGAACTACGCACCCTGCCCACGCTGAGACGCAGGGATGACGCCGGTCCCTGAAGTCACGGCCGCCCCCGGTCCGGAGCTGTAGCGGCTGGGTTCTCCGGGAGCTGGTGCCTTGGCTCAGCTGTTGTCGGGCCACCCGGCCAGCCTGATCACCACCGCGAAGCGACCATCGGGGTCTTCGCGGGGCAGATCACGGAACACCAGGCTACCGCCGTGAAGCTCCGCCACCCGCTGGGCAATGGCAAGCCCCAGGCCGCATTGCCCCTTGCCCCCCCGGGCCGGGTCCAGCCGCTGGAATGCCAGGCTGGCCGCGGCGCGGCGGTCCTCCGGGATGCCCCGACCCTGGTCGATCACCAGCAGGTCCACACCCTCGGCTGATGACTCGCAGCGGACCACGATCGGCGTGGCTCCATAGGTGAGCCCGTTGTCGATCAGGTTGCGCAGGGCGCGTCCCAGGGCAATGGGAGCCACTGTCTGATGCAGGTCGCTGGCTCTGAGCTGTACCTGGTCACTGGGATAGGCCGCCACCACTTCGGCCAGGAAGCCATCCAGGGGCACCGGCACCCGGTCTTCCCCCCGTCCCCCCGAGGCGAACAGGAGGAACTGACTGGTGATCCGCTCCAGCGCATCGAGATCGGCCAGGGCGCTGGCCTGCCTGGGCAGGATCTCCAGCCGCAGCCGCAGCCGTGCGATCGGGCTCTGCAGATCGTGGGCGATGCCGCCCAGCATCGTGGCGCGTTCCTGCTCGGCGCGACGCAGTCGCAGCACCATGCCGTTGAAACGCTGGATCAGCTGCTTCACCTCCGCAGCCCCCTCCAGGGGCAGCGGATCGGGGTCATCCTGCTGCAGCCCCACCCGGGCCATACGCCGCGACAGCCGTTGCAGAGGGCGCTGTACCTCGAAGATCAGAAAGCTGCCGCCGGACAGCAGACTGCCGCTGATCAGGGCCAGGCTGATCAGGGCAGGATCAGGTGGCCACCATGGATTGGTGGACAGCTGGCAGAACAGCCAGGCAGGCTCCGTGAGACTCTCCAGTTCGATCCAGATCCCTGCCTGTGGCGTCTGGGTGGGCACGACCACCGGGCAATGCCGCAGCCGCGGACAGAGCAGCAGGCGCAGTTGCCTGGCGGGCTCCCGCAGGGCCTCTCCCCCACGCACCACGGGCCAGCGCCTGGACACGATGCGCAGACCACTGAGCTGACCCACCGCCTGCGGTGGAAGACGTTCAATGGCCAGTTCACTCAGGCGAATGCTGCCAGCCAGGTTGCGGGCCAGGTTGCGGAGCTGCCGCTGCATCAGCCGCTGACCGAAGAGCCCCTGCAGCAGCACTGCGCTGAGCAGCCAGCCACTGACCAGGAACAGCCCCAGACGCAGGATCAGGGCGAGATCGGCACGGCGTGGTGCCACGGCAACGGTGTCCTCCGTGGTGCTTGCAGGGGCCAGCCTCCGCTGGGCAGCGGAAACCTGGTGGGCCATCAACCCTTGCGGGTCTGGCCGTCAGGCACGAACACATAGCCATAGCCCCACACGGTTTGTAGATAGCGAGGCCTGGCCGGATCCGGTTCGATCAGCTTGCGCACCCGCGACACCTGCACATCCATGCTGCGGCTGTCCGTGTCGCAGTCCGGCCCCCGGGAGAGTTCGATCAGTCGCTCCCGTGAGAGCGGTCGATGGGGATGCTGCACGAAAGCGGTCAGCAGCGCGAACTCGCCGGTGGTGATGGTGATCGGGGTCCCGTGGCGTTGCAGGGTGCGGGTTTCCAGATCGAGCTGGGTTTCCCCGATCCAGAAGCTGCCGCCAGCCATCAGGGGAGAGCCTGCCGGTCCGCTACCGCGGCGCCTCAGCACGGCTTCGATGCGGGCCGCCAGTTCCCTCGGCAGGAAAGGCTTGGCCAGGTAGTCGTCCGCCCCCTGCTCCAGGCCGATGATGCGATCCACGGCCTCTCCCTTGGCCGTCAGCATCAGCACCGGCAGGTCATCACCGTCATCTCTGAGCCGTCGCAAGGCCGTCAGACCATCGACGCCCGGCATCATCAGGTCCAGCACCACCAGGTCGGGACGCTGGTGATCCAGCCTTGCCAGCAGCTGCCGCCCGTCGGCCATGCAACGCACCTCATAGCCCTGCTCCCCGAGGTAGTCCTGCAACAACTGACGCATCTCCGCGTCATCGTCCACGACCCAGATCCGATGGGGTTTGCTCATCCTGGCAGGGCTGCTGCTTGCGAGCATGGCCACCTGCCGGGGGGCTGACCAACCTGTCAGGGTGGCCGGGTTCTGGCGGATGTGACTGCCGGCCTGACCAGAAAGATCCGGTCACAGGTCAGTCCTGGGGCAACGCACCGCCGGGTTGGCCAGGCCGGCTGCGCTGCATAGGGTGCGGCTATGGTCAAGTCCTGTGCTCTTGTCTGCGGGACCAGTCTGTCCGCCGTCGGTGGAGGGATGACACTGTCGTTCCGTTCCCGCTCAGGGCAGATCATCTGCCTGCTGCTCGGACTGGTGGCCACGGCCGCACCCGCTTCCCCTGGCCGGACCACCGAGCCGGCCCCAGGACGCGTCTCCCCTGCCCTGCTGAGTCAGACGCCGGCTGAGTATCGGGATTACCGGCGACGTCTGCTGCTCCGCTTCGAACAGCTGGATCATGATGGCGATCGGATCCTGCTGCTCGAGGACGTGCGGGGTCAGCCGCTGGAGACGCGCTTCAGCCGCTTTGACAGCAACGGGGATGGTCGGTTGCAGATGGAGGAGTTCGTACCCGCCAGCCACCCCCAGTTCCTCGGCAAACGCCTGCGGGAGCGTTTCCACGCCGCCGACCATGATGGCGATGGGCTCCTGAGCACCTGGGAGGCCCGGACCCTGCCCCAGCTCTCGGCGCGCTTCAGCCGTCTCGACAGCAATGGCGATGGTCAACTCTCCCTGGAGGAGATCTGGCACAGCCGCCAGGCACTGGCGCCCCAGCGTCCGGACTGAGTTGTGCCGCAAGGGCAACGGTCCTGGCCTTTTATCTGCTTATCTGCGCCGCCGGCTGCCGTCGTCGACCAGGGACTCGCTGAAGCGGTGCCTGCGTCGTCGTGGCCTGAGCATGATCAGCAGTCGCAGCAGACGGATCACACCACCCACCAGCAGCACCAGGCCCAGCAGAGCCAGAGCTGCAAACAGAGCAGCCGCACTGAGCTGCAGCACAGCGGTGACCAGAACGGTCAACCCATCGGTGAAATTCCGCAGGGCCCTGTTGAGGAACAGGATCGGCTCGGAGCGCCGCCAGACCTGCTCCAGTCCAAGCAGTACGGCCGTTCCGGCAACCAGCCAGACCAGGCCGAGAAGAGTTGCCAGCAGGGGCCTCAGCTGCCGCGGGGAGCGGCCCTGACCGGATGGTTTCCGGGACGAGAATGCCATTGTGGCAACCCTATCGAGTGGGCGCTGGGGGTCAATCGCAGGGAGACAATCAGGCCGCGCCGGTCAGGCCTGGTCAGCTCGCGGTCGATTCGGAGCGTCGTCCACTGCAGCGCTGTCACCGCCGATGCCATCCGTATCCGCCCGCAGAATGTGGTGGCCGGCCTGTTCCATCCAGCGCTCAAACTCGAGCAGCACCAATTCGTTGGAACAGTCCACCAGGCTCAGCCTGCCCACGGTGCAATCTCCCTTGCCGGAATGATGCAGGGAGATCTGAAAGCCATCGCCACTGAAGCCGCAGACTTCCGGATCACTGCGCATCACCACGTCGAGCAAGGCTGCATAGCGGGTCACGACGCGTCGGATGTGAGGCCAGCTCAGGGTCATGGGATCGGCGGCAACGGTGGCCACGGTGAGATCAACGGCAGCGGCGGCGGTCCGGACCGAATTGCCGGTGACTCCGGTGATGGCTCCGGCGAAGGCTCTGTGGACGGATCCGGAGACGGTGGCACAGGAGACGGTGGCACATCGGTGTCCTGCGGATCGGGTGTCCCGCCCGCGGTGGCGCCCTCCTCCTCCGTGCCCTCCTCCTCCGCGCCGGGCTCCACCCGCTCGCTGCCCTCGTTGGGCACGGGTTCCGGCACCAGGACCTCGGCTGTGGGCACCAGCCAGCTCAGCCCCAGCACCAGGGCGACACCACAGGCCCCGGCCACAGGGTGCAGCAGCTGCCTGCGCAGTGACTCCCGGTTCAGCAGGTCCCGTTTGCGCAGCCCGGCCATGGCGGGCGGCTCGATGCCCAGCCGCACCAGCGGGTCGTGCACGATGGCATCCAGGCAGCGCGCCAGGTCCGCCAGCTCGGCGTCATCCAGCTGTAGATCCACAGGCCTGGAATCGGGCATGCTGGTGCGCAGCAGCAGACGATGACCGATGCCCCGGGGTTCGATCGTCAGCGGACCCTCGACACTGCCGCAGCCCTGGGGGGAGCCACTCATCTGAAGGCGGGTGTAGGGCAGCACGGCAGAGACGAAGGCCTCCAGATGCTGACGTTCCCCTTCCATGGATGCCCGGTCACCGAGCTGCAGTGCCCAGCTCGTGAGCTCATGGATGCCGTCGCCGGGCTGACCCGAACCATGCTCAGGCCGGCCGCGAAGCAGGACTCTGCAGCCTGCCTGGCGTACTTCCAGCTGTAGCTCAGGGGAAGCGGAGGCTGTCCCGGGGGTGCTGTCGGTCATGGTTGCAGCCCGTCCTGGAGGTGGGCGATCAGGCGCCGGGGGCCGCCGGGACCGGCACTGAAGGCCAGGATCCGCACCAGCGTGCGGGCCATGGCCTGGCAGTGGTGGGGGTCTTCGAACTGCTGCACGGCCGCACGTTTGGGATTCATGCGTTCCCGCACCAGCCTGCGCAGGCGGGTGACAAAGCGTTCCATACGCGCTGCCGACAGCGCTTCCGGCACTGTGCTGGAAATCAGTTGGCGCAGGATCGGGTAGAGGCGCTCCGAGAGATGGCAGACCAGGTTGACCATCACGATAATTTCCTCAGGCCGCAGCGTTTCGCGCCTGGGGTAACGGCGCAGGGGATTGCAGCTGCGCTTCTTCCAGAATTCCACCCGGTTGGGAATCACGGCCAGGTAACCCTTTTGCTGCATGGTCCAGAGCATGGCTTCACCACCGTTGAGATCCAGGGCCTCCACAGCCACCAGCAGCAGGTCCAGCCGCTCGAGGCCATGGCGGCTGATCCGCAGGCGTGGGTTGTCGGGGATTGCCACCGGGGCTGTGGTGGCTGGGGGCTGCGGGGCAGTCGGCGGAGAGACGGTTGCGGTCAAGGCTGGGGCGACGCGAACGGCGGCTGGCGGGGCGCTGCGGAGGGATGCAGGCGGAGAGATCCGCACCGCGCCTGTGATGATGGCAGTGGCCGCGTCTGCAGGCCGCGACGGACAGACGGTATGCGGGAGTTCCCCTGGTCATGACGATTCGCCCCAGCGCAATCTCCCTGCCTGACCTGGCATCCCTTGTCAGGGATGTGCCGGACTTTCCCAGGCCTGGAATCGTTTTCAAGGACATCACTCCCCTGCTGGCTGATCCTGCCGGACTGGATCTCTGTGTGGAACGCCTGGCTCGTGTCGCCGAGGCCTGGAAGCCCGAGCTGGTGGCTGGCATCGAGTCCCGCGGCTTCATCGTCGGTGCACCCCTGGCCCGACAACTGGGCCTGGGCTTTGTGCCTGTTCGCAAGCGGGGGAAGCTGCCCTCCGCCACAGTCGGCATCGATTACGCCCTGGAGTACGGCAGTGATCGCCTGGAGGTCCATGCTGACGCCATCTGCACCAGCCAACGGGTGCTGATTGCCGACGACCTGCTGGCCACCGGCGGCACTGCGGCGGCCACGGGTCATCTGGTGGAGAAGCTGGGTGGTGAAGTCTGCGGCTACAGCTTCATCATCACCCTGGAGTTCCTCGCTGGCCGCGACAGGCTGAGGCAGGGCGTCCCCGTGGAGAGCATTCTCAGCTATTGAACAGTTCCGGCGCGTCCCGCTGTGTCCACCACGGTGGCCCAGCGGCCATGTCGCTCCTGCCAGTCGTAGATGGCCTCCAGATCCCTCAGGCTCACCAGCCCATAGCGCCATAGCGTGATCGGCAGTGGTGCCAGTTCAGTACGGCTCTGGCGCAGGCCCAGGTCGATGGCGTCACTGCTCAGGCCGAGTCCCTGCTCGAGGAAGGCAATCAGTTCGCTGTCCAAGCGTGCCTGGCGGCTTGCCGATTTCGAGGCAATTCCCATCGTCAGCGCCACGGCGACCGGCCCGGAAGGGCCAGGAGGGATGACCCACCGGGCCGGCGCCGCCTACGGCGGCTGCCAGGGGGCAGCAGGCCCAGGGTCATCGCCCCCAGCGCACAGCGCCGCAGCAGCACAGAGCGATTGAGCAGGCCCATCATCAGTTGTCGCAGCGGCAGCAGCAGGGGGTTGCGGTTGGAGAAGGTTCGCACCAGCAGGTCGGTGGCCAGCAGCGTGGTCAGCAGATCGGGCCAGCGCCGCCGCGGATAGCGTCGCAGCAGCTGCGTCTCGCTGATATGTCCCTCACGACAGGCACGCGCCAGGCCCAGCAGCGTCTGCACATCCCGCCAGCAGAGATTCATCCCCTGCCCTCCCACGGGATGGCTGCAGTGGGCAGCCTCGCCGATCAGCAGGCAGCGCCCCTGGCGCAGGCGCAGGGCCAGGCGCAGCTGCACCGGGAACTGCTGGGCGGGGACGGCCACCAGCTGCGGCTGAAGCTGTGGTGGCAGGACGTCGGCCAGGGCGTCCAGGAAGCGGTTGGGGTCCATGGCCGTGAGTTGCCTGGCGCGTTCCGGTGGGGCACTCCAGACGATCTGCTGCAGATCACCCCCGAGGGGGAGCAGCGCGAAGGGGCCTTCCGCCCGCAACTGTTCCCAGGCCTGCCAGGGCCGGCTGCTGCGGATCTGCACCTGGCTGGTGACACACACCTGGCCATAGGACCAGCCAACCGAAGGGATGCCGAGGCACCTGCGCAGGGGGCTGCCGTGGCCATCGGCCAGCAGCAGCAGCGGGGTGCCGCCACAGGGTCTGCCTGCGATCAGAGGCTGCTGCCGCTCGTCGAGGTCGAGCCGCTGCCCCAGCCGCAGGTCGATGGCAGGGTGGTCGGCGCAGTGCCGCAGCAGACAGCGCATCAGAGCAGCATGGGCCAGGGTCCAGCCGAGGGCCTGGCGATGCTTGCCAACGTCCTTGTCGTGACGCAGGGCCCCAGGCAGGTCGTCCATGCCGAAGCGGACGTGGCCACAGGCCTCCGGATCGCAGAGTCGAAGGTTGCTGAATGGCTGGCAGTGGGGAGCCAGCAGCTGCCAGAGACCCAGCCCCTCCAACAGCTGCTGGCTGGAGTGGGTGAGGGCATAGACCCGCCGGCGCTGCTCCAGGCCCTCGGCCTGAAGCGGGTCCACCAGGGTCACGGTCCAGCCCGCGGCGGCCAGGCCGAGGGCGGCGAGGCTACCGCTGGGACCGGCCCCTGCCACCAGGGCCCTGTAACCATCGCCGACAGCGGGCAGCGGGGCGATGGCGGGGGGCATGACACCAGGCAAACGGATGAAAGCCTCTGCGGATGATTCTGCAGAGGCTTTTCGAGGGTCTGAGGCGGCCAGGGGGAGCTGACCGCTGGAAGCATCAGGGACGGTGGCGCTGATGACTGCTGAACCGGGCTGTTGAATCAGCCGATGCCCAGCAGCCCCCTGGTGAAGGCTTCACCGCTGAGGGCGAATTCGGTGGCCAGCAGGGCGACGAAGCCGAGCATGGCCATGCGACCGTTCAGCTTCTCGGCGCGCTGGTGGAATCCCCAGGATTGATCGGTGTCCACCAGCTGCATCCGGGGTTCCCTGGCGAAGGCGTTGAGACGACCACCGTCCTCGGTGATCACCTGGGCGCTGCGGATGGCGGGGGAGATGGTGGAGACGTTGGCCATGGACTTGAGTGGAACTGCAACTAAACGTAACACAATGTTGCGTCATGTGACAGCGATCCCGCTTCGCAGAGGGGACGACCCTTCGATGGGCGGCTACTGCTCGGCAGCGGGATCCCGCCCGCAGGCGCTCGTCGTCATTGCACGCCTTCGATGCGATCCTCGATCTCCCGGTAGAGCTCCTGCAGCAGCGTGATGTTGTCGTCACTGGTGTCCCAGTAGCCCCGACCCTTCACCTCCAGCAGCGTGCCGACGATGCGGCGGAAGCTGTGGGGGTTCAGCTCCATCAGCCGTTGCCGCATGGCGTCATCCTTGATGAACGTGCTGTTGGCGTCTTCGTAGATGAAGTTGTCCACGGCGCCGCTGGTGGCGCTCCAGCCCAGGGTGTAGTTGAGGCGCCTGGCGACTTCCCGCACACCCTCGTAGCCAGACGCCAGCATGCCTTCATACCACCTGGGATTGAGCAGCTTGGTGCGGGAGTCGAGGCGGATGGTCTCCGACAGTGTGCGCACCTGGGCATTGGCGGTGGTGGTGTCGGCGACGTAGCTCGTTGGCGCCTTGCCGTCATCCCGCAGGCCCTGGACCAGCTTGGTGGGGTCGGAATCGAAATAGTGACTGACGTCGGTGAGGGAAATTTCCGAGGAATCCAGGTTCTGGAAGGTGACGTCGGCAGTCTTCATGGTGGCGGTGAAGACCTCCCGCTGCTGGGTCATCTCGCCGGGATTGTCGGCGTTGAAGGCGAAGGTCTTGCGGTTGAGATACATGTCCTGCAGCTCGCTCTCCTCCTCCCAGGCGCTGTTTTCCACCGCAAGGTTGACGTTGGAGGAATAGCTGCCGCTGGAGTTTGAAAACACCCGCGTGGCCGCCTGGCGCAGCGTGATTCCCTGGTCCTCCGCCTGCTGCAGGGCGTGCTTGCGCAGGAAGTTGAGCGCCAGCGGCTCTTCTGCTTCGGCGGCCATCTTGACGCCCTGGTCGATCAGGGCCATCTGGTTGACGAACAGGTCGCGGAACACCCCGGAGCAGTTCACCACCACGTCGATGCGGGGACGACCCAGCTCCTCCAGGGAAATCAGTTCCAGCTTGTTGACCCGGCCGAGGGAATCGGGCCTGGGACGGCAGCCGATGAACCAGAGGATCTGGGCCAGGGACTCGCCGTAGGTCTTGATGTTGTCGGTCCCCCAGAGCACACAGGCGATGGTTTCCGGCCAGCTGCCAAGGTCCTGCCTCTGGCGCTCGATCAGCCGGTCCACCACCACCCTGGCAGCAGCCACCGCCGCGCTGGTGGGAATGGCCTGGGGGTCGAGGGCGTGCATGTTCTTGCCCGAGGGCAGCACGTTGGGGTTGCGGATGGGGTCACCGCCGGGCCCGGGCAGGATGTATTCCCCATCCAGTGCACGCAGCAGGCTGTCCATTTCCTGGTCGGCGCAGATCTGTTCCAGGCAGAACCGCAGATAGGTGAACAGCTTGTCCAGCTGCTCCTGATCCACCGCGCCAAAGCCGGAGCGCCTCAGCGAGGCCAGCCAGGGGCTGGGAAGGCGCAGGCCCAGCTTCTCCAGCACACTGAACCACCAGCCAAAACGGCGGCGCAGGATGACCCTGCCATCGCTGCCGCTGACGGCATGAACCATGGCACCGACGGCGGCACGGCATGCGTTGGTGATGCTGCGATTGAGCTCCACATCGGCAAGCACACCCGCGTCATTGGCGCGATGGATCTCGTCCATGGAGCGGCCGATGGATGCGGCGATCAGGCCTGGCAGCCCCTCGATGCCGTCTTCCTCGCGATCGAGGGCGGCG
>SRMO01000071.1:24070-33982 GCA_004768415.1 Aphanocapsa feldmannii 277cV | reverse complement strand
CGGCCGTGGGGGGCTTGCCGATCACGTGCAGACCACAGGGAAGCAGACGGCTCTCGATCTCCATCAGCTGCCTGTACACGGCGCCCACCACGCCATCGCGCTGGTCGGGATCCAGGTCGGCAGCCTCCGATCGGGGCAGGTCCAGGTCCTTGTCGAGGTTGCACTGGCGGGCGGTCTCGATGATGGCAGCGACGATCTGGATACCGCGGCTGGACTCGCGCAGCTGTTGGTAGGAACCCACCAGTTCGCCCAGCTCCTTGAGGCCCTTGTAGAGACCGGCGTTCTCCGCCGGGGGCGTGAGATAGCTGATGGTGGCGGCGTAGCCCCGTCGCTTGGCGATCGTCGCTTCGGAGGGGTTGTTGGCGGCGTAGTAGTAGAGGTTGGGGATGCAGCCGATCAGGCTGTCGGGGTAACAGCTGTTGCTCATGCCCATCTGCTTGCCGGGCATGAACTCCAGGGAGCCGTGGGTGCCGAAGTGCAGCACGGCGTCGGCACCCCAGATCTTCTCCAGATAGGTGTAGTAGGCAGCGAAGCCGTGGTGAGGGCTGGCACTCCTGCTGTAGAGCAGCCGCATCGGATCGCCCTCGTAGCCGAAGGTGGGCTGCACACCGACAAAGACGTTGCCGAAGGCGCGGCCATAGACCAGCAGGTTCTGGCCGTCACTGTTGAGTTCGCCGGGGGGCTTGCCCCAGTTCTGCTCGAGCCGCTCCGCGTAGGGCGTGAGCCTGCAGTACTCCTCGCTGCTCATCCGGTAGGCGATGGCCAGCTCGGGAGCACCCTCGATGGCGCCGGGATCCTTGAGCACCGCTTCCATCAGCGCCCTGGGCGTGGCTGGGAAGTCCCGGATGTCGTAGTCCCTGGCCTGCATCTCCTCCAGCACGCGGTGGATGGACTCGAAGACGTTCAGGTAGGCCGCAGTGCCCGCGTTGCCCTTGTCCGGCGGGAAGCTGAACACCGTGATGGCGAGCTTCTTGTCCAGCCGCTTCCTGCGCCTGAGGTTGGCCCAGCGGATGGACCGCTTGGCGATCGCCTCCACCCGGTCCTGCAGGGTGTGGGTCTTGCCGGTGGCATCGTCGCGGCCGGAGAGCACGATCGGCTCGATGGCGCCGTCGAGCTCGGGAATGGCGATCTGCAGCGCCACCTGAACAGGGTGCAGGCCCAGGTCACTGTCCTCCCACTCCTGGGTGGTCTGGAAGACCAGGGGAAGCGCCACCATGTAGGGGCGGTTGAGCGACTTCAGCGTCTCGATCGCCCTGGGGTGATCCTGCCGGGCAGGCCCCCCCACCAGGGCGAAGCCGGTGAGGCTGACCACGGCATCCACCAGCGCCTCGTCACGCTTCAGCGGATCGAAGAAGAAGCTGCGCACAGGTCTGGAAAAGTCCAGGCCACCGCAGAACACGGGAATCACGCGGGCGCCGCGGTATTCCAGTTCCTGCACCACGGCCACGTAGTGGGCGTCATCCCCGGTGACCAGGTGGCTGCGCTGGAGCACCAGGCCCACCAGAGGACCGCTGCCGTGATCGTCGCCGAGGTCCGGACGGCTGCCATACCACGTCAGGTAGTCCCCGAGGTCCTCGAACAACCCCGGGGCCAGGGGGTGCCAGATGCCCTCGTCGGGGTACACGACCGGGTCTGCCACCTCCAGGTTGAGCCGCCCCGTCCCGACATCCTTGTCCTGACCGGAAAAGACGTACCGGTCCGCCAGCATCAACAGGAAGTTGCGCAGGTTGTCCGGCGAGCCGCCCAGCCAGTACTGGAAGCTGAGCATGAAGGCGCGGGCATCCTGGGCCTTCTCCACCGGCAGATACTTCAACACCGTGGGCAGGGTGTTGAGCAGCTTCAACATCGCGTCCTGGAAGCTGGCGCCACCGGCCTGCTTCCGCTTCTTCATGAAGCCGGCGATGGCGCTCTTGCTCTGGCCCAGCTGGGCCATGGAGAAGCTACCGAGCTTGTTGAGCCGCATCACCTCCGGCATGGAGGGGAAGACCACGGCTGCCTTGAGACGGTCCCGCTGAGGTGTCACGGCCTGCACCACCTTGTCGGCCAGGTCCTCGATGAAGATCAGCGAGGCCAGGAAGATGTCGGCCTGGGCCACATCCCTGCAGAAGTCCGCGTAGTTGTCGGGGTCCCTCAGTTCCTCGATCAGATAGCCGGACAACTCGACGGCCAGCCCACCCGGCTGCTCGTTGATGGCGCTGGCCGCAGCGGTGAGGGCGCTCTGATACTGGGACTCCAGGACCACGTAGACGACCTTCATGACGGCTCGTCCTGCCGTGTTGCTGGCGCTGATGCGGCGGATGTTGGAGCGAACCTGAGTGAACATCTGGCCTGGCAGTCACCGCAGAAGTCTCGCAGACACTACAAATTCGCAGGGGACATCGGAGGAACCACCAGCACCGTGGTCGCAATCCGACAGGCGGTTCAGCTCGGCTCCCGCTCGCCGCACCGGGCATCGGCAGGGACACTGCCCCTGCTGTTCCGGCTGGGGGAGAAGGCCCCTGCATAAGCTCGTGGCAGCCTCAGCGCCCTCCTTGGTCCGTCGCAATGCCAGCCCTGCCTCACCCATCCCCGTCGTGGTGGTCGGAGCACTGGGACGCATGGGCAGCGAGGTGGTGAAGGCCGTGGCGGGCGCCGATGACTGCGTCCTGGTGGCCGCCATCGACACAGTCCCCACCATCACGGGGCAGGACGTGGGTGAGAGGCTGGGTCTGGGGCACCTGGATGTGCCCCTCAGCGAGGATGTGGAGGGCAGTCTCTGCCTGATCAGCCAGAACCATCCTGCTGCGGTGATGGTGGACTTCACCCATCCCTCGGTGGTCTATGCCCACACCCGGGCTGCCATCGCTTATGGCATCTGCCCGGTCATCGGCACCACCGGGCTCAGCCCGGAGCAGCTGGCGGAACTGACGGCCTTTGCCGCCAAGGCCAGCGTGGGTGGCGCCGTGATTCCCAATTTTTCCGTGGGCATGGTGCTGCTCCAACAGGCCGCGGCTGCGGCTGCCCGCTTCTACGACCACGCCGAACTGATCGAGCTCCATCATGATCGCAAGGCGGATGCCCCCAGTGGCACCTGCATCAAGACCGCGGAACTGATGGAGGAGCTGGGCAAGCCCTTCAACCCGCAGAAGGTCGAGGAGCACGAAACTCTGGCGGGCAGCAGGGGTGGTCGGCGTCCGAGCGGGCTGCGGCTCCATGCCATCCGGCTGCCTGGCCTGGTGGCCCACCAGGAGGTGAGGTTCGGCTCGGACGGCGAGACCTACACCCTGCGTCACGACACGATCGACCGCAGCGCCTACATGCCGGGGGTACTGCTCACCCTGCGCAAGGTGGGCCAGCTGGAGAGTCTGGTCTATGGCCTGGAGCGCCTGCTCTGAGGCCTGCGGCGATCCCGGCCATGGACCGCAGTGTTCTGCAAGCTCCCGACCCCTGACCCGGCCCCGTGCTCGTTCCATTGAAGGAAGGCGAACTGAATCAGCTGATTCCGATCGTGGCGACGGGGCCCCAGTTCAATTTTTGCTGGGGTACACCTCAGCAGGTCCTGCAGCGGGCCCTGATCTCCGCCATCGGTGCGGTGATCTCCCTGCTGCTGGGTCAGAGCCTGGGGGTCGGCAGCAGCTGGGGGCCCCTCTGGCTGGTGGTGGGCATCGTCTTCGGGCTCTACTGGCTGTGGGAGCCGCTGGCCACGGCAGCCCGCCGCAACGGGCGTCTGCGGAGTCTGACCATGGCGGCCATCGTGGAGGCAGAGGTGGTGGATCTGTTCACCCAGGAGCGCATCAGCGAACGCCGCGAGGACGTCAGCGCCAGCGGACGCCTGGAGCTGGTGGAGAGCAAGCGCACCTGGCTCAGCCTGGAGCTTGAGGATGAGGGGGGCTACATCGGCCGGCTCTCCTTCCCCCTGGCCAGGGCACACCAGACGATCCGCCGTGGTGAGGTGGTGTGTTGTCTGGCCTTCAGCCCCCGCCGTGATTTCTCCCGCATCACCGACCTCAGTGATGCCTGGCTGCCAGGCATGGACATCTGGGTCGGCGACTATCCCTATCTGCGGCGTGAACTGTTCGAGGAACTCTGTGGTCGGCGCCTGCGGCGCCATTGAGCCGCTGACTCGACAGCCATCACAGGCCAACCCTGATGGCTCAGGGCCGCGGCGCCCCGTTGGCCCTGCCTGGCGGAGCAGCGCCGGGACGCCAGAGAGCATCGGCCATGCGTGCCACCTGGACCATGGGTCCCACGTCGTGGACCCGCACCACATCCACACCAGCGGCAATGCAGCGACAGACCGTGGCAGCGGTTCCCCAGATCCGTGCCCGAGGTCTGGGCTCGGCGAGGAGCTCACCGATGAAGCGCTTCCTGGAGGGGCCCACCAGCAGGGGGTAGCCGTGGGCCCGCAGCCGTGGCAAGGCCTGCAGCAGGGACAGGTTGTGGGCGGTGGTCTTGGCAAAGCCCAGGCCCGGATCCCAGAGGATCCGCTCCCGTCGTACCCCGGCCCCCAGGGCCCTCACGCTCCGCTCCTGCAGCACCTGTTCCACCTCGGCCACCACGTCCCCGTAGTGGGCCAGGTCGTTCATGGTCCGGCTGTTGCCGCGCAGGTGCATCAACACCAGTGGACAGTCCGCGGCGGCGGCCACGGCGAGGATCCGTGGTTCCCGACTGCCGCCGCTCACGTCGTTGATCCAGTCAACGCCCGCCTCGAGTCCTGCCTGGGCCACGTCGGCCCGGAAGGTGTCGAGGGAGAGCACAGGTGCTGGGCCGAACCGCCCCCGGAGGGCCCGGATCAGCGGCACCACCCTGGCCAGTTCCTCCTCGACACTCACTTCCACCGCTCCGGGGCGGGTGCTCTGGCCCCCGATATCGATCAGATCGGCACCTTCGGCCAGGTAGCGGCCGGTTGCCTTCAGGGCCGCGTCAAGGCTGTGGAAACGGCCACCGTCACTGAAGCTGTCAGGCGTGACGTTGAGCACTCCCATCACCAGGGTCCGGCGACCGTCGAGGCAGTGGCTGCCCATGGCCTCAGATGGCTGTGGCGGCCAGGGGCTGGTAGTTGGCGATGCGGGCGAAACCCACGGGGTCCAGGGAGGCACCGCCCACCAGCACCCCGTTGATGTGCGTCTGGGCCATGATCTCGTCGATGTTGCCGGGCTTCACCGAACCGCCGTACAGGATGATGATGTCATCGCTGCCGACCCAGCGGCGGATCAGTTCACAGATGCGGTTGGCTTCTTCACAGGCGCAGGTCTTGCCCGTACCGATGGCCCAGATCGGTTCGTAGGCGATCACCAGGTTGGTCACATCCACGCCCTCGATGCCCTGTTCCACCTGGCGGCGGATCACCTGCTCGGTGAGGTTTTCCTCGCGCTGGCTGTTGGATTCACCGACACAGAGGATGGGGATCAGGCCGTGGGCCTGGGCACCGCGGGCCCGATGGTTGATCACCTCGTCGGGCTCGCTGTAATACTTCCGCGGTTCACTGTGGCCGACAATGGTGTACGAGACGCCGTGCTCATGGAGCATCGGAGCGGAGATCTCACCCGTGAAGGCACCATTGTCGTCCCAGTGGACGTTCTGGCTGGAGATCAGCACGCGGGAGTCACCGGTGGCGGTGCAGACGGTGCTGAGGGCGGTGAAGGGTGGCGCCAGCACCACGTCGCGCTCGCTGGGTACGTTCTGGATGCGTGGCAGGAAGTCGTCGATGTAGCGCCTGGCTTCGGCACAGGTCATGTGCATCTTCCAGTTACCGGCGATGACGACCTTGCGCACGGACCCTCTGCTGAGATCGACGCAACAGCCTAGGGGCAGCTCCCCCTTGCTCACCACCGACTCCTGTCCGCGGGCCCGGGCAGTCCGGTGCTGCGGGATGGGACGGCACCGCCTGGAGGGTCAGGGCAAGGGCAGAAAGGGCACTTCAAGGGCGGTGCCCCTGATCTCCACCTGATCACCTGCCACCAACTTGCGGCCGCGGCGGGTCTCCACCAGGCCGTTGACGCGCACGACCCCCGTGCCGATCAGCTGCTTGGCGATGCCACCGCTTTCCACCACGTTCATCGCCTTGAGGAAGCTGTCGAGTTTGATCCGATCCGCCATAGCCGTCTGTCTCCCAGGAAGCCAATGCTGCCGCATGCCATGGCGCTTCCCCAGCAGCTCCACATCTCGCGACCCGCTACGTCGCCCTGCTGGCGGTGGCGATGGGAAGCAGCAACCCTGTCGAATTGCCCAGGGGGCCAGAAGCGGAAACGCGCCGTGCCGATGATTTCATCGCTGGGCAGGGCAGTGGTTATGAACCATCGTCAGAAGCGCCTGGTTCCACAGCGGCTCTCAGCTGAGTCCGAGATGGGACTTGATCCAGGCCACCCAGCCCTGCCACAGGTGCCGCAGCCAGTGCGCCTGGTGCCGCCGCTGCCGCCGCTGCCGCTGTTGCCGTGTCGGCATTGGCGGGGCACACTCGAGCCACCAGGACTCCACCCTGCGGCGAACCCATTCATGCCTGGACATCGCTGGCAACCGCCTGCGCATCCAGAGGTGCAATTCCCGGCACTGCTCCGGCCTGTCCTGCAGGCAGCGGGTGGTTGTACGGAAGAGCTCCTTGGCGCCGATGCGCTGAATGGCCGATGTGATCACCACCACCTGATGGTCACTGGCCAGGTCTGCGTAGGATCCATTCCTGCCACCGAGGATGGTGATGGCGGTGCGGAACGATGTGGAAGACATCTGGCCAGTGGCGTCCATCACAGCCAGTAGAACCAAGCCGGGCCCGCCTAGCTCCAGAAGGATTTCGACCGCATCCCCCGTGCGAGTAGGCTGGGGCATCGCTGAGGCGAACTGGACAGGCTGAGTGTGACAGCGGATCCCGCCCGGACTTGTATCGCCACGAACGTCTCACCTCTGCAGTACGGCTACTGAATTGGGGGAGTGCATGGGCATCAGGACCCCTTTGCCGGTGTGCTCAGGGGTCGAACTGCAGCTGGCTGCCGCGACAGTCCTCGTTGAAGCGACCACGCTCGAAACCCACGATCCCGGCCACGACCGTGGCGACAGGCCAGCCCACCAGCTCCCAGCCAGCGAAGGGGGTCCAGCCGCATTTGCTCACCACATCCCCATCGCGGACGGTACGGACCGTCTCCAGATCGACCAACACCAGGTCTGCATCGCAGCCCACCTCCAGCCGCCCCTTGGCGGGGATGCCATAGATCTCCGCTGGCCTGGCAGACATCCAGCGACTGACATCCGCCAGGGAGCAGCGACCCGCCATGGCCTGGCTGAGCATCAGCGGCAGGGCGGTTTCCACGCCCGGCATGCCGGAAGGAGCATGGGGATACGGCCTGGCCTTCTCCGCGGCGGTGTGCGGGGCATGGTCTGTGGCGATGCAATCGATCACCCCATCCACCAGGGCCTGCCACAGCAGGCCGTTGTCCCGCTCACTGCGCAGGGGGGGATTCATCTGGGCCCTGGTTCCGAGACGCTCATAGGCACTGCGGTTGAGCAGCAGGTGCTGAGGCGTCACTTCGGTGGTGACCTGCGGCGGTTTGTGGGTGCGCAGGTGCTCCGCCTCGATCCCGGTCGAGAGATGGAGGATGTGCAACCGTCGACCATGGCGGTTGGAGAGTTCCAGGGCCCGCCTGGTGGCAAGCAGGGCGGCCTGCTCGTCCTGAATCTCGGAGTGACAATCCGCCGCTGGCTCTGTCCCTGGCTCGAGCAACGCAGCCCGACGGGCCAGGATGCGCTGCTGGTCCTCCGCATGAACAGCAATCAGCTTGTCCCCGGTGGCGAACACCTGCTCCTGTACCTCCGGGTCACTGCACTCCAGCACGCCGTGGCCGGTGCCCATGAACATCTTCACCCCACAGGCCTGACCAGAGGCCGTGGCTTCGCTGGTGAGGTCGGCGAGATTGGAGCCATCGCCGCAGGCACCGATGAAGAAGCCGTAATGCACGCGGCTGACGGCGGCGGCGCGGTCCAGTTTTGCCTGCAGGGCGGCACGGTTGACCGTGGGGGGGATGGTGTTCGGCATCTCCAGATAGCCGGTCACCCCGCCTCGGAGACAGGCCCTGCTGGCGGTGATCAGGTCCTCCTTGCGGGTCAGGCCTGGATCACGAAAATGCACCTGGGGGTCGATCACCCCCGGCATCAGCAGGTGGCCACCACCCTGGAGCACAGGGACGTCGTCCTGGCGGGGAAGGTCGGCAGCGATGGCGGCAATGCGACCGTCCCGCACCAGCAGATGGCCTGGCTCCTGGCTGCCATCAGACCGCAGGAGCGACACATCGCGTACCTGCAGATCTCTTCCGGGCCACGGGCTGACGTGAGCACAAGCGATGGTCGGATCGGTCACCATGGGTGATCAGCCGGTAGCTGTCTAATCTGCCGCTTCAGGCAGCGCCGGCTGCAAGGGTTCAAGGATCATGAATCAGGCACAGCAGCCACCTGGCGACAACACTGACGCCGCCAGTGCGGCCACAACACGCTGGACAGCCGCCCGCAGGGCCATGAAGCTGGTCAAGGGACTGCTCGCCAGTCCCACCCTGCTGACCCTGGTGGGCTTCCTGGGCATACGGGCCACCCTTGTGGAAGCGCGCTACATCCCCTCGGGTTCGATGCTCCCGGAGCTGCAGATCCAGGACCGCCTGCTGGTGGAAAAAGTCTCGAAACACCGTGGATTTCCCCGACGGGGAGACATCCTGGTGTTCAACTCCCCCTACCGCTTCAGCAGGATCGGTGCCGGCCTCCCGGATCCCTTCCCCGGCCAGTGTGCCCTGGCCTCCGTACCGCTGCTGAGTGTCGGTTTTCAGCACCGCAAATGCGATGCCTACATCAAACGCGTGGTGGGACTGCCTGGCGAAGTGGTTCGGATCGATCGCTCCGGTGCTGTATGGATCAACGGGCAATGGCTCGATGAGCCCTACGTCCGCAACTGGTGCAGTCCACAGCAGCCCTGTTCACCACTCACGATCAAGGTGTCTCCCGGTGCGGTGCTGGTGCTCGGTGACAACCGCCCCAACAGCCAGGACAGTCGGTTCTGGGGTGCCCTGCCCAGCGACGAAATCATCGGCACGGCGCGTTTCCGCTTCTGGCCCCCCGGGCAATTCGGCAACCTGCCCGAGGCCTACTCAGATCTGGCCCAGCAGGACCGTTGAGTCAGGGAAAGCAGTGACACCGCCACCTGGCGCAGCGCCGAGACGATGACAGGTCGATTTGATGGATCTTAGAAGATTTAGCCTGGAAGGATAATTTCGACACTGCACAGCGGTTCAAGGATCATGAATCAGGCACAGCAGCCACCTGGCGACAACACTGACGCCGCCAGTGCGGCCACAACACGCTGGACAGCCGCCCGCAGGGCCATGAAGCTGGTCAAGGGACTGCTCGCCAGTCCCACCCTGCTGACCCTGGTGGGCTTCCTGGGCATACGGGCCACCCTTGTGGAAGCGCGCTACATCCCCTCGGGTTCGATGCTCCCGGAGCTGCAGATCCAGGACCGCCTGCTGGTGGAAAAAGTCTCGAAACACCGTGGATTTCCCCGACGGGGAGACATCCTGCGTGTTCAACTCCCCCTACCGCTTCAGCAGGATCGGTGCCGGCCTCCCGGATCCCTTCCCCGGCCAGTGTGCCCTGGCCTCCGTACCGCTGCTGAGTGTCGGTTTTCAGCACCGCAAATGCGATGCCTACATCAAACGCGTGGTGGGACTGCCTGGCGAAGTGGTTCGGATCGATCGCTCCGGTGCTGTATGGATCAACGGGCAATGGCTCGATGAGCCCTACGTCCGCAACTGGTGCAGTCCACAGCAGCCCTGTTCACCACTCACGATCAAGGTGTCTCCCGGTGCGGTGCTGGTGCTCGGTGACAACCGCCCCAACAGCCAGGACAGTCGGCTCTGGGGTGCCCTGCCCAGCGACGAAATCATCGGCACGGCGCGTTTCCGT
>SRMO01000071.1:14817-24060 GCA_004768415.1 Aphanocapsa feldmannii 277cV | reverse complement strand
TCGATTTGATGGATCTTAGAAGATTTAGCCTGGAAGGATAATTTCGACACTGCACAGCCCCGGGCACCGGTGGTGCTCGTCGGCGCCCGGCTGCCGCAACTGCGCGCGCACATGGGGCGGGCGAAGTCATACGCGGAGCGGATGTTCGATGTCCAAGAGGTCGGGCCTCTCGCTCCGGAGGCGGCCCGGAGAGCGATCGAGAAGCCTGCACGAGATGAGGGTGTAGCCATCGACGACAACGCTCTGCAGCGCATCTTCGAGATGACCCACGGTTATCCGTATTTTCTGCAGGAGTGGGGCAAACATGCCTGGGATGTTGCCGATACTTCGCCCATCGACCTCGGCGACGTCGAACGGGCCTCGGCTATGGCCACTGCCGCGCTTGATGGGAGCTTCTTCCGGGTTCGATTCGAGCGACTGACGCCCACCGAGAGACGATACCTTCGGGCTATGGCCAAACGGGGTCCGGGGCCTCATCGGTCGGGCGACATCGCCCGCGTTTTGGGCAAACCTGTGACTTCGCTTGGCCCGACGAGAAGCCAGTTGATTGCCAAGGGAATGGTGTGGAGCCCAGGCCACGGCGACACCGGTTTCACTGTGCCGTTGTTCGACCAGTTCATGTTGTGCATCATGCCGGATTTGACTTTCCCTGAAGTCTGAACAGTTACCGGCTCCACCAAGGAATGGCACGCAATCACAGTCCATGATGTTGATGAGCATGTGTCATGGTGCGCAATTCACAAAGAGAAAGCAGCCTTATCAGCCGCAAATGAGCCTCGCTACACTTTGATGATAAAGGGCATGGCTCCAAGGGAAGCGCCTTCCCGCCCCTGCGGGCAGCGCAATCCCCCCGGCTGCCAGGCCATACTCCCCGGGCGAGAGCTTTCCCCACCTCGACAACCCTGAACAGCGCGCCTACGGGGTGCTCACATCCGCCCACTGCCGCAGCGAGTCCAACATGCTCAAGACCAGCCTCAGCCTCGCCCTCCTCCTCTCCCTCTCCCTGGCCTGCTCGTCCGAATCCGAGAAGATCACCATAGGCACCGAGGGCCACTACCACCCCTACAACTTCATCAACGAGGACGGCGAAGTCGCTGGCTTCGAGCGCGAATTGGGCAACGAGCTCTGCCGCCGCACCAGGCTTGAATGCGACTGGGTGACCAACGACTGGGACAGCATCATCGCCAACCTGAATGGCGGGAACTACGATGCCATCATGGCCGGCATGAGCATCACCGACGAGCGCGAGGAGCTTATCGACTTCAGCCAGCCATACGTCCCGCCCAGCCCGTCGGTATACCTTGCCCTCGCCGGCTCTGGCGACGAAGCCGCCAACGGCAAAGTTGCCGTCCAGGAGGCCACTGTCCAGGCCGATTACCTGTCCGAGTCCGGTGCCTCGATGGTGGAGTACAAGCTGGCCGAAGGCCCCATCACCGCCGTCCTGAATGGCGACGCAGACGCAACGTTCGTTGACTCGGGTCTTGCTCACGACAAGATCGCCGAGACCGGCGGAAAGCTGGCTATTGTCGGTCCGGCAGTTTCCCTGGACCGGGGCATCGGGGTCGGACTCCGCCAGGACAACGGCGACCTGAAAGACAAGTTTGACCGCGCCATCGACGCCATCAAGCAGGATGGTTTCCTCAACGACCTGATCGAGGAGTGGTTCGGTCCCGACGCCGATACCTTCTGACGCTGTTGGCCAGGACACAAGGACACCCCAGCTGAACCAAAAGAACAGCGCTTCCAGCCTCCTCTTGGAGAGTGCAGCAGGGCGAAGCACATCACAGTGGGGTGTGGAGGTACCGCCCCATGATCCCTTGCCACTACAGGTGCCTTCATGGCAACAGGCCATCCCGCAGCGGAGGTTGCTTGATTTTTCGAGGTGCCCTACAGGGTCTCCTGTTCCAGGTGCGGGGAGCGGAACACGCTGCCGTGATTCAGGCACTGACCCATCTTGGGATGGGCAAAGATCAGATCATCCAGCTTGGCTGAGTGGCCAGTCGGGGTTGCTGTGGTGCCATTGCTTGTAGAGATCTCATAGGTGCAGCAGGTATTCCCCATCGGAATCCCAACCCTAGAGCAGACTTCAAAATACTCGGATACAAGTTCAAAATAATGGTAGGAGCAGGCAGATAGATAATAAAAAAGGAGGGCATCTGCCCTCCTTGACGGGATGTTGAAGGATCAGGGATCCGACTGGGACGACTGGGACCTCGTGAAGCGATCAGTAGTCGAAGTCGCCACCACCCATGCCACCGCCGGCGGCTCCGGCAGCAGCGGCTTCCTTCTTCTCTGGCAGATCCGCCACGATGCACTCGGTGGTGAGCACCATGCCGGCGATGGAGGCAGCGTTCTGCAGGGCAGAGCGGGTGACTTTGGCGGGATCGGCGATGCCGGCAGCCAACATGTCGGTGTATTCACCTGTGGCGGCGTTGTAGCCCTCGTTGAAGGGTTTGGTCTTCACGTTTTCCGCTACCACGGCACCATTCACGCCGGCATTCTCGGCGATCTTGCGCAGCGGGGCGGTGAGGGCAGCAGCCACGATCAGGGCGCCGGTGCGCTCCTCATTGCTGAGGCTGACGTGGGCCCAGGCTTCCAGCTCAGGCACCATGTGGGCCAGCGTGGTGCCACCGCCGGGGACGATGCCCTCTTCCACCGCAGCCTTGGTTGCGTTGATGGCGTCCTCGTGGCGCAGCTTCTTGTCCTTCATCTCGGTCTCGGTGGCGGCACCGACCTTGATCACAGCCACACCGCCGGAGAGCTTGGCAAGCCGCTCCTGAAGCTTCTCCTTGTCATAGGAGGAGTCGGTCTCGTCGATCTGCTTGCGGATCTGCTCGCAGCGGGCCTTCACGGCATCCTCATTGCCCTCGGCAACGATGGTGGTGTTGTCCTTGGTGATGGTGACACGGCGGGCGCTGCCCATCATCTCCACCTTGGCGTTCTCCAGCTTGAGGCCGGCGTCCTCGGTGATCAGCTGGCCATTGGTCAGGACAGCCATGTCTTCCAGCATGGCCTTGCGACGGTCACCGAAGCCGGGTGCCTTGACGGCAGCCACATTCAGCACGCCACGCAGGCGGTTCACCACCAGGGTGGCGAGGGCCTCCTTCTCGATGTCCTCGGCGATGATCAGCAGAGGCTTGCCGGTGCGGGCAATCTGCTCCAGCACGGGCACCAGATCCTGCACCAGGCCGATCTTCTTGTCGGTCAGCAGGATGTAGGGGTCATCCAGGGCCGCCTCCATGCGCTCGGTGTCGGTGGCGAAATAGGGGGAGATGTAGCCCTTGTCGAAGCGCATGCCCTCGGTGACCTCCAGCTCGGTGGTCATGGACTTGCCTTCCTCCAGGGAGATCACACCCTCCTTGCCCACCTTGTCCATGGCATCGGCGATCATCTGGCCGACTTCGTCGTCGTTGCCGGCGGAGATGGAGCCCACCTGGGCGATGGCCGTGCTGTCGGTGACGGGCTGGGCCTTCTCCTTGATCTTGTCCACCAGGAAGTCGCAGGCCTTCTCGATCCCTTTCTTCAGAACCATGGCATTGGCACCGGCGGCGACGTTGCGCAGCCCGGCCTTGACCATGCCGTGGGCCAGGACGGTGGCGGTGGTGGTGCCATCACCGGCAGCGTCGTTGGTTTTGGAGGCAGCCTGGCGGATCAGCGCCACACCGGTGTTCTCGATGTGATCCTCGAGCTCGATCTCCTTGGCGATGGTGACGCCGTCATTGATGATCTGGGGAGCACCGAACTTCTTCTCCAGCACCACGTTGCGGCCCTTCGGGCCGAGGGTCACGGAGACGGTGTCATTGAGGGTGTCAATGCCTTTCTCAAGGGCGCGACGGGCGTTCTCGCTGTAGATGATGCGCTTGGCCATTGCTGGATCTCTGGAATTGACTTGAAGAGTTGAAGGTCTTTACGGCTCAGTCGACGATGGCGAGGATGTCCTTCTCGCTCAGCAACACGTATTCATCTGTGCCGATCTTGATGTCGGTGCCGGCATACTTGCTGTAAAGCACCTTGTCGCCAACGCTCACTTCGAGGGTCTGGCGGCTGCCGTCGTCGTTGCGCCTGCCGGGGCCCGCCTGAGCCACTTCGCCCACCTGGGGCTTCTCCTTGGCCGTATCGGGTAGCAGGATGCCACCGGCGGTTTTCTCTTCAGACTCGGAGACCTTCACAAAGACGCGATCACCGAGTGGTTTGACAGTTGAAACGCTGAGGTTGACTGCAGCCATGGGTTGAAAAGGGAACAGCGGCAAAGGTGTCGCGGCACCGCCTCTGCGGCGAACGCTCTGACGGGTGGCGCGAACGGGCGATAGACACTCGCCCCCTGCGTCAATCAACGTATTGATCAGGTCGGCAGCCCTGCAATCATCGGTTCAGTAGGGTTGACCGAACAGGTGGATGGCCGGTCGAGTGCCAGGCAGGCTGATGGGCCTGGCGGTTCAGTCACGGCGGTGGCGTCATGACCCTTCAGGAGCGGTTGCCACTGGGTTGCCACCGGGACGTTGCGGTGAGGCCACCGGCCACTGCCCTGTCGGACCACCGGTCTGCAGGGGCTGACGCAGTGGTAAGGTTGCGCCGCTTCAAGGGCGCTGCCCGCTGCCTGCCGCCCGCTCACCGCTGCCCAGCGGTCAACCACGGGCCAGAATCCTGGCTTGCCTCCAGTTTGGGGCCACCGCGTCCACTTCACGAGCTTTCTGCTTCCTATGCCTTCCACTGCTGCCGCCGCCGGGACCAGGGGCGTGATCCGCCAGGTGATCGGTCCCGTTGTGGACGTGGAGTTCCCCTCCGGCAAGCTCCCCAGCATCTACGACGCCCTGCGCATCGAAGGCAGGAATCCCGCCGGCCAGGACGTGGCCGTGACCTGCGAGGTGCAGCAGCTGCTGGGGGACCGCAAGGTGCGCGCCGTTGCCATGAGCGGCACCGATGGCCTGGTGCGCAACATGGACGTGATCGACACCGGCTCCCCCATCCGCGTTCCCGTGGGTGATGTCACCCTGGGCCGCATCTTCAATGTGCTGGGCGAGCCCGTCGACGAGCAGGGCCCCGTGACTGCCACCACATCCGCCCCCATTCACCGTGAGGCGCCCAGGCTCACCGAGCTGGAGACCAGGCCCAAGGTCTTCGAGACCGGCATCAAGGTGATCGACCTGCTGGCTCCCTATCGGCAGGGCGGCAAGGTGGGCCTGTTCGGTGGTGCGGGTGTGGGCAAGACCGTCCTGATTCAGGAACTGATCAACAACATTGCCAAGGAACACGGCGGCGTGTCGGTGTTCGGTGGGGTGGGTGAACGCACCCGTGAAGGCAATGACCTCTATGAGGAATTCAAGGAGTCCGGCGTGATCAACGCCGACGACCTGGCCAAGTCCAAGGTCGCCCTCTGCTACGGCCAGATGAACGAGCCTCCCGGCGCCCGCATGCGCGTGGGTCTCTCGGCGCTCACCATGGCCGAACACTTCCGCGACGTGAACAAGCAGGACGTGCTGCTCTTCATCGACAACATCTTCCGCTTCGTGCAGGCCGGCTCCGAAGTGTCGGCGCTGCTGGGTCGCATGCCGTCCGCCGTCGGCTATCAGCCCACCCTGGGAACCGACGTCGGTGGCCTGCAGGAGCGCATCACCTCCACCCTGGAGGGCTCCATCACCTCCATCCAGGCCGTCTACGTCCCCGCCGACGACCTCACCGACCCCGCACCGGCCACCACCTTTGCCCACCTGGACGCCACCACCGTGCTGTCCAGGGCCCTGGCATCCAAGGGCATCTACCCCGCCGTGGATCCCCTCGATTCCACCAGCACCATGCTGCAGCCCTCTGTGGTGGGCGACGAGCACTACAGAACTGCCCGCGCTGTGCAGTCCACCCTGCAGCGCTACAAGGAACTGCAGGACATCATTGCGATTCTGGGGCTGGACGAACTCTCCGAGGCTGACCGTCGCACCGTCGATCGCGCCCGCAAGATCGAGAAGTTTCTCTCCCAGCCCTTCTTCGTGGCTGAGATCTTCACCGGCATGTCTGGAAAGTACGTGAAGCTTGACGACACCATCAAGGGCTTCCAGATGATCCTCGCTGGTGAGCTTGACGATCTGCCCGAGGCCGCCTTCTACCTTGTCGGCAGCATCGACGAGGCCAGGGCCAAGGCCGAGAAGATCCGTTCCCAGGCCAAAGGCTGAGTTGATGTCCGCCATCTCTCCCGACCCGACCTGACCCCCTCCCATCGATGACTCTCACCCTCCGGGTCCTCGCCCCCGACCAGAATGTGTTCGATGGTCCCGCTGACGAAGTGATCCTTCCCAGCACCACCGGCCAGCTTGGCGTCCTCAAGGATCACGCCCCGCTGCTCTCCGCAATCGATGTAGGCGTGCTGCGTCTGCGTGAGGGCTCCAACTGGAGCGCCATCGCCCTGATGGGTGGCTTCGCCGAGGTTGATGCCAACGAAGTCACTGTGCTGGTGAACGCCGCCGAGCGGGGTGCAGACATCGATGCTGCCGAAGCCGAGCGCAACCTCGACGTGGCCAGGGCTGCGTTGGTCAGGTTCGAAGCAGAGCCCTCCAGCGCAGAGAAGCTGCTGGCCCAGCAGGCCGTGGACAAGGCCCGCGCCCGGGTCCAGGCCGCCAGAGGCCAGGCCTGAGGTTTGTGCTGAATGCCTGTGTGCATCTGCTCGCTGGCTGGGCAGGGGCATGACCGGGGGCGACCCCAGCGGCGGCAGAGGTGCCACCCGACAGACCTCAGGGACTGAGCCAGACCACCGCTGACCCCTGCCGTTCCAGGCGTCCAGATGCCGTGCTGCCTTCGGGACCTGCCAGCACGAGGCGGAAGTGCACCAGGCCACTCTCGCTCTCCAGACAGGCGGAAAGGGGTTGCTCGGCTGAACTGCCGAGCAGCTGGAATCCGGGCAGAGCGCAACCGTTCCACGGGGCAGGAGACGGATCCAGCCCATCGATCACCAGCCGGTTCCTGGCAGCACCAGCTGGATTCAGCACTCCATCCTTGCGGAAGGATCGCCCGCAACGCATCAGCACCGGTGCGCGCCAGATCGAGGAGGGTGCCCTGCCCACCGAGTAGGTGGTGACACCTTCCGGTCGCTCGATGGCCAGAATCGGGGTTCGCCCAGCCAGGCCGCAACTGTGGCTGGCCTGGTCCGGATTCAGGGCGATGGCCTGGCCCGCTGCGAGATCCCCCTCGATCAGAGCCACTGCTCGCCCGAGCACCTGCCCATGGCGCAAACGCCGGGTCAACCGGGCCGTCTGTCGCTGGTCTCCCAGCACCAGCTGCACCGCCAGGCTCAGCACCAGGGCGGCCAGCCCCAGACTGATCAACAGCTCGACAAGCGTGTAGCCCAGCGGCTCGCCGACTCTGCCGCCGCCTGGTGATCCTGGCCTGGGCCTGCTAGATCGCTGCATCGGGCCGGCAGTGCTTGGCTTTGATGCTCTGATCCGATGCCCCCACGTAGCGACCGAGACGGGTGGTGCCCAGTGGTATCGACACCACCAGGCACCACTGCTCCTCCATCTGCGGATGGCTGGCCACCATCGTGCCCGCACCCAGCAACAGGCCGTTGGGCGTGGCAATCAGATCCCCCGGCAGGTTGCTCTCCACCACCACCGCAGCAGTCGACTCCAGGGCAAGGGCCATGCGACAGGGCCTGAGGTCAGGGTTGGCAGGCCTGCCCCAACCGGTCTGCATCGCGGACATGCCGCAGGGCTCACCGCTGCCCAGTGCCTCCCTGCGGGCCTGCTCGAGCTGGAGCGCCAGCCGCCGGATCGTGCCGCGCAGCTGGGCCCGATGGTGCAGCCCCAGCCCGGCGGGGAAACCGAGCCCCACCAGCACCCCGATCAGGGCCAGCACCATCACCAGCTCCGGCACGGTCATCCCAGCTCCCTGCAACGGCCTGACTGCCATCCCCATCAGGCCCTCCCCACCACAACCCCGGGAGGCAGCTGATCAGCTGTGGCTGCGGCGTCCATGTCGGCTTGTCCACTGTCACAGGCCCAGGCCTTCGCCAGGTCCAGGTGCCGCTGCCTTGCCAACCCTGTGGCAGGGTCGTGAATCAGCATCTCCAGCCTGAACTGCTCTCCGGGCAGTGACGCAAGGCGTCCCTCCAGCAGTCTCCCCGCTTCGCTGCCGCCAGGTTCAGGTGGGGCCTGCAGCGACTGCACAATGGGCTGCTGCAGCGGCAGCTGAGCGCAGTTCCACAGTGCCGGCAGACGCTGGTGCAGCACCAGGCCCATCAACCGCTGCTCGGCGAACTGCAGAGACTGCTCCACAGCGGCCCGTTGCCGTGCCTGGGCCCAGCGCGCCAGGGCCCGCTGACTGCTGCGCAGGCTGATCGCCCCAGCGATGGCAAGGATCGACAGGCTCACCAGCACCTCCATCAGGGAGAAACCCAGGGCCGCCTTCGGCAAGGTCCGCCTCATGGCGCCTGCTGCTGATCGGGTGACGCCAGCACCACAGTTCCGGGACGTGATGCCACCCGCAGGGTGTGGGCGCTGAAGGCCTCCAGCAGCAGTGATGTGGTGGTGAGGACTGTGGCGACCAGGATCGAGCAGACGAGCACAGCCGACCTCGTGACTGTGCTCAGCATTCCCCGCCTGTGCAGCGGATGGACCACTGCCTGGGCCCCCGGGAGTGCTGCAGGGGAATCCCCCCTGATCAGAGCACGGTCCTGGCCTGGGCACGGTCAATCAGCCGCACATTGACCCCACTCACCCGGAGGTGCTGCGAAGCGAGGGGCCTGTTCTGCTCCAGGCCGCTGATGAAGTCGGTCGTGAGCTGACTGATGGCGTGCTGAATGCGTGGCGGATCCACGCCCACCAAGGCTTCCCCGATGCCAAACAGGACCTCCTCCTCGGCGGCCACCCGAATGGGCGAGAAGTGACTGGCGCCGTCGATCAGGGCCAGACGGCTGTGCGGATGGGGTGTTTCCAGGAAGGGCCGCAGCTGCTCGGGCCCCGGGGGTGTGATCAGATCCAGGCTGCCGGCCACACTGAGCAAGGGCAGCCGCATACCGCTCAGACCATTCACATCCCAGCCCAGGCTTCCAAAGCTGTTGAGCAGCACCACCGCTGCCACACCCTCCTGTGGCGGCAGCGGTGGTGGCAGGGATGGGGCCAGCTGGCACTGGAGCAACTGGGAACTGTTGAACAGCACCAGACTGTCCAGGGCCTGGTGACAGCGCTGCTCGATCCCCGGCCGGAGTGTGGCGCCCGCCATTAGCGCCGCGCTGAAGGCCCCGAGGGAATGACCCACCAC
>SRMO01000071.1:6262-14712 GCA_004768415.1 Aphanocapsa feldmannii 277cV | reverse complement strand
ATCACGCGGCTCAGATCGGTGAGGCGCAGCTGCAGATTGTCGGCCTCCGGAGGCCCCGACTCTCCCCTGAGCGCGGCCGTGATGGCCGCCTCGTCACTGCCGGGATGCTGCAGCACCATGGCAGGCCATCCCTGGAGAGCCAAGGCATCGGCCAGCCAACGCAGCTGACTGCGGCTGCTGCCCAACCCCGTCGTGATCAGCACCCAGTGGCGGCGCATGGTCGGCGCACGGTCGGGAACGATCAGGCTGATGTCGAGCGGCTCCTGCCGGTGGGGCAGGGACAGTTGCAGATCCCGCTGTGGCAGGGGGGTGGCCAGGGATAACGCCGTGACGCCGTTCGCTGACGGGGCAGTCTCACCTGGGACCTCACCCACATAGCGGGCCGGCAGAGGCAGTTCACGCACCCGGCGCAGCAAGACCTTTTGTTGTTCCAGGGACGCCCGGAACAATTTCGCCTGCTTCAGCAGGGCATTGGCATCGATCCGTAACTCCAGCGAGGGCACCAGGCCGGCCAGTTCCACCGGGCTCGCCTTTCCCTGTTCCACCCCCTTGCGCAGGGCAGCCAGCAGGGCCGGGCCGCCGGGTCCCGCGTCCGTGGTGATGAAGCTGCCCAGCTGGGTGACAAGCTGCCGACCGATCCAGCTGTCCAGCCATGCCGGTACAATCCCCTGCCGAAGGTCGATCCCCCGTCGCAGCACCCTTGCCAGGCTGTCCCGATCCCCCGGGGCCACCAGCTGAAACCAGATATCCAGATCCTGTTCGGAGGCGGGATTCTCACTCCACTGCCGCAGCTCCTCCAGCGTCACGCTCAGTTCGAGATCGTTGAAGCGCAGGACGAAGTGCTCAGCCGCCAGGCTACGGCTCCAGACCGCAGAGCACAGCAGGGTGGCCAGGCAGGTTCCGAGCAGTGCACGCGATCGCGGTGGGCTGGTGGGCAGGGTCAGGGGGGAGCGGCAAGCGGTGCGTTGACCCGGATTGGCGGAGCTTCGCGCAGGCATTCTCTCGCCACCTGCTCCGTAGCAGCCGCGGACCCCTGCTCCAGGATCGCCACGGCCACGGCTGGATTCTCTGGCTGGCAGTGCCCTGGCTGGCTTGGCACCCCGCTCGGCAGCGCAGTGGTGACACCACCGTTCCGCAGCGACCTGCCGGGTCAGCTGGTGCAGTCGGCTCGCCGACGGGGGGCCTTGCCCCAGGGCTGTCCAGGGTCGGGCTCGGTGCCGTAGACCCAGTCGTCGTAGTCGGCGTCGTTGCGGATCTTGCGGTGGACCTCGCTCTGGGCCTTGAAGTCATGGGGGTGGGCCACTGGAGCGGAAGGCTCCTTGTGTTCGACCATGGTTGGACATCCGCTGTGGACATTGTGGGATGAATGCCGCCGCTTCCTGCAACGTTTGCAACAGTCCCGCGATCCTTGCTGGCCGCCTGCCGTCATGGCGACGTGGTCTCATGTCTCACCGCTTGTGACCGGTGCAGGAGAGACTGCGGTCAGACGCAGCCGAGGGATGGAGCCGGAACTCACCTTCACCATCGACCGCCCTGGAGTCCGGGTGCTGCGCAATGCCCTGGAGGCCCATCACGCCCAGTGGACCGGCCAGGGGGGCAGTGACTACGGTCAGCGGCTGCTGGCCCTGATCGACCTGTTCAACCGTGCCGGACTGGAGCTGAATTTCCAGTCCGATCAGGCCGAAGGGGGAGATTGAGGACACTCCGGATCACGTCCCATCACGACACTCGCTCCGGGGTCTGGGCAGGAAGCTTGTGTGTCGAGCGGATGTGCTGGATGTGCTTTGCCGGTTGTCCGGATAGTCCCTGGTGGAGGCGGTTGCTGCGTCATCGGCAGCGAAGCGCTGGCGCCGCTGTCTGGCTGTCCATGACGATGGACAGATGGCAGCGCCGGCCTCGGGGGCATGGCAGCCTGGCTGAACGGCCATGTGCTGCCCGGGGCCACTGCCGGAGTCATCGCAGCGCTGCCTCGGCGGCCTGGCCAGATGCTCGATGGCGCTGGCCGGAGGCTGCCGCAGGACGGCCGCGGGAATCGCCAATGTCGCTTCTGCTGCTGTCGTCAGGGGCCCAGGCCGTGGTGCCAGGGCTGACCTCCTGGTGAGATCGGCCACAGGCTGCCGACCCTGCCCCAGGCAGTCCATGCAGGTGCGAAAGGACTCACACCCGGTGCGCAACACACCGGATCCGCCGCAGCAACCACAACGACTGTTCTCAGGATTGGGCATCTGCATCACTGGCCTGATCACAGTGTGGAGAAGAAAACGAATGCGATCCCAAGCAGATTCTTAAGGAAGCTCTGCATGTCCAGAGCTTTTTCAGGGCTGGGGAGGCGTTCCGCTGCCTGAGCCAGCGGCAAACAAGGCTCTGTCCAGTGCTGAGAGGCTGATCGAATCCAGGGCATCTGCGGCGCTGATGGCCTGCCCCGTCGCAGTCAGCGCCAGGCTGGCCAGCAGCCGACCCACCACTTCGGCTGCCGAGAAGCCTGCTGCACGGCAGGCCCCCAGACCGGCCGAACCATCCCGCTTCGCCAGTCGGCTCCCCGCTGCGTTCCGCATCAGCGGGACATGCCAGTAGCGGGGGCCGGGACCGCCCAGACGTCTGATCAGGGCCAGCTGAACCGGCGTGCTGGGGAGTAGATCCGCCCCACGCAGCACCTGGGTGATGGCCATCGTCACCTCATCCACTGCTGTGGCCAGGTGATAGGCGATGAAGCCGTCGGCACGGCGCAGCACCACGTCACCGATCTGGATCGGCAGATTCCATTGTTGCGGTCCCAGCACCCCATCCACGATGTCGAGTCGTGAGGCAGGTACCCGCCAGCGCCAGCTGGGAATGCGCCCATCCCGGGGCTGCCAGTCGCTGGACTTGCGGCAGGAGCCGGGATAGATCGGAGCCGGACCATGGGGCGCCGAGATCGCCGCGAGCATGGACCGGCTGCAGCGACAGGGAAAGAGTTCACCGGCCCGGCGCAGCTGCTCCAGGGCCTGCCCATAGAGCTCCAGACGCTCGCTCTGCCGGTAGGGACCAGCGGGCCCGCCCACATCGGGACCTTCATCCCAATCCAGGCCCAGCCAGCGCAGGTCCGCGAGAATCGCAGCCTCGGCACCAGGCCTGACGCGGGGGGTGTCGAGGTCGTCGATCCGCACGATGAATACCCCACCCTGCAGACGGCAATGCAGCCAGGCCACCAGGGCCGTGCGCAGGTTGCCCAGATGCAGCGCGCCGCTGGGGCTGGGGGCATAACGGGCCCGGGGCGGGGCGGCCCGATCCGGTGTCATGGCAGCTGGCCAGCGAGACAGCGCTGTGGAGGATTGGCAGGCCTAAAGCGACTCCTGGGGAGCCTCGGAGGGAGCGTCGTCGTGTGTCAGCTCCTGATCCGTATCAGCCATCTGGACACGATCCTTGAACATCTTGCCGGCCGTGAAAGCAGGCACGCGCTTGGCGGGAATCTTGATCTTTTCGCCTGTCTTGGGGTTGAGGCCCTGACGAGCAGAGCGCTCACGCGGCTCGAAGGAGCCGAAACCAAGAATGGAGACCTTCTTCCCATCAACGACGGCGTCGATGATTTCTTCAATTGCAGCATCGACGACCTGGGAGACGTCGGTTTTTGTCAACTTGGTGCGGTGTTGAACCATGTTGACGAGATCGGCCTTGTTCATCGGAATGGGAACCTCCTTCTCGGCGGTGTATGGCGTGGCGGTGAAGGTGGTTCCCCACCGCTTGCTGGAAGCACGGAAATCGTACGGACTGTTTTCCGGGTCCGACGCCAGAACCCTAGATTTGCAAAGGGTTTCGCCCGCCCAGGTGTTCAACTGGAAACGCTTGCGAAAGCCGGACCCGGCGCCACGGAGGCCAGCATCTGCAGGTCAAGGGCCTGCAGCACCGCTGCGCCATTGCTGACGAGATGGGCACCGCGAAGCGCGCCAAGCCCTGCGCCGCAGGCGATGTTGTCGGGTTCACCGGCAGCGGGCCAGTGGCGCAGCGCGGCAATGCTGGCCAACTGGCGGCCCCAGTGAAAGGTGAGCACAGTCCTCAGCGGGGCGGCGCTGCCATCGCTGCGGGGCAACAGGGTTCGCCCACAAAACAGCAGGTTGCGGGCACCGCTCCAGTGCAGCACCGCTGAACCGGGGCTGTGGCCGGGGGTCCAGAGCAGCTTCAGGGTGGAGCTCAAGGCTGCTGCCTCCCCGAAGGTATGCAGCCGACGCACGCCGGGCAGCAGATAGGCCTCCTGCTCCTGCACCCACACTGCCCAGCCGAGGGCTTCCTGGAAATGGCGGCAGCGGCCGTGGTTGCCGCGATGGGTGAGCAGGATGAGACCATCCGGCTGTTGTCTCAGGAACGCCAGGTTGGCCTCGGTCCAGGCGGGCACGTCCACCAGCACCCCGCCGCTGGCGTCCTGCAGCCACCAGGCACTGCCCCCCCGGCTTTCACGGCTGGGGGCGAAGTTCCAGAGGCATGTCCCCAGGGGCCGTGGGGGTCGGCCAGCGGGCCGTGGGGGCGTCAGATCCATGGTTCCATTTCATCGCAGCAACCATGGGGCGGTACGTTTCCCCGCAACGGCAGCACAGCGTGCAAGGGATCGAGATCGGACGGCCCTGGCCCCTGGGTGCGGCGGCCGATCAAGGCGGGGTGAACTTCTCCGTGGTGGCGCCTCGGGCGGAAGGCGTCGAATTGTTGCTGTTCGAACACGGAGACAGCGCCTGTCCCAGCCGCACCATTGCCCTCGGTCCGGAGCACCGCAGTCGCGACCACTGGCATGTGCGGCTGGATGGGGTGGGAATCGGCTGTCGCTATGGCTATCGGGTCCATGGGGAAACAAGCATCGGCTCAGGGCGGTTCAATGCCAGCAAGGTGCTGCTGGATCCCTGTGCCCGCGCCATCGATGGCTGGAACGTCTATCGCCGCAACGACGCACTGGGACACAACGACAACGTCGGCTCCTGCCTGAAGGGGATCGTCACCGAGCGGGACAGCTTTGATTTCGAGGCGGCCCCCCGTCCCCGCCACCACTGGCGCCGCACCGTCATCTACGAACTCCACCCCGGTGGCTACACCGCCGCCGCCGACAGTCCTGCCGCCCCGGCGCTCAAAGGCACGTTGCCGGGTCTGATCGCCACCCTGCCCCGGCTGCATCGGCTCGGAGTGACCACCATCGAGCTGCTGCCCGTTGCAGCCTTCGATCCTCAGGATGCACCGAACGGACGGCTGAACTACTGGGGCTACAGCCCGGTGAACTGGTTCACGCCCCACCAGGGCTATGTGGCGGGGGACGACCCCATGGCGGCGCGCCGGCAGATGCGGGAGCTGGTGACTGCCTGCCACCAGGCGGGCATCGAAGTGCTGGTGGATGTGGTGTTCAACCACACCTGCGAAGCCAACCGACTGGGACCCTGGCTGAGCTGGCGGGGCTTCGCTGACCGGCTCTACTATTTCCAGGACGCCAGGGGTCGCTACCAGGACGTCTCCGGCTGCGGCAACAGCATCGCCGCCAATCGACCCCATGTCTGCATGCTGATTCTGGAAGCCATGCGTTGCTGGGCCATCGAGCTTGGGGTGGATGGCTTCCGCTTCGATCTGGGCATCGCTCTCAGCCGCGGTGAAGCACTGCAGCCCCTCGACCGGCCGCCTCTGTTCGAAGCGATCGAAGCCGATCCCCAGCTCAGTGACCTCAAGCTGGTGAGTGAGCCCTGGGACTGTGCCGGGCTCTACCGCCTGGAAGACTTCCCTTCCCGGGTGATCGGCTGCTGGAACGGCAAGTTCCGCGACACCGCCAGGCGGTTCTGGAAAGGTGACCAATCCACCACATGGGACCTCGGTCAGCTGTTCAGCGGTAGCCGTGATCTGTTCGGTGACGCGGGGGCCCGTCCTGGCCAGACCGTGAACTACGTCACCTGCCACGATGGCTTCACCCTGGCAGACCTGGTCAGCTACAGCCGCAAGCACAACCTCGCCAACGGGGAGCAGAACCGGGACGGCGACAACCACAACAACAGCTGGAACCACGGCGTGGAGGGTCCCTGCACGGACCCGGCCGTGCTGGCCCTGCGCAGACGTGACGTCCGCAATCTGCTCGCCAGCCTGTTGCTGGCTCCCGGTGTGCCCCTGTTGCTGATGGGGGATGAGTGGGGCCGCAGCCAGGGGGGCAACAACAATGCCTGGTGCCAGGGCAACCCCACGGGCTGGATGGTCTGGGACGGCTCAGTCCAGGCCGATGGCTTGCAGACCTACCTGCAGCGGCTGCTGAAGCTGCGGCAGCGCTTCCTGGATCTGCTCAATCCCTCTGTAGCACTTCCGGAGGACGACGAAAGCGGCCATCGAATCTGGCGCGAGTGGCACGGCACCGCATGTCACCAACCAGATTGGGCCGCCTGGTCCCACACCCTGGCCTGGAGCATTCACCACCGTGATCAGGGTCCCCTGCTGTGGTGTGGCATGAATGCCTACCACCGGGCGCTGAACTTCGAGATTCCTGCCGGGGCCACCTGGTCTCGACTGATCGACACAGCCCTGCCCGATGGTGAGGACCTGTCGGTAGAGCCCCAGCCCTGGGGCGATCCCCACAAGGCGACCCAGGGGGCCTCACAGACAGCGACCCTGGAACCCAGAAGCCTGGTCCTGCTGGCCAATGCCGCCTGCCGGGGATGAAGGCTCGGCTCGAATCAGAGCTTCTTGTCTGCAGAGGCCACCTGCCGGTTGACCTGACTCGGAAGCGCAGCTCGGTGGTCAGTTCGATGCTGTGGTCCGGGTTCTCCTGGCGGCGCTCGCTGCGGGCCAGATCCAGGCACAGTTCGATGTCCCTGTGGGGATCACTGGAGAGGGCGTAGGCAAAACCGATACGGGTGCGGGGTGTGCCGTGGCCGCTGTGGTCATAGCCCATTTTCAATGAGAAAGAAGTGATTTTTCGAGGTGCCCTCATGAAAAACCCTTGACAGTGTGACCAGCAATCGCTATAATTTTAATAAATCTACTTCTGTATCAAGTTAATGTCTTCAAAGCAAAAAGAATTTGTCAAAAATAACAACACTCAAGACAAAGATATACAACAGGCTTCGAAGTTAATCCATCAAGGAAAGCTTAAAGAAGCAGAGTTCATCTATAGAAAACTTATTCAGGAAGGAATCAGAAACGAAATTATCTTTAGCAATTTAGCAGCTATTTGTGGAATAGAAGGGAAGAAGCAGGAGATGGTAGAGCTTCTCAAGAAAGCCCTGTCCATCAAGTCAAATTATCCAGATGCACTATACAACCTAGGCTATATCCTTCAAGAGCAGGGAGATCTGGAAGCTGCCATCGCCTCTTACAGGAAAGCTCTATCTATCAAGCCTAATTATCCAGACGCACTATACAACCTAGGTATCGCCTTGAAGCAGAAGGGAGATCTGGAAGCTGCCATTGCCTCTTACAGGAAAGCCTTGGCCATCAAGCCTAATTATCCAGACGCACTCAATAATCTAGGCAGCGTCTTGAACCGGCAGGGGGATCTGGAAGGTGCCATCGCCTCTTACAGGAAAGCCTTGACCATCAAGCCAAATTATCCAGAAGCACTCAGCAACCTAGGCAATGTTCTACAAAAGCAGGGGAATTTAGAAGGTGCCATCACCTTCTACAAGAAGGCTCTATCTATCAATTCTTATTACCCAAATGCCCGCTTAAATCTCTCGTATATTCTACTTCTATCCGGTGACTATGAGAATGGCTGGAAAGACTATGAATGGCGATTTCATAAGAGAGAAGCTGCCAAACCACACGCTCATCCGCAGGTGAAGCAGTGGAATGGTCATAACCACTCTTCAAGGGAAAAGCTGATTCTTGTGAGCGAGCAAGGCTTGGGAGACACCTTACAATTTATGCGCTATGTTCCCTATCTAAGAAGTATGGGTATGGATGTGTCTCTTTGCGCGCCACCAAAACTTCATAGCCTCATTCAATTCTCAGGAATCACCACAACTCTTTACACACCAGAAGAAGCAAATACCATCACTACAGGGAAATGGCTACCGCTCCTATCCCTACCAGGATATCTAAACGTCAGACCAGAAAATCCACTCGTTGATACACCTTATATCAAGGTGCCGAAGCAGAAGATTTTAGAATGGAAACAGAAGCTGGCTGCCGAGAAGCGACCTATCATCGGCATTAATTGGCAAGGCAACCCACAAATAGAAAATACTAATCTGGCAGGCCGTTCCCTTCTCCTAAATGCCTTTACTCCCATCATCGAAAGGACAGGAGTCAGTGTGCTATCTCTGCAAAAGGGATTTGGATCAGAGCAGCTGACGGACTGCTCTTTCCTGCATCGATTTGTTGGCTGTCAAGGGGAGATCAGTCAGATATGGGACTTTGTGGAAACCGCAGCCATGATCCTCAACTGCGACCTCATCATCACCAGTGACACTGCTGTGGCCCACCTGGCAGGGGGTCTGGGCAAACCCACCTGGCTGCTGCTGAGC
>SRMO01000071.1:3321-6112 GCA_004768415.1 Aphanocapsa feldmannii 277cV | reverse complement strand
CACTGCTCTGGAGTCCTTCACAAGCAGTCGTATAGACGCTCCAGCTCCAGCCAGGAAGTCCATATCTATTTCCATCCCCGTCTCCTTGGCAGAATTGCTTGACAAGATCACCATCCTGGAGATTAAGTCAGAATAATTTTGTGGTGAACAGAAGAAAAATGTTGACCATGAACTAAGCTTGCTCAAGCATGTCTTGAGACAATCAGGTGTAGAGCTGCTGCCGGAGCAGCATCAGCAGCTGAAAGCCGTCAACCAATCTCTCTGGCAGATAGAGGAATCGATCCGCGAGTATGAACGTCGCAAAGATTTTGGCAAAGCATTCATTGCACTGGCACGATCTGTCTATCTGGAGAATGACAAGCGTGCAGAGATCAAGAGAGCAATAAATGATAACTACGACTCTGCAATCAAAGAGGAAAAGTCTTATGGTTAATTTTTAAGCTCTAAACGCAGCAGCGGCCAATGACGATAACCACAATGCGATGGGCATAGTGGCGTGCAACCTCCGTATCCGCTTTTCCACTCACGTGCCGCATCACCATAGCTCTTCTCAGGATGGTTGCAGCGGACCGGTCAATGCAATCCGTCAGAGCACGATGGCTAGCTCAGGGGAAACCTATGGGCCAAGGCTAGATCTCGCAGTGAGAGCTTGGGCTTCAGATTGGGTGGTGGTGCCCTATCATCAAGAAAGCACTCGTACTCCATGCAGAGAATCCGTTTCATGGTCCCCATCCATCAGGATATCGTTCTTTATTTCTATCTGGACAAAGCATGTCTCCCTTGATCTAATTCCTCATCATGATGCAGCCAACAGGGCTGAGATCCAGCATCTTCTCCTTGTTCATGTTCCTCTCTCTATTCCCCAAGATGATCCCATTGTTGCCTTGATCCTTGCAGCTCTTCAAGGCTCATGAACAACCCTTGACGGTGCGACCAGCAGTCGCTATAATGTCAAGAAGTCTAACTCTGCATCAAGTTAATGTCCTCAAAGCCAAAAGGATTTGCGAAGAATAACAATAATCAAGCCAAGGATGCACAACAGGCTTTGAAATTAATTCATCAAGGAAAGCTTAAGGAGGCGGAGTTTATCTATAGAAAACTCATTCAGGAAGGAGTCAAGGACGAAATTATCTTTAGTAATTTGGCAGCTATTTGTGGAACACAAGGGAAGAAGCAGGAGATGGTTGAGCTTCTCAAGGAAGCCCTGTCTATCAACCCTAATTATCCAGAAGCACTCAGCAATCTAGGCAGCACCTTAAAGTGGCAGGGGGATCTGGAAGGCGCCATTGCCTCCTACAAGAAAGCTCTGTTCATTAAGCCCAATTATCCAGAGGCACTATACAACCTAGGTAATGTCCTACGAGAGCAGGGGGATCTGGAAGGCGCCATCGCCTCTTATAGAAAAGCTCTGTTCATCAAGCCCAATTATCCAGAGGCACTATACAACCTAGGTATCGCCTTGAAGCGGCAGGGGGATCTGGAAGGTGCCATCATATCTTATAGGAAAGCCCTGTCCATCAAGCCCAATTATCCACAAGCACTCAACAACTTAGGCAATGCCCTACGAGAGCAGGGGAATCTGGAAGACGCCATCGCTTTGTACAGGAAGGCTCTGTCCATCAATCCTCACTACCCAGATGCCTGCTTTAATCTCTCATATATTCTACTTTTATCCGGTGACTATGATAATGGCTGGAAGGACTATGAATGGCGATTTCATAAGAGAGAAGCTGTCAAACTGCACGCTCATCCGCAGGTGGAGCAGTGGAATGGTCATGATCACTGTTCAGGGGAAAAGCTGATTCTTGTGAGCGAGCAAGGCTTGGGAGATATCTTGCAATTTATGCGCTATATTCCCTATCTAAGAAGTACAGGTATGGATGTGTCTCTTTGTGCTCCACCAAAACTTCATAGCCTCATTCAATCTTCAGGAATTACCACAGCTCTTTACACACCAGAAGAAGCAAATACCATCACTATAGGGAAATGGCTACCGCTCCTATCCTTACCAAGATATCTAAATATCAGACCAGATAATCCAATCGTTGATACACCTTATATCAAGGTACCGGAGCAGAAGTTTTTAGAGTGGAAACAGAAGCTAGCTACCGAGAGGCAACCTATTATCGGTATTAATTGGCAAGGCAACCCACAAGCAGAAAAGAATAGTCTGGCAGACCGTTCTCTTTCCTTAAGTGCCTTCGTTCCCATCATCGAGACGACAGGAGTCAGTGTACTATCTCTGCAAAAGGGATTTGGATCAGAGCAGCTGACGGAATGCTCTTTCCTACATCGGTTTGTTGACTGTCAAGGGGAGATCAGTCAGATATGGGACTTTGTGGAAACCGCAGCCATGATCCTCAACTGTGACCTCATCATCACCAGTGACACTGCTGTGGCTCACCTGGCAGGGGGTCTGGGCAAGCCCACCTGGCTGCTGCTGAGAAACGTTCCAGACTGGCGCTGGGGCATAGCAGGAGAGACCAGCTTCTGGTATCCCTCCATGCGCCTCTTCCGTCAGCGAGAGCGGGGTAACTGGTCAGAAGTGATGCAGCGTGTGGCCACTGCTCTGGAGTCCTTCACAAGCAGTCGTATAGACGCTCCAGCTCCAGCCAGGAAGGCCGTAGCTATTTCCATCCCCGTCTCCTTGGCAGAGTTGCTTGACAAGATCACCATCCTGGAGATTAAATCAGAACAATTTCATGGTGAACAGAAGAGAAATGTTGACCATGAACTGAGCTTGCTCAAGCACATCTTGAGACAATCAGGTGTCGAGCTGCTGCTAGAACAG
>SRMO01000071.1:2198-3044 GCA_004768415.1 Aphanocapsa feldmannii 277cV | reverse complement strand
CGATAACCACAATGCGATGGGCATAGTGGCGTGCAACCTCCGTATCCGCTTTTCCACTTACGTGCCGCATCACCATAGCTCTTCTCAGGATGGTTGCAGCGGGCCAGGTCCGGGCCAGGTCAATGCAATTTGTCAGAGCACGACGGCTAGCTCAGGGGAACCCTATGGGCCAAGGCCAGATCTCGCAGTGAGAGCTTGGGCTTCAGATTGGGTGGTGGTGCCCTATCATCAAGAAAGCACTCGTACTCCATGCAGAGAATCCGTTTCATGGTCCCCATCCATCAGGATATCGTTCTTTATTTCTATCTGGACAAAGCATGTCTCCCTTGATCTAATTCCTCATCATGATGCAGCCAACAGGGCTGAGATCCAGCATCTTCTCCTTGTTCATGTTCCTCTCTCTATTCCCCAAGATGATCCCATTGTTGCCTTGATCCTTGCAGCTCTTCAAGGCTCATGAACAACCCTTGACGGTGCGACCAGCAGTCGCTATAATGTCAAGAAGTCTAACTCTGCATCAAGTTAATGTCCTCAAAGTCAAAAGGATTTGCGAACAATAACAACAATCAAGCCAAGGATGCACAACAGGCTTTGAAGTTAATTCATCAAGGAAAGCTTAAGGAAGCGGAGTTTATCTATAGAAAACTCATTCAGGAAGGAGTCAGGGACGAAATTATCTTTAGTAATTTGGCAGCTATTTGTGGAACACAAGGGAAGAAGCAGGAGATGGTTGAGCTTCTCAAGAAAGCCCTGTCCATTAAGCCCAATTATCCAGAAGCACTCAGCAATCTAGGCAGCGCTTTGAAGCAGCAGGGGGATCTGGAAGGTGCCATTGCCTCTTATAGA
>SRMO01000071.1:831-2017 GCA_004768415.1 Aphanocapsa feldmannii 277cV | reverse complement strand
GTCTTCAAGCAGCAGGGGGATCTGGAAGATGCCATCGCCTCCTATAAAAAAGCACTGTTTATTAAGCCTAATTATCCAAGGACATTGTATAATTTAGGCACTGCCCTGCAGGAGCAGGGGGATCTAGAAGGTGCCATCGCTTCCTACAAGAAGGCTTTGTCTATTAAGCCCAATTATCCAGACGCGCTATACAACCTAGGCAACGCCTTGAAGGGGCAGGGAGATTTGGAAGGTGCCATCGCCTCTTATAGGAAAGCCTTGATCATTAGGCCCAATTATCCAGAAGCGCTTAACAATTTAGGCAACACCTTGGAGCGGCAGGGGGATCTAGAAGATGCCATTTCCTCTTATAGGAAAGCCCTGTTCATCAAGCCCAATTACCCAAGAACACTGTATAATCTAGGCACTGTCCTGCAGAAGCAGGGGGATCTAGAAGGCGCCATCGCTTCTTACAAAAAGGCTCTGTCTATTAAGCCTAATTATTCAGATGCACTAAACAACTTAGGCACTGCCCTACAAGAGCAGGGGGATCTGGAAAGTGCCATCACCTTCTTTAGGAAGGCCCTGTCTATCAATCCTCACTATCCAAATGCCCACTTTAATCTCTCATATATTCTACTTCTATCCGGTGACTATGACAATGGCTGGAAAGAATATGAATGGCGATTTTATAAGAGAGAAGCTGCCAAACCGCATGCTCATCCGCAAGTAGAGCAGTGGAATGGTCATAACCACTCTTCAGGAGAAAAGCTGATTCTTGTGAGCGAGCAAGGCTTGGGAGACACCTTGCAATTTATGCGCTATGTTCCCTATCTAAGAAGTATGGGTATAGATGTGTCTCTTTGCGCGCAGCTAAAACTTCATGGCCTCATTCAATCCTCAGGAATCACGACAGCTCTCTACACACCAGAAGAAGTAAACACTATCACCACAGGAAAATGGCTACCGCTCCTATCCTTACCAAGACATCTAAACGTCAGACCAGACAATCCACTCGTTGATACACCTTATATCAAGGTGCCGGAGCAGAAGTTTTTAGAGTGGAAACAGAAGCTAGCTACCGAGAGGCGACCTGTCATCGGTATTAATTGGCAAGGTGACCCACAAACAGAAAAGACCAATCTGGCAGACCGTTCTCTTCCCCTAAGTGCCTTCGCTCCCATCATCGAGACGACAGGAGTCAGTG
>SRMO01000071.1:0-779 GCA_004768415.1 Aphanocapsa feldmannii 277cV | reverse complement strand
TGATCCTCAACTGCGACCTCATCATCACCAGTGACACTGCCGTGGCCCACCTGGCAGGCAGTCTGGGCAAGCCAACCTGGCTGCTGCTGAGAAACGTTCCAGACTGGCGCTGGGGCATAGCAGGAGAGACCAGCTTCTGGTATCCCTCTATGCGCCTCTTCCGGCAGCGAGAGCGGGGCAACTGGCCAGAAGTGATGCAGCGTGTAGCCACTGCTCTGAAGTCCTTCGCAAGCAGCCGTGCGGATGCTCCAGCCAAGAAGGCCGCAGCTATTTCCATTCCCGTCTCCTTGGCAGAGTTGCTTGATAAGATCACTATCCTGGAGATTAAGTCAGAACAATTTTGTGGTGAACAAAAGAAAAATGTTGACCATGAACTGCGCTTGCTCAAGCACATCTTGAGACAATCAGGTGTAGAGCTGCTGCCGGAGCAGCGTCAGCAGCTAAAGGCCGTCAACCAATCTCTATGGCAGATAGAAGAATCGATCCGCCAGCATGAGCATCGCAAAGACTTTGGCGAAACGTTCATCGCGCTGGCACGGTCTGTCTATCTGGAGAATGACAAGCGTGCAGGGATCAAGAGGGCAATAAATGATGATTACAATTCAACAATCAAAGAGGAAAAGTCTTATGCTTAATTTTTAAGCTCTAAACGCAGCAGCGGCCAATGACGATTACCATAACGATGGGCACGGTGGCGTGGAACCTCCGCATCCGTTTACCCACTTAGGGCTTCCTGAAAAAGTAAATTAGCCCTGAAGATGACAAACATGGCTGAGAGC
>SRMO01000070.1:77443-88487 GCA_004768415.1 Aphanocapsa feldmannii 277cV | reverse complement strand
CCACGCCCAGAGCCGCCTGGCTCTTGCCCTTGCCGTCACCGTCATAGACATGCAGCTGACCCCTGCTGCGCTCACTGGCGGCAACTGACGTGCGGATCCCGATCTCGCGGGGCATCGCTCGGTGGTCGGCGCTGGGATCCTAACGGTGGTGGGCTGAAGCAAGGCAGCAGCCGGGCAGTTCTGGCAGGGTTCGCCAACACCAGGCCGCTGCCTAGCCTGAGTCCATGGCCGAGCGCCCACTGCTGCAACCCGTTCCCGAGGCACTGCTCCTCGCCCTCATGGCCCTGCGCCGCAGCATCGCCGCCCAGGGGCGCGTGGTGGTGGCCTACTCGGGCGGTGTGGACAGCGCCCTGGTGGCCGCCATCGCCGCCGAACAACTGGCTGAACGCGCCGCTGCGATCACGGGGCGCTCAGCGGCCCTGGCACCGCAGCTGGCGCAGGAAGCCGCAGAGCAGGCCCACTGGCTGGGGCTGACCCACCGCTTCATCGAGACCGACGAGCTGGCTGACCCGCTCTACCTTCGCAACGATGGAGAGCGTTGCTACGCCTGCAAGCGGGAACTGCACGGCCTGCTGGCTCGCATCGCCGCGGAGAGTGGCGATGCACGGGTGCTGGATGGACTCAATGTGGACGACCTCGGTGACCATCGCCCGGGCATCCGTGCGGCGCAGGAACGGAATGTTCTCTCACCCCTCGCGGCCTGCGGCATCGACAAGGCGGGGGTGCGGCAGCTTTCCAGGGCCCTGGGGCTGCCCTGGTGGGACAAGCCGGCCCAGCCCTGCCTCGGCTCACGCTTTCCCTACGGCGAGGGCATCAGTGCCTGGCGGTTGCAGCGGGTGGCGGCAGCCGAAGCCTGGCTACGGCGCCTGGGCTTCGCTGAACTGCGGGTGCGCAGTGCCGGCGACAGCGCCAGGATTGAAATTCCCGAGGCAGATCTATCCACCTTTCTGCAGCGGGTGGACCGTGAAGCACTGTTGCGCCACTTCACGGCCATCGGCTTCACCCTGGTCTGTCTGGACCTCGAAGGTCTGGTGAGCGGCAAGCTCAACCGTGCCCTGGACACCGGGCGGGGAAAGCCGACCAGGCAAGGCAGGGTCGAGCCCAGCAACTGCGGCTGAATGGCATTGGCCTGCTTAGGCCGAGTGGCGTCGTCCTGTGTAGTCCTGCTTCAAGGTATACAGCGAAAACATCTTGGGCAGCATCTTGACGTCAATCATGACCTCTACCCTTTCCCGGGCAGTTTATCCACGGCAAGTTGGTCAGGCGGCATCGTCAGGCACCGCCACCGGGTCGCACCTCTCCCCCACCACCGCAGCACCATGGACACCACGGTCAAACAGAGCGACGTGCTGGTTTCCGCCGTGATCAGCACCTATCAGCTCATCCACCTCCATCACGTGCTGCAGCGCGCCGAACTGCTCGCCGCCCAGGAAGGCCGCCGCAAGGCTGCTGTTCAGTACGCCCAGTTGCGCCGCGTGCTCTGCACCGAGGCCCGCAGCATGGAGGATACCCCGGGCCTGGAACGGGATGAGCATCTCCCTTTGGCAGCATGAATGGGGAGGGACGCTCCGGGAAACTCCTCCTGCACCGGCTTTTCCAGAAGTGTCCCGGGTGGGGGATGCCGTGGGCACTCGGCTGGAGTGCTGACCGGGTGTCGACAGCATGTGACACATCTGCCTCCAACTGCTGGTGAAGGGGCCGTCGTTGCCTGGCCCGGCCCATGGATGTGGCCAGCAGGGGTGCGGTTCGGCAGATGGTCCAGTTGCCGGTTGTCCTGTTTGACAGAGGTGGACCCGGACGCGCAGAATTCTGCAGGAGCAGAGCACCACGCTGCCTTGTCCTCCTGCGTTCTGCGGATGTAGCTCAGTGGTAGAGCATCTCCTTGCCAAGGAGAGGGTCGAGAGTTCGAATCTCTTCATCCGCTTGCGAAACACGAAACCCAGCGGTCCGCCCGTCCCTTGCAACCTCCGGGGGGCTTTCCCTGTGGCTGGATTCACCGCTCCAGCAGCATCAGCCTCTGCCTGGTCTCACAACGGAAGCCAAGCCGCTCATAGAAACCCTGCTGCTGGGTCGTCATCGCATAGATGCGCTCGGCACGATGCACCAGTGGGGCGGCCAGCAGTCGCTCCACCACGGTGCGACCAGCCCCCTTGCCCTGCTGGTCCTTGCTGACCACCACATCCCAGAGCACGGCCCGATAGATCCCATCGCTGCTGGCCCGGCCAATGGCCACCAGCTGCTCGTTCCGCCAGATGCTCACCACCACGTCACTGCCGCACAGGCAGCGCAGCAGATCGGCTGCACAACGACCCCGGGCCCAGAAACAGTTCTCGTCGAGCAACTGTTGCAGCTGACCCACTGGAAGGCCATGGCCTTCCAGCCACCGCTGCAGGGTGAGACGGGGCCAGGCAGGCAGCCAGAACAGCCAACGGCCATGGTAGTAGCTGCGCAGCTCGGCACTCATAGCAGCTCGCCGGGTTGGGAGGTTTCCGCTGAAACCCAGATCAGCACTGGGTTTTACCGCGTTGACCCCCACAGGTGCAGTGGTAGTCTGAATCGGGTCGGGCACGGTTGACTGCCGTAGGGTCGGTCGTTGATCGGGGCACCCCCCTGTTGCCGCTGCCGCTGCCCTTTGCGGTTGGAGAACACCGATGCTGAAGCTGCTACTGGGTGACCCCAACGCCCGCAAGCTGAAACGCTATCAACCACTCGTGTCGTCCATCAATCAGCTGGAGGAGGACATCGCCTCCTTGAGCGATGACGCGTTGCGGACCAGAACATCCGAGTTCCGCACACGTTTCGACAAGGTGGACCGAGAGGACCGTCGTCTCGACCTGCTGGATGAGCTACTGCCTGAAGCCTTCGCCATCGCCAGGGAGGCCGGCAAACGTGTGCTCGACATGCGGCCGTTCGACGTGCAGCTCCTGGGTGGCATGGTGCTCCACGACGGCCAGATCGCCGAGATGAAGACCGGCGAGGGCAAGACCCTTGTGGCGACCCTACCGACCTATCTCAACGCACTCTCTGGCCTCGGTTGCCAGATCGTCACGGTCAACGACTACCTGGCCCGCCGCGATGCGGAATGGGTGGGGCAGGTGCACCGTTTCCTGGGTCTCAGTGTCGGCCTGATCCAGCAGCAGATGTCCCCCCTGGAGCGTCGTGCCAACTACGCCTGCGACATCACCTATACCACGAACAGTGAGCTGGGGTTCGATTATCTGCGCGACAACATGGCCTCCGACCGCAGTGAGGTCGTGCAGCGGGACTTCAACTTCTGCGTGATTGACGAGGTGGACTCGATCCTGATCGACGAAGCCCGCACACCCCTGATCATCTCCGGTCAGGTGCGACGCCCCCAGGAGAAGTACGAACAGGCGGCTGCGGTCGCTGGCCAGCTGATCCGTGCAGAGGGCCTCACCAAGGACGGCGTCGATCCCGAGGGTGACTACGAGGTCGATGAGAAGCAGCGCAATGTGACCCTCACCGATCAGGGCTTCACCAAGGTGGAGGAGCAGCTGGGGGTCGGTGATCTTTTCGATCCCCGTGATCCCTGGGCTCACTACATCAACAACGCCCTCAAGGCCAAGGAGCTGTTCACCAAGGATGTGAACTACATCGTCCGTGAAGGAGAGGCGGTCATCGTCGATGAGTTCACAGGCCGCGTCATGCCCGGCCGCCGCTGGAGTGATGGCCAGCATCAGGCGATCGAAGCCAAGGAGAAGCTGGAGGTTCAACCTGAAACCCAGACCCTGGCCAGCATCACCTACCAGAACCTCTTTCTGCTCTACCCGCGCCTTGCTGGCATGACCGGCACCGCAAAGACGGAAGAGCCCGAATTCGACAAGACCTACAAGCTCGAGGTCACCCAGATCCCGACCAACCGCACCTGTGTCCGTCAGGACCTCCCTGACCAGGTGTTCAAGACCGAAGCAGCAAAATGGCGGGCCGTCGCCGCCGAGACCGCCGAGCGGCACCGGCAGGGTCGGCCCGTGCTGGTGGGCACCACCAGTGTTGAAAAGTCGGAGTTGCTCAGCAAGCTGCTGCAGGAGATGGGGATTCCCCACAACCTGCTCAACGCCAAACCGGAAAACGTCGAGCGGGAGGCCGAGATCATCGCCCAGGCCGGCCGAGCCGGTGCTGTGACCATCTCCACCAACATGGCCGGCCGGGGCACCGACATCATTCTCGGTGGCAACACCGACTACATGGCACGCCTCAAGGTGCGCGAAGTCCTGATGCCGCTGCTCAGGCGTGTGGACCCTGAAGAGGAGCTGTCCGTTGTGGCGGAGAGCCCAGCCGCTCGGTCCACATCGATGATCTCTCCGAAGCAGCTGTCCGTTGCAGTGGAGACCACTGTCGGCAACGGCACCACAGCCAGTGGCGGGTCCTCGGAGGCTGACGCCAATGGTGTGGTTTCAGCGCTCTACCCCTGTGAGCTGCCGGACAGCAGTGACAGCCTGCTGATGGACACAGCCCACCGCCTGACGACCAGCTGGGGTGAGAACAGCCTGACGGCACTGGAGATTGACGAGCGCATCAACATTGCCGCGGAAAAGGCACCGACCGAGGATCCCGAGCTGGTCAGGCTGCGCCATCTGATCGATGTCATCCGCAGGGACTACGACGCCGTCATTGCCGATGAGCAGGAGGCGGTATGCAAGGCCGGTGGTCTTCACGTGATCGGCACCGAGCGCCACGAATCCCGGCGCGTGGACAACCAGCTGCGCGGTCGTGCGGGACGACAGGGCGACCTGGGCAGCACACGTTTCTTCCTTTCCCTGGGTGATAATCTCCTGCGGATCTTCGGTGGTGATCGCGTAGCTGGTCTGATGAATGCCTTCCGCGTAGAGGAGGACATGCCAATCGAATCCGGCATGCTCACCCGCTCCCTCGAAGCGGCCCAGAAGAAAGTAGAGACCTACTACTACGACATTCGAAAATCAGTCTTCGAGTATGACGAGGTGATGAACAACCAACGTCGTGCCATCTACGCGGAGCGCAGTCGAGTGTTGGATGGACTGGACCTCAAGGCTCAGGTGCTTGGTTACGGGGAACGCACCATGGAGGACATTGTCGACGCCTATGTCAACCCGGAATTGCCCTCGGAGGAGTGGGACCTGGCTCGCCTTGTCGCCAAGGTCAAGGAGTTCGTATACCTGCTGGCTGAGCTTGAACCTGAGCAGCTCAGCGACCTCAACAGCGACGAACTCAAGGCATTCCTGCGCGAGCAACTGCGCAATGCCTACGACATCAAGGAAGCTAATGTGAATGGCATCAGAGATGGCTTGATGAGAGAGGCTGAGCGTTTCTTCATTCTCCAGCAGATCGACTCGCTTTGGCGGGAGCACTTGCAGCGCATGGATGCCCTGCGCGAAGCTGTTGGTCTGCGGGGCTATGGCCAGCAGGATCCTCTGGTTGAATATAAGAATGAAGGCTATGATATGTTCCTTGAAATGATGACTGCCATGCGCCGCAACGTGATCTATTCAATGTTCGTGTTTGAACCTCAGCCTCCCGAACCAGCGGCCTCAAGCGAAGGCGAAGTTGTTGGTGCATAAGGGAAGTCAAAACCTGTTGGTGGGTGATTCTGGCTAATTCAGAGGTTTCCTAGGCCGCTTTCATCATCCACACCGATGTGGAGCTTCATTCCGAAGTGCCATTGATTTACCTTCTTGGTCTGCTTCATCTCAGGATCACGCTCTCTTCTGCGGTTCTTTGTCGATGACGGTGCTGCAATAATGCTGGCATCTAGAATCGTCCCTTTCTTCAGCATCAGACCATGACGAGTCAGATGCTCCTTGATCCTCTCAAACAGCACCTTTCCCAGTCCGTGACGTTCCAGCCGACGGCGGAAGTTGAGAATCGTCGTTATAAAGCATGTCTTCGGTGGCCGGATCACTGAGGTTGTAGAAAAGTTGGACGCAGTGCACTCGTAGCATCGCCTCTAACGGGTAGGGCACTCTCCCCTTACCAGAACTGGGGTAGTACGGCCTGATCTGCTCCACCAGCGCATCCCAGGGTATGAGAGAATCCATCCGATTCAGAAACAGCTCCCTCCGCGTCTTCCGTTTCTTATTCTCGTACTCGAGATTAGCAAAGCTCTTCTCAATGTTCTTCATGCCAAGGCCTTCCTCGTCAATTATGGGTTGATTCTAGCACTTGGGAGGGACTTGTTCAGAGGTTCCTTAGCATCAGGGCCAAAAAAGACGATGATTTTGATAACGAGACGATGCTACTGGGTTTTGGCTCCCTGCCCGAGCGCCTGGAGGCGGGTGAGCCGGATACGGCCACGTTGACCATTACCGACACTGAAGGCGCCGCGGTTCGCGCCCGCTTCACACGCCTCAGCGATGAGATCCTCTCGAAACATGCACTGACCATTGCCGATGTCACCAACCGGGCGGTTGCTGCCCGCATGGACGACGCTTGTGGCCCACAGCCGCTGGCCTACACCCTGGCCGGGGGATCGACAATCGCTCAAATTCTGCAATCCAATGGCCAGGCCATTGAGGACGGCACCCTCAGCCTCGACGGCGTGCTGGCGCGTTCGTCCTTCCGGCTGCCGCTGCGGGCGCTGAATGACGCCACCGCAGGCGGGGACCGCGGCGGGCCGGTGCTGTGGGGTCTTGGCGATCGGCACAGGCTCGGCAGCAGGGATTCCGACTTCGCCTGGGATGGCACCGTGCTGACCGGCCAGTTCGGCCTTGACACCTGCCCGGGGATAAACACGTGCTCCCGCGAGCATGCCTCCCAGGTGGCCGCCACGTCTGCCCCGCAATCATCTGGCCCGACATCAGAGATATCAGAGGAAGTGCGGCCTGGCAGCAGCACTGCAGGCCAGCTCCCGCTGCAGTCCTGGCCAGTCGGCTTCACGGACGGCTGCCTCGAGCTGCTCGAGACTGCTGCGATAGGCCGCCAGGCCCTGCAGCACCGCCTTGCGGTTGTGGGTGGCCATCTGGACACCGAGAACCGGGTTGCCACCGCCGACCCGGCTGGTGTCGGCAAAACCGCTGCTGGCCAGCCGATGGGCCAGGGCTGCGATCACGGGATCCTGCTCCCCACTTGCCGTATGCAGCAGCGCCACCGAGACCAGCACCGGCAGATGGGAGATCAGCGCCACGGCACGATCGTGGGCTGCAGCCTCGCAGCGCAGCGGTTCGGCCCCGAGGGCCAGGGCCAGGGCCTCCACCAGGGTCGGCGCCGCCACGTCGCTGTTTCCGTAGGGCGTGAGCACCCAGGGGCGTCCTGCGAACATCCCTGCCTGGCCGGCTTCCACCCCTGCCGCTGTGCTGCCCGCCAGCGGATGGCCCGGCACGAAGCGGTGGTCCAGCAGTCGCCAGGCCGCAGCGATGGCTCCCTTGACCGAACCCACATCGCTGATCACCGCTTGTGGCGGCAGCGCCTCCAGCAGGGCTGGTGATGGGGAGACCAACTGGTCCATGGGCAGGCAGAGCAGCACCAGCCCACAGCTCTTCAATACCCCGGGCTCACAGCACACCTGGTCAACCAGGCCGCGCTCCCTGGCGCGCCGGGCCATGGCCTCCCGCCGCACCCAGGCCCTGGTGGGAACGCCAAGGGCCTTCAGGTCCAGGCCGATGGAACCGCCGATCAGGCCGAGGCCCACCAGGCCCACCGGGGCTCCACCCAGCAACCGTTGCAAGGTCCGCGCTGCTTCGCTCATGGATGGGATGTGTCCAGGGCCGGGTTTACCTACGATCCAGCCATGCTGGAAGCCCAGGTTCACCAACGCCTGAAGAAACTGCTGAGGCAGTGTGGTCGACCTGGCTGGCCACACCACCTCACGCTGTCGCGGCTGGTGGCCCGCAGCCTGCGCCGCCAGGACGTCACGGCCATTCACATCGCCCCCGGCAGCGACCCGAGCTGGATGCTCAGCCTGCTGCTCCCCCTCTGGATGGGTCGGCATCCCGTGGCTCTGGTGGCCAGCCAGCCCCTGCTGATGCGGCTGCGTCGGGTCGAGCTGGAACGACTGGCCCATGCCGGTCTCGGCTGCCCTCTCTGGGAAGGCGCCGACTGCCCGGCCGAGGTGCCCATCTGGCTGATCGATCCCGTCCAGCTGCTGCGGGCCTGGCGCAGTGGTGGCCTGGGCGAGCGGCAGGTGGTGGTGCTCGAAGCAGAGCGCTTCGAGCAGGATCTGCGCAGCGCCATGGGCTGTTGTCTTACCGCGGAAGCCTGGGAGCAGCTGCGCAGGCTGCTGCCCCACTGCACGGCAGAGCTGGCCTATGAGCACGAACAGCTGCGCCGTGCGGTCTTTGCTCATCCGGTCAATCCCCAGGCCCGTGTGGCGCTGTCCGACGCGGAGCAGGCACCGTTGCGGCGCCTGCTGACGCTGGCCGATCCGCTGCCCCAGCCCTGGCGCTGCTGGCTGGAGAGTCTGTCCCCAGGCTGGGTCAGCTGGGCCGAGACCGACCACCAACTGCTGCGCTGGACCCTGTGCCGCCAACCCCTCGAACCCCTGGCGCTGCTCCCGCCTCTACCGGGCCGTGGCCTGGTTCTGGCGGGCGTTCCCGGCCCTGCTCAGGCATTGCTGGGGGCGCTGCGCCATGCCAAGGCAGTCACGGTCCGTCTCGGGGATCCGCCACTGCAGGACCCGATCCCCCTCTTCCATCCACACCACCAGCCGCTTCCCAATAGCCCTGTCTTCGCCGATCACCTGCTGGATCAGTGCCGGCGGCTGATGCTCGGCCGCGCTGGCCTGTCGGTGGTGCTGCTCGACGATGACCCCCTGCGTCAGCGCCTCACGAGTGCCCTGGCTGCCGAGTTCGGTGGCCGGGTCTGCCATCAGCAGCCGAGCCCCGATGGGAACGGGATTCTCTGCGCTTCCTGGTCCTGGTGGCTGGAGCACCACGCCCGGCTACCCAGCCCCTGCCAGGTGGTGGTGGCGGCCCTGCCGATCGCCAGCCTCGAGGATCCGCTCACGGCGGCCCGGGTCCGGCGCTGGCGCCTGCAGGGGGATGACTGGTTCCGCAGCCTGCTGCTACCCGAGGCTCTGGCACGGCTTCAGCGGGGGGTGGCGCCCCTGCGTGGCCAGGAGGACGTGCGTCTGGCGCTGCTCGACGGCCGCGTGCGGCGGCGCAGCTGGGGGCAGCTTGTGCTGGATGCCCTCCAGCCCACACTGCCGCTGCGGCATTTGTTTCCAAAGCAGGACATCCCGCGCCCTGGGGCCTAACCTCGTTCACCTCACTGTGATCCCATGGGCGAAGCCAAGCGACGCGCTGAGCAGGGGCTTGGACCTCGTGCCACAAAGCCCACCAGGCCCAGGGACAACTCACCGCGGCTGGTGCCGTGGCTGCCCCTGACCCAGCGTCAGACCCAGGCCTTCATGAAGTACACCACCACCGGCGCCTGGGTCGGCATCGGTCTTCTCGTGGTGCTCTGGCTGGTGGTCCGCTTTGTGGGACCGGCCGCGGGCTGGTGGAATCTGGCGGGCTGAACCCGCTCGCTCCTTTGAAAGGGCCCTTGCCAAGGGAGGTTTCCGGTGAGCTGAGCTGTGGCGAGCCGTGGCCGGCAAGACAGGCACCCGCGCCGAGTGGGCTGTTCCACGGCACCAGCCCGGCCCGTACAGACCTCAGCTGGTCAGTGGCACGGCACTGGCCACGGATTCCGGCTTGGTCTGAGCCTTCTTGTTGGCAGCAGCAGCAGCCAGCGTCTTCATGGAGTTGGCCGTGACCTCCGAGCCTTCGCTCAGCTTCTGGCGCACCAGGGCTTCGATCTCAGCCTTGCGCTTGCTGTTCTGCTCCAACCAGGTGATGGTGTTGTCACGGCCCTGGCCAATGTTGTCACCCCGGTAGCTATACCAGGCCCCCTTGCGGATCACCACGCCGGTTTCTTCGGCCAGATCCAGCAGACAACCAAGGGTGCTGATGCCACGCCCGAAGAGGATGTCGAATTCGGCGATGCGGAAGGGTGGGGCCACCTTGTTCTTGGCCACCTTCACCTTGGCGCGGATGCCGAACTCCTCTGTGCCCTTCTTCAGGGTCTGGATGCGACGGATATCCAGACGCACCGAGGCGTAGAACTTCAGTGCGTTGCCGCCCGTGGTGGTCTCGGGGTTGCCGTAGGTGACACCGATCTTGAGGCGCAGCTGGTTGAGGAAGATCACCGTGCAACCGGATTTGCCGATGTTGCCGGTGATCTTGCGCATGGCCTGGCTCATCAGGCGGGCCTGGCTGCCCACGGGCATGTCGCCCATCTCCCCTTCAATCTCGGCGCGGGGGGTGAGGGCAGCCACGGAGTCGACCACGACGATGTCAACGGCGCCGGAGCGCACCAGCTGGTCGACGATCTCCAACGCCATCTCGCCGGTGTCGGGCTGGGAAATCAGCAGGTTCTCCACGTCCACGCCGAGGGCGGCTGCATAGCTCGGATCCAGGGCATGCTCAGCATCCACGAAGGCGGCAACGCCACCGTTGCGCTGGACCTCCGCGATGGCATGGAGCGTGAGTGTTGTCTTGCCCGAGCTCTCGGGGCCGTAGACCTCCACCACCCGCCCCTTGGGGTAGCCACCGCCAAGGGCCAGGTCGAGGGTGAGGGCGCCGGTGGAGATGGTCTCCACCCGCATGCGGGAGGCATCGCCCAGCCGCATGATCGAGCCCTTGCCGAAGCTGCGTTCAATCTGGTTCAGCACCAGGCCGAGCGCCTTGTCGCGCGCCTTGCCGTTGCTGTTGCCACTGGTGTTGGCGGTGCTGTTGCTGTTGATGTTGCTGTTGGCGGTGGGGCTGGCGGTGGTCATGGCCATGGGGCGTTCGCTGGGTCGTGGTGAGGGGCGGGGCTGATGGGCTGGGACGGCCGGTGGCCAGCAGCGTTTCCAGCCCCCAGGAGAGATGCCACCAGGCCGGCACGTTGTCTCTCTGCTGTTTCTCTGTCGACATCACCTGTAGTACAGGCGTACGTTAGCGGGGCCGGAGTCGTGCGCATGTCGGTTCATCCTGACCAGTGCCACCGTCTCAGCCCCGTGGGCCGGGCCAGTCCGCAAGGGGGGCGCAGAAGCCTGGCAGGGTCAGCCAGTGCAGCGGGCTGCGCAGTC
>SRMO01000070.1:73647-77368 GCA_004768415.1 Aphanocapsa feldmannii 277cV | reverse complement strand
GCCAGGTGGCCCTGGACGCGATCCAGGCTGCTGTGGGCCCGCACCTTCTCCAGGGTGGGCAGTCGGTCCTCCACGAAGTCCAGACTCTGATCATCCCGCAGCAGCTGCTCCAGCAGCCGGGGTTTCGGTCCGTCCTCCCGCCCGAACAGGGTCAGGGGGGTCAGATCCGCAGCCCGCAGCAGCTCGGCGGCGAAAGCACGTCCCTTGGTGGTGATCACCACCCAGTCGGCGTTCTCTGCCGCGAAGCGGCGCAGCCGTGCCTCCACGCCTGGATAGAAGTGATGCAGCCCCAGCCAGGCCCCGCGGTCCCGGCGCACCAGATCGTCACGGGCTTCCTCCAGGGCCGCCTGCAGGGTGGGTGCACTCAGGTCCAGGCGCCGCTGCCAGTACTCCTGGGCAGCCGGGTAGTCCTCGAGGAAGCGATGCTCGTCGGCATTGCGGGCCAGGGCGAGAACCAGCAGCACCATCTCCCAACCACTGTGCACCAGTGGCCTGAGGCGCCTGAAGCCGGCATGGATCCTGTGCGGCAGGGTGTGGGCCTGGGCGCCGAGCCGGATGGCCGCCGTTCGGCTGCTGACCCAGTACTCCGCCATGCCGTCGATCAGGACCCCGTCCAGGTCCAGGGCAACGAGGTGGGGCGCTGGCATCCGCGGCGCTGCGTCGGCACCCAATTAGGACCTCTGCCGCCGGGCCCTGGCAAGCCACTGGGCGACAGCGACACGTAAGGGTTCAGATGGGAAACGGCCCGAGCCCAATGCCTTTCGCCACCTGACCGGGCGCATCGGCCGATGGGGGCATCAGTCGGGCCATTGCCTGAACACTGGGCCGCTAGGATTCGAACCTAGGAATGGCGGGACCAAAACCCGCTGCCTTTCCACTTGGCGACGGCCCATCGAGGCGACACTGAAGCAGTGTTCAGTGGTTCCATCGAGGTCTGGAAGAGCGCTGAACACAGTCTCCAGGAGCACCATCTAGCCACAGCGCCGCACCCTGCGTCAATGGTGGAGGGCAGGGATCGAGCCGGCGGTCACGGTGGCCCCATGATCGGTCCCGGGGTCAGCGCGGCGCCATGGGCAGTGGCCGCTGACGGGCCCCGGACAGCCTCGGCATCGTGGTGCTCCCCGACGGGGGGCGGTGTTGTCTGCGCCGCATCCATGGCTGTGGCATCGAGGCTTGTGGCGTCCAGCGGTCCAGAGACCTGACCATGGTCGCAATGGCGCAGCAGACGTTTCAGGGCACGCTCCAGCTGAAGCTGACTGCCCGACTTGATCACGTGGATCGGTACCCCCAGCTCCCTGGCGGTGCGCCGCACGGCGGGGTGGCGACCGAGGCTGTTGCGCAGCGACAGCACGGCATCGGCGGCATCCACGTCGGGCACCAGCCGCACCGGCAGGGCAAGGCTCCTCACCAGCCGCTCCAGGGAGCCGGGCCGTAGGCCGCAGACATGGATGTGCAGCAGTTGCTCGCCGCGGAGGGTATCCAGGCTGTGGTGATCGGGAGCGGCGGCAGCAGGGGCTGCGTCCGGTCCGCCAGCCGGGTGAGATGGCGGACGGTGGCCCGTACCAACCTGAGCGAGGCCCTCACCCGGGCCACCGGCAGGTGCTGGCAGGGATGCTGCGGCGGCACCGGGGGAGCCACCAGGCCGCCGGGGTCGGCGGGGCTGGGGTGTGCACAGCAGCAACCGCCCTTCCGCATCGAGGCTGCGCACCTGGGGTGCAACCGGCCGCTCCCGCAACAGCGCATCGATCGTGGCGGCCACGTCCGTGTGCACCAGCCAGCGGCTGCGGCTGTGGATCTCCACCGCCAGGGGGAAGGTGGGTTCGGCCCGGCGTTCCAACACCGTCTTCTGGCTGTGGCGGCGGCGAGCCTCCTCGTCGCCCAGGGTGACGGCCTGGATGCCGCCGATCAGGTCGCTCAGGGTCGGGTTCCGGATCAGGTTGCCGAGGGCATTGCCATGGGCGGTACCCACCAGCTGAACACCGCGCTCGGCAATGGTGCGGGCCGCCAGGGCCTCCGGTTCGGTGCCGATCTCGTCGATCACCACCACTTCAGGCATGTGGTTCTGCACCGCCTCGATCATCACCTCGTGCTGCAGTTCGGGCCGCGGTACCTGCATCCGCCTGGCCCGGCCGATGGCGGGGTGGGGAATGTCGCCATCACCGGCGATCTCGTTGCTGGTGTCGATCACCACCACCCGGCGGCCCAGGTCATCGGCCAGCACCCGGGCAATCTCCCGCAGGGCAGTGGTCTTGCCCACACCTGGCCGCCCCATCAGCAGCAGGGAAGAGCCACTGGCCACCAGGTCCTGCACCATCGCCACGGTGCCGAACACGGCTCGCCCCACACGGCAGGTGAGACCGATCACCTCGCCCTTGCGGTTGCGGAGGGCACTGATGCGATGGAGGGTCCGCTCGATGCCAGCGCGGTTGTCCGCGCCGAAATCGCCGACGCTGCGGATCACCGCATCCAGGTCCTCCCGCTCCAGGGGACGCTCCAGCAGATCCACGCTGCGGCCCGGGTAGCGGGCCTCGGGGCGCCGGCCCAGGTCAAGCACCACCTCCAGCAGGTCCTGCTTTGCGGCGGCGCTGTCAAGGGCTCCCTGCACCTCCACTGGCAGCACCTCCAGCAGGCGGTCCAGGGCGTCGGTGAGGTGGTGTTCACTGACACGGATTGCGTCCGGGGTTGCGTCAGCGCCTGCCTCCCCGCTCAGCCGGGCAGCATCGGCAGGCTCTGTTGCATCGGCCATCGTGCCACTCGCCCCATGGTCTGTTTTTAGCAGGATCCGGCTGGCAGCGATTCATTCCCGCCCCGCTCCCCCCAGAGCAAGCCGGCCGCTGCCCGCACCGCGGCTCGGCCCAGATCCGGACAGTCCCGCAGCGCCAGGCCACGGGCCTGGGCCGTGGCGATCCACGGGGCTAGCAGGCGCCGCGCCGCGCCGCCGAAGGCCAGGCCGGCCACACCTGCGGCGCCTGGCGGTCGGGCCAGGCCGGCCCGCTCCAGCAACCGCTGGGTGCTGGCATTGGTGCCACCCGCCAGCTGGAGGGGACCCGGGGGGGCCAGGCGCACCAGGGCGGCGGCCAGATTCACCGCTGCATGGGCCATGCCGTCCCCCACGTCTCCACTCATGGGCCGACCATCCAGCTGCCAGAGGGGTCGTTGCCCCTCGTGCAGCAGCTGGGGGTGCAGACACCACAAATAGCGGGCCAGTGTGCGCGCATCACAGCCACCACCCGCGCTCACCGCCAGGCGGCGCAGCGACCCCCCCAGGGGGCGCAATGCCGGCAGCAGCCGCTGGAAGCCCTGGGTGCGGCCAGGTGCAGTATGGATTTCCACGGCGTCCGGGCCGATGGCTGTCAGCACCATCCCCACCTGGTCCAGCCCGAGCCGCCAGGGATGGGCACTGATCAATCCCAGCGGGCAGGCCGTGAGGCAGCGGCCGCAGCCGTAGCAACGATCAGTCCGCACACCGGCGCTGTCGATCGCCTGTGCCGGACAGCTGTGCTGGCAGGGTCGCGGGCAATCCCGGGGGCAGCGCTGCGGATCGAAGCGGGCCTTGCGGAAATGGGCGTCTTCACCGTCGCTGAGGCTCACCATCAGCCAGGGGCGCCTGGCGCCGGCGGCAGTTGCCGCCGCCATACCCCGGCGGGCGGCCGCGGCAACTGCCGGATCTGCCGCCACATCGATGCAATGCACCCCCGCCAGGCTGTAGGCCCAGGCCAGC
>SRMO01000070.1:69853-73569 GCA_004768415.1 Aphanocapsa feldmannii 277cV | reverse complement strand
CTGGCGCCGCAGATCAATTTGCGCCAGCAACCCCGGCCAAGGGCCTGCTCGGGATCCAGTCCCGCGGCGGGGTGCGACTCAGCTGGCGAGGACGTCCGCAAGTGGCTGCCAGCGCAGAACCCGACTACCCCCCAGCTCGACCACCAGCCTGAGGCGCGGATGGCTTCCGGTGAGCGTGACCAGCGCCGTCAGCTCGGCCTCGCTCAGCACCTGCCCCTCCAGCAGCCAGAGCAGGATCGGCGCATCACCGAGCAGCTGGGAGGCCAGCTGGGGCGCCACCAGCTGCACCTCACCCACGGCCGCTTCCCGTCCGACACTGTGGTGGCCCAGATGGGGCGGGCGAATGCCATGGCTGCCCAGCAGGAAGGCCTCCACGTCACCCAGCCCCCGGGCAGAGGTCAACTGGGAGGCATAGCCGGCCGCGCGCATGCGGCGCAGCAGCCTGGTCTCGAACCCCCCTTCCAGGGGAGCGAAGAGAGCCAGCGCACCATGCCGCTCGAGGTCGTTGCGGAAGCCGCGACCGGTCATCAGCAGGGCCATGATCCAGGACGTGCGTGGGAGCAGTCTGGCAAAGAGGCGCCGCGGTGAGATGAGCGGCGGATGTTGCCGCTGATCGGGATGTGATGGGGTAGGGTTGTTGCTTGTGGATTCGATCCGTGCCCGACCGCTAGCCGGGCCTCCGGACCATCTGCACGGGCCGCTCCACAGGGGAGAGGCCTGCGGCCGTGGCTCCCCAACGACGGAGTACACAGGGAAACGGAACGGCGGTGCGATCCAGTCATCCTCCGTTCATGTCCCGGGCCAACGCTGATCGGGCCGGTCCATCACTGCGGTGATCGGTGCTCGCCGCTCGGACTGACAACCACCCGGCAGTGGCCGGCTCTGACGCATCCGAATCGATTCAGCCCCGCCACCGGACCTTCGGTTCGGGTGGTCTTTTCGCTGGCGTTCGCCACCCGGTTCATGTCCATCGGCATCCTCGGCAAGAAACTGGGCATGTCCCAGATCTTCGACACGGAAGGGAAAGCGATCCCCGTCACGGTGATCCAGGCCGGCCCCTGCCGCGTCACCCAGGTCAAGACCACCGAGGTCGATGGCTACATCGCCGTCCAGGTCGGCTTTGGCGAGACCCGGGAAAAACTGGTCAACAAACCCGCCAGAGGCCACCTGGCCAAGTCCGGCGATGGTCTTCTGCGTCACCTGCGCGAGTACCGCGTCGGTAACACCGACGCTGTGGAGCTCGGCGCCGCCATCACGGTGGAGCACTTCATGGCAGGTCAAGAGGTGGACGTGAGTGGCAACTCGATCGGCCGTGGCTTTGCCGGCTACCAGAAACGCCATGGCTTCAGCCGTGGCCCGATGAGCCATGGTTCGAAGAACCATCGCGAGCCCGGCTCCACCGGCGCCGGCACCACACCTGGCCGGGTCTACCCCGGCAAGCGCATGGCGGGCCGCTACGGCGGCAAGCGCGTCACGGTGAGGAAACTCACAGTGATCAAGGTCGATCCCGAGAGACACCTGCTGGTGGTCAAGGGTTCTGTCCCTGGCAAGCCTGGTGCTCTGCTGAGCATCCAGCCCACCAGAACCGTCGGCTCCTGAACCTGCCCTGAACCGAGGTATCGAAAAAATGGTCGATTGCATCGTTCGCAACTGGCAGGGCAAGGAGGTCGGCACGGCCAGCCTTGACCTGAAGGTGGCAAGCCAGTCCACCGCCGCCGATCTGGTCCATCGCGCCCTCGTTCGCCAGCAGGCCAATGCCCGCCAGGGCACGGCCAGCACGCTCACCCGGGCCGAGGTGCGCGGTGGCGGCCGCAAGCCCTACAAGCAGAAGGGCACCGGTCGGGCCCGTCAGGGTTCCATCCGCACACCCCTGCGTCCTGGTGGCGGCATCATTTTCGGCCCCAAGCCTCGCTCCCATGCCGTGGCGATGAACCGCAAGGAGCGTCGCCTGGCCCTGCGCACGGCCCTGATGAGCCGTGTGGACGACATCGTCGCGGTGAAGCGTTTCGACGCGGAGTTCGAGACGCCACGCACCCGGGACGTGGTGGCAGCCCTGGAGCGCTGGGGCATCGCCGCCGGCACCAGGGTGCTGATGATTCTGACCGCTCCATCCGAGGCGGTCATCCGGTCGGTGCGGAACCTTCCCGACGTGAAGCTGATCGCCGCCAACCAACTCAACCTGTTCGATCTGCTCAATGCCAGGCGTCTGGTGGCGAGTGAGGACGCGCTCACCACGATTCAGGAGGTATACGGCGATGGCTGAGCATTTCAAGGGACGCCTGGCGGATGTGATCCGTCGGCCCCTGATCACAGAGAAGGCCACCCGCGGTCTCGAGGAGAACCTGTACACCTTCGAGGTCGATCCCCGGGCCGCCAAGCCTGAGATCAAGGCTGCCGTCGAGCACCTGTTCGACGTCAGGGTGGTGGGGGTCAGCACGCTGAATCCCCCTCGCAAGACCCGCCGTGTCGGTCGCTTCAGCGGGCGGCGCAGCCAGGTCAAGAAAGCGGTGGTGCGCCTTGCCAAGGGCTGCAGCATCGAGCTCTTCCCCCAGTCGTGAGGCGCTGATCCATGGGTATCCGCACGTTCAAGCCCTACACCCCAGGCACCCGCCAGCGGGTCGCCAGTGACTTCAGCGAGATCACGCGGCGCAAGCCCGAGCGCAGCCTCGTTGTGGCCAAGCATCGCCACAAAGGCCGCAACAATCGCGGTGTGATCACCTGCCGCCACCGTGGCGGTGGCCATAAGCGCCTCTATCGCCTGGTGGACTTCCGCCGTGACAAGAGCGACGTGGTGGCCAGGGTCGCCGCGATCCAGTACGACCCGCACCGCAACGCTCGGTTGGCCCTGCTCCACTACAGGGACGGGGAGAAGCGCTACATCCTCCAACCCGAGGGTGTGCTGGTGGGTCGTGAGGTGGTGGCCGGTGCCGCTGCTCCGATCGAGGCTGGCAATGCCATGCCCCTCTCTGCCATCCCCCTCGGCACCGCTGTCCACAATGTCGAGCTCTATGCCGGCCGCGGCGGACAGTTGGTGCGCAGCGCCGGTGGTAGCGCCCAGGTGGTGGCCAAGGATGGTGACTACGTCGCCCTCAAGCTGCCCTCAACCGAGGTACGACTGGTGCGCAAGGAGTGCATGGCCACCATCGGTGCGGTGGCCAACGCCGAGGTGCGCAACACCAGCCTGGGCAAGGCCGGTCGTCGACGCTGGCTGGGACGTCGTCCCCAGGTGCGAGGCAGTGTGATGAACCCCTGTGACCACCCCCACGGTGGTGGCGAAGGCCGTGCCCCCATCGGTCGCTCGGGACCTGTCACACCGTGGGGCAAGCCCACCCTCGGGCTCAAGACGCGCAAGGGCAACAAGCCGAGCAACAAGTATGTGCTCCGTCGTCGTCGTCGGGTTTCCAAGCGGAGCCGCGGCGGTCGGAACTCCTGATGCAACCGCTCTCGCCCCTCGCCTGATCAACCATGGGACGCTCACTCAAGAAAGGACCCTTCATCTCGGCCAGTCTGCTGAGGAAGGTCGAACTGCAGAACGCCAATGGCGACAAGTCGGTCATCAGGACCTGGTCTCGTGCCTCGACGATCCTGCCAACGATGATCGGCCACACCATCGCTGTTCACAACGGCAGGACTCACATCCCCGTATACGTGACCGAGCAGATGGTGGGTCACAAGCTGGGGGAATTCGCCCCGACCCGCACCTTCAAGGGTCATAC
>SRMO01000070.1:53374-69735 GCA_004768415.1 Aphanocapsa feldmannii 277cV | reverse complement strand
CCCACGCCCGCTATGTGCGCGGCGCGGCCTCGAAGGTCCGACGGGTGCTCGATCAGATCCGTGGGCGCAGCTACCGCGACGCGCTGATCATGCTCGAGTTCATGCCCTACCGCTCCACTGGTCCCGTCACCAAGGTGCTGCGGTCGGCCGTGGCCAATGCAGAGCAGAACATGGGCCTGAATCCCGCCACGCTCGTGGTGTCCCATGCCAGTGCCGACACGGGCCCTTCCCTGAAGCGCTACCGCCCCCGTGCCCAGGGTCGGGCCTACCAGATCAGGAAGCAGACCTGCCACATCTCCATTGCTGTGGCACCCACCACCACCTGACCCCCAACCACAGACACCATGGGACACAAGATCCACCCAACCGGTCTGCGCCTGGGGATCACCCAGGAGCACCGCTCCCGTTGGTATTCCAACAGAAAGACCTACCCCGGCCTGCTGCGGGAGGACGAGAAGATCCGGCGCCACATCGACAGGAAGTACGCCACGGCCGGCATCAGTGATGTGCTGATCCAACGCAAGGCCGACCAGCTCGAGGTTGAACTCAAGACTGCCCGCCCCGGGGTCCTGGTGGGTCGCCAGGGCAGCGGCATCGAGGAGCTCCGCAGCGGCATCCAGTCGGCGATCGGTGACAGCGCCCGTCAGGTACGCATCAACGTCGTCGAAGTGGAACGGGTCGATGCCGATGCCGTCCTGCTGGGGGAGTACATCGCCCAGCAGCTGGAAAAACGCGTGGCCTTCCGCCGCGCCATGCGGATGGCTGTACAACGTGCCCAGCGCGCCGGTGTGCTGGGTCTGAAGCTGCAGGTGAGCGGCCGCCTCAATGGCGCCGAGATCGCCCGCACCGAATGGACCCGCGAGGGCCGTGTTCCCCTGCACACCCTGCGGGCGGACATCGACTACGCCTTCAGGAAGGCAAAAACCACCTATGGCGTGCTCGGTATCAAGGTCTGGGTGTTCAAGGGCGAGGTGCTACCCGATGATGCCAAGACCGCTGTGGTCACTCCCGCCGCCGCTGCCCGTCGCCGGCCCGCCCGCACCGCCCAACAGTTCGAAGATCGCTCCGGCAAGGAGTGATCAGGAGCCCTGACCCATGCTGAGTCCAAAACGCGTCAAGTTCCGTAAGCAGCAGCGTGGCCGCATGAAGGGTGTGGCCACCCGCGGCAGCACCATCGCCTTCGGTGACTTCGGGCTGCAGGCCCAGGAGTGCGGCTGGATCACATCCCGCCAGATCGAGGCCAGCCGTCGTGCCATCACCCGCTCTGTCAAGCGAGGCGGAAAGATCTGGATCCGCATCTTCCCCGACAAGTCCGTGACCATGCGGGCCGCCGAAACCCGGATGGGTTCAGGCAAGGGCAATCCCGAGTTCTGGGTCGCCGTGATCAAGCCCGGCCGCATTCTCTTCGAGATGGGCGGCGCCGAGATCAGCGAGGAGCTGGCCCGCAAGGCCATGCGCCTTGCCCAGTACAAGCTCCCGGTCAAGACCAGATTCCTGGTCCGGGACGGCTACGGAAGCACGCCGATGCCGGCTCTTGCCAACAGCGCCACGGAGGCCTGATCGATGGCAACCAACCCCCTCAGCGAGCTTCGCGAGCTGGACGACGCGGCATTGACCGAGCAGATCGCAGCCACCCGCCGGGAGCTGTTCGACCTGCGCTTCCAGCAGGCCACCCGTCAGCTGAACAAGTCCCACCGCTTTCGGACCAGCCGCGTCCGCCTGGCTCAGCTGCTCACCATTCGGAGTGAGCGGCGATTGACCAGCAACACCTGATCCCCCTCCATCACCAAACCCATGGCAGTCAAGGAAAGGGTCGGCACCGTCGTCAGCGACAAGATGGACAAGACGGTGGTGGTAGCGGTGGAGAACCGCTTCCCCCATCCCATCTACAAGAAGACGGTCAGCCGCACCAAGCGCTACAAGGCCCACGACGCAGCGAACGCGTGCCACACCGGAGACCGGGTACGCATCAGGGAAAGCCGCCCCCTCAGTCGCGACAAGCGCTGGGTGGTGGCCGAGTTGATGAGCTCTCCCCAGACCTGATCAGAGGACCCCATGATTCAGCAGGAGACCTATCTCAACGTCGCCGACAACAGCGGCGCCAAGCGCATTCAGTGCATCCGTGTGCTGGGCACCAACCGTCGCTATGCCCACGTCGGTGACGTGATCGTGGCGGCAGTCAAGGATGCTGCTCCCAACATGGGGGTGAAAAAGTCGGATGTGGTGAAGGCAGTGGTGGTTCGTACCCGCCAGACCATGCGTCGTGACACCGGTAATTCGATCCGGTTTGATGACAACGCAGCCGTAATCATCAGCGACGGCAAGGACCCCCGTGGTACGCGTGTGTTCGGTCCTGTGGCCCGCGAACTGCGGGAGCGGAGCTTCACCAAGATTGTCTCCCTCGCCCCGGAGGTGATCTGAGATGGCTGGCAGGAACAGAACGCCTGAGCGTGTCAAGCTCAGAATCAGGAAAGGCGACACCGTCCAGGTGATCGCCGGCAAGGACAAGAGCAAGGTCGGCGAGGTGCTCAGCACCGACCCCCGCGCCAACCGGGTCGTCGTCAAGGGCATCAACCTGCGTACCCGCCACGTCAAGCCCCAGCAGGAAGGCGAGAGCGGTCGCATTGTGAGCGAGGAGGCCTCCCTCCATGCTTCCAACGTGATGCTCTACTCCACTGCCAGGAAAGTGGCCAGCCGCGTCGAGATCCTGGTCGATGAAGACGGCAGCAAAAAGCGGCGCCTCAAGAAAACCGGCGAACTGCTCGATTGAGCCACGCCACTTTCGCCCCATGGCGAACGCCTCCCCGTCCCACGTTTCTGACAACGACCAGAGCGCATCCCCCCTCCCTATGACTGCTCTCAAGCCCCTCAGGCAGCGCTACCAGGAGACCATCCAGGCCAAGCTCCGCAAGGATCTGGGCCTCGCCAACGTTCACGAGATCCCCAAGGTGATGAAGGTCACCATCAACCGTGGTCTCGGTGAAGCGGCGCAGAACGCCAAGGCTCTCGAGGCTGCTGTGCAGGAGCTGGCGATCATCTCTGGCCAGAGGCCTGTGATCACACGCGCCAAGAAGGCCATCGCTTCCTTCAAGATCCGCGCCGGCATGCCCATCGGTGCCATGGTCACCCTCCGTGGTCAGCGCATGTATGCCTTCCTGGATCGCCTGATCAACCTGGCGCTGCCCCGCATTCGCGACTTCCGCGGGGTGAGCCCGAAGAGCTTCGACGGACGGGGAAACTACACCCTCGGTGTGAAGGAACAGCTGATCTTCCCTGAAATCACGTTCGATCAGATCGACGCCGTTCGCGGCATGGATATCACGATCGTGACCAGCGCCCGCAACGACGACGAGGGCCGTGCCCTCCTCACTGAGCTGGGAATGCCGTTCCGCAGGAACTGAGCCCTCACCAGAAACGACCATGGCCAACCACGATCCCATTTCCGACATGCTCACTCGCATCCGCAATGCCAGTGAGAAGCGTCACAGCAACACCAAGGTGCCGGCTTCCCGGATGAGCCGCAGCATTGCCAACGTCCTCCAGGAGGAAGGCTTCATTGCCGCGGTCAACGAGGAGGGCGAAGGCTACAGGGCCGAGCTGGTGATCCAGCTCAAGTACAGCGGCAAGCAGAAGCAGCCGCTGATCCGTGCCCTGCAGCGGGTCAGCAAGCCCGGCCTGCGCATCTACTCCAACCGCCGTCGGTTGCCCAGGGTGCTTGGTGGTCTCGGTGTGGCGATCATCTCCACATCGAGGGGTGTGATGAGCGATCGCACGGCCCGCAAGGAGGGTGTTGGCGGCGAAGTGCTCTGCTACGTCTACTGACCTGAGGAGGAACCACGCCATGTCACGTATCGGCAAACAACCCGTCCCCATCCCCGCGCAGGTGGATGTCTCGATCGACGGGATGACTGTGAAGGTGAAAGGCCCCAGGGGCGAGCTGACCCGCACCCTCCCCGAGGGCGTCATCCTCGGCCTGAAGGACAACGCTGTGGTCGTCACCAGGGCCAACGAGAGCCGCAACGCGCGCATGCGTCACGGCCTCTGTCGCAGCCTCGTCGCCAACATGATCGAGGGTGTGTGCAACGGCTACAGCAAGAAGCTGGAGATGGTCGGTGTCGGCTACCGCGCCCAGGTGAAGGCCAGCACCCTGGTGATCAGCGCTGGCTACAGCCATCCCGTGGAGCTGGAGGCCCCCGAGGGCATCACCTTCGCGGTGGAGGCCAACACCAGAATCACCGTGCGTGGTTACGACAAGGAGGCCGTCGGCAACGAGGCGGCCAAGATTCGCGCCGTACGCCCCCCGGAGCCCTACAAGGGCAAGGGCATCAGGTACGAAGGCGAGCGCATTCTGCGCAAGGCCGGCAAGACTGGCAAAAAGTAAGGCCTGTTACCTGTTCTCCTGCTTCTTTCCGGATCCGTCATGCCCCTCTCCCGCAAAGCCCAGACCCGGCGGCGCCACCGCCGCATCCGGCGCCATATCGGTGGCACATCCCAGCGTCCCCGCCTGGCCGTGTACCGCTCCAACAACAACATCTATGCCCAGGTCATCGACGACCTGGCCCAGCACACCATCGTCTCCGCTTCCACCATCGACAAGGAGCTCAAGGGCTCCCTCACGGCAGCCGGCAACTGCGAAGCCTCGGTGGCAGTGGGCAGGCTCGTCGCCGAGCGGGCCATGGCCAAGGGCATCGAAGCAGTGGTCTTCGATCGGGGTGGCAAGGTGTATCACGGTCGCGTGAAGGCCCTGGCCGACGCAGCCCGTGAAGCCGGTCTCAAGTTCTGATCACGCAGCCATGACTGACTCCAGCATCCAGAATCAGGCCGTTCCCGCAGCCGCCGAGGGACAGCAGCAGCAACAGCAGGAGCGCCGCGGTGGCCGTGGCGGCGAGCGCCGTGAACGGCGCGGTGGTGGCGGTGGACGTCGCGACCGGCGTGATGAGCGCGACTCGGAATGGCAGGAGCGCGTGGTGCAGATCCGCCGGGTCTCCAAGACAGTGAAGGGTGGCAAGAAGATGAGCTTCCGGGCCATTGTGGTCGTGGGCAACGAGCGGGGCCAGGTGGGCGTTGGTGTGGGCAAGGCCAAGGATGTGATCGGTGCCGTGAAGAAAGGCGTTGCCGATGGCAAGAAGCACCTGGTCAAGGTGCCCTTGACCAAGGCCAGTTCAGTACCCACCGTGGCCCATGGCCGCGATGGCGCCGCCAGTGTGCTGATCCGCCCCGCCGCCCCCGGCACCGGCGTGATTGCGGGTGGCTCCATCCGCACCGTGCTGGAGCTGGCGGGCGTGAAGAATGTGCTGGCCAAGCGGCTTGGCTCCAAGACACCCCTGAACACCGCCCGTGCCGCCATGGCCGCCCTGGACTCCCTGCGCAGCCACAGGGACGCCGCCAAGGAGCGCGGCATCAGCATCGAGCAGATCTACGCCTGAGCGCCGCCATGACTATCCGCCTCGACGACCTTCAATCCAATCCCGCTGCCCGCCCCAGGGCCCGCCGCAAGGGCCGCGGCATTGCCGCCGGCCAGGGTGCCAGCTGCGGCTTCGGGATGCGTGGTCAGAAATCCCGTTCCGGCCGTCCCACCCGTCCGGGCTTCGAAGGGGGCCAGATGCCCCTCTACCGCCGGATACCCAAGCTCAAACACTTCACCCAGGTGACGCCGAACACCTACACGGTGGTGAACATCGCCGCACTGGCAGGCCTCGAGCCCGGCACGGACGTCACGCCCTCGTCGCTGGAGGCGATGGGCATCATCACCAGCCCGCGGCACGATCGACTCAAGGTGCTGGGATCCGGTGAGCTGCAGGCCAATCTTCACGTCAGGGCCCACGCTTTCACCGCCAGCGCCCGTCAGAAGATCGAAGCGGCCGGCGGCACCTGCGAGCTGCTGCCTGGCCGCAACAAGTGGGTGCGTCAGCGCAGCTGAAACCCAATAAGGTAGTCACCACCGCGCCAGAGGCGGCACTCTTCCACAGCATCAGCGGCTTCCTCGGATGATCGTCAGCAAGGGCCGGGCACCGACCAGCGGTGAAACCCTGACCCAAATTGTTCGTGCCCCAGAACTGCGCGACCGCGTTCTCATCACCCTCGGCTTGCTGCTGTTCGTGCGCCTCGGCGCCTACGTCTGGATTCCAGGCCTGGACGTGGTCCGTCTGCAGGCCGGTTTCACTGGCGGACAGCTGGCAGGCCTGCTCAGCATCTTCACCGGCGGCAGCCCCGGAGGGCTGTTCACCCTGGGCATCCTGCCCTTCATCAACGCGTCGATCATCATGCAGCTGCTGACGGCGGCGCTGCCCAGCCTGGAGACGCTGCAGAAGGATGAGGGGGAAGCGGGCCGGCGCAAACTTGCCCAGATCACCCGCTATGTGTCCCTGGGCTGGGCCATTCTCCAGGGTGTCGGCTTCTCGGTGTATCTGCGGGGATTCTCCAATGGCACCATCGAGGGCGGCCTGTTCATCGCCAGTACGGCACTGGCACTGGTGACGGGCTCCATGGTGGTGATGTGGATCAGTGAGGTGATCACCGAGCGGGGCATTGGTCAGGGTGCCTCGCTGGTCATTTTTCTGAACATTGCCGCGGCCCTGCCGAACACGCTCAACAGCACCATCCAGCTGGCCCAGCGGGGCAAGCTGGTGGGCATCGTGGTCACTTTGCTGGTGTCGCTGCTGATGGTGGTGGCGATCGTGGCGGTGCAGGAGGGATCGCGACGGATTCCGATCGTTTCAGCCAAGCGTCAGGTGGGTCGTCCCGGTCTGCTGGCCGATCGTCAGACCTACCTGCCGCTCAAGCTGATCGCTGGTGGGGTGATGCCGATCATCTTTGCCTCGTCGGTGATGTTCCTGCCCCAGTTCCTGGCGCAGTCCACCGGGAATCCCGCCCTGGCCACCGCGGCCGGTTACCTCAGTCCCGGAAGCAGCCTGCCCTGGGTCTACGGCGCAGCCTTCTTTCTGCTGATCTTCGGGTTCTCGTTCTTCTACACCTCGATCATGGTCAACCCGGTCGAACTGGCCACCAACCTGCGCCGTCAGGGTGTGGCCGTCCCCGGGGTCCGCCCAGGTTCCAGCACTGCCGCCTACCTGTCCGCCCTGATCAACCGACTCACCGTGCTCGGTGGTGCTTTTCTCGGTCTGATCGCGATCATCCCCAACATCATCTCGGGGCTGACCGGAATTCCGGTGCTGCAGGGGCTGGGCTCCACATCCCTGCTGATCCTGGTGGGAGTGGCGATCGACACTGCCAAGCAGGTTCAGGCCAGGGTCATCTCCCAGCGCTACGAAGGCATGGTGCGTCAATGAGCAAACGCATCGTCTTCCTTGGTCCTCCCGGGGCCGGCAAAGGCACCCAGTCGCAGCGGCTGGCCTGCAGTGCCGCCCTGCTCCACCTCTCCACCGGGGACCTGCTGCGGGCCGAAGTGGCCGCCGGAAGCGCCCTCGGCCAGGAAACGAAGGCAGTGATGGAACGCGGTGAACTGGTCAGCGACGCCCTGGTGCTGGCCATCGTGCGAAGCCGTCTCGCCGGCCACGGCGGCGGTTGGTTGCTGGATGGTTTCCCCCGCAACCTCAGCCAGGCCAACCAGCTGAATGGGCTGCTTGCGGAGCTTGGCCAGCCCCTGGAGCTGGCCCTGTTGCTGGAGGTTCCGGAGGAGGAACTGGTTCAGCGCCTGCTCAGCCGTGGCCGCAGCGACGATAGCGAGGCCGTGATCCGCAGACGGCTTGCGGTCTACAGCGAGCAGACCGCGCCACTGATCAGTCACTATGCCTCTCGCGGCCTGTTGAAGCGCGTTGACGGCCTCGGCGAGGTGGACGCCATTGCCGAGCGCATCGCCAGCCTGGTGTGTTGAATGGGTCTGTTACAATCTAGGTTTGTCGATCTGGGGGCGCCCGAACCATGAAGGTTCGCACTTCTGTCAAGAAGATGTGCGATAAGTGCCGTGTGATCAAGCGGCATGGTCGGGTTCTTGTGATCTGCACCAACCCCAAGCACAAGCAGCGTCAGGGCTGACGCCAGGGGGCCACCTGGTTCCCTGAACTGCCCGCACAACAGGTTCACGCGACTTTTTCCATCTGTGGCAAGGATTGCCGGCATCGACCTCCCTCGCGAGAAGCGGGTCGAGATCTCCCTCACCTACATCTATGGCGTTGGCCTGACCCGGGCCAAACAGATCCTGGCGCGGTCCGGCGTCGATGCCGACACCCGCACCAGGGACCTGTCCGATGGCGACGTGCAGAAGTTACGCGCCGCCATCGAGGGCTACACCGTCGAGGGTGACCTGCGTCGTCAGGAAGGTCTGGCGATCAAGCGACTCCAGGACATCGGCTGCATTCGCGGTCGGCGCCATCGCCTCGGTCTACCCGTGCGTGGTCAGCGAACCCGCACCAATGCCCGCACCCGACGCGGTGCCCGCAAGACAGTGGCCGGCAAGAAGAAGTAAGGCCAAAGCCTGCATCCTTCCAATTCATTCTCCATCACCATCTCCCCCAAGACCGATCTGTCATGGCGAAACCGGCCAAGAAAAGCGGCAGCAAGAAGACCAAGCGCAATGTGCCCAATGGCGTGGCCCATATCCAGAGCACGTTCAACAACACGATTGTGTCGATCACCGACACCGCAGGCCAGGTGATCGCCTGGTCCACCGCTGGGGCCAGTGGCTTCAAGGGAGCCCGCAAAGGTACCCCCTTTGCGGCCCAGACCGCTGCCGAGACCGCCGGGCGCCGCGCCGTGGAGCAGGGCATGCGTCAGATCGAGGTGCAGGTGCGAGGCCCCGGCTCCGGCCGTGAAGGCGCCATCCGTGCCCTCAGCACCGTGGGGCTGGAGATCACCCTGATCCGTGACGTCACCCCCTTGCCCCACAACGGCTGCCGTCGCGCCAAGCGTCGCCGCGTCTGAGCCTCCTCAGCGTCCCCCCGCCAGCCGCCTCGGGCGGTTTACCTTTCACGCCTACCCGGACCCAAGGACGTGCCGCAGTTCCAGATAGACCGCCTCGGAACCACCACCTCGAAGGACTACTCCCAGGTCGGTGAATTCGTGATCGGCCCCCTTGAGCGGGGTCAGGGCATCACCCTTGGCAATGCCCTGCGGCGCACCTTGCTGGGTGCCCTCGAGGGGTCAGCCATCACCGCGGCCCGCATCGCCGGGGTGAACCACGAATACGCCATTGTTCCCGGTGTGCGTGAGGACGTGCTCGACATCCTCCTCAACGCCAAGGAAGTGGTACTGACCAGCCACAGCCGTGAGGCCGAGGTGGGTCGCCTGATGGTCACCGGTCCCGCCCAGGTGACTGCTGACGACCTGCAGTTCTCTCCCCAGGTGCAGGTGATCAACGGCAGCCAGCCGATCGCCACCGTGGCCGAAGGTCACACCCTGGAACTGGAAGTGCAGGTGGAGCGCGGTGTGGGTTATCGGCCCGTGGACCGCGCCCCGGAGGAGGGCATGTCCCTGGACATGCTGCAGATCGACGCTGTGTTCATGCCCGTGCGCAACGTGCTCTACACCGTCGACGAAAGTCCCGTGGGCGAAGGGGGTTCGGCATCCGAGAAACTGCGGCTGGTGATCACCACCAACGGCAGCATCAGTCCGGACGACGCCCTGGCCCAGGCAGCCAACCAGCTGATCCTGCTGTTCCAGCCCCTGGCCAATCTGACCCTGGTGGAGGAGCCCGGGGGCGAACCCGAACCCAGTGCCGAGAGTCAGATCCCCCTGGAGGAGCTCAATCTTTCCGTTCGGGCCTACAACTGCCTGAAGCGGGCCCAGGTCAACTCGGTGTCGGATCTCATGGGCTTCAGCTATGAAGACTTGCTGGAGATCAAGAATTTCGGCTCCAAGTCGGCAGACGAGGTGATGGACGCGCTCGAGCGCATCGGCATCTCCCTGCCCCAGAGCCGCACCTCCGCCTGAGCGGCGGACTGTCCCGTACCCAGCACCGAGAACCATGCGACACCAGTGCCGTGTTCCCCTGCTAGGCCGTCCCGCTGATCAGCGCAAGGCCATGCTGCGGAGCCTCACCACCCAGCTCATCCGTCACGGTCGCCTCACCACCACCAGGGCCCGCGCCAAGGCCCTGCGTGATCAGGCCGAGCGGATGGTGACTCTCGCCAAGGACGGCAGCCTCGCCGCCCGGCGCCGTGCCCTCGGCTACCTGTATGACAAGCGGCTGGTCCATGCACTGTTCGACAGGGCCGCTGAGCGCTATGGCGACCGCAACGGTGGTTACACCCGCATCATCCGCACGGTCCGTCGCCGCGGCGACAATGCCGAGATGGCAATCATCGAGCTGGTCTGAGCCGGCGCGGCGCATTGCCCTGGTGCTTCAGTACTGGGGTCCGGCCTTCCATGGTTGGCAACGACAGTGCAACGCTCCTTCAGTGCAGGCAGAGCTGGAACATGCCATCACGGCGTTGGAACCGCCGGGCACCACTGTGCGGAGCTGCGCCGCCGGTCGCACCGATCGTGGCGTCCATGCTGCCGGCCAGGTGGCGCACTTCGACAGCTGCGGGTCCATCCCCGGCCATCGCTGGGCAGCGGCCCTGAACGGTCGCCTGCCCCACACCATCCGGGTGCTGGCCTCCCGTGAGCTGCCTGGCCACTGGCACGCCTGCCATTCGGCCGTCTACAGGCGCTACCGCTACACGATCTACAACGGCTGCCAGCCGAATCTCTTCCTGGCGCCGCTCAGCTGGCACCGTTATCGCACCCTGCTCGACGCAGAGCTGATGGCCAGTTGCCTGCGGGAGCTGCATGGCCACCACGAACTGGACGCCTTCCAGAAGGCCGGCAGTGGCCGTCCTGATGGCTGGACCACTGTGCGCGACACGGTCGTGCAGCGCCAGGGGGACTTGCTGGTGATCGAGGTGGAATGCAGCGGTTTCCTCTACGGGATGATGCGCCTGCTGGTCGGTCAGCTGGTGGCCCTGGGGGAGGGGGTGATCAGTGCCGACGACTTCCGCCGCTGCTGGCGTGAGCGGCGCCGTGATGACGTGAAGGAAGCGGCCCCCCCACAGGGCCTGTGCCTGCTGCGGGTGGGCTATCGGACGGAGCTGTTCGAACGCTGTGCCTGGTATGATTGCTTGCCGTGGCTTCGGCTGGTCGTGCCGAATCCTCCCGCGCATCAAGCCCGGTTCGGCAGGCGCTGCAGCCCATAGAGCAGCAGTGTCACTTGCCTCGCAACGGCAACCACCACCTGATGACCGGCCCTCCGGTGCGATGAACAGAGATGAACAGAACAACTGTCCCAGCTGCGGATTCCATTGATCGCGCCTGGCACGTGGTGGACGCGTCCGGCCAGTGCCTCGGTCGTCTTGCCAGCGAGATCGCCTGCCTCCTGCGGGGGAAACACAAGCCCAGCTTCACCCCCCATCTGGATACCGGCGATTTTGTCGTGGTGGTCAATGCAGAGAAGGTGAAGGTGAGCGGCAGCAAAGCCACCGACAAGCTGTACCGCCGCCATTCCGGGCGCCCGGGCGGCATGAAGGTCGAGACCTTTCAGCACCTGCAGGCTCGCCTGCCCGAGCGGATCATCGAGGCGGCCGTCAAGGGCATGCTTCCCCGCAACGTGCTGGGCCGCCGCCTGTTCCGCAAACTGAAGGTCTACAAGGGCAGCGAGCATCCCCATGCCGCGCAGCAGCCCCGGCCCCTGAGCCTCAACTGATCCCCGGACCCAGACCATGACCATGACCAAGAACGTCGTCTACTGGGGGACTGGCCGCCGCAAGACCGCCGTCGCCCGCGTTCGCCTCGTCCCCGGCAGTGGCCAGCTGATCATCAACGGTCGCCCCGGTGACGCCTACCTCAACCACAACATCAGCTACATCAACGCCGCTTCCGCGCCCCTGCGCACCGTCGGCCTCAGCCAGGACTATGACCTGCTGGTGAGCGTGAAGGGGGGTGGCCTCACCGGCCAGTCCGACGCCATCAAGCAGGGTGTCGCCCGTGCCCTCTGTGAGTTGTCCCCCGACAACCGCAAGGCTCTCAAGATGGAAGGCCACCTCAGCCGCGATCCCCGCGCCAAGGAGCGCCGCAAGTATGGGCTCAAGAAGGCCCGCAAGGCTCCCCAGTATTCCAAGCGCTGATTCAGACCATGCCCAAGCAGAACATCCACCCCACCTGGTATCCCGAGGCCAAGGTGATCTACAACGGCGAAGTCGTGATGACCGTGGGGTCCACCCAGCCCGTGATCAACGTCGATGTGTGGAGCGGCAACCATCCCTTCTTCACCGGCACATCCAGGATCATTGACACAGAGGGCCGTGTGGATCGCTTCATGAAGAAGTACGGCATGGTCGCCAGGAAAGAGGACGCCTGATCCGGCCAGCCCTGATCCGGTGCACAACACTGGTTGCAGCCTGCCCTCTCTGCCGGGCAGTCGTGTCTGGTCTGTCTGCTCTGATCTCACAGCCCCGTGAGTTCACCCTCCTCCATGGCGGTGCCGCGATTCCTGATTGCCAAGCTCGAAGTTGCAGCCTGCAGCTTCGCCACGTTGGAACGTCAGCTGGCAGACCCGGCCGTGGTGGTCGATCCGCCCAGCTTGCGGCGCATCGCCAGGGAACGGGCGCAGCTGGAGCCGGTGGTGCGGGATTTCGAGCAGTGGCGCCGGCTTGAGCGCCAGTGGCGCGACACCCAGGCACTGCTGAGGGACCAGGGCCTCGACCGGGAACTGCAGGCCATGGCCAGGGAGGAGCTGCACAGCCTGGAAGGCGAGCTGCAGGTCACCGAACAGCGCCTCAACCAGGCCTTGCTGTCCCGTGATCCTCGCGATCAGCGCAGCGTGATGCTGGAGATCCGGGCTGGTGCCGGAGGCGATGAGGCAGCCATCTGGGCAGGGGATCTCGTGCGTCTATACACCCGTTACGCCCAGACACGGGGCTGGCGCGTCAGCCCCCTGAGCGCCAGCCTGGCCGAGCTCGGTGGCTACCGGGAAGTGATTCTCTCGATCAAGGGGGAGGAGGTGTTCAGCCGCCTCAAATACGAGGCCGGGGTCCACCGGGTGCAGCGGGTGCCGGCCACCGAATCCCAGGGGCGTGTTCACACCTCCACCGCCACCGTGGCCGTGATGCCGGAAGCGAATGCCGTGGAGGTGGTGATCAACCCCGCTGACGTGGAGATCAGCACTGCCCGTTCCGGCGGTGCCGGCGGTCAGAACGTGAACAAAGTGGAGACGGCCGTCGATCTGTTCCACAGACCCAGCGGCATCCGCGTGTTCTGCACCCAGGAACGCTCGCAGCTGCAGAATCGCGAGCGGGCCATGGAGGTGCTGCGGGCCAAGCTCCATGCGCTGGAGCAGGCCAGGGCAAGCGCAGCGGCTGGAGATCTGCGCCGCTCCCAGGTGGGCAGCGGTGACCGCAGCGAGAAGATCCGCACCTACAACTACAGGGACAACCGGGCCACGGATCACCGCCTGGGCCGCAACTTCAGCCTCGCTGGCGTGCTGGAGGGGGAGATCGAGACGCTGATTCAGTGCTGCATCAGCGCGGATCAGCAGCAGCAGCTGCAGCACCTGGCCGAACAGCACGTCGAGGGTCCCACCTGAATCACTCAGGCGCCGATGACATATTTGCTCCACTCGTTGTGGCTGCCACTGTCGATCTGCCGCCGGGCCTCGAACACCAGGGTGTTGACTGGCCGCCGCGGCACACTGCGCAGCGGCATGTCGGCCTCACGGGGGGTGCGGCTGCCCTTGCTGACATTGCAGCTGATGCAGGCGGTGGTGATGTTCTCCCAGTGGTCGCCACCCCCCTTGCTGCGGGGAACGACATGATCGAGGGAGAGCTGATCGCCGCAGTAGCCGCAATACTGGCAGGTATGGCCGTCACGCTGGAAGACATTGCGTCGGGTGACCGGAAGCTGCTTGAAGGGCACGCGCACGTACTGGCGCAGGCGGATGACCGAGGGGAGGCGAAAGCCTGCACGCAGTTCGACGGCGCGATGCTCGAGACCTTCGGCCTTGCCCTTCAGCATCATTCCCACCGCCCGCTTCCAGCTGGTGATGTTGAGCGGCTCGTAGGACGCATTCAGAACGAGAACGTGGACCATGCCAGCCCCGTTGATTCTGCGCATCATACGGGTAGGAAAAGGGTGCGATTGTTACCTGGAACGTAGTGCAGACAACGATTTCGATGCAGAGCCTGCCGCCGGACCGTGGCCTGTGCGCGGGGATACCCAGCAGCGGTGACATCGAGGCAGGCGACCCCATTCCCTCCTACCGTCAGCGGGCCTGGATGGAGATCGACCGGGCAGCGCTGCTGGCCAACACCCGCGCCCTACGCCGCTTTCTGCAGCCCCGGACCCGACTGCTGGCGGTGATCAAGGCGGATGGCTATGGCCACGGTGCCCTGACGGTGGCCAGCGCCGCCCTCGAAGCTGGTGCAGCAGAACTGGGGGTGGCCACGCTGGCGGAGGCGATCGAGCTGCGCCAGGCGGGGATCGCAGCGCCGCTGCTGGTGCTTGGCAGCCTCTCCCTGCCGGAAGAACTGGCTGCCTGTCAACGCTGGGAACTGATGCCCACGATCAGCGACCGGGAGCAGGTGCGGCTCTGCGCCGCCCTGGGGCGGCAGGGGGGCCAACCGCTGAACCTGCACCTCAAGCTCGACACCGGCATGACCCGCCTCGGTGCCCACTGGGCCGATGGTCTCCAGCTGCTGCGCCTGATCGAGCAGAGCGAAGGGGTACGGCTACGGGGTCTCTATTCCCACCTGGCCGTGGCGGACGATCCCCATGCCCACTTCACCCGGCAGCAGCAGGAGCGCTTCGAGGCCGTGCTGCAGGCGGCCCGGCAGGAGGGGCTGAACCTGGGCCTGTGCCATCTCGCCAACTCTGCCGGCACCCTCGGCGACCGGCTGCTGCACTACGACATGGTGCGGGTGGGGCTGGCCCTCTATGGCCATGCCCCGGCGGCTCACCTGGCCGACGTGCTGCCGCTGCGACCCGCCATGGCGGTGCGTGCCCGGGTGACGCTGCTGCGCCAGGTGCAGGCCGGCACCGGGGTGAGCTACGGCAGCAGCTTCCATGTGCAGCGTCCGAGCAGGCTGGCGGTGGTGGGCATTGGCTATGCCGACGGAGTACCGCGACTGTTGTCGAACCGCATGGCGGTGCTCTTTCGGGGCCAGCGGCTGCCGCAGGTGGGGGCGATCACCATGGACCAGCTGATGGTGGATGCCACCGATGCGCCGGCCCTGTCCATCGGTGATGTGGTGACTCTGCTGGGCAGTGATGGCGTCGCCACCATCACTCCGGAGGCCTGGAGTCAGGCCTGCCGGACCATTCCCTGGGAGATTCTCTGCGGATTCAAACACCGCCTGCCACGGCTGGTGGAGAACTGAGCAGCACATGGGGCTGCAGTCCGGTCGGCCTGGCGGCACTGGCCGGAGGCTTCGGTCAGCCACCGCCAGGGCAGCAGATGCCCGACGCACCAGGCATTCTCACTGGACGTGAACCGCTGGACTGATAGGCTTTGCGGGCCACTGGAGAGGTGGCTGAGTGGTTGAAAGCGGCTCCCTGCTAAGGAGTTACAGGTGGCAACACCTGTCGAGGGTTCGAATCCCTCCCTCTCCGCTTCCTGTCAAGGCGAGGGTCCGAGCAAGGCTCGGTGCTTCAGAGGGCCTGGCGCAGGTGGCCCATCAACGCCGGCAGCAACGCCTCGTCCCGGGCCAGAGCCTGGCCTTCGCCCAGCACCACCACCAGGCAAGGACATTGCAACGGCAGCTCCATGTAGGCGGCATCGCCCCGGGCCGTGCTCATCAGGCCGGCCTTGCTCCAGAGCCTGCTGTCCGGCGGCAGAGCCTGCCCCAGGAAACCGTCCACCTGGTTTTCAGCGTCGGCGGCTCGGACCTCGAGATCGATCGGACGTTCCAGCAGCTGTCGCATGTGGCAGCAGGCCAGTGGTGAAACCAGCTGGCCCGCGATCACGCCATGGAGAAGCCGTGCCACCCCATCGCTGCTCAGGGCATTGCGGCCGCCCAGTGGGCTCCCATAGGACTGGGCCTCACGGCCATAGGGACCGTCTCCCCAGGTTTTCTGGCAGCAGTTGCAATCGTTCAGCTCCGGCCAGCCCAGCTCCCGCAGCCAGTCGTTGACAAGCTGCCGCTGCCGCTGCCAGCCCGCGAACCGCTCCGGCGGCAGGCTGGGTCCACTTGTGGTGGCGGTCAGCCGATCCAGCACCAGGGCTGTGGCGTCGTTGCTGGAGTGACGGATCATGTCGGCCATGGCCTGCGCCAGCTCGTTGTCGTGGCGCAGCCATCCACGGTCGATCCAGGCCTCCACCGCAGCCTGGTAGACGAGCTTGACGATGCTGGCCGGATAGCGGGGCGTGGTGGCCCCATGGCATGCTCCCCGGGGCCTGGCACGCCAGAACGCGGCTGCGTCCAGATTGGCGCCGG
>SRMO01000070.1:51325-53268 GCA_004768415.1 Aphanocapsa feldmannii 277cV | reverse complement strand
GCCGGCCGGCCCTCAGCTGCTGCAGCCCTTCTTCGAGATGGCGCTGCAGATCGGCATCGACGCTGTAGAAGGCCATGGGGCAGCGCAGCTGGCCGGTCGAGCGGAGACTAGCGAGGCAACCCGTGCGTCATGGTGTCGTCATCCCAGGCCCCGACCCCTCCAGCCCGCACCGCGTCTGCCCTCTGGCCACCCGGCTCGCTCTGGCGCCTGTCCGCCGCCCTGAATGGCTATCGGCACAGCCGCGGTGAGTGCCTCGCGACCCAGGCCCTGGCGGAGCGCCGCTTCCGGGTGCTGGGGGCGGCAGTCGATGGTCGCCTGCCGGTGGCGCTGGTCGAAGACGGCTATCCCTGCTGGTTGTGTCTGACGGCACTGGCAGATCAAGGGGTCCTGCCGGCGCAGTTCCGGCCGTGGCTGTGGCCGACCCCGTCGATCCGGGCGGCGTTGCCGCAGGTGATCGCCTTCGCCGAAGCAGCCATGGCCAGGCCCAACCGCTACCTCTGGGGCGGTGCCGGTGCCCCTCACTACGACTGCTCCGGGCTGACCCAGGCCGCCTTCGCCAGCTGCGGCATCTGGATTCCCCGTGACGCCTGTCAGCAGGAGCGTTTCTGCCAGCCCGTGGCGGTGCGGGTGGACGAATTCTCGCTGCTGCAGCAGGGTGACCTCATCTTCTTCGGCAGTGGGCGGCGCTGCACCCATGTGGGCCTCAGCCTGGGCTGCGGCCGCTACCTGCACTGCTCCGGCCGGGCACACGGTCGGGACGGGATCGGCCTCGATCGCCTCGACAGCCACGCCAGGGATCCGGTGTCTGTGCACTACCGCGCTGCGCTGCGGGGGGCGGGGCGTGTGGTGCGCTCCCATGACGGCAGCCAGCTGGCCTGAGACACCACGAGCCCGCCGCGGCCTGAAGCGGCAGCTGCCCCATCTTCTACTGTCTGCCCGTGTCGCCGGCCGATGGGGTCGCCGGCCCCATCCTCTTCATATCCACCTCCGTGGTTGTCACACCTGCCTGTACCTCCTCCCCGCCCCGCCTTGCTCTCTCGATCGTGGTGCCTGTCTACAACGAGGAGGAGAGCCTGCCGGAGCTGGTGGAACAGCTGCTGGCGGCGCTGCGGCCCACGGGGCAGTCGTTCGAGCTGGTGTTGGTGAATGACGGTTCCAGTGACGACAGCTCCGCGGTGCTGGAGCGCCTGAGTGGTTCGGTGCCTGAGCTGGTGGCGGTGCTGCTGCGCAGGAACTACGGTCAGACCGGCGCCCTGGCGGCCGGCTTCGATGTTGCCAGGGGGAACGTGATCGTCACCCTTGACGGTGACCTGCAGAACGATCCCGCTGACATTCCCCGGCTGGTGGCGAAGCTGGGGGAGGGCTACGACCTGGTCAGCGGCTGGCGCCATCAGCGTCAGGATGCCGTCATCCAGCGCAAGCTTCCCTCGCGCATCGCCAACCGTCTGATCGGCCGTGTCACCGGCCTGCGGCTGCACGACTACGGCTGTTCGCTCAAGGCCTACCGGCGGGAAGTGGTGGAGGACATGAATCTCTACGGCGAGCTGCACCGCTTCCTGCCCGCCCTGGCATTCATCGAGGGCGCCCGGATCACGGAGGTGCGGGTCGCTCACCGGGCACGGCGGTTCGGCGTGAGCAAGTACGGCATTGACCGCACCTTCCGCGTGCTGATGGATCTGCTGACGGTGTGGTTCATGAAGCGCTTTCTCACCCGGCCGATGTATGTGTTCGGCTTTGGCGGACTGATGGCCATGGCCATCGGCGCACTGATGGGTGCCCACCTGCTATGGCTGAAACTGCAGGGCAGCGACATCGGCAACCGTCCTCTGCTCACCCTGGCGGTGGTGCTGGGGTTGGCGGGAGTCCAGTTGTTCTGCTTCGGGTTGCTCGGCGAGCTGCAGATGCGCACGTATCACGAGAGTCAGGGCCGACCGATCTACCGG
>SRMO01000070.1:49027-51267 GCA_004768415.1 Aphanocapsa feldmannii 277cV | reverse complement strand
TGTTGAGGGGCAGGTGCTGAGCGGTGTCAACCGGATCGGCCACGGCCAGGGGACCGCGGAACAGGGTGATTCCCCGGGCGGCCAGCTGGACCACCACACCATCGGGATCCCTCAGCCCCAGGCGAAAAAGGGGCAGGCAACAGCGGTCACCCCAGGCGATGGCCTCCTCCAGGGCCTCCACCCGCTTGCCGTCACCAGTCGCGAAGCACTGTTGCAGTCGCTGCAGGCGAGCGGCCCGGTCACGGGGCTGCAGAGGGATGGCAGCAGGTTGGCGGCTGTCGGGCCGAGCGGCGGTAGCCACCACAGCCATGCTCAGGGGATCAGCGGTGGCCTGGCTGCCTGACACCTGGTCGAGCGAAGGACCGGCCGCCGTGCGAACGGCACTGATGGCAGCCTGGCTGGTGCAGGGCTCAGCTCCCGTGGGAGGGGCAGAACGGCGACCCTTCAACCAGAGCGCGCCTCCGATCAGGATGACGGCCAGGCCGCCGAAGAGTGCCTGTTGCATGGGCTGGTGGGACCCGGCTTTCCCGGGGCAGGCTAGGGGGGTAGACCCGCTCGCGGCTCCACCCCGTCAGGCCCTCTGGCGCGCTGCCACAGGGGCTGACGAAAGGGATTGAACTTTTATGTCGCCCCCAGGCTCTGCATCAGGCAGGCCTGAAGAGGCTCCTTACACTTCCATTGATCAGCTCAGGGCAGGCTTATGCAAGCCTCCAGAGCCGCAGTCCAACTGTTCTCCGCTCTCTCGGGATGACTGGTGCCTACGCCGCCGCCTGGATGCCTTCAGCTTTCGTGCCTCTGATGGCCGTCGGCTTCTTCGTTGCCCTTGGTCTGCTCTTCAACGTCGTCGAAGCGAGCGACTGAGTCGACCTTTCTCATCACCAACAGGAGCAGAACCCATGACCGTCACCGCTGTCGCAGATCCCACCGTTGGAAATCTGGCGACCCCTGTCAACAGCAGCTACTTCAGCAAGACCTTTCTGAATGCCCTGCCGGCCTACCGCCCCAACCTGTCACCCAACCGGCGCGGACTGGAGATCGGCATGGCCCATGGCTTCTTCCTCTACGGTCCTTTTGCCATCACCGGTCCGGCCCGCCTGAGCGAGTACGCCGCAACTGCCGGCCTGCTGTCTGCTGTAGGCCTGGTGTCCATTCTCACCGTGGCTCTCTCCATCTACGGCAACGCCGGCAAAGGTCCCAACATTCAGCCTGCCGATGCCAGCATCGACAACCCACCGGCCGATCTCTTCACCAAGGCTGGATGGGCAGAGTTTGCCAGTGGCTGGTGGATGGGTGGTTGCGGCGGTGCCGCCTTCGCCTGGTTCCTCTGTGGCACCGACATCGTCAAGCCCCTGGTCGATGTGGCTGCCGGTGTGTGGAGCGTAGGCTGACCACAGCGCTTGCTCTTGCGCTTCCCTGCGCATCAAGGCCCGCTCATTCATCAATCCATCTTGAAAGGGGGCCCCAGGCCCCCGTTTCTCTTTCCAGGTTGCGAGCCGACTGCCCGAACGCTGTCTGGTCCTGGACCATGTCCTAGCCAAATCTCCTCAATTGATTCCTTCTATTCATGCTGCCTCTTTGATAAACTCTTGAGAAAGCGTCTCTGCCTGCTCGAGGACCAATTTGACAGCATCCTTTTGCTGATCAGGGGGATACTTGTATCTGCTTAGAAGTGCTCTGACAAGATTGCGTAACTTCGCACGCACATTCTCTTTGTATTGCCAGTCGACGGTCAGGTTGTTTCTGAGTTTTTCTGCCAGCTCCCTTGCCATTGCTGATAAGACTTCATCGCCCATGAGTTCCTGCGCCGACTGGTTGTTCGCTAAGGCGTCATAGAAGGCAACTTCAGCAGTACTGAGGCCAAGAGCCTCAATACGATCTGCCTCTTCCCTGAATTGCTTTGCCATCGCGATCAGTTCTTCAATCACCTGTGCTGCCTCAATCGCCCTATTGCTGTATTTTCTCAGAGATACCTGGAGCAGCTCGCTGAACTTTCTTTGCTTGACGACATTGCTCTTGAAGCGTGTAGAAATATCTTCCTTGAGGAGTCGCTGAAGCAATTCTACTGCCAAATTCTTCTGAGGAATCTTGGAGATCTCTTCCAGAAACTTGTCTGAGAGGATGCCGATGTCTGGTTTCTCCAGACCAGCAACTTTGAAGACATTGGTCACCCCCTCTGCCAGCAACGCTTCAGAGACCAACTGACGAAGAGCAAAATCCTTGTTCTCCGGAGGATGACCCGA
>SRMO01000070.1:33223-48986 GCA_004768415.1 Aphanocapsa feldmannii 277cV | reverse complement strand
CCACCTCCCTCTCCCTTGATCAGTAGAGCACGGATCGCCTGTAGAAAGGCAACCTCATCGTTCAGTGCCAGTGCTTCATCCAGGGTCCCGCAAAGGGCAAATGCCTTGGTGAGCGACAACACGGTATCGCAGAACCGCTTACGTCCATCAGGTTGTCCCAGCACATGGTCAAGGCAGGTCGGCAGCAGTGCCATTGCCACCTGCGGGTCCTTGAATCCGCTCCAGTCGATGGGATGGAGAATGTCTCCGGCAACCTGGAGTTTTTCCTTGAGGATCCGCAGTGCTTCATTGGTGTCAATGGTAGGAGTACCCTTCCCTTTCGATGCCGCATAGGTTGCCAAGGCTTCCTTCAATTGGGGAGTGATGCCGATGTAGTCCACCACCAATCCACCCGGTTTGTCCTTGAAGACACGATTCACCCTTGCGATTGCCTGTGCAAGGTTTGCCCCACGCATCGGTTTGTCCACATAGAGCGTCGCCAGACAGGGCGCATCAAATCCCGTCAACCACATGTCGCGGACCAAAACGAGCTTCAGTGGATCGTTGGGATCCTTGAACCGCTTCTCCAGAGCCTTCTTCTGCTGCTTGCTGGTGTGGTGCGGCTGGAGGTATGGATCGTCTGAAGCAGCAGCAGTCATCACCACCTTGATTGCCCCCTTCCTGTGGTCGGGGTCATGCCACGCCGGACGCAGAGCAACGATCTCGTCGTAGAGGCGGGCACAGATGTCGCGACTCATGGCGACCACCATTGCCTTTCCGGGTTGGCTCCTGGTTCGCTGCTCGTAGTGGGCGACCAGATCCCGAGCGACCTGCTTCAGGCGCGGTTGGGCAGCCACCAATGCCTCCAACGCTGCCCAGCGGGTCTTGGCGCGTTCAGCGGCAGGGATATCGTCCTCGACCTCGAACAGCTCGTCCACCTCCGCGTCGACCCTGGGCAGGAGGGGTTCCTTGAGTGCCAGTTTTGCCAGGCGCGACTCGTAGTAGATCGGGACCGTTGCCCCGTCGTCCACCGCCTGCTGGATGTCGTAGACGGAGACGTAGTTCCCGAAGACCGCCTGGGTGTCGCGGTCGTTCCGGGAGATCGGGGTGCCAGTGAAGGCGAGGAAGGTCGCTTCTGGCAGGGCATCCCTCAGTGCCTTGGCGAGCCCGTATTTGATCGTGCCCGTCGCGGCATCCAGTCGTGCCTTGAACCCGTACTGGGTGCGGTGTGCCTCGTCACAGATGACCACGATGTTGCGGCGGTCGCTCAGGGCTGGGAAGGACGCCTCGCCTTGGTCAGGGGAGAACTTCTGGATTGTGGTGAAGATGATGCCGCCACTGGGTCGGTTGCCCAGCAGGTCCCGTAGTTCCCGACGGGTGTCTGCCCGCTGCGGGTTCTCGCCCAGGAGCTGACCAGCAGCTGCAAAGACCCCGAACAACTGACCATCGAGATCCTGACGATCGGTGACCATCACCAGGGTCGGATTCTCCAGGCGTGGGTCGCTGAGCAACTTGCCCGCCAGCCATGCCATCTCGATGCTCTTGCCTGCTCCCTGGGTGTGCCAGACCACCCCGCCCTTCCTGTCTCCGCCAGGTCTGCCGGCACGGACCACCTGCTCCGTCGCTGCCCTGACGGCATGGAACTGGTGATAGGCAGCGATCTTTTTGCTGATCCGACTGTCTTCTTGCTCGAACAGGCAGAAGGAGCGGATGACATCCAGCAGAGTCTCCTTGGCGAACAGACCCCGAACCATGGTCTCCAGGTCACGGTGGGGACCCAGTGGGTCCAGGTCGTTCTCGTCCGAGATGGTGCGCCAGCGCAGGAACCGCTCCTCGGCAGCGCTGAGGGACCCCACCCGTGCCTGGATGCCATCACTGATCACCAGCAACACATTGGCCGTGAACAGGTCGGGGATGTCGTTCTTGTAGGTCTGCAGTTGCTTGAACGCCGACCAGATGTCTGCCTTCTCGTCAGCGGGATTCTTCAGTTCGATCACTGCAATGGGCAGACCGTTGAGGAAGACCACCACATCAGGGCGGCGTTCTCTCTGTGTGCCAACCACGGTCAACTGGTTCACCACTAACCAGTCGTTGGCAGCAGGGTCATCAAAGCCAATGACCTTGAGACGGATACCGACCTCTTGATTTCCATCCATGTAGGTGACGGGAACACCTTGGCTCATCCAGCAATGAACCTGACGGTTGGATCTCAGCAGACCCGGAACATCGGGGTTTGCCAGTTGGAGCACTGCTGACTCGATGGTGCTGCTGGGGACTTCCGGGTTCAGGCGCTGAAGTGCTGAGCGGAGACGGCCTGTGAGGATGACCTGGCGGGGATCTGGACGCTCTGGAGATTGTCCGTCTGGGCTAAGGTCTGGAGCAAATACGTAGGCGTATCCAAGTTGCTTGAACCAGTCCAGGCATTGCTGCTCAAGCAGGTCCTCTGTGATGAGTGCCATTAGATATCTACCTCCTCAAGAATTTTCTCGGCATCTGGTATGCGGAGTTCTCCTGAGATTAGTTTTGGGAGGAGGGTGTCTCTTAAAGCCGCAAGAGTTCTTGACTTTACGCGTAGGCAAAATTCTTTTTTATTTATAGATGAAAAGATCCATCCTATTTTTTCCAGCAAATCTGCTGGTGGAATTAAAGTTTTTGCTTCTGTCAAGTGGTGCCTCTGGATATGTCCCATAGTCGTCGCTTTGCTTTTGGCAATCATCTGAAATGAAGATAAATGAATTTTTATCCAATGAAGAATAAACCAATCTTCATATTTCTCTGAGGTCACCTTAAACAGATGCTGATTAAGAGCACCATTTCCGCCACACCATGTATCGACAGTAAGACTCCCAGACCATGAAAATAAAATATCTCCGTCGAAAACTTTGTATTGAGGAGGTAAGTTAGCAGAGCATTTATCTGCACCAACAGAATGTCTCTTCTTTAGTTGAGCAATTTTTAATACAGGCAATGTTTGCTCTCCTGCAAAAGCGGGAAACTCCTGAAGTACTAAACCATTTAAAAAATCTGCCACCTTATCAAGTGAGGTAATTTTCCACCCCTTCGGAATTTCACCCAGTTCCGAATCCTCAAATGAATCAGGAAATAAGTCGCTGATTTCTGCTGGTAATCCAGTGGGACGACCTTCTGCCTTTGCTCTTACAGGGTCGAAATCAACAAACCACGACTTGAAGAGTGCCTTTGCCATCGCCTCCAAGGTTTCGTTGGTTTTGCGGTTGAGTTCTATCTTGTCGTCAAGGCTGCTGAGGATGTGGGCGATTGCCTTTTGGTTCCCGAAATCTGGCAAGTAGATCTCTATCTCTTCGATGCTACCAGCACTGATATTTGGTTGGGCAGAACCATGTGCCTTCTGCTCAATACTTGCTCTTATATCACTATGTCTTAAATGAAAGAACAAGAAATTTGGGTCAATTACATCATCTCTATACGAATAAAAGCGACCTACTCGCTGATTTAACATACAGGGGATATTTTCTTTTTTGACTTTTGCCACATCCCCAACATAACCTGTCATTGAGATAAGCAGGTCATCTTCTCGGAGCAAGAAATCTTGGGCGATTGTTGCAACATCTTCTGATACGTATGAACATTTATTCATCTCAAGTCGCCCATTTTTAACATTGGCAATTTTGACTACTGGTATACCTTTATTCTGCCAGTTGGTACTCTTAAACGCAAATCCAGATCTAACCTTTGCTACTGCTCCAATTGGTGCCCTTGGGTATTCAGAATTCATATCTTAACCTCTTCAAGTTCGCTTCAATAAGTCCATTCAATCGTACCCCCTCTGCTTGTTTCTGCTTCAGGAGAGTAGTGAGACACTTCATCTTCTGGTCAAAGGGTCCATCATCCTCTTCCTGATCTGCTGTATCCACATAGTGTTTAAGAGTCAGGACAAAACTTTTTTTCTCAATCTCCTCCAATGTCGCAGTGTAGCAGAAAACAGAGACGTCCTTATAGGTATGCTCAGTCTCACTGTTATCACGCCACACTTGAACGATGCCACCGATCTTGACGATATCCTCATCAGCAGGCACTCGGTTAACTCGGATTTCCATCGTGCCCATCTGATGAGCATCAACAAACAAGATCTTTCCTCTGCGATCATGACATCTTTGGATCTTGTCATTGGTCAGGAACCAGAGGCAGACAGGGATCTGGGTATTCAGGAACAACTGCCCAGGCAGTGCCGCCATCACCTCCACCACATCACCACCAACCATCGCCTCACGGATCTGTCCTTCACCGCTGGTGTTGGAGCCCTTCCCTCTTGTCCTCAGTGGTGGTGAACTACCCCAGGAAGTATTCGTAGATCTCGCCGAACACATCTTTGCCGCTGGGCTGCTCACTGCCAAAGCCAATTTTCGATGAAATAATTTACTCATTACTTGAAGATTATTTATATAGTTAGCAATATTTGATAGCGAAATAGAGTCAATCATAATACTTCTTCTTCTATCAAAAGCTCGACATCCTGAATGCGAATTTTGCCGGAGATGAGTTTGGGGAGGAGGATGTCTCGGCATTTGCTGAGCAAAATATTTTCTTCACGAGTCTGTGATGACTTCTGGAGTAGAGGTAAGACGCTTTCGTTAAAGAACGCCAGCAATCTGTCGTCACATCTAATGACAGGCAGGGACATGAAATCTGCTGGTCGAACTCGCTGATGGCTGTTTGAAGTTCCACTTGCTAAGTCGCTCATCCGCTGGACGACATCACTGCTTTTGGTAAGCAGATAACCGAAAGGAAATCCAACAGAAAACCTTGGACGACAGATCAAGAATTCAGCAGAGCAAATTTGCTTCAGATTGCTGCTTACTGAAGGAAAGCAAGCCTGTGCAGTTCTTGGCTTAAATTTGGGGATAAGAAATCTTCCTTCATTAACAATATATTTGTTGCTTTTAATGGTTCCACCTGTTTCTTTCGCTGGAAGCATCCCATTATCAAAAGCAGGAATGCTGTAGTGAATGAATGTTTCTTCTGGAGTTTCTTCTGTCGTCAAGAAGTCTTTCTCAAGAGTCAACAGATCTTCAATAGAGCAAATACTCCACCCCTTCGGAATTTCTCCTAGTTCCGAATCCTCAAATGAATCAGGAAATAGATCACTGATTTCTGCTGGTAATCCAGTGGGACGAGCTTCTGCCTTTGCTCTTACAGGATCAAAATCAATAAACCAGCTCTTGAACAGCGCCCGTGCCATGGCATCCAAGGTTTCATTGGTCTTGCAGTTAAGTTCAATTTTGTCGTCGAGGACAGAAAGGATCTCAGTGATATATTCTTGTTCTTCTCTTGGGGGAACGAAAACTTGAAACTGGCGTAAGCTGGCAAGCGGCTGAACTATCCTCGGCGTACCAACCTGAGACGAGTATCTCATGATCTCATTTCGTCCAAAGTCTGATCTGAAATAATAGAAGAGAAACAGAGGCAAGATCTTTTTAGAATCAGGACAAAATTTCATCAAGCTTGTGGAGATCATATATCTAAGCTTATCGCCAGGGATAATTGCCACTTCTCCAATCAAGCCCCGGTGCGGAAAGACAAGGTCACCTTCATGGGCATTGCAGTTTGGCAGCCTGTCCGCAAAATCGTTGGCAACATACAGCCAGTTGTTCTTCCAGCCTCGGCCAGCTGAAATGTTAGTTTCTCGAATAACTGGAATTCCAAAAGGAGTGTAAACATCAGACTTCATTCGTGAGCCAAAAGGACCAATTGCAATTGATCCTGACTCGTCGCTAGCTAATTGTTCCAATCTGACAACTTGCCACTCAGCATGAGCACCAACCTGCTTCGGCTTCGGCTGGATCGCAGTGCCTGGCTCCTTGGGTGCAAAACACTGCTGAGCGAGAGTCGCATCCTTCAGCCCAGCAGACAGTCCAGCACGGCCCGCCTCAGAGGGGCTGCCACCACCAGCCCGTCGATACCATTCCACTCCATAGGTCTGGATGTGTTTTGCCAGGGCAAGGTTGTCAATGGTGTTGTGCAGCAGAAGGTCCACAGACTGGGCCATGGGCAGCTCATCACAGGCTGCGGCAAGGTTTGCCTGATCCGTCAACGTCAGTTGATGGCCAAATAGAGCAATGTCCACATCTGAGGTCACGGTGCTGGTTCCCATGGCACGGGAGCCGAACAGCACGACCCGCTCCACCCGTGCGTTGGCGGACAGGGTGGCAATGATGGCAGCACGGTGTTTGGCTTTGAGGCCGTCGATCATTATGGTTGGCGTTTTGCCTGCAAGGTGGCCTGAAGCCGCGTCAAGACAGGATTATAGCAAGTTTTGATCAGGGTTTCAGCTTCCAGGGCCAACGCTTTGCGGTAAGTATGACTGAGTAGATTCCTCTTCTTCAAGGCGTCAAGCAGGGTCTCGCAGTCACTCTCGTCAAGATATCCCGCAGCAAAGCTCTTGCGGATCACGTCGCGCGGAGAGCTTGTCTCGTAGCCTTCGTAAAAGAGAAGATCTTGCAGGGTTTTCAAGGCCAGCTCAAAACTGAAAGTGAAGATCTGCACCAAGCCACTCCGTTCAAGATCAGTGTATTCCGTCTTGCCACAAGCATCTGTCAGTTGCTCCATGGCGCTGCTGAAATTCTCCAGTCGCTGCGACCAGCTGGCTTCGTCTGCATTGCTCATGGTTTGGATGTTCTCAAGCGCAGCTGAGCCAGCTTAGGAACCATAAGACCAGGGCCGATCTGAGCTCCTCAGCCATACCCCAACTTCCTCAGGTTCGCCGCAATCAGCCCATCCAACCGCGCTCCCTCTGCTTGCTGCTGCTTCAGCAGAGCTGTGAGGCGCTTCATCTTCTGGTCAAAGGGTTCATCGTCTTCTTCCTGGTCTGCTGTGCCCACATAGCGTCCAGGGGTCAGGACAAAATTATTCTTCTCAATCTCTTCCAACTTTGCATTGTAGCAGAAACCAGGAACGTCCTCATAGGTCTGCTCAGCTTCACTATTGTCACGCCATGCCTGAACGATGTCAGCGATCTTGGTGATATCTTCGTCAGTCAGCACTCGGTTGACTCGGGTTTCCATCGTGCCCATCTGACGGGCATCAACAAACAAGGTCTCTGCTCTGCGATCACGACCTCTCTGGGTCTTGTCATTGGTCAGGAACCAGAGGCAGACAGGGATCTGGGTATTCAGGAACAACTGCCCAGGTAGTGCCACCATCACCTCGACCACATCGCCCCGCACCATTGCTTCGCGGATCTCTGCTTCACCGCTCTGGTTGGAACTCATGGAACCGTTGGCAAGTACCACGCCTGCTTCCCCGCCCGGGCGCAGTTTCCAGAGCATGTGCTGCAGCCAGGCGTAGTTGGCATTCCCAACAGGGGGTCGCCCATAGACCCAGCGAGGGTCGGTCTCATATTTTTCGCCGCCCCAGTCCGAAATGTTGAACGGTGGGTTGGCAAGGATGTAGTCGAACTTCTGGTCGGGGTGCTGGTCCCGACCAAAGGTGTCAGCAGGTTCCTGGCCCAGATCTGCCGAGAGACCACGGATGGCAAGGTTCATGGCAGCCAGCCGCCATGTGGTCGGGTTGCTCTCCTGTCCGTAGATCGAGATGTCATCGCGCTTGCCGCCATGGGCTTCGATGAACCGTTCACTCTGGACGAACATGCCGCCAGACCCACAGCAGGGGTCATAGACGCGCCCCTTGTGCGGTGCCAGCACGGCGACCAATGTCTTGACCACATGGGCAGGCGTATAGAACTGCCCTCCCCTCTTGCCCTCAGCGGTGGCGAACTGCCCCAGGAAGTATTCGTAGACCTCGCCGAGCACATCTTTGGCGCTGCGCTGCTCACTGCCAAAGCCAATCTTCGAGATGAGGTCCACCAGTTCGCCCATGCGTCCCGGTTCCATCTGGGCACGACCAAAGCGGCGGTCCAACTTGCCGCGTAGGCGCTGGTTCTCGTTCTCGATGGCAACCAGTGCTCCATCGATGATCTGACCGATGTCAGGTTGCTTTGCCTTGGCGCGGATCGACTCCCAGCGCGCCTCGTCAGGGACCCAGAACACATTCTCCTGGGTGTAGTAGTCCCGCTCCTCCAGCGCCTCCTGATGGTCTGCCGGGTCATCGCCAAGATACAAGTCCGACCCGGGGTCCGAGACCTGCTCGAAGACCTTCTGCCGATGCTCGGAAAAGGTGTCCGAGACGTATTTGAGGAAGATCAGACCCAGGACGAGGTGCTTGTATTCCGCCGCATCCATCTGGTTGCGGAGTTTGTCCGCCGATGCCCAGAGCACTGCCTTGAAGTCCTGGGGGGCAGGTTCCTTCTTCTTCCTTCCCCTTCGTGCTCCGTTCCCTTCAGGTGCAGAAGGCGCTTCGTAGCGACTGCCGCCCTCGATGCCTTCTGCCAGTCCAATGGCACCACCGCGGCCACGACCCTTGCGGATCAATCCGAGCATCAGTGCCTTCTCTTTGATCGCTTTGTATTCCTGCTCCCCGACCTGACGCTCTGTCAACCGGCTCAGCGCTTCCCGTGCCGACTGGTTGCCCATGGTCCTCCCATCAGGCGGCAGCACCTCCAGGAGCAGGTCTCCCAGATCCTCCTCGTCCATCCGGGGCGTGGTGAAGGGCGTTGAATCGGTCACTGCTGCTTCGTGTATGCCCAAGGTGTGCGTGCGGCACCGGGATCTGCCTCCCCACTCGGAGCGACAGACATCTGCCGAGAGTCTGATGGCAGCCAGGAAAGATGCCGCCCTTGTCGCCGTGCCTGGCGACCTTGTTGAAGCTAGGCGATTGCAGCACTGCCGGTGGTGGGGATGACCCACACCCACCTCTGGCTGCCGACAGCAACGCGTTGAGTCGCTCCAGTGTCGGGGATTGGCGGCATTGTGCCTGGGGCATCGACCTGGGCGCGATGGTGGCAGTACTCAATCCAGGGGCCATCGTCCGCGACCTGATTGTCAATGATTGCCAACAGGAAGTTCAGGAAATCTGCGGCTCCATCTTGACGATTATTCCCGACCCAAACGCAACTATGTTCGCAAAAATGTATCCACCTACGAAATCAATAGAAATACAGGTCGCGATGAAATGAAGTAATCGATGCTGCGTATTTCAGATCAAAGACGTGAATCAATGCCTGCTATTGCTTTCGCCTGCCGATTACATCACACGCGTAGTGCTCAAATGCAAACGGAACATCATTCGTAAGTATATGACCTAGCCACAGCTCATCTTCGCATTCAGTGAGCAAGTAAGGATCTGCCGAATCCAGAATGGCGACAAAGATAGACCAACGTCGCGCAGCACAGCGTTCATTCTGGAACTTGGAGAACAGGCCTCGAAGGGCTTCCTGCTCACGGTGCTTATAAAGCGCATGCAAAGCAGCCCGCCGAACCGCGATCGCGCTATCCAGATCTGCAAGGTTTTCCAGTACTTCCGCAATCTCTGAAATTGGCAACCATTCCGCGATCCGGCAGAATATCCTGCGCTCCGTCTCTGTCCCACGGAGGCGCTTCAGAACGACATTGCTAACATTAGTTGGGTCTACCCGGCGCAAGGCTCTACCGATTGCGTCGTACAAGGTGTCACGTTCCAAAGACATCGCAGCATCGACAAGCATCTCCAACGCCGACTCCGGCACCACTTGGACAAGAAGTTGGCACAACTCACGTTCAATGTTCGGATGATTCGAGAGCCCAAATTTAATGGCTTCTACCGCCCGGCGCATATCGAATTTCACTAGGCCACGCATGCCATTCAAAGCGACGTTCGCCGAATTTTTTGTGAAGGCATCTTCCACAATCAAGTCACGAATGGTCTCGTGATCTGATTCTGCCGCAATCTCGTACAATGCATGTAGAAGATCACGATGCTTCAAGCATAGCTCGACCGCTGCCTCGATTGCAACGTTCCGGCTTTTTGCGCTTTTATAAAGAGATTGGATGACGATTGCACAATAGTTAATAGGCTCCGTCTTCCCTTTTATCTCAAGCCAACGTTTCAGCCCCTCGACGCCTTCCCCACCAAGCTCGATCAATGCATTCATACCATCCTTGCTATTCTTTTCGGTAAAGGCTAGCCGTTCGGCCAAGCGAGCAAAATCAGCTGTTCTGTCGCCAAGGCGCTGAAGGGCGGCACAGGCATACAACGCGTTTCGACTTTCGGGCTCCGCATGATCGAGGACATTTCGCACATCTTGAATCAATTCTGGATCGTCACTTAGCCAAGCGATCACGAGCGAGCACCATAGCGCTTGCTCCGATGTTTCCTGGCTTCGCATGGCCCGTACCGCCTGCGCGGTCAGCGACTTCGGCATTGGCCCCTGATGTTTACGAAAGTCCGCCAAACATAACCGCACATCTATGACCCCGGGGTTTGAGAGAATCTCGACTAGAATTTTGTCTGCGCCTTGCGCTGCAAGGCCGATCATCGCATCGCAATGTTCCCGAAATGCTTTAGGATCTGGTTCTCCAGTACAGCTGCGCAATACCGGTCTTCGAGCAATTGCAGAGAGCCGTTCGATGGTTGTCTCATTTCCATGGATCCATGCCCATTTCAGTCCACCGAGACGCACCGAGAAATGCTCTGAATTCAGCTCATCATTGATTAGAGACGAAATCCCTTCACCTGCAATAAGAATCAAAACACGGCGCGCAGCTTCTAGGATTTGATGATTTAAGGGTTCGCGCACTTTGCTACAGGCAAGCTCTACTATAATGCGTTCCAGTTCACTTTCAGCCTTGTCATGCAAGATTCGAAGAAGTTGTGGACTACACATCTGGCCAAGAGATGTGAGTGGAAAAAATGGCCACAATTGATCTGTAGTAGTTATCTCTTCCATATGATCCAGAAACTTATTTTCACTGGTCTGCAATATAAAATCCAGGGTTTGTCTATCCAGATCAGCCGGATGCTTCCCGAAGTAACTCTGTATCAGCTGCTGTCCCCGCGAATTAGAGGCAGCCAGTTCGCGGAGCCGTGCGCGAGTTTGTTCAGAATCCGCTCTCAGACACAGGGGAAGCCATTCATTTCTGGAGAATGTCTGCGCATCGTTGATATCGATGATCCGATTGATTGCCTCTTTTGGATCAAGAGCGACGAGCGCCACCCAGGCTGCAGCGCTAACGATCTCGTCGGAGTATGATAGATATTTTATCACGAAGTTCTTCATTTCATGATCCGCGAAACGTGCAATACCATAGAGTAGACTACGTAGACTACGGGAATTATTACTCTGCATAACCTTTGCCATCAGCACATTTCGCAGTTCCTGCCAGATATTGCCAGCTTCAGGGTGGTCTAGGCCGTTCAGCAAGTATGCGAGTTCCGATACTCTCTCGCGGCTTGGATCAGCCTTGGAGATACGATCGCAAAGCCATTCCGGGTGCCGGCTAACCCCAATCCGTAGTGCTGAAAATGTTACTCCATGCCCTTGCTGCAAGCGATGTTTTGCACCATGATCGCGTGCCTCCAGCCGTTGGTGATGAATTTCCCACAAGCGGTCCATATACTTGGAATCAAGCACTGCCGCCAGCACCCTGACAGCTACGGACTGCCAGTCCCAGGACTGCGATTGCACTAGTAAATCTATGGTGGACTGGATATCTGCCGTCCCCCTCCTGGCGAGCGTGGCGAAAGCTTCGCCAATTAGATCAACCCGATAGTTATCGGGGAAATTTGCGGCGATCGTGTCGAGCCGCCGCAAAAGAATTGGAATTGCACCTTCACCAAGTGTCGGCAGCAGATATGTGTAGAGATAGTGATAGTGACTGTCTCCTTCGAACGCACAATTATGTTCCATGTTTTCCACGATCAGATCTAACACTTCCGGATTGGCACCCCTTTTCGACAACGACCACAGCGTGTCCATTTGAACGTAGCCGAAGCGATCTGGAAAAGCTATGGAAAACCTCTTATTCTCCGCATTCCCTGGCTGAGATTCTTTGCCTTGTAAGGGTTGACTTGCGACTGCATCACCAGTCATGAAGCCAACGAGTGTCTCGAGCGACAATCCCTGCTCCATGAACTTTCGGGACAGGAACTGTGCCGCTGCCCAGTTCAGCAGGCGATCGTGGGTGAATTCGACCTCTCCGTGTTCCAGGCAGGTCAACCAGCCCACCGACTCCAATGCCGCAAGGCTTTCCCTGGTAAGCCCTATTTTCTCCCATTGCGTGCGGTCAAGTCGATAAGACGAGTTGCACTGGAGCGCGAGATCGGCAAGAGCTATGATGATGCCCTTGTCACCGCGAAGGCACTTCTCGTCAATCCGGTCCCAGAAGGCTTGGAAGATTTCATATTCGCTCTGCGGCGCGACATAGAAAGACGACACGGATAGATTCAGATAGAGCCCCGCGAGTATGGGATTGCGAAGCAGACGTTTCAGATCTCCCGGTAGATCCGCCCAGCGTTGGCCAGACTTCTTGAGCAGGATATCGAGCTCGTCGATGGAAAATTCACCAACATGATGGAATGAGATCTCCTCGCTGTCCGTTGAGCCGAATGTGCGGGCCAGCGTAAGCGGCATGGTCAATGCCAGCCGTGCCCCCAGGCTCGACCAATCCTGCTGAACCAGCCTTCTGGCAACATCGTTCCTCTGTACGTCATCGACGACGACCGTGAACAGGGGGGATCGCAACTGAAAGCTCTCCTCTCGAAAGAAGTTGGATACCGCCTGCAGTGTCAGGTCGGAAGTCTCGCCAAGGCCAACCTGCCAGAGTTCGCGTGCGGCGCTCGTCAGAATCTCCTCGGCGGTGCCATCGCCACGAATGAACACGAACAGCTCCCCTGCTTTGGCGCCTTCTTCCATCAGCCTCGCCAATTGCCACGACTTGCCGGCACCGCTTTTTCCCATAACCGCCAATACATGCTTGGTCTCCGGCCAACATGGAACCTCACGTACATCGCTTTCACGCCGGTACCTCAGATATGCCGAGCGGCGTCGCATACCTCCTTCCAGCTTCCGAGCTAACTTCCTGACTTTTTGAAGCCGGTCCGGGCTGAGCCCCGCGCTTTGCAACAGCTCACGGATATGGTCTCTGTTGAACCTGACTTCTCTGGCGCTCAGACATTCCATCAAGTCTCCGATGAGGCGTTTGCGTACCCCAATCTCGTCACCCAGATTGCGGCAATAGGGTCGAAGCTGTGCTTCAACACTGCGGGCGACTTCTTCCTGGTTGATATGGAAATCCATGTCGAATCGGTAAAGTAGATGGAAGATAAGCTCACGTTCCACTGTTGTCACACTTCCGGTGACCCTGGTTCGTGTCTTCAGCGCAACATGATCAAGGAAGTCCCGGTCTCCCAAGCATAGCGTCTGCCGCCTTGCGAAATTGTGCTTCGTCTCGTTATCCAGGTCGTCCGTGCTCTCGATCCCCTTCAACCTGGCTAGGAAAGACTCGAACGATCTCAGCTCGCCTGGCCGTCCATCGGTCACGAATCGATAATGCCCGTATCTTGGCTGCCAATTCGGCACGGACTTGCGGAGATCACGCAAGACTTCCATCACATCCGAGAGAGACCATGTCCCTCCAGCCCGTGTCTTGTACTGTTCAACCAGATAGAGATCCGAGCCAAGCGCCTGAGCGTCCCCTCCGTCCCGTGGCTCCAGTACGAGGCACCCATCCTTGACATCCTCGCCATCCAGCACGCCGTTCAGGCCAAACTCTGCCAGCCAATCGAGATGATGGAGGATTTGATAGAGAAAGCCGTTGATCGCAGCAGGCCCACCTGGCTGCGTCATGCCCGATTCCCGCGATATAGCCGTAGGCATCTAGCCAGCTGTCATTGTACGGATGCGCTGCAAGATTAACATCCAAGCGCTTTTCTTCGATCCAGATCACCTCGGCGCTGCGCTGGTTTCCGACCGGCTGCGCGAGTGGCGGTCCTTGCCAGGACCCACGTGCGCCCGCAATCCTCCCATCGTCCTTCTCGGCCACATCCCATGCCACCACCCTGTGGCTCTGGATGTCAATCGCTAAACGGAGATAGAGCCAGATGCCCTTGACGCTGATGGGGAGATAGGAACGATTCCAGCACAAGACAGCGTTGGGGCAATCGCCTCACAGCCTGGGAACGGGTTGTTGTGCCTGGGGCGGTCTGGCCCATCCGCGACGATGGCCTTGGCCTTGGGCATGGAGGACGCGGTGGAAGCTGCATTCAGAACTGATAGAGAGGTCCTGATCGGCCAGGATCGGCACGGTCTGCCCCGGCGGCAGTGCTGCACAATGCCGCTTGGTTGCAGTTGAGCAGAATCTGCCGGCGTCCTCCCTTTGGGATCCACAGTGAGGCAAGCGCTGTGAGATGTTCCACAGGCTCCTCATCTGGTCTGACTGCGCTCGGTTGGGGGGGTGTTGTCGGTCTAGGTTTCCCCACAGGTGCTGATGGCCTGTCAACTGGGCTTAGGAACTTGCTGAAAAACTCAGATCTATTGCGCCAGAAGGGATGTAACTTGTCGCACCATTTGTCAATGGGCAAAATTCAGTCGGTACTGACCAGAGAGTGATGCTCTTCACGACGACACGTCAGCTGGCTGCAGGGGAAAGAGCTTCGCTGCGGCGTTTTTCAGCAAGCTCCTGCACCATCCAGGCTGGGCTTGACGCTCGGACGCAAGTCCCTGATAAAGACCAGCCGCTGAAAGGGCAGTGGATCGATTGTAACAATGCCAGGACCCAGATTTGAACTGGGGACACGGCGATTTTCAGTCGCCTGCTCTACCAACTGAGCTATCCCGGCTTGCTGATCGCAGTTGCTGCTCAGCTTAATTCATCGCCTCCCCGCCCCGTCCTGGCCAGCAGGAGCACTCCGGCCACTGTCATGCCCTGGGACAGAAGGGCTCCGCAGGCTGCTTCCACCGTGGCACCCGTGGTCATGATGTCGTCCACAAGTAGCACGGGCTGGACGACGGGGCTGGCCTGGGCGGTGCTCACCCGAAAGCGGTTCCTGCTGTTCTGCCGTCGCAGGGCGGCCCCCAGATGGTGCTGTGACAGGGCCCGGTGGTTGCAGCGCAACAGCGTGCGTTGGGACCAGCCTCCACGGCGTGCCAGGGCTTGCACCCAGCCGCGGGCGAGGGGATTGCTGCGACGTTTCCAGCTGGGCATCGGCACCAGAACCGGGCGGCTGGAGCCTTCGGGCAGTGCCTCCCGCGTGTAGTGCAGCAGCTGGGCTGCCGCCGCCTCCAGCCAGGCTGTGGAGGGCCGCTGCCGTTGCTGCAGCAACGCCTGACGCCAGCGATCGGCGTAGGACGCCAGGGCCCACCAGGGCACCGGCTGGGGGCTGGAGGATCGGGCTGAAGCCACGCTGATCACACCGCGACGTCCATTCAGTTGCAACAGGGCGAGACAACCGGGGCAGAACCCCCCGGCTTCGCTGTCCGACCCTGCTGCCGTGGTCTCAAGACAGTGGGGACAGCAGGGTTCCAGCAGCAGCAGCTCCAGCTGCCGCACCAAGGCCTGCAGCAGGGTGCCGGCTGCGGGGAGGGTGGGGAAGGTCAGGGGGAGGGGGACAACATCATTGCCACAGTGTTCCCGACCCAGCCCACCGTCGCAGCAGGGGGAACAGCCGCTCAGCCAGTGACAGGGGATTCAGGAGGGAAGGGCCCGCAGCATCGCCACCAAGGTGCGGTGGGCGTCTTCGCTGTCAGTGAGGGCATGGTCGAAGGCCACACGCAGGGTCTGGCCTTCCACGTCCAGCTCCATGGCCAGGGCATCCACCCGCAGCAGGCGAGCCGCCCTGGCACCTGTCATGCCGCCGTAGTGCCTGGCATAGGCCACCACGGCTTCGGCGTGGTCCTCATTCATGTGTTTGCAGATTCGCTCGCTGACCGCGGCGG
>SRMO01000070.1:27372-32994 GCA_004768415.1 Aphanocapsa feldmannii 277cV | reverse complement strand
CCAGCCCGAAGCGTTGCCACAGCAGCAGCAGCAGGCGAGCACCAGCGAAGACCAGGTAGCCCGCCAGCAGCACGAACAGCACTACGGAAAGCACTTTGCTGAACTGTTGCATGGCGCTGCTGCGCTGAGATCAGGCAGCAGTCTGACTGCGCAGCCCCTGCCAGGCGAGTCGCGCAGCCCCTTCCGCCGGCGGCCGTCCAGGGCGGTTCAGCACCGTAATTCCCAGTCGCAGTTGTCGCAGCTGTCGCCACTGAGGATTACGGGCACCGCCGCCCACACTGATCACGCGCTGGATCCCAGGGGCGCCCAGGTCTCGCAGCCGTTGCCAGCCCTCCGCTTCCACTGCCGCCAGCCCCTCCAGCAGACCCTGCAGGAACAGGGCATCGCTCACCGGTCGTGGCTCCAGCCGTGGCTGCAGCGCCGGGTCGTCCCGTGGGAAGCGCTCGCCAGGCCGCGGCAGGGGTAGGTAGTCCAGGCCGCTGGGCCGGGTCAGGTCGATCTGGCGACTCAGCCACACCAGGCTGCGCTCATCGAAGAACCGGCGCAGCACCGCTCCACCGGCATTGGAGGCGCCGCCACAGATCCATTGCGCGCCGAGGGGATGGCTGTATACGCCGGGACCCTGGATCGGGCTGGGACAGACCTGCTTCAGCACCATGGTGCTACCCAGCACTGTGACGCCATCTCCCGGCTGGGGGCCCACCGCCAGCACCGCTGCGTTGCCATCAGTGGTGCCGGCGATCACCTTGCAGTCCCGGGGCAGGCCCAACTGCCTGGCCCGCTCCGGATGAAGCGGGCCGAGCCGGGTGCCCGGCGGACGTACCCGGGGCAGGCATGGCGCCAGCGCTGACCTGCCGATGCTCCCTGCCCAGTCCTGTCGCAGCGGATCCCAGCCCAGCTTGAGACTGTTGTGGGCATCGCCCCAACGCCAGTCGTCGAGCAACCAACCCGCCAGCCATTCCGCTTGATGGCGCAGCAGCAGGGGCTGGTGTTGATGGCGCCCTTGCAGTTCCAGCGCCCGTGCCAGAGCTCCGCTGGCGGAGGCTGCAGGGCTGCCTTCACCCGCCAGGACAAGACATTGCTCAGCCCGTTCGCCATAGGCGCGGTGATAGGGCTCCGCCGGTGCCAGCGGTCTGCCATCGTCGGGGTGGCAGGCCAGCAGCGTGCCGGAGGTGCCGGCAATGGCCAGGGCGGCGACGCCGGCCCGCAGATCCGCCGGGATGGCTTTGATCAGGGCGCCCACGGCGACCTGCCAGCCGGCCCCATCCTCGAAGCCAGCGGGATAGCTGGTGCTGTCGCCATGGCAGCAGTGGGCCGCCCCATCCAGCAGCGCCAGGCGCACACCGCTGCTACCCAGGTCGATGCCCAGGCAGAGGGACCCGGCCACTCTCCCGCTGGCGTCCCCGGCGCTGTGCTGCTGGCTCGAATCGGCGAAGCCCATGGGTGCAGGAGGCCGCCTCGGCCGGGTGGGTCCAGGCTCGGCTCAGGTCAGGTGGTGGCCCCGGCAGCAGCGGCGAGCTTCGCTTCGCTGGACCGGCGCAGCTCGGCGGCCTTGACCTCCACGTTCTCCCAGGGAAGGTCCAGGTCGGTGCGGCCAAAGTGTCCGTAGGCTGCGATGTCGCGATAGAAGCGACCGTTGCGTTCGCCAGGCAGCCTGCGCAGGCCGAAGGTCTCGATGATGGCACCCGGGCGCAGGTCGAAGTGGTCCCTCACCAGCTCGGTGAGCTCCGCGTCATGGAGGCGGCCCGTGCCGAAGCTCTCCACCAGGATCGACACGGGCCTGGCGACTCCGATGGCATAGCTCAGCTGCAGCTCCACCCTGGAAGCCAACCCGGCCGCCACCAGAGCCTTGGCCACCCAGCGGGCCGCATAGGCGGCTGAGCGATCGACTTTGGTGGGATCCTTGCCGGAGAAGGCCCCGCCGCCGTGGCGGGCATAGCCGCCGTAGGTGTCGACGATGATCTTGCGCCCGGTGAGCCCCGCATCACCCTGGGGGCCGCCCACAACGAACTTGCCGGTGGGGTTCACCAGGTAGCGTGTCTGCGGCAGGCTTGGCCTGATGGCCAGATCGGTTGTGGCGGGTTCCACCACGTGGTTCCAGAGGTCTCCGGCGATGCGCTCCCTCAGGGCATTGTCCTCGCTTTCCCCGTCGATGCAGGCCTCGTGCTGGGTGGAGATCAGGATCGTGTGGATCGCCACCGCCTTGCCGCCTTCATAGGCGACGCTCACCTGTGTCTTGCCGTCGGGCAGCAGGTAGCCGAGAGTTCCGTCACGGCGCACCTGCGCCAGGCGCCGTGCCAGGCGGTGGGCCAGCGATATGGGCAGAGGCATCAGCTCCGGCGTCTCATCGCAGGCGAAGCCGAACATGATGCCCTGATCGCCGGCACCGATGCGGTCCAGGGGGTCGCCGGCATGGTCATCAGCCTCGTCCACCCCCTGGGCGATGTCCGGCGACTGGTGATCCAGTGCCAGCAGCACGGCGCAGCTGTTGGCCTCGAAGCCACCGGCTCGGGCAGCGCCATAGCCGATGTCGGCAATCACATCACGCACCAGCTGGGTGATGTCCACATGGGCCGTGCTGCTCACCTCCCCCGTCACCAGGCACAGCCCTGTGTTCACAACCGTCTCACAGGCCACGCGGCTCAACGGATCTTCGCTTAGCAGAGCGTCGAGCACAGCATCGCTGACCTGATCACAGATCTTGTCGGGATGCCCCTCTGTGACGGATTCGGATGTGAAGACGGAGCGGGCCATAGGGCGGCTGCCGTGGCGTTGCGAGAGCCCAGGCTACGTTCAGGCGCCACCTGCACCCGGGCGGGGCCCAGGGGCTGGCGGTTTGTTCCAAGGCCTTGGTTTGTCAGTTCGGCGGTGCCAACCGGAGCGCAACTCTTCAGCCTTGCCAGGGGTTGATGGCGAGCTCCTGCCAGGCAGCGATGAGGAGATCGGCCTGGGGCAAGGTCGGTGGCCGGGCCCAGCCCCCGGTGAAGCCGATCACCGCCCGCACACCCGCCGCACGACCCATGGCGATGTCGTGGGCCGAGTCACCGATCACGACGCAGTCACCACTGCTGACGCCGAGGCTTCCGGCCAGGCTGTGGACGGCGCCTGCCTCCGGCTTGGCGGGCAGCTGGTCCGCCCCTCGCACAGCATGGATCAGCTGTCGCAGCCCCCAGCGGGTGAGGAAGGCCTCGATCGGGGCAGTGGTGTCGGCACTCAGCACCGCGCAGGGTAGTTCCTGGCTTCTGGCCTGCTCCAGCCAGGCCCTGGCCCCTGCCACGGGCGCACTGAGGCAGGCCTGGCGCTGTCCGGTGCCATCCGTTTCGGCGCGGGCGAAGGCTGCTTCGGCGGCATCGAGGGCAACATGCCAGCTGAGCCCAGCCTGGGCAAGGCAGGTGGCTGCGCTGATCAGGTTGTCGCGGCGACCGGCGACCGCCAGGGACCCCATCGGATCCAGTCCGTCGTTCGCCAGACCGAAGGCGGCCTTCAGCCCTCCTCGCAGGGCTGGCCGTTGTGGCGCCGCCACCGCCTGCAGACAGGCGGCAACTCTGGCAGCAGCAAGGGTCTCCAGATAGGGAGCGCTGTGGGCCAGGGTGCCGTCCTTGTCGATCAGAACTGCCGCAACGGGCCCGATCACGCGGCCGGAAGCCTCGAGTTGCCACATGGTGCTGACCGCTGCTGCAATCAGACCTGGTAGCTCATCTCCAGGGACTCACCCTCGGCCTGCTCCTCCAGCATCTGCTTGTAGCGGGCAGCCATCTCCTCAGCACGATCGAAGACCTTCTGGGGATCGCTGAGCATGTCACCGGGCTCGGGTTCAAGGGCCTTGGTGGAGAGGGAGATGCGGCCGCGCTCGGCGTCGAGGTCGATGATCATCACCTTCATCTGATCGCCCACGTTGAGCACGGTGTGGGGCGTCTCGATGTGCTCGTGGCTGATCTCGGAAATGTGCAGCAGGCCGCTGACGCCGCCAATGTCGATGAAGGCGCCGTAGGGCTTGATGCCACGCACGTTGCCAATCACCACTTCGCCAACCTCGAGGCGGTTCATCTTGCGCTCAACCAGGGCGCGACGATGGCTGAGCACCAGACGGTTGCGCTCCTCATCCACTTCCAGGAACTTGAGCGGCAGTGCCTCCATCACCAGCTCTTCCTTGGGCTTGCGGGTGCTGATGTGGCTGCCGGGGATAAAGCCGCGCAGTCCCTCGACCCGCACCAGTGCACCACCACGATTGGTCGCGAAGACCTCGCTGTAGATGGTGGCGTCTTCCTTCTCGAGCTGGCGCACACGCTCCCACGCCTTCATGTACTCGATCCGCCGGATCGAAAGGGTCAGCTGACCGTCTTCGTTCTCCTCGGAGACAATGAAGAATTCACGGGTGTCGCCGGGCTGGAGCACATCCTCCAGGTTGTCCACACGGTTGATCGAGATCTCGGGCAGGGGCATGAAGGCTGCGGTCTTGGCACCGATATCGATCAGAGCACCCTTGGGCTCGAGGTTGAACACCGTGCCGGCCACCACATCGCCGGGATTGAAGTGGTAGTCGTACTTGCTCAGCAGTGAGGCAAATTCCTCAAGCGAGAAGCCGATGTCCTTGGAGTCCTTGGGAAGCGTTCGTGCGGCCTCGTCAGCAGCCGGCACGTCGTCGTAGGACAGCTGCTCTTCACTGCCCAGATCAGCGCTGGCATCGTACTGATCTGCACTCACCTCGTTACTCACCTCGTTCTCGGTGATGGTGTCTGCGGTGATGGTGTCTGCGGGGCTGGAAAGCATGGTGGGTGGTGGGCCGGCGGCCTGCTCGGGGCAGGGCGGTGGGTTGGAGAGCCCGCTGTTCCGCCGCGACAAGCAGGCAAGGCCTCATCCTACCCACGGCGGGAGCAAGGCCCTGCCACCGCGCCATGGCCTGTTTCTGCGCGACTCAGCGGCTGCGGGCCAGGCTGCCTTGCTCGCAGACCTGTATGTGGGCGAGGGTTTCGGTGAAATCCCGGATGCCCTCGAATTTCCGATACACCGAGGCAAATCTCACGTAGGCCACCTCGTTCAGCCGCGCCAGGCGTTCCAGCACCAGTTCGCCGATCTCCTGGCTGGAGACCTCACGGCCGCTGCACTGCTGCAGGTTCAGTTCCACGTCGTCCACCAGCAGTGTGATGGTCTCGCTGCTGAGGACTGTTTTTTCGCAGGCCCTGGTGATGCCATGGAGCAACTTGCTGCGGCTGAAGGCTTCCTTGGCCCCATCCCTTTTGAGCACCGTGATCGGGATCAGCTCGATCCGTTCATAGGTGGTGAATCTGGTCTGGCAATTAAGACACTCACGGCGTCGCCGCACGGAGCTACCCATTTCGGCAGGGCGAGACTCAAGCACCCTGCTTTCCGTGTGCTGACAGTTGGGGCACTGCATTCAGTGCACATCCAAATCACACCGTCATCATCTTAAAACCATGACTTCTGTTTTGAAAAGTACCATGGCACAGCAAGTTCTCATGTGATCGCTTCGGCTGATGCTGTGCATTGATCCACAGGCTCAGGCCCGAACCGAGCAGGACCTCCCGGTTCTCAGTCACGGGCACGGGCTTCAGGCATGGGCACGGGCTGGCGTGTCCCAGGGGCCCTGACCCGTTGGCCCGA
>SRMO01000070.1:24999-26996 GCA_004768415.1 Aphanocapsa feldmannii 277cV | reverse complement strand
GGGTCGATGCCGGCGAACACATCGCGGTAGAGGGTGCGAGCACCATGCCAGATGTGACCGAAGAAAAACAGCAACGCAAAGCAGGCGTGGCCGAAGGTGAACCAACCGCGGGGTGAACTGCGGAAGGTGCCGTCGGATTGATAGGTCTCCCGATCGAAGGAGAAGGACTCACCCAGTTGAGCCTTGCGGGCCCACTTCTTCAGCTCGGCGGGGTCGCTGACCACCGTGCCGTCGAGGTCGCCACCGTAGATGGTGGCGGTGACACCGGTCTGCTCGAAGGAATACTTCGCTTCGGCGCGGCGGAAGGGAATGTCGGCGCGCACGACGCCATCGGCATCCTCGAGGACGACTGGGAAGTTCTCGAAGAAGTTCGGGATGCGACGGACCTGCAGATCGCGGCCCTCGGAATCGGTGAAGACGGGGTGGCCGAGCCAGTTGGTGGGCAGGCCGTCACCGTCCACCATTGGACCGACGCGGAACAGACCGCCCTTGGCAGGGCTGTTGCCCACATAGTCGTAGAAGGCAAGCTTCTCGGGAATGGATCCCCAGGCTTCCTCCGGCGAGGAACCATTGGCCAGGGCCGTCTCGACGCGACGATTGATCTCCGTCCTGAAGTAGTTGCTGTCCCACTGGAAGCGGGTGGGACCGAACAGTTCAACGGGAGTGGCTGCAGCGCCGTACCACATCGTTCCTGCCACCACGAAGGCAGAGAAGAACACCGCTGCAATGGCACTGGAGAGGACCGTCTCGATGTTGCCCATGCGCAGAGCCTTGTAGAGGCGTTGGGGCGGGCGACTGGTGATGTGGAAGACGCCAGCGATGATGCCGACGATCCCGGCAGCGATGTGATGGGCAACGATGCCGCCGGGATTGAAGGGGTTGAAGCCATCGGGTCCCCAGGCCGGCTGCACCGGTTGGATGTGGCCGGTCAGGCCATAGGCATCGCTGACCCACATCCCTGGTCCGAACACGCCGGTGAGGTGGAAGGCCCCGAAGCCGAAGCAGCCGAGGCCTGCAAGAAGAAGGTGAATGCCGAAGATCTTGGGCAGGTCGAGGGCCGGCTCACCCGTGCGGGGGTCGTACCAGATCTCGAGGTCCCAGAAGGTCCAGTGCCAGATTGCGGCAAGAAACATCAGGCCGCTGAAGATGATGTGGGCAGCGGCCACACCCTCGAAGCTCCAGAAGCCTGGGTCGACACCAGTGGCGCCGGTGACATCCCAGCCGCCCCAGCTACCGGTCACGCCCAGGCGGGACATGAACGGAAGCACGAACATCCCCTGGCGCCACATCGGGTTCAGGACGGGGTCAGAGGGGTCAAAGATGGCCAGCTCGTAGAGCGCCATCGATCCCGCCCATCCGGCGACGAGGGCGGTGTGCATGATGTGAACGGCCAGCAGCCGCCCCGGGTCGTTCAGTACGACCGTATGCACCCGATACCAGGGCAATCCCATTGCGGTTCCGTAAGGGTGACGTATGGAGGACCATCACGTGGTCCGGTCGCGGGAGGCGATCCCACGGCTTCGAACTTTAAGAGGCTTTCTGCCGGAGTTGTTGCGGCGCATCGCTTTTTGACATCAAAGCGGCCCGGCTCTATGCAGCACCGGTTACAAATCGCAATATGATGTCCTGGAATTCGCTTCAGTGCGCCCCTCAGCCATGCCCATTGTCCGTTTTGTTCGCGAAGGCCGTGATGTGGATTGCCTGCCGGGGGCCATCCTGCGTGATGTGGCGCTGGCGGCGGGCGTCGAGCTCTACGGCCTCAAGGGAAAGCTGGGGAACTGCGGTGGTTGCGGTCAGTGCAGCACCTGCTTCATCGAGGTGGTGGGCCCATCCCGGTCCCTGCCGCTCACGCCCCACACAGAGACCGAGTGCAAGCTGCTCCGGCGCCGCCCCCAGGCCTGGCGCCTGGCCTGCCAGGCCATGGTCGAACAGTCGGTGGCGGTGGTGACCCGACCCCAGACAGCCCTCAAGGAGCGTGATGCCCTGGTGGACGAGGC
>SRMO01000070.1:23163-24914 GCA_004768415.1 Aphanocapsa feldmannii 277cV | reverse complement strand
TGGAGCTCGCCAGGGCAGCCGAGCAGGAGGCCCTGGCCGCCGCCGAGGCGCCACAGGCTGACCAGCAGACCGAATGACACCACGACGCTGAATGGCGGAGGTTGCCAGCCCAGGGCCCGCCGCCAACGGCAGGGCGGCAGCAGCTCGATCCCAACGACTCACAGGGCACGACCTGAAACGAAGCGGACACCACGGCTGGCAGCCAGGTCAGGCCCAGCGACTGCCTGACAAACTGCAAACGCCGCTGCTGCAGATGCTGTTTCACGGCGTTTGCGGTGATACGTTGCAGGCGCAGCGACCCAGGCAGATGGAAACCAACGATCTCGGCTTCCTCACCGTTCTCCTCTTCGTTTTGGTGCCTTCCATCTTTCTGGTGATTCTCTACATCCAGACCAACAAGTCCGAGGCCTGAGTCCACCTGGCCGTCCAGGGCCGCTCACTGCGCAGCGGTGACGCCTCGCGCCTGCTGGCCTGGCCCGTTTTGTTGCCTAACCCTGTCAGGGGGAAGCGGCGATGATGCCAACAATGCGGTGTCATCCCGCCCCAGGAAGCCCGGTCATCAGCCGGGCTTCCTGATGGTCAGATCGGCCGGCGTCCGACCACAGTGGGGACTTCAGACGCGCATCCCTTCCGGTTCGCGCACGAGCAGCACAGGGCACGGTGCCTTCACCCGCACGTAGTCGCTCACCGAAGTGCCCAGCAACTTGTCGAGATCCACCAGTCCGGTGGCCACGGAGGGACGGCGATCCGGTGAGGCAATCACCAGCAGGTCGCAGTTGGCGTCTGTAGCGGCCAGGCAGATTTCCCTGGCGGTGTCGCCGCTGCGCTGCAGTGTTTCCAGCTCGACGCCCTGACGGCGGGCCTTGCTGACGGCATCCCGCAGCAGCCGGTCGGCGGGGGTGGTGCCCCCACGGCTGGGAGCCACCTCGCTGGAGCCAACGTGCACGGCGCTGAGCCTGCCGCCGGGAATACCCCGCACCAACTCGCAGGCTTCCCGCAGGGCATGGTCGCCCACTTCCGTGCCATCCAGGGCCACCATCAGGTGATTGAGGTGGCGCACATAGAGATCGTCGCGCACCAGCAACATCGGTCGGGTGGAGAGCTGGAAGACGTACTGGCTGGCACTGTTGGCGAGGATCGACTGCAGGCGTCCCAGACCGCGGGAGCCCATGACGATCAGATCCGCATTGATTTCAGCGGCCACCTTCAGCACGGTCTGCTTGGTATCGCCCTGACGTAGAATGGTGTTGACATGGCTCGGATCCAGGCCCAGGGAAGAGACAGCCCTGGCGAGCATGGCTCCGCCTTCCCGCATGTGATCTTCCAGGGACTGCTTCGACTGGTCGGGAATGACATGGAGCAGGTTGAACCTGGCCGCATTGAACGCCGGAACATCCCGCATCATGCGGGCCATCTCCTCCACATGCCCCTTTCCGGAGTCGGCAATGAGGATGGTCCTGAACATGGCCCTGCTGTGGCACGTGACAGAACCCTATCCAGACGTCCCGACCTGGTCCTCCCACGGAAACAGCTGCATGAAGAAGGTTTGCAGCTGCCGAGGCTTCATGGCTGGGTCACATCCCACCTGACCGGGTTCCCGACATCAGCCAGTTGATTGGTAGAGTAGTTCATCTGTACTGATCGGGATTTGCTGTGACAGAGGCCCATCAGCGGCTGGCCCGCTACCGCTGGAGCCAGGTGCCGGGGATTGGGGCACGACGGCTGGCCCAGCTGGAGCAGGCTTTCGGAGA
>SRMO01000070.1:6170-23095 GCA_004768415.1 Aphanocapsa feldmannii 277cV | reverse complement strand
CCCGGCCGCAGCGCTGGCGGCACTTCCCGGCTTCGGCCCCATGCTGCTGACCCGGATCGAAGCGACCCGCAGCTGGCCGGCCCCGAAGGTGCCGCCGCGGGTTCTGCTGGCCGGGGATCCGGCCCTGCCGCGGGCCATGGCCGCCTTGCCCCATCCACCCATCCATCTCTTCTGGGCAGGGCGCGGCAGCCTCTGGCCCCGGCTCGGCCAGCGCCGGGCCATTGCCGTGGTTGGCTCCCGTGGCGCCAGTCCCCAGGGTCGTGGCTTCGCCCGGCGTCTGGGAGCGGCCCTGGGAGCGGCTGGCTGGCCGGTGGTATCCGGGCTGGCGGAAGGCATCGATGCAGCGGTGCACCGGGGTTGCCTCGCGTCCGGCGGCACCCCCATCGGCGTGCTGGGAACACCGCTGGAGCGGGTCTACCCCCTTCACCACCGCGAACTGCAGGAGCAGGTGCAGCGCCAGGGCCTGCTGCTCAGCGAGCAATCACCCGGTGCCACCGGCCGGGCATCGGCCTTCGCGGCCCGCAACCGGCTGATTGTGGCCCTGGTGGCCGGTGTGGTGCTGGTGGAATGCCCGGCAGTCAGCGGTGCCCTGGCCGCGGCCACCCAGGCCTGGGCCGATGGTCTTCCCCTCTGGGTGGTGCCGGCCGACGTGGACCGGGAGGGTGCGGCCGGCAGCAACCGCTGGCTGACCCTGGGAGCAAGCCCCCTCTGCTCGCCCGATGCCCTGGTGGCACTGCTCGGTCCGGGGCCCTGTCCACCGGCCCGCGGGGCCAGCTGCCATGGACAGGCCGCGCAGGCCGCGTCCCCCCTGCAGCACGACCTGCTCAGGGCCTGCGGTCAGCCGTGCACACTGCAGGCCCTGGCCACCATCACGCGGCAGCCGCTGGCTGGCTTGCTGGAACAGCTGCTCGGCCTGGAGAAGGATTCTCAGCTGTTGCGACTGCCTGGTCCCCGCTGGGTGCGTTGTGCCTGAGGTCAGAGAATGGGCCCATGACCAGCCCAGCCCAGACAAGTCCTCTCACGGCCATGCCGCCTGAGGAAGGGTCGCAGCTGATGGAGCTGGTGGAGGCTGAGCGGCTGCTGCGCTGGCGCCGCCAGCAGCATGGCCTCGGCGGCCAGCCGCAGGATTTCGATTGGCTGCTGGATCTGGGCGGTGGCCTGGACTGGCAGCAGCTGCAGCGATTGCTGCTCGATCCATGCGGTGCGATCCTTCTCCAGCGCAGCCGTGCGGACCTTGCGGCGCTGTGGAGGCGCCATCTGCACGATGCCACGCCGCTGCAATACCTGCTGGGCTGCTGCCCCTGGAGGAATCTGCAGCTGAAGGTGGCCGAGGCTGCCCTGATTCCCAGGCCAGAGACCGAGCTGCTGCCGGATCTGGGGCTGGCGCTGCTGGATGGCTTGGCCACCACCCCAGGAGTCTGGGCTGACCTGGGCACTGGCAGTGGCTGTCTGGCCGTGGCGCTGGCCCTGGCCCTGCCCAGCTGGCGGGGCTGGGCTGTTGATTGCAGTGGGGCGGCCCTGGCGCTGGCTGCCGCCAATCTCCGCACTGCCGGCGTGGCCGAGCGGGTCAGCCTGGGCAGCGGCGACTGGTGGGATGCCCTGCCAGCAACCTGCCCGCCGCTGGCCCTGGTGCTGGCCAACCCCCCCTATATCCCCACACAGGAACTGGCGCGGCTGGAACCGCTGGTGCGCTGCCATGAACCCCATCTCGCCCTCGACGGGGGCGTCGATGGTCTGCATGGGGTGCGGGCGATTCTGCAGAACGCCCTGGGCTTCCTGGCCCCCGGCGGCGCCCTTGCCATGGAGCACGGAGCAGGGCAGAGCAAGGTGGTGGCTGCTCTGTTCAGGGCGGCAGGCCTGGAGGCTGTGACCCGCCATCACGACCTCGAGGGCAAAGCCCGCTTCGTCAGCGGTCGGCGCCCGGGGCGGCGCTGTCCTAATAGGGCGATGACGATGTGTTGAGGCGCACCATGGTGGATTGCTTGCCTGGACTCGAGCGGCTCCTGGACCATCTCGAGCGGGGGGGTGTGGTGGCTTTTCCCACCGACACCGTGCCGGCCCTGGCGGCCCGCCCGCCCCATGGAACCCATCTCTGGCAGCTCAAACGGCGCCCTGCCGACAAGCCATTGATCCTCATGGGCCACAGCCAGGAGCTGCTCTTTTCCGCCCTTGGCTCAGCACCGCTGACGCCATGGCAGGAGCAGGCCGGACGCTGCTGGCCCGGGGCCGTCACCCTGGTGCTTCCTGCTGCTGAAGGGGTGGCTGAACAGCTCAATCCCCATGCTCCCCACAGCCTGGGGCTGCGCATCCCCGCTGCCGCCGCCGCCCTGGCCCTGCTGCGTCGCTCCGGACCCCTTGCCACCACCAGCGCAAACCACAGTGGCCGGCCGGCCCTGCTTGACCCTGCCAGCATTGCGGCGGTCTTCCCTGAGGTGTGTGTCTGGTCGGAACTCGGCTGGCCCCGTTCGGCGGGTCTGGCCAGCACGGTGCTGGCCTGGCAGGGTGGGGGTTGGCGCTGTCTGCGCCGGGGGGCTGTCGATCCCCTGTCCCTCTGCTGAGTCAAGGGAGCTGCAATGGGCTGGGCCGCCCTTCTGGTGATGCTGTTGCTGACACTGGACAGCTGGTTGCTGCATCCCCTCCTGGTGCTGAGTCAACACCTGTTCGGACTGCCCTGGTTGTGGTTGCCGCCCCTGGGCCTGCTGATCTGGTGCTTCGCCGCTGAGGATCCGCAGTCCTCCTCCCGCTGACGCTGGCCATGGCCCAGGCCGCTGCCCCCGATCCCGGAGCCCTGCTGGATGCCCTCGACGGCTTGCTGCTGCTGGGGGAATTGCTCGATCAACCTCCGCTGGCCCAGGCTGTCCGCCTGCTGGACGCTCTGGCCCGAGGGGATCGCCAGACGGCGAGGCGGGCCTGGGGGGGCTGGTTCCGACCGGTGCAACAGGCGGGTGGCGACTGGCCTGCACAGCTCTGGGCACTGCTGGAGTGCCAACCGAGCAGCGGTAGTCAGGTGGCTCTGGCGGCGCCGGTCCCGCCAGAAGATCTGCTGCACCAGCTGGACGAGGAGTTGCTGCTCTGGCGCCAGCTGGCCCTGTTGCCGCAATGGGGCGAGAAGCTGCACTGCCGTCCGCCCCAGCCACTCGATCCAGCTGCCGACCCGGCGGTACCGATGGCGGCAGCTGAACTGTGGCGGCACTGGCATGAGCAGGGGGCGGGCCCGCTGTCCCGTCACCAGGCCTTTGTCTGGGATGGATCTGCCCTGCGGCCAGTGGCCGGGCAGCGCTGGCGCAGCATCGACAGCCTCCAGGGCCTGGAGGAGCAGTGGCGCCGCCTGTGCACCAATGTGGAGGCGCTCCTGGCCCGCCGGCCGGCCCTCGATGTGCTCCTCCACGGCGCACGGGGCACTGGCAAATCAAGCTTGATCAAGGCGTTGCTACCAGCCTATGGACGCCGTGGCCTGCGGCTCGTTCAGCTGCCGATGCCTGCCCTGGAGACCCTGCCCGAGCTGCTCACCCATCTGTCCACAGCACCCCAGAGCTTCGTGTTGTTCATCGACGACCTCGGTTTCGAGGCCGACGACACCCGCTTCAAGCTGATCAAGGCAGTGCTGGAAGGGGGACTGGTGCAGCGCCCGGACAACATCGTGCTGGCCGCCACCAGCAACCGCCGTCATCTCGTGCCCCGTTCCAGCCGCGAGCGGCCCGGCCCGGAGCTCGATGATCTGACCGCCTGGGATGGGGAGCAGGAAAAACTGAGCTTTGCGGACCGTTTCGGCCTGGTGATCCGTTTCGCCCCCTATGGCCAGGCGGAGTATTTGACGGTGGTGTCTCACCTGGCACACCAGGCTGGCCTGGCCATGGAGACTCCTGAGCTGCGACGCTTCGCGCTGCAATGGGCCCTGCATGGCAATGGCTTCAGCGGCCGCACCGCCCGCCACTGCGTCGACCACCTGACCGCTGGTGCCCCTCTGCAGAGCGGTCGAGCGGCAACCGGTTCGTGACGCTGCCACCGAATCCCTGCCGGACCCCCCAGAGACGGAGACCGGTGCCCGTCCCGGGCCTGGTGTCCAGTCCCCGGTCCCGGCATTCCAGCAACCCCGGCCGGGGCTGCCGGCATCGGAGACCTGTCGGTCGCCTGCAGCCGATGCTGCCGTTGCCCCAGCAGCCACGACGCTGTCTGCAGCTCTTGAGGCTGCTGCTGCTTCTGCTGCTGCTGGGAACCGGGCTGTTGCAGGGGCCGGCCCCCCTGGCGGCCGGAGTGGATCACCGGATCGACGACCAGGACCAGTCCATGGGCTGCAGCCGGGAGCGCCTGCGGGACCTCGACCATCAGGCCTGGCAACTGGTGGCCTGCAGCGCGGGGCCGCCTGGTGAAGCCGTGATCCTGCGGCTGGTGTCCCACCCCGGCTGGCTGCGCTTCGACCATCCCAGCCCGCTGTTGCTGGATTCGGGTCGTTTCCACTGGGAGCTGGAGGACACCACACTGGCCAACCCGGTGCTGGTGAAGGACGGTCGCGATGCGGCCGCCGAGTTCGTCCTCACGCCTCTGCTGGCGGACCTGCGGCAGAACCGGCCCCTGCGCCTCAGCCTTCCAGGGGTGATCGACGAGTTGCCGATTCCACCCTTCGTGGTGAGGGAGTGGCGCAGTCTTGAAACGATGCCAGCTGATCCGCGATAGGCCGATGAGCTCACCCGATGGCGACTGGAGTGCGGCGGATCGGCGCTGGATGGCCCGGGCCCTGGCGCTGGCTGCCCTTGCCGATGGACAGACCAGCCCCAACCCCCTGGTGGGCGCGGTGGTGCTGGATGCCGGCGGAGGCCTGGTGGGGGAGGGATTTCACCGCCGTGCCGGAGCACCCCATGCGGAGGTGGTGGCCCTGGCCCAGGCGGGCCCCCGCGCCAGGGGCGGCACCCTCTACGTGAGCCTCGAACCCTGCTGCCACCATGGCCGCACGCCACCCTGCAGCGAGCTGGTGGTCGGGGCCGGACTCGCCCGCGTGGTGGTTGCCCGGCAGGACCCCGATCCACGGGTTGCCGGCGCTGGACTGGCGGCCCTCGCCGCAGCGGGCATCAGCGTGTCTGTCGGTCTCTGCAGCGGGGCGGCCAGCGCCCTCAACCGCCCCTTCCTGCATCGTCTCGCCACAGGCCGGGCCCTGGGGGTCCTGAAGTGGGCCGCCAGCCTGGATGGCCGTCAGGCAACCAGCGATGGCCACAGCCAGTGGATCAGTGGGGTCGAGGCGCGTCACTGGGTCCACAGCCTGCGGGCCCGCTGCGATGCGGTGGTGATCGGAGGCGGCACCCTGCGGGCCGACGATCCGCTGCTGACCTCCCGCGGCCAGCGCAGTCCGGAACCGCTGAGGGTGGTGTTCAGCCGCAGTCTGGCCCTGCCGGCGGAGGCCAGGCTGTGGGATCAGGGAAGGGCTCCCACCCTGGTGGTCCATGGACCGGCGCCGACGCAACGCTGCAACGCCATCGATGACCTGGGGGTGGATCGTCTGGCCCTGGCGGAGGCCTCACCACGGTTGCTGGCGGAAGCCCTGGCGGCACGGGGCTGCAACCGCATCCTCTGGGAGTGCGGCCCGGCCCTGGCCGCAGCGGCGCTGCGGGAGGGCTGCCTGCAGACCATCGAGGCGCTGGAGGCACCCCTGTTGATCGGTGGCTGCGGAGCAGCCACACCCCTGGCTGACTTCGGGGTGCGGCACCTGGATCAGGCGCTGCGCTTCCCACCACCGCGGCTGCAGCGTCTCGGCCCGGATCTGCGCCGCAGTGTGGAACTTCCCTGAGGGGCGTCCTGCTCAGAGCATTCGTTCGGCTAACCCGCCAGCTATGGCACAGGGTGAGCCAATGGAGCCGCCTAATTTGATCCGACCACGTGCAGTGCGCAGCCATGCCCATCCGGCAGGACGACAACGGCCCCAGGCGCCGCTTTGGACTGCTCAACCTGCTGCTGATCGGTATCGGGTTGTTGTTCCTGCTGGGCAGTTTCCTGCCCAACAGGGCGATGCAGGTGCCGCGGGTTCCCTATTCGCTGTTCATCGATCAGGTGAATGACGACCAGGTGTCCCGCGCCTTCATCACGCAGGAACAGATCCGCTACGAACTCAGGAACCCGGCCGCGGGAGAGGCACCCGTGCTGGCCACCACGCCGATCTTCGACATGGATCTGCCCCAGCGCCTGGAGAAGAAGGGCGTCGAGTTCGCCGCCGCACCACCACGCAAACCCAGCTTCTTCACAACCCTGCTGAGCTGGGTGGTGCCACCGCTGATCTTCATTCTGGTGCTGCAGTTCTTCGCCCGCCGTCAGATGGGCGGTGGCCAGGGGGCCCTGAGCTTCACCCGCTCAAAAGCCAAGGTCTACGTTCCGGATGAGCAATCGCGGGTCACCTTCGCCGATGTGGCCGGTGTGGATGAAGCCAAGCAGGAACTGACCGAGATCGTCGACTTCCTCAAGAAGCCACAGCGCTATCTGGATCTGGGGGCCCGCATCCCCAAGGGCGTTCTGCTGGTGGGCCCGCCGGGAACAGGCAAGACCCTGCTGTCGAAAGCGGTGGCGGGCGAGGCCGACGTACCCTTCTTCATCATTTCCGGCTCCGAGTTCGTCGAGCTCTTTGTCGGTGCCGGCGCTGCCCGGGTGCGGGATCTGTTCGAACAGGCCAAGAAAAAGGCGCCCTGCATCATCTTCATCGATGAGCTCGATGCGATCGGCAAGAGTCGCTCCGGCTCCATGGGCGTGGTGGGTGGCAACGACGAGCGGGAGCAGACCCTCAACCAGCTGCTCACGGAGATGGATGGCTTCGCTACTGCGGATAAGCCCGTGATCGTGCTTGCCGCCACCAACCAGCCCGAAACCCTCGATGCCGCACTGCTGCGCCCCGGCCGCTTTGATCGGCAGGTGCTGGTGGATCGGCCCGACCTCTCCGGCCGCAGGACGATCCTGGAGATCTACGTCAAGAAGGTGAAGATCGACCCCAGTGTCGACCTCGACAGCGTTGCTGCCGCCACCAGTGGCTTCGCAGGCGCCGACCTGGCCAACCTGGTCAACGAGGCGGCCCTGCTGGCGGCCCGCAACAACCGCTCCAGCGTGATTCAGGCCGATCTGGGGGAAGCCATCGAGCGGGTGGTGGCCGGGCTGGAGAAGAAGAGCCGGGTGCTGCAGGAGGATGAGAAGCGTGTGGTGGCTTATCACGAGGTGGGCCACGCCATCGTCGGTCACCTGGTGCCCGGCGGCAGCAAGGTGGCCAAGATCTCCATCGTGCCCCGCGGCATGTCGGCTCTCGGCTACACCCTGCAGCTCCCCACGGAAGAACGCTTCCTGAGCTCCAGGGATGAGCTCCAGGGGCAGATCGCCACCCTGCTGGGTGGCCGTTCGGCGGAGGAGGTCGTCTTCGGCAAGATCACCACCGGCGCCGCCAACGATCTGCAGCGGGCCACCGACATCGCGGAACAGATGGTCGGCACCTATGGCATGAGCGAGGTGCTCGGCCCCCTCGCCTACGACAGGCAGTCCGGCAGCCGCTTCCTCGGAGCCGGCCAGAACCCGCGGCGTGCGGTCAGTGACGCCACCGCCAGGGCGATCGACAAGGAGGTGCGCACACTGGTGGACGACGCCCACGACAGGGCCGTGACGCTGCTCAACGGCAACAGAGATCAGCTGGAGTGCATTGCCGGGAAGATCCTCGAGAAAGAGGTGATCGAGGGGGATGAGCTGCAGGAGTTGCTTGGCAACTGTCGTCTGCCAGAGGGGATGGCGACCTGAAGCGACATTCTCGCGTGCAGCACACAGGTGGCCAGCTCCAACCGGCCGCCTGTGCTGTACCGACCACTGCGGTCCTTGCCATCTGCAGACTTGACGAAGGCCGGGCATTCGTGCATAAGGTCTCTTTGGCTTTCTCCCAATGGGCCTGAGCGGGCGACACTTCCTTGCCTCCACCGACTGCAGCGCCATCGAGTGGCATCAGCTGCTGGATCTCGCAGCGGCATTCAAGGCCGGACAGGCCCGGGTCCACCTGGATGGCAAGGTGCTGGGCCTGATCTTCTCCAAGGCCTCCACCCGCACCCGGGTGAGTTTTGCGGTGGCCATGGCACGCCTGGGCGGCCAGACACTGGACCTCAACCCCGCTGTCACCCAGGTGGGACGCGGCGAGCTGGTGGAGGACACGGCCCGGGTGCTGAGCCGCTATGTGGATGCCCTGGCGATTCGCACCTTCGCCCAGGCGGAGCTCGAAACCTACGCCCGGTTCAGTTCGGTTCCGGTGATCAACGCCCTCACCGACCTGGAGCATCCCTGCCAGGCCATTGCCGATTTCCTCACCCTGCGGGAAGCATTCGGCAGCCTCGAGGGCCTCACCCTTTCCTACGTGGGGGACGGCAACAACGTGGCCCATTCGCTGATCCTGGCGGGTGTCCTGCTGGGGGTGAATGTGCGCCTGGCCTGCCCCACCGGCTACGGGCCCGATCCTGCGGTTCTGGATCGCGCCCAGGCAATTGCCGGCGACGGCGCCACAGTGGAAGTGCTGGCTGATCCCGAGGCCGCCTGCCTGGGGGCCCAGGCCCTCTACACCGATGTCTGGGCCTCCATGGGCCAGGAGCAGGAAGCTGGACAGCGCCTCAGGGACTTCTCCGGCTACTGCCTCGATCAACATCTGCTGTCGCTGGCAGACCCTGAGGCGATCGTGCTCCACTGCCTGCCGGCCCACCGCGGCGAGGAGATCAGTGCCGGGGTGATGGAGGGCAAGGCCAGCCGCATCTTCGACCAGGCCGAGAACCGTCTGCACGGCCAGCAGGCACTGCTGGCCAGCCTGCTCGGGTCCGGAGTGTGATGCCTGCGCCGGCGATCCAGCCAGGGAGAGGGAGATCTGCTGAGCGAAGGACTGGACAGCGGCGCGATCCAGTGGCACAAGTGTATTGGTAAGACCCTGAAGCCATGGCTGGTGAGTCCCTCACGTCTGCCCAGCAGGAGCTCTACGACTGGATTGCCGCATATCTTGCCAAGCAACGCCATGCCCCTTCCATTCGCCAGATGATGCATGCCATGGGGCTGCGTTCCCCTGCACCGATCCAGAGCCGCCTGCGTCATCTGCAGGCCAAGGGCTGGATCACCTGGAAGGAAGGTCAGGCCCGCACCCTGCAGCTCACCGACCCATTCTCTGTTGGAGTGCCCGTGCTGGGTGCGGTGGCTGCCGGGGGCCTGGTGGAGCCCTTCGATGACGTGCAGCAGCGGCTGGATCTCCAGCTCTTGCTGAAACGCCGCAATTTGTTCGCCCTCACGGTCAACGGTGACAGCATGGAGCAGGCCCACATCGTCGATGGGGATGTGGTGCTGATGGAGCCTGTGCAGGATCCTTCCCAGGTGAAACCTGGCACGATCGTCTCGGCTCTGGTGCCCGGCGCCGGCACCACGCTCAAGTATTTCCAGCTCGATGGGGCCATGGTGCGACTGGAGGCGGCGAACCCGAACTACGCGCCGCTGGAGCTCCCCGTGGATCAGGTGGCCCTGCAGGGAAAACTCGTTGGTGTCTGGCGCCAGAAGACCTGAGCCTCGCTTGAAGCTGGGGAGCGCTGCCGTGTAGGGTTCCCTTGCTGGACGGGACCCCAACGGACTCGCACCCAGCACCGGGGCCATAGCTCAGCTGGTAGAGCACCTGCATGGCATGCAGGGGGTCAGGAGTTCGAGTCTCCTTGGCTCCACTTGAATCTCACCAATTCCAGATGGTGAATTAAGGCATGAGCCAGGGAGTCTCTGGAAAATCCCTTATTCTCTCTTTCGTATAAATGTTCTCAATTTGGTAAAATGGTAGTAAAGATTGACAGAGTTTCAGCTTCTGATTGGACTTGGCATTTAGAGAATGCCGATAAACGCAAGAAAAATGGAACTGCTAAAATTCGTGGAGTATGACGGCGTGGAGTCCAACGCCTCACATCCTTGTTTGCAAGATGTCTCGGCCGCAGATCTGCAGTCTTGTCTGCAGATCCGTGACACTGGAGACCCATCGCAGCCGGAACCTGTTCAATCCTTGGCTGCTGCTGGCCTGGCTCAAGCACCATCCACGCCTGCGGCTGACTGCGGATGCAAGTCACTGGTGCGCGGTGACGGAAAGGCTGATAAGGCCCCTGAGCTGGATCCCATCCAGGCAATTGCGGATCGCGCATCGATCCCATCCACGTCCGAGTTGGCCATGCCCAGGGGCCGTCCGTGTCCCATCCGTTTACGCCGGAATGGGCGGAGGTGTTGCAGGCCTACCGCCGTTGTTGACAACTCTTTCTCGATCGTCGGGCTGATCGCGGGCGCCCTGTGACGATCACGCCCAAGTTCGATCTGGATGCCTACATGCCCTTGCAGCCGTTCACAGCGGAGCCGCCAGCCAACGTTCAAGAGCCAAATGCATCGATGGCGGCCTGGCTGCGCTCGTCGTTGCTGGCCTGAGGTCCAGGCAGCAGTTCGCGGTACACCGCCTGCCAATGCAGAATTCGCTGCTCGAGCTTGTGGGCCGGTCCGGGGTGAAAGCCACTGGCATAGCTCCGCTGGGATGATTCCACCAGCTGGCGGTCTTCCTCCAGAAATGTGATCAGCTCCTTCAACCAGCGCTCAGCTTCGCTGTCCGTTACCGTTTGCTTCGGAGCCAGCAGACGAAGCTGCATGGTGGTGGAGTCCGGGCTCTCCGGCAGGAACTCCAGCAGGGCAAGACGTCCATCAGGCCACGTCAACAGATGGGTCCAAGGTGGCAGCCCGAAAGTGTGGAAGCAGCCACCGCTGGGATGCGGTGTCACCAGCAGATTGTCAAAGCGGCTGAACCGGTGGACGTAGTCCCGCACAGGGCCTTGCTCGCGGTGCAGCGTCGTTGGATGAGCGATGGCGACGTGGTAGTCGTCCAGGGTGTTGTCGTGGGCGATCTTCCAGTTGCAGGCCAGGCTCCGCCGGGTACGACGCAGTTGCTGCAGCGGTTCCCTCCAGATCTCCGCGGTCTCGCGGTGGATCAGCTCCAACTGCTCGTTGAGTGGGATGGCATCGGGGCCGAGCGCGACCCAGATCAGCGGACCGTCGATTCGGCAGAGCAGGGCTGACAGGCTCCAGTCCTCGCGGTGAAACGGTTCGAGGAAGTCTTGTTCGCGAGCTGCGGCCTGAAGCTCTCCTTGGAGGTTGTAGGTCCAGCCGTGGTATGGGCAGATCAGCCGCCGGCAGGGGCTGCCGGAGGTGCCAACGGTCTGGAAGGCCACGCCGCGATGGGGGCAGCGGTTGAGAAAGGCGCGCGGTTCTCCCCTCTGAGGCCAGGTGAGCAGGATTGGGTGGTCCAGGAGCATGACGGCCAAGGTCTCTCCTGGCTGCAGTGCCGAGGTGGCTACCAGCGGATGCCAGAAGTGCTGGGCGTAGTGCCGGAGATCCCAGTGATGCATCTCTGCAGCGTCGTACAGCCAGCCGGGCAGAAAACCGGTGCGGTTCCGGGACTCCTGGATCAGCACAGGGCTGACTCCAGCTGCCTGAGGCTGCCGGCGAGGCTGCGCCGCAAATCAAGGAATTCTCCGCTCAGCCGCAGCTGATCAAGATCCGACTTGTCGAGCGTCACGTCCAAGGAACGGATGATCCGCCCGGGGTTCGGTGCCAGCACATGCACGCGCTGGGCCAGCACGAGCGCCTCCTCCACGTCGTGGGTGATCAGCAGCACCGTCAGACCCGTGCACTGCCAGAGCTGCAGGAGAAAGTCCTGCATCGACTCGCGGATCTGCAGATCCAGGGCACCGAAGGGTTCGTCCAGCAGCAGCACGCTGGGGTTGGTGGCCAGGGCACGGGCGATCGCCACCCGTTGCCGCATGCCTCCGGAAAGTTCTCGGGGCAGTTTCGTTGCGGCATCCTGCAGCCCCATCACTTCAAGGAAGTAAGCCGTTCGCTCACGGATCTCCGCTGCCTTGATCCCCTGAAGTCGCATGCCAAAGGCGACGTTGTCAGCGGCGTTCAGCCAGGGATAAAGGCTGTATTTCTGAAACACCATGCCCCGGTCCGGACCAGGGCCACGCACTGGCTCACCATCCACGCTGATGCGTCCGCTGCTGGGCTGATTAAGACCGGCGATCAGCCGCAGGATGGTACTCTTGCCGGAGCCTGAGCTACCGACGAGGGCGACGAATTCACCGGACTGCATTGAGAATGAGATGCGGTCGAGCACTGTTTTGCGGGCGCTGCCCACGCCGAAGTGCTTGGAGACGTTACAAATCTGCAGTTCCATGATTCAGACCGCCCAGCGACAGGTGAGCCGAAGCAACAGCCGGAAGCCCATATCGATGGTGAAGCCGATCAGGCCGAGCACGATCAGCTCCGCAAAAATCTGATCGGTGCGGAAGAAGCGTTGGGCCAGTTGGATACGCTTACCCAGGCCGACTTCTGCTGCCACCAGCTCAGCTACGACCACCAGATTCCATGAGGTGGCAATGTTGATGCGCAGGGTGTCGATGATGCTGGGCAGACTGTACCGGGCCACTACTTGAACCAGCACCTGGCGGCTTCGACCGCCCAGTGTGAGTGTAGTTTCGATGAGTTCTTTGGGTACGAACTTTACTGCATCCATCACCATCAGGATATTGAAGTAGATCGTGCCGAGGAAGATCAGCGCGATCTTGGGTTCCTCGCCGATGCCCAGGTAGATGATCAACAAGGGAATGAACGCTGCCGCAGGCATGTAGCGGAGCATGGCGATCAGCGGCTCACACAGCGCGCAGATCGCTGGGTAGACCCCCATGCAGATCCCGATCGGAACCGCCAGAACGGTGGCCAGCAGGAACCCGCCGAACACTCTTCCGGTGCTGGCCAGGATGTCCTCGAAGAGGATGCCGCTCTCGGCCATGGAGGTAAGCGAGCGGAAGACAGCGCCGGGTGAGGGCAGGAACTTCTCATCCACAAAGCCAAGGGCCGCAATGGCAGCCCAGGCCAGGAGTGGAATGAGCAATGAGGCCACCTGCAGGCCGCCGCGCACGGCCCTGGATGGTGTGGCCCCCAGCGAAAGAAGGGAGAGGAGATTGGATCTCCTCTCCGGGGCAGCGGTGGCCGATGCGCTCATCAAGCGCCAGCAGCCTTCTTGATGAAGCTGGAATCGAACAGTTTGCTCATGTCCGGCTTGTTGGGGATGAAGCCAACCGAGACCATGAAGTCAGCCATGGATTGAGCGGCGTAGGGCATGTGCTGCATACCTTCCCCTTCACTGAACGCCTCAAGGTTATCCGCCAGGGTGAAGAAACGGGTGCCGTCCTTGTACTGCTCGTACTCAGCTATGGGGATGCCTGCACGCTTGGCCATGATCTGCTTAGCCTTCTTCGGGTTCTTCACCATGAACTCGCGAACGTCCCACCATGTCTTGACGATGTTCTGAACATCATCGGGATGTTCCTTGATCAAATCACCGCTGACGGTGAGCAGATCGGGGATGGCTCCGGGATACTCCTTGGAGCTGGCAATCACATGGGCACCCTCTCGCTGCATGGCGGTGCCGGTGTACGGAGGAAAGGCGCCAACAGCATCTACCTTGCCAGCGGCGAAGGCGGTTGCAGCCTGGTCGGTTGGCATGCCTTTGATCACCACATCGTCGCGGCTGAGGCCGATGTCATTGAGGGCGAGGCTGAGCAGGTAGTCGTCGACGACGCCTTCCTCAACGGCCACGGTCTTTCCCCTGAGTTCCGACACAGATTTGATTGAGGCGTCGGCAATGATCTGGTCATTCCCGGCGGAGTTGTCGTTCACCAGCACCACAACTTCACCACCGTTCTCACCGGGCAGGAACGAGATGGTGTCGTTGAGAGTCTGAGAGTTACCGTCGATCTTGCCGGCGGCGAAGGTCTCCATCGACTGCACGTAGCCGTCGAACCACTTCATTTCCACGTTCACGCCGTTCTTCTCGAACAGCTTTTCCTCAACGGCGATGGCCCAAGGCCACCAGCCGGCCCAGTTGCTGTAGCCGAGCAAGATTGGTGTGCCGCTGACGGCGGTGGGGGACTTAGAGCAGGCGACGGCCAGAACGATCGCCAGGCCGGCGAAGAGAAGGTTGCGGAGTTGTTTGGTCATCGCATGGGCTCGATGGGGCGGTGAAGGTGTTGTTGCTCAGGCGGTGGCCAGAGCAGGGACGGGTTGCTTGCGAGCGGCCAGGGCCTGCTGCACCCAGTGGTGCCAACTGTGGATGCCCTCACCGGTGAGGGCTGACACCTCGATCACCGTGGCGTTGGGATTGATGCTGAGGATGTTGCGGCGGATTGCGGCCAGGTCCACCGGGAGGTGGGGCAGGAGATCCACCTTGGTGATCAGCACTACGTCTGCCTGGCGGAACATCAGTGGGTACTTCAGAGGCTTGTCATCACCTTCGGTGACGCTCAGGAGCGCCACCTTGTGGTGTTCGCCCACCTCGAATTCGGCGGGGCAGACGAGATTGCCCACGTTCTCCACCAGGAGCAGATCCAGGCCGCTGGGATCGAGGCGCTGCTCAAGCAGTTTGAGACCGCCGCTCACCATGGCGGCATCGAGGTGACAGGAGCGGCCGGTGGTGATCGGTACTACGGGAATGCTGACCGCTTCCAGGCGTTCGGCATCGAGCAGGGTGGTCATGTCACCCTCCAGCACGGCCACGCGAAGATCTGCGGCCAGGGCAGGCAGGGAGCGCTCCAGCAGGGCGGTTTTGCCAGCTCCGGGGCTGCTCATCAGGTTGAGGCAGAGCAGATCCCAGCCCTGGAAGTGTTGATGGTTGTGCTCGGCTTGGTGCTGGTTGGCGGTGAGCAGGTTGAGGTCGAGTGTGTCTTCAAGGGGCATGTGCATGGTTCGGAAGCGAGGGGGCTAAGCGGTATTGGGTTTCAGCGGGTACGCTGGATCTGGCCTGACTCAAGAGCAGCCCTGGCGTCGGTGCGGTAATCGATGCTGCGGATCCGCAGTTCCCGGCCGCTCACGATCTCCTTGAGCGGGTGATCACAGCAGGGGGAGCGGTAGGCCGATTCGGGCACGGGGTTGTAGCTGGCGTTGCAGGCCACACAGCGCCCCACGAAGGGGATTTCGGTGATGGTGAGTTCAGATCCGTCCAGCCAGCTGCCCTGCACGGCGGCGTTGTAGGTGGTCACCAGTTGGTTGGGCTCAACGCAGGTGAAGCGCCCTACATCGAGATGGACCGTCTCCACCATCGCAGTGGGCTGGGCCTGTCGGTCTCGCCATTCGTTGAGGGAGATCAGCAGGCACTTGGTCATGTCGACTTCGTGCATGGCCTATCTCCACTTCTGATCGACGTTCATGTTGCAGACGTCGCTGATCCACGCCGGTTTGGCCTTGCGGGGCAGCTGACCGCTCACGACGAGGTGGGCCATGGTGTCGCAGATGACACGGGTGGCCATCAGCGAGGTCATGTCGCTGATGTCGTAGGGGGGCGACACCTCGACAATCTCGAGGCCGCAGACCGGCACGTTGCGCACGATCAGCTCCAGCAGCTTCAGCGCTTCGCGGGGTAGTAGGCCACCGGGCTCTGGCCAGCCGGTGCCCGGCACGAAGCCGGCGTCGATGCAGTCGATGTCGAAGGAGATGTAGACGCAGTCGCTACCGTCGGTGGCACGTTCGATCGCGTACTGGGCAGCGGCCTCCAGGCCCATCTCCGTGATGTCGGTGACCGTGAGCACGTTGGTGCCGCGCTCGCGGCACACCTTCACTCCCTCGCGGGGCACCTGCCAGCCGCCGATGCCGAGCTGCACCAGGTTCTCCGCCGGCGCATTGACCATGTTCGTGGCGTGGAACCACGGACAGGTGTGCATGCGTTCATCCAGGTCGATTTCCTGGGTGTCGACGTGGCGGTCGAAGTGGATGATCCCCACCTTCTTGTCGCCGAGGTGACGGCAGAGGCCACGCACGGTGGGGAAGCCGATGGAGTGGTCCCCGCCGAGGATGATCGGGAAGGCGCTGCTGGTGAACACGTGGGCGATCCCCTTGGAGATCTGATCGAAGCTCTTCTCGTTGTTGGCGGGAATCGTGAAGATATCGCCAACATCGCAAAGAGTGATCTGCTCGCGCAGGTCCACCCCCATTTCGTAGTTGTAGGGGGTGTAGAGGGCTGAGATACGGCGGATGCCCTGGGGACCGAAGCGGGTGCCGGGGCGGTAGGTGGTGCCGCAGTCGTGAGGGACGCCGACGATCGCTACGTCGTAGTTGCCCACCTGGTTCACATCCTCCAGGTAGGGGGCCTTCATGAAGGTGTTAATGCCGGCAAAGTGCGGCAGTTCACCTCGTGAGAAGGTGGAGATGTTGCGGTCGACGATGCTCTCGGCCGCTTCAAGACCGAAGCGCTTCGCCTGGTCGGCTTCCTGCTGCCAGCCGGTGAGGGGCAGCTTGCGTTCCTTCTCAAGTGCCCGCATGCCCTCGCTGGGATGCGAGCGCTGGAAGGCCCCTGTAGGGTCCGTGGAGGATGACATCGGAGCGGGAGTGGGGTGCTGCGGTCTCCCGGGCTTTTGTCCCTCCGTGCAGTCGGATCAACCGACTGAAACCTCTCGGACCAGGCGCTCGAAAGGAGCCGGAACCCTAGGTTTCTCCGCCCCAGAACTTTCTTAAAGGTCCTATGTCGTTGCGGTATCAATCGCTACGAAATACCGTTCGGGGTTTTCGCGGTTGTGATGGGGCTATGCTCGCCTTTGCACCCAAGAACCTGTATCTGCACTGCAGGTATGATTCAGACACAGACAATAAAAGACTGCTTAAATCAGCGCCGGTAGTGATGCCGGTAGCCCCCGGCGCTGTTGATTCCAAACCCGCAAAGCGCATCCGGTTCCCTGATGCAGGAGACGAGCGCACCTGGGTTCTTCTGCTTCATCGCCATCCCCGCCGCAGCCTGGAGCTGGTGGATGCACCAGAACAGCATCTGCTTCCGGCAGATGTCGATCTCGTTCACATCGGTGACGAGGTTCGCCCGGCGCCTCCCAGGGAGGGATTTT
>SRMO01000070.1:540-6089 GCA_004768415.1 Aphanocapsa feldmannii 277cV | reverse complement strand
GTCAACACACCACAGGCATCGGGGACCCGTCCCGACGCTGCCTACGGCGCGTCCACAGCGCGAGAGGATGCATCCCCGTCCGTGCGGGGCGTTGACCCCGATCCCATGACCCAGGCGAAGCAGTCCGGCGGCAGTGCCGGGAGCAGCACCGGAGGCAGCCAGTCCCAGGCCGAGCAGCGTTTGGCTGACGAGCTGGCCAGTGCAGTGGCACAGCGGCGCAACTTTGCGATCATTTCCCACCCCGATGCGGGCAAGACCACCCTCACCGAGAAGCTGCTGCTCTACGGGGGCGCCATCCAGGAGGCCGGAGCGGTCAAGTCCCGGGGTGAGCAGCGCAAGGTCACGTCCGACTGGATGGAGCTGGAGAAGCAGCGGGGCATCTCGATCACGTCCACAGTGCTGCAGTTCTGCTACGCCGGCAGCACCATCAACCTGCTGGACACGCCAGGGCACCAGGATTTCTCGGAGGACACCTACCGCACCCTGGCCGCCGCCGACAACGCGGTGATGCTCGAGGACGCCGCCAAGGGCCTTGAGCCCCAGACCCGCAAGCTGTTCGACGTCTGCCGCATGCGGCGGATCCCGATCTTCACCTTCATCAACAAGATGGACCGGCCGGGACGGGAGCCGCTGGAGCTGCTCGATGAGATCGAGCTGGAGCTGGGCCTGATCCCCTATGCGATGAACTGGCCCATCGGCAGCGGCGACCATTTCCGCGGCATCATCGAGCGCCGCCATCGCGAGGTGGTGCTGTTCGAGCGGGGTGATCGCGGCAGGCAGGCCCAGGAGCGGCGCATGGCCAGTGACGACCCCGCCATCCACGCGCTGGTGGAGCCGGAGCTGCTGGCCCAGGCCATGGAGGAGCTGGAGCTGCTGGAGGCGGCCGGCGCTGAGCTCGATCTGGAACTGGTCCACAGCGGCGCCATCACGCCGGTGTTCTTCGGTTCGGCCATGACCAACTTCGGCGTGCGCCCCTTCCTCGACACCTTCCTGGACCTGGCCCAGCAGCCGGTCGGGCGTGACAGCAGTGCGGGACTGATCGATCCGCTGCGGCCCCAGTTCAGCGGCTTCGTGTTCAAGCTGCAGGCCAACATGGATCCCCGCCACCGTGATCGGGTGGCCTTCGTGCGGGTCTGCTCCGGCAGGTTCGCAAAGGACATGACCGTGCGCCATGCCCGCAGTGGCAAGAGCATTCGTCTCTCACGGCCCCAGAAGCTCTTCGGTCAGGACCGTGAGGTGGTCGAAGAGGCCTACCCCGGTGATGTCATCGGTCTCAACAACCCGGGCATGTTCGCCATCGGCGACACTCTCTATCTGGGGCCGAGGCTGGAATACGAAGGGATCCCCTGTTTCAGCCCGGAAATCTTCAGCAGACTGCACAATCCCAACCCCGCCAGCTTCAAGAGCTTCCGCAAGGGGGTCAATGAGTTGCGGGAGGAGGGTGCTGTGCAGATTCTCTACGACACGGATGCCACCCGCCGGGAACCCATCCTGGCGGCGGTGGGCCAGCTGCAACTGGAGGTGGTGCAGTATCGCCTTGCCAGTGAATATGGCGTGGAGACGCGGCTGGAACCGCTGGGCTTCTCCGTGGCCCGCTGGGTGGTGGGGGGCTGGCCGGCTTTGGAGGCCGTGGGGCGCCTGTTCAACTGCAGGACCCTCAAGGACAGCTGGGACCGGCCGGTGCTGGTGTTCAGAAACAGCTGGAACCTGCAACAGCTGCAGGAGGATGTACCTGGGCTGCAGCTGAATGCCGTGGCACCGGTGATCTGCGGCGTGGAACCGATCTGCCTCTGACTGACGCTCGGCTGCTCAGACGTCGTAGATGCGGCATTCATCCGCATCGGGGTACGCCTCACAGAAGAGCTCGAAGGGATGGGGATCATGGTCGTCGTCGGGATGGTGAGACCTGAACTGCTCCAACCACTCCAGCTCCCATTCAAGGTGACCGATCTTGGTGGTATCACCGCTGGCCATGGCCATGGCCAAGGCCTCACGGTCACTGCTGATGTGGTCGTGAATCGTCGCGAACTTGCTCACTGCCTGTCGCTCCCCATGGGGTGAACTGCCCCTGTGATGGCACTGTCATCACAGCCCGGCCCCAGAGCTTCATCAGATCTTCGCTTCCTTTGCGATGGGATACCCACGGCAGGGCAGGTCCGGGCACAGACCCCTGGGCTGCAGCGAGTGGCTCGATGGGGTCGGAGGGTTCATTCAGCCTGTCCGGCAGCCTGTCCGGACTGGTCTATCCACCGCGACAACCGCGCCAGGACGCCCTCCAGCACAGGCTGCACATCCGCCACCATCAGGCAGCCGGTCCCGCCCCAGAGCAGCAGATCCGGCACATCCACCAGGCGTTGCCGCACCTGTCGCAGCGGCACAAAGCCCAGGCGGCCGAAATAGCGCAGCAGCCTGCGGTGCTGCACCGCCCCATCATCAATGGCCAGCAACCAGGCACGCCTGAGGCCAGGCCCCTCCAGGCACCAGCCCAGGGTGGCGCCCCAGAGCCACAGTCCTGCCCGGCCTGCTCCCGGTTGCACCTGCAGGGTGTCGAGATGGATGCCGGCGAGGGGTTGACTCCAGGCCTTCATCACCCCCAGCAGCCGCTCGCCCCGCAGCAGCCGCACCTCCAGACCCACCGGCAGGATCCGCAGAGCCCAGGGCGGCAGGCTCTGGCACAACTCCAGGCGATAACCCTGGGCGGCCGCAGCCCTGACCAGCACTGCCAGGCCAGGCCAGGGACAGTGGTCACCGATCCGGGAGGGCACCATGGCATGGCCGAGCAGCGCTTCGCAGCACTCTGGGCCGAGACCTTCTGACGACAGGCTGGGCTTGCCGGTGCTGCACTGATTCGCATGGCGGAGAGCCGCGCTTCACGCAACATGCCTGCAGCAGGGACAACCCAATTGTTGCAATGGAGCTGCTGCCAGGGCTCCTGCCGGCATCCCGACGTGCAGGTCCCTGCCCCCGGAGCTTTCCTGCATCGGTCGCGCCGGTGGCCCCCGCAGGCAGCTAGACCGGTTTCATTGCCATGGAAGCCTGATGGGCCTGGATCCTCCCCTGACCATGGACGCCCCCGGCGAGGGCTGGCGCCTGCAGCTCCTGTTCGACGCTGGCTGTCCGCTCTGCCAGCGGGAGGTCAACCTGATGCGCCAGAGGGATGGAGGGAGATGTCTGATCGATTTCGTGGACATCGATGCCCCGGACTATGAACCCGCGAACCATGGCGGCATCAGCTATGCCCAGGCCATGGGACGTCTTTATGTCAGACGCCCCGATGGCTCGCTGGTCTCGGGCCTGGCGGCACTCCGGGAGCTCTACTGCCTGCTTGGGATCGGATGGCTCTATGCCCCCACGGGGTGGCCGGGTCTCCGCTCCTTCGCCGACGCCGCCTATGCCATGTGGGCCCGCTACCGCCTGCCACTGACCCGACGTCCGAATCTGGCCCGGCTCTGTGCTGCACGGGGATGCGTCCTCAATGCCGAAGCGATGACCTGAGACCATGCCGGATGCCGATGACCTGGACGTTGGCTCGCGCCTGCTCGGCCTCGGCTGGCAGAGGTTCACAGGGTCAAGGCCGGCCGGCAGCCAGCCGCAGGCTATCGAAGCAGAGCAAGGGATGATGGGGAGCGGCTACGGTTCCCTGGAACAGCAGGCCCTGGCGCGACAGGAGAAGCGGCAAGCGGGCGGCAATTAGAATTCGCTCGATTTTGTTCTGGCAGCGATTTTCCACATGATCGAAACCTCTGGCGTGATCGAGAAAGAGCAGGGGAACGGCTTCTATCTGGTCACACTGGAGCAGCCCGAAGGCCACCAGTGCCTCTGCCGGGCAGCCGGCAAGTTGACCAAGTTCCGCATCAAGCTGTTGGCAGGCGACAAGGTCACCGTCGAGATCAGCCCCTACGACCTCTCCCGCGGTCGCATCACCTACCGCGAGCGCAACACCAACGCCCCCCGTCCTGGTGGCGGCGGCAATCGCCCTGGCGGTCCCCGGCGTCGTTGAATCTGTTGCCAGGCCTCCGGTTCGGGACTCGCTTCAGGTCCCGTGGTCCAGCAGGTTGGCAATCGAGCGGTGAAATTCGCTGCGTTGCCTGACCCCCTGCCATTGCTGCACGAGTGCCTTGCGCCAGAACAGCTGGGTGGTGGGTGTCCCACGCACCCCTGCCTGCTGGGCGATCTCCTGCTCAACCTCGATATCGATCTCCACACCCATCACCTGGCCATCGAGTTCCTGAATCACCCGCCTGAGCTGGGGCTTCAGCACGTGACAGGGACCGCAGCCGGGCGAGGTGTACACCACCAGCAGAGGCTTGTCGGATTCATGATAGAGGCGCCGGAGTGAATAACTGCCCTTCTGCCACGCCGCGGCCGGGTCAAAGCTCGCTGCCGTGGCGGCCTCCTGCTGCTGGGGCAGCACCGCCGCCGCCGGCTCGGGCTGGCTGCGGGCCATCAAGCGGGCCAGATTGCTCTCCGTGAGCCAGCGTTCCGCGGCCAGGGCAGCCTGACAGCCACTGCCCCCCGCGGTGATGGCCTGTCGCCATCGCCGGTCTGCCACGTCACCCGCTGCATAGACCCCTTCAATGGTTGTGTTGGGGGCGCCGGGGCAGGGCAGCTCCACATAGCCCCCGTCGTCCAGCCCCAGCTGGCCTTTCAGCAGTTCTGTGTTGGGAGTGTGGCCGATGGCGTAGAAGACGCCTTGCACCGACAGCTTCTCCCGTTGTTCAGGGTCCTGGCTGTGCTGCAGGGTGATGGACTCCAGCCATGCCTCACCGTGGCAGGCCACCAGTTGCCGGTTCCAGTGCACCGTGATGCCGGGATTGGCCAGCACCCGGTCGACCATGGCCCTGGACGCCCGCAGCTCGTGGCGACGCACCACAAGGTGGACCTCAGAGCTGTATCTGGTCAGGTAGGCGGCTTCCTCGCAGGCGGAGTCACCGCCACCGACCACCGCCAGCGGCTGACCGCGGAACTGGGGGGTGGCGCCATCACAGATGGCGCAGGCGCTGATCCCCTTTGCCCAGAAGCGGGCCTCAGTGGCGATTCCCAGCCTGTTGGCCCGGGCACCGAGGGCGAGAATCAGGCTGTGGGTGCGGAAGACATCACCATCGGCTTCCACCAGGAAGGGCCGCTGTTGCAAATCCAGCCGGTCCGCGTCTGCTTCCACCAGCCGCGTTCCCCAGCGCTCTGCCTGGGCCTTCATGCGATCCATCAGATCCGGACCGAGGATTCCGTCGGGGAAGCCTGGAAAGTTCTCGACCTGGGTGGTGGTCATCAACTGACCGCCGGGCATGCCGCCCCGCTGAAAGCCCGTGATCAACAGGGGGGAGAGATTGGCCCGGGCTGCATAGATGGCGGCCGTGTAACCCGCCGGGCCCGAGCCGATGATCACCATGTTCTGAATGGAATCGTTTGTCCCGGAGGAAGCGACCATTGCCATGGGCTGCGGCTGCCCAAGCCTATCCGTATTCGGTATGAGTTAGGTAGGCCCTGAACAACTGGCAGGGGTCGGCCTGTGACTTTCATCACCCCCGACCAAGCCTGAGGCGAGAGTG
>SRMO01000070.1:0-453 GCA_004768415.1 Aphanocapsa feldmannii 277cV | reverse complement strand
ATGCAAGCCGACATCAAGGGCTGATCCAATCAGCCCTGGGAAACCTGTGGGCAACCGGCAGACAGAGCCCTGTCAGCACAGTCGGCAGACGGCAACATCCCATGGTCAGACCCCCGGGTGGGCCCCTGCTGATCAGCGACCTCGAGGCAAGGCTGTGACTAGGCTCTGTTGAGCTGATGCACGTCATGGCAGACACCATCTTCGCCAGGATCATCCGTGGGGAGATCCCCGCCGATATCGTTCATCAGGATGAGCGCTGCATCGCCCTGCGCGATCGGGCCCCACAGGCGCCGGTGCATATGCTGGTGATTCCGCGGCAGCCGATCGAAAGCCTGGCCTCTGCATCCCGGGAGGACGAACGCCTGCTGGGTCACCTGCTGCTGACCGCCGCCAAGGTAGCTCAACAGGAAGGGTTGAAGAGCTGGCGCACCGTGATCAACACCGGCAGCGAGG
>SRMO01000007.1 GCA_004768415.1 Aphanocapsa feldmannii 277cV | reverse complement strand
TCGACTACACCGTCTCTGATGGAAAGGGCGGTACAGCCACCGGAACAGTCAACCTCACAGTGAGGGCAAAGGTGGTCGGAGTCATTCTAGAACTGGACAAAGAGAGCGTGAATGAGGATGATGACCCCACTACCATCACGGTAACTGCGCGATTTGAGGGCGATAGGACATACCAAGACGATACAGAGGTGCTGGTCTCGGTGATGGGTAGTGATAATGAAGCAGCGGTGGATTTCATCACTGATCCGTCCTCTTTCACGATCACCATCCCAGCAGACCAGTCCTCTGGAACTGGGACATTCACCCTGACACCTGTCGATGACTTGATAGACGATGATGGCGAGATGGTAACGCTGTCGGGCGAGACAATTCCGTCAAGCACCTTGCCGATGATGCAAACAAATTCGGTCTCCATCGAGCTCATCGACAATGACGATTCACCTGAAGGAATCAAGCTGGAGCTTCTGGATTCATCGAATGCACCTCTGAGTATCCTGTCGGAGAACGACGGAGAGACGGAGGTAACGGTGAAGCTGACAGTGGAGGGCGGTACCACTTATTCCACGGACACCTTAGTGGATGTCTCGGTGGCGGGTAGTGGTAATCCACAAGTGGATTTGGTGGATTTCATCACTGATCCGTCATCTTTCCAGATCACCATCCCGGCAGGCCAGGACTCGGCAAGCGGGACGTTCACGCTGACACCGGAAGATGACGATATAGACGAGCAAGATGAGACGGTGTCGGTGTCGGGGAGCGTGTCAGCGGACCCGACGTTGTCGATCACCACGGCGGAGCTGACCCTGACCGAGCACAAGCCTCTCCCTACCCTGACCATCTCAGGCGACCCGAACGAGGTGAAGGAAGGCGATCCGGCCAGTTTCAGCATCACGCTGTACGGCAGGATTGCCAGCGAGATGACGGTGAAGTGGGAAACGGTGGACGGCACCGCGGAGTCGCCGGATGATTACACGGAAGACTCAGGGATGGTGACCTTCGAAGCCACCACCGACCCTGAGCATGTCCAGGTCAGGATGGTCGAGATTCCAACGAAGAGCGACACTGAGGCTGAAGAGAACGAAACCTTCGAGGTCCGACTCTTCGATGTGACCACCACGTTAGTGGATACCGCCACGTTGGTGGATACCGCGACCGTAACGATTCTCGATGACAACAAGGCCGCTGATGAGGCAAGTCAGAACAGGGTCAACGAGGAGGTGTTGCCCAAGGTCACCCAGGTGATTGCGACAAGCGCCCTGTCGGCGATCACGGGCCGCATCGACTCGGTGGTCTCCGGTGCCATACCCGGGGGGTTGAATCTGACCAGTGGATCCAGCCTCTACCACGCCCTCAAGTCCAATGAGCAGGCCCTTGAGGACGGCACCTTCAACCTGGCCCAGGTGCTGGGCGGCTCATCCTTCGCTGTGGACCTCAGTTCTGCCGAAGTTGGTGAATACAACAGTGGAACAGAGGGTGGGGGCGGTCTGGCCGTGTGGGGCAGCGGCGACTACCGCAAGCTCTCCGGCGATGAGGACAACGAGGACAGCAAGGTCGAGTGGGACGGCGACATCTTCAGTTTCAATCTCGGTGTGGATACGCCCGTGCGGCCCGATCTCCTGGCCGGATTGTCGGTATCCCGATCCATGGGCTCGTTCGACTACACCGACAAGACCGGCTCCCTTGATCTGAAGGGCTCCTATAAGAGCAGCATGACCGGCGTGCATCCCTACCTCAACTGGTCCCTGCCGCAGCTGCAGGGCGTGAACATGTGGGCCACGGCCGGTTATGGCTGGGGTGAGATCGAGATCGATGGCGATAGCGGTGACAAGGTGTCGAGTGACACCACCATGCAGATGGGGGCTCTGGGTGCCAGCGCCAGGTTGCTCTCGTCTGACACCTGGATTCCAGGCGGCACAACCACGCTGAAGCTGAAGGGCGAGGCATCCCTGGCAGAGGTCGAGGTGAAGGGCAACGACGGCGACGGCATCGAGCCACTCACCTCGGATGTTCAACGTCTGCGGCTTTCGGTTGAGGGCAGCCATGAGCGGCCACTTTCCCGGGGCGCTCTCCTGACGCCATCAGTGGAGCTGGGTATGCGTCACGACAGTGGCGATGGGATCACCGGCACCGGCCTGGAGCTCGGTGGCGCCCTGCGCTATGTGCACCTGACCAGAGGTCTGACCCTGGAGGGCCACAGTCGGGTCCTGGTTTCCCACGAGGCCGATCTGGAAGATTGGGGCATCGGCGGTCTGATCCGCCTCGATCCCGGTGCCTACAAGAGAGGTCTGTCCGTAAGCGTGGCTCCGGCGTACGGCAATGCCTCGGACTCCGTGGCCCGGTTGTGGGATCAGGATATCCTCGCCTGGGGTGAGGACGACCAGGCGGCCAATGACAGCTTGCCCCAGGCTCGCCTCGATGCAGAGCTCGGCTACGGCCTACCTGCCCTCGGCGGCGATGGGCTGCTGACGCCCTATGTGGCACTGTCCCTATCCGGTGACGACAGTCAGGACTACCGCCTCGGCGGACGCCTCGACATCGCCCAGTCCATCAGCCTCAGCCTGGAAGGCCAACGGCGGGAGCGCCCGACCGCTTCTCCCGACCACGGCATGGCAGTGCAGGTGAAGCTGGACTGGTAGGCCTGGCAGAGGTGTAGCGCGTCCTCTGATGGCTCCGTCTTC
>SRMO01000069.1:4899-6051 GCA_004768415.1 Aphanocapsa feldmannii 277cV | reverse complement strand
GGAGATCCCGAACCGCAAGGGCGTGACGGTGGAGGTGAGGGTGAATGACAAGCCTTTGCCCAATAACCGCGAAGTTTTGCTGGAACGGAATACCCCCACCATCATCACCATTACCTTGACGCCTGATTTCATAACGCCTCCGCTGTTTCCCGCTGGGAAGTTGACGGCCAGAGCTCAGGTATCAGCCGCTGAGGACACCACTGCCAACACATACACGATTACGGTGTTACCACCCTGGCCCATGGTCAGCGGCACTCTGGAACCGCTCACCCTCTACGCTGGCGGCAAGGATGGCAGCAGGAACGGGAGCGCTGCGTTCAGCGCAGACAATGCTGATGAGATCGTGTGGGACTTTGCTTCGAGTGACCCAGCCGTGGTATCGGTCAAACCGGAATCGCCTGGTAGCTCCACCGTGATGGTGACACCGGTCGGCGAAGGCGAAGCGACGATCACTGTTACGGCGGCAAGCGGAACCTGGCTGTCGGATCCTGCATCCTTCCCGGTGACCGTGCGCACATCTGCAGCGGAACAAGCCGCGATCCGTGCTGCGCTGTCCGGTCAGGGCCGGGTGGTGCTCGGCAGTGTGACGGACATGATCGGCGAGCGATTCGACAGCGGCACTGGTGGTACCAGGGCCTCCGGCAGTGTCTGCATCAGTTCCGCAGCTGCTGCTGATGGCAACAGTGGCGACAACAGCATCGCTGTCAGCCCCGGCAGCCATGGCGACAGCAGCGATCACCTCATCGCCAGCGACAGCTGGCAGGGGGAGAGCTGGAACACGGATCTGGCCGCCACGGGCCTGCGCGGCGTCCCCCACGTCGGCCAGCGGGACGAGGACAGCATGGACAAGACCTTTGACGATCTCCTGGAGCTGTTCCGAGGCCGGCCCCATTCACTTCACCCGGCTGACTGGGGGCTGGTGTGTGGCACAGGTGCGGTTGGAGAGGCGGGAAGGCCATGGACGCTGTGGGCCGGCACGGACCTGCAGTGGGTCAGGGGCGGAACAGAGACCAGCGACTTCGACGGTGAGTGGCAGCTCTATTACCTCGGCACCGATCGCGCTTTCAGTGAGCAGTGGCTGGCGGGCATTTCCCTGTCGCGGGTCTGGGGTGATGTGGATTACAGCTTTGCGGATGCCACCACCACCGGTGC
>SRMO01000069.1:501-4832 GCA_004768415.1 Aphanocapsa feldmannii 277cV | reverse complement strand
GGCCAGCTGTCCTCCAGCCTCACCGCCATCTATCCCTATCTCCATGGCCAGCCGAGCAACAACCTGGAGCTCTGGGCCATCGGCGGCTTCGGCTTCGGGGAGGTGGAAAATGAGCGGGAGCATGTGGATGGTGATGCCGACCAGGGCGATCTCCACATGCGCCTCCTCTCCCTGGGCCTGCGCAGGTCCCTGTCCCGGGCTGGCAGCGCCATGGATCTGGCGCTCAGCAGCGATGCCGGCTTCGTGACTCTCTCGGCAGATGGGGATGGGTCCCTGGACGGTGCGGAGGCGTCGATGGGCCGCTTCCGCCTGGGTCTGGAGCTGTCACGTCCGTTTGCCAACGGTGTGGAGCCCTTCGCGCAGCTCCATGGCCGCTACGACAGCGGTGATGGCCCCACAGGTGCTGCAGGCGAGATGGTGCTGGGCCTGCGCTATGGCGATGAACGGTTCAATCTGGAGCTGCGCGGTAACCACCTGACCTCGGCGGCGGACTTCCAGCAATGTGGCGCCAAGGCCCGGCTCGACTACGGCCCGGCCACAGATGGCACGGGGCTGAACCTGGCACTCACCAGCCAGTGGGGCGCGGCGGAGAACGGCGATTCCTTCCTGGATGGCCACAGCATGGAGCTGCCCACCCCGGCATTGGTCTCTGCCCAGGGTGACGGGGGCAGCGCCCCTGCGGAGATCAGCGGCGAGATCGGCTACAGCCTCTCCATGGGGCAGCAGTGGGGCCTTCTCACCCCGAACCTGGGCTATGACCACAGCGGCAACGGCAGCTCCCGCAGCCGCGTCGGTCTCGCCTACGCCCTCTCCAGTGATCTCGGCAGGGACATCGAGCTGCGCCTGGATCTGGCCCGCAGGGAGCGCCGTCAGGAGGACCCGGACCACAGCATCGAGCTGGGCGGCAGCCTGCGCTTCTGAGTCCGAGGCAAAGCCGTTCCTTGCAGCGATCAAGGGCTGGGCAGGATCTGCATCCTCTGCCATGGGGACGGCACTATGGCCTGCGAAGAGGATCTCAGGCCTTCAGGGTCGCCCATGGAGATTCGATCGCTGGCATGGTAGAGCCCCTGGACCAGCCGCCAGGGTGCCTACAGAGCCCACCCCCCCCCCTGGCACAGGCCCAAGCCTGGCCCAGCCGCCCCAGGGGGACGGTGCTGATCCATGGACACAGAACGGGATGAAGTTGCAATGCAGTGAACAGGCCTGTAGGCTTGAAGCACAACCAGTCGTTGCGCTAGATATGTCGGATCATGGGACGCTGCTGAGAAGCATCGGCATTGCTCTCGGCACAGCCAGCGCGCTGCTGCTCGGCTTTACAGCGCCGGTGCGGGCAGGTGACACGGTGTACGTGAGTAACATCGGCAAAAGCACCCAATATAGGGAACCGTTGGAGGATAACGAGCGCTTCGCACAGAAGTTCACCACGGGCTCAGCCTCAGGTGGTTATGCGCTGAAGGGTGTCGAGCTTAACTTGTCCCAAGCTCCAGAAGACGGAACCCTGACGGTAACGATACGCAGGGGGAGCAGTACTCCAGGCAGCATTGTACATACCCTGACCAACCCGCCAACCGTGGGGGACGACGCTCAGATGTTTCAAGCCCCTCTGAATGCCCGTCTGGATGGGAACAAATCCTACTTCGTGCACATAGTCTATGAGCAAAATAGCGGAGATCGACCTAGATTTAAACTGACAAATAGTGATGATCAAAATTCCGAGATAGCAGAGGATGGGTGGAAAATTGACAACACGTTCTATCACTATCGCAACGGAAATCAAGGCTGGAAATGGTATACAGCTACGAATCCAACACCAGCGTTGAAAATTCGTGTCCTGGGGGAAAATGCACCCCCCACGTCTGTAAATAAGAGCAAGACCATAGACGAAGATGAATCATATACCTTTTCGTTTCAGAAATCCGATGACCAATCCGCTGAAGAATTCGATTTCGGATTTAATGATATTAATACCACCACAGAAGTTAGTGGAGATAGTGCAGATAGTCTGCAGAAAGTGATCATCACCGAGTTGCCCGAGGCAGGCAAGGGGACACTGACGTTGAACGGCACAGATATCACTAGCGTGCCCCAGGATGTAACCAACGATGATCTCGATGACGAGAACTTCACCTACACCCCGCCGGAGAACGTTAACGGCACCAACTACGCGTCGTTCAAGTTCAGGGTCAATGATGGCGATGATGACAGCACGGATGAATATACCTTCACGATCAGCGTGGATCCAGTTAATGATGCTCCAACGGTTGTGTTCGGTCCATTAGAAGATGGAGTAAATGTGAAATTGAACGAGGATGATCCAAGCCCCGCGCATACCTTTGCGGTGAGCAACTTCGGCTTCACGGATGTCGACGCCGACACCACAATAACCCAGGACACTACACTGAATGTCGCGTTGGAAAAAATCACGATCACCGAGTTGCTCGGGACAGACGACAGGGGGACACTCAAGTTAGAAGGCACGGATATCACTCTGCCCAAGGATGTGAGCAAGGCTGATCTCGACGCCAACAAGCTCACCTATACCCCGCCGGCCAACGTCAACGGCCTCTTTAGGTTCAAGTTCAAGGTCAATGATGGCGATGCTGACAGCTCTGAAAATAATTTCCGCATCAACATAACAGCGGTCAACGATCCGCCCATAGTTTCCAACAGCAATGTGGAAACGGATGAAGACGAGCCGCGCCCCTTTTTGGTGAGCGACTTCGGCTTTATGGACGTCGACTCCGACACAGAAATAGCACAGGATACTGAACTGAACGCCGCGCTGGAAAGCATCACGATCACCTCGCTGCCCGGGACAGGTAAGGGAACCCTGGAGTTGAACAATCAGACCATCACCAATCTGAACCAGATTGTGACGAAGAGCCAGCTTGAAGATGAAGATGGTGGCCTCAAATATCACCCACCACTCAACGCCAATGGCACTGACTTTGCCTCGTTCCAGTTCAAAGCCAACGACGGTATGGACGACAGCACAAATACAGCCACCATGACCATCACCGTGAAGCCGAAGAATGACGCACCGGAGGCGGAGGATGACAATTTTGAGATCGATGCGAACACGTCCTTGAACGAGCTCGACGTTCTGGAGGGTGACAATGACGTGGATGGAGACAGCCTGAGCGTCACGGTGGAAATGCCGAGCCACGGCACTGCCACGGTCGATTCGTCTGGGCCAAAAGATGTCATCAGATACTCGCCCGACTTAAACTTCATCGGCACCGACACGTTCAACTACACCATTTCGGACGGCCAAGACCCACCCCTGAGCGATACCGCCGCGGTGACCGTGACAGTGATACCGAAGCTGGAGGGACCCGATAGCATCGACTATCTGGAGAACAACACAGCAACACTGGCGACCTACTCGGCCACCGGGACTCCCGGCTGGAGCTTATCGGGGAACGACAGCCATGCTTTCACCATCTCTGACACCGGTGTGCTGACTTTCAACACACCGCCTGATCGTGAGACTCCGACTGATGACGGTACAGATAACGAATATAACATAACAGTGCAAGCTAGGGTGGATGTGGACGGTGTTCCCTATATAGGCGAGCAGGATGTCAGCGTGACCGTAATGAATGTGGATGAAGATCCGGTGTGGTCTGGAGGCACGGAATTCTTTTTCTCGGAGAACGACGACGTTGACAAGGCGATCACTATCACGGTCACTGACCCAGAGGGAGTTGCGTTTGCAGGTGCGGGCCGTTTATATTACGACGAAAATGGAAATGATAATGACGAATCAAAATTCGACCCTTATTTCATCAGTAAGGACAATAATACTGTTTATGAAATCTCATTTTCTTTCAAAACTTCCCCTGACTTTGAGCAGCCAACAGATGCAAGTAAAAACAATGTCTATGATGTAGGGGCCCAGGTTATATTGGGCAACCCTATTTCCGGCCCACGCTTCAACCGGTACATCACCATCACCGTGACTGATGTGAACGAAGCGCCAGTGGCAGTGAAGGATACTTCCAGTATCACTGAGGGCACGCCCGTCGATATTGACGTATTGGAAAACGACACGGACTTGGACGACTTGGATAATGACATGGACGAGGATGCGAAGACAACGCTCAGTGTGATCCGGGTGGGTACGGAGAACGGGATGGACACACAGGACGAGATCAATCCGTCCAATGGTACTGCCGTCTGGGACCCAGACAAGAAACTTATCACCTACACCTCCTATGACAACTTCTTCGGCGAAGACACCTTCACCTACGTCGTCTCGGATGGGGAACTGACTGACATCGGCACGGTCACGGTGACGGTGATCAACGCCAAACTGTCGGCGCTGGCAC
>SRMO01000069.1:280-371 GCA_004768415.1 Aphanocapsa feldmannii 277cV | reverse complement strand
GTGACACCGACCACAGTCAACAGCAAGGCCACGTTGACGGTCAACGGCACTGCCCTGACAAGCGGCAGCAGCAGCGATGCCATCCCTCTGA
>SRMO01000069.1:0-195 GCA_004768415.1 Aphanocapsa feldmannii 277cV | reverse complement strand
ACGCCAAACTGTCGGCGCTGGCGTTGTCATCGGGCAGCCTGGCCCCACTCTTTGACGCTGACCGCACCAGCTACAGCGCATCGGTGGCAAACGAGGTGGAGAGCGTGACGGTGACACCGACCACAATCAACAGCAAGGCCACGGTGACGGTCAACGGCACTGCCCTGAGCAGCGGCAACGCCAGCGATGCCATCC
>SRMO01000068.1:981-3418 GCA_004768415.1 Aphanocapsa feldmannii 277cV | reverse complement strand
GGAGTAAGATCCTGAAGACCAACCTAGATCAACTGGCAATACCTCTGCTTGAGCGAGTGATCTGTCACTTGGAAACACTGCATCTCAGATTTTTACCTTGGCAGCAATGGCAGCAATTATACGATCCGATAAGTATCTATCGCTCAGCTATTGAGCCCCATCAGAAGGAAAATTCTAATCCTGGAACTGTCGATGTTATAATTGATGCAGCACGTGACTGTCTCGCTTGGTTAGTCGTCAATAAAAAAATTAGCGCAGCGTATTGGACCGACAGACTTATAACCTCAAAGGCACCAATATTACGTCGTCTATCAGTGTACACCGTAACTATACGCAAGGATCTTTCTGCCGAAAAAAAAATTGAGTGGCTGCTAAAAGATTGCAGAATTCATGATCTGAAAGCATGGCACGAAGTCTCTCATCTATGGCACGAAGTTTTTCAGCTTGTGAAGCAGGCTTACCCAAAAACGAGTCTAGAGCAACGCAAGATCTTTCTAGCAGCTGTAAAGGATTACCGCTGTCCGTATGAGGACGAGTCTGAAAAAGAGAAGTGGGAGGAATGTCACCATCTAACTTGGTTTTATTGGCTCCATGATGCGGCACCCAGTTGTATTGAGACAAAGCAAGCTCTTGACACTGCAAAATCTATGTACCCAGAATCGCATCCTCTAAATTCGCTCGACTTGCTGCCTTATACAACAAATATGATAATTCCCTCACAACAAAGTCCTTGGACCACTGAGCAGCTGTTAGAGCGACCTGCGGCTGAATGGCTTCCCGAATTGCTAAAATTCAGTGATTCTGTTTCACGGCTTTCTGATAATAAATTAATCTCTTATACACGATCTGAGTTGAAAAATTCTATTAAAGAAGCAGCCAAACAAAACTTCAATTGGAGTATCAATTTAGCCAATGAATTAGCTAAGAAAAACTACTGGGATGTTGATCTTTGGTATGCCTTGATCCGTGCATGGGGAGAAATTAAGATGAATTTAGATGAGACAAGACATCGAGAAATTCTTTGTCAATTGCAAGTCAATAAATTATACTCAAAACATTATCATATAATTGCAATGGTGCTTCATGACTTAGTAGACGATGGCGGCCCATCTTATGTTTATAATTTACTATCTATTACAAATAAAATTGCTGCTGATTTGTGGAATATTCTTGATCAAGATGATTCGTGGTTGTTGCAAGAGATACTACCCATTTCTCCTAATTGTCTTGCTGAATATTGGATTCGAGCACTGGCTCTCACACGAAAGAAGCAAAACGCTGCTCCGGAAGTAATCAGCAATATATTCCAGAACTTCTCAACTATTGTTGAAGACAAGACCTTGGCCGGACAGTTTGGCCGCTCTGTTCTTGCTCGCAATTTAGCCTTCATCTTGACTGTCGATGAGAAGTGGATAAAGGAAGAACTACTTCCGTTCTTTACTACATCTAATAACGATGAATTTAAATTTGTCTGGAATGGGTTCTTGAGCAGAGAACAAGTCGATCCAAGGGTCGCTGATCTTTTGAAAGAGCCCTCTATTAAAGCTGTTAAGCGGATTCAGAATATATGGGCTGATGATCGTATTAATAATTTTATCTCATACTATACGAAGATGATCTTCTACTATGCCGAAGATCCCATAAATACATGGATTCTCATGCTACTAAATAATAGTAATGGAGCAATCCGAAGACAGTTTGCATCAAAAATAGCGATTTGTCTGAAGTATCTCAATGACGATCAACAGAAGGAATGCTGGAAAAGATGGCTTAGACAATATTGGGAAGATCGTCTAAAAGGTGTTCCATTAAGTCTTGATGTGAGCGAAACCAAAGAGATGCTTGAATGGCTTCTTCATCTAACGGCAGTGTTTTCGGAAGCAGTTGATTTGGCAATTGAAATGCGGCCAGTTTCTCTAAAGACCGGAGAATTTATCAGCAACCTCAAGAAAAGAAAAATAGCTGACAATCATCCAGAAACAATTGCAAAGCTGTTAATCTATTTGGGAGAAGAAAATTTTCATTCCCCTGAATTCGACATGGCCAAGGAGCTTAAGGAACTTGTTGACACGCTTGTCCAAAATAACGTGCTGCGGCCTGAAATCAAAAAACAACTGAAAGAGTTAGCGGCAGAGCAAGGTTGGACCGAGGTCTCTTAGAAGCTTGCTGAAAAACTCAGATCCCTTCTGAACCAAATCGTCGCAGATCCTTAACCCCGCCCCGAGCGAAGCCGACTTCCCACGCTACGCCTGCCATGACTCTCGTTCATGTTGCCCACCACTTCCATCTCCAGGAGCTTGATTTCCGCTTCCTGGTGGCGCTTAGTGATTGCTGCTGATTGCGTTCCTCACGGCGCCTCGCGGAGCTGGTGAATTCAGGAACTGTTCGAGCCGTAGGCTGCCCTGCCCGCGAGGCCGATGGATCTGGCTCTGCTGCG
>SRMO01000068.1:849-971 GCA_004768415.1 Aphanocapsa feldmannii 277cV | reverse complement strand
GCGCGGCTCCCACCAGCAGTTCCGCGATACCCAGGGCCGCTGCACCACGGTCCCTGCTCACAAGGGTGGGGATATCGCCCCCCGCTGCTCCGCCAGATCGCCAAGGACATCGGCATAACAGT
>SRMO01000068.1:0-839 GCA_004768415.1 Aphanocapsa feldmannii 277cV | reverse complement strand
GAAGCTGCCCTTCTGAGGGCTAGCGGCTGTGGAACCCTTCCTCCAGCCACTGCTGGGCCACCACAGAATAGGGAGGAGCCGGAGCCCATGCACACGTTTTCAGCGGTGATTGAGCGCTGCCCTGAGACAGGGTTGCTGGTGTGCTACGTCCCAGGTTCCCGGGCGCCCACAGCCAGGGCGAGAGCATCGATGAGCTGCAAACGAGCCTGCAGGAGGCCATTTCCATGCTTCTGGAGGACGGGGCGAACCCGCTTTGGACAGCGATTTTGTCGGGCTCCAACAGATCTCGGTACCGGCCTGAGCGTGGGTTCTGCGCCGGTTCTCAAACCCGCTGAGATGGCTGGCATCCTCAGGACTCCGGGTTTTGAAGCAGTCCATCAGCGCGGCTCCCACCAGCAGTTCCGCGATACCCAGGGCCGCTGCACCACGGTCCCTGCTTACAAGGGCCGAGATATCACCCACCGCTGCTCCGCCAGATCGCCAAGGACATCGGCATAACAGCGCAGGCGTTCCTCAGCCACCGCTGAACACCACCTCCGCATCGATCCCGGCATCACCATCAGCCAGAAGGGGGGGAACGGAATCACCACCAGCTTGGCGCACACCCATCGCATCCCTCACCCAGTCCTCGCACCCCGGCAAGGATCGGGCCACGTGCCCCTCCGGGACGTCCATTACCGGCGCACTACAGCCGAGGCCTGACGCAGCTGTCCCGCTCCTTCTCTTTGACGGGGCAATCGGCTGCCACCCACTCCACGGACTCCGATCGCTCCCCAGCCAGGACCTCTGGCGGCCAGGCCCCCGCTCCCGGTGGCAGTCCCGGAGCCCGGCCCCAGCAG
>SRMO01000067.1 GCA_004768415.1 Aphanocapsa feldmannii 277cV | reverse complement strand
ATCAGTGAAGTCTTTGTCACCGGGCTGGAGGGCCATCCTGACCAGGAGAGGCTGCAAGGGTTGACCTATGAGACCATCAAGCTTCGAGCTGGGCAGACAACCACACGCCAGGCCCTTGAGGCTGACCTCACCGAGCTGTATGCGACCGGCTGGTTCAGTGACGTCCGGATCACGCCGAGCGACAGTCCTCTCGGTGTTCGCCTGGAAGTGGCAGTGGTGCCCAACCCCGTTCTCGAGGAGGTGGTGATCGAGAACGAGGCAGTGCTGCTCCCTGCCAGTGAGATCGAAAAGGTCTTTGCGCCCGACTACGGCAACACCCTGAACCTGAATCAGCTGGACCAGAGGTTGAAGGAACTGCAGGACTGGTACAACGCCCAGGGTTATGTTCTGGCCCGGGTGACGGGGCCGATCCGGATCAGTCCCGCTGGTCTGGTGTCCCTGGTAGTTCAGGAAGGCATCATCAATGAGGTGCTGATCGAGTTTACCAATGCCGAGGGTGATAGTGTTGATCCGGAAGGTAATCCCGTCAAAGGCAAGACCCGGGACTGGGTCATCTCGCGAGAGGTGAGTTCACTTTCAGGTAGCCTCTTCAACCGCCAGCTTATCGAGGAAGATATACGTCGACTCTACCAAACGGGTCTCTACAAGGATATCACGATGTCAGTGAAACCTGTTATCGAATTACCCGGCAGCGTTGACGTCATTCTGAAGATCGAGGAATCTCAGACCGGTTCCTTGTCAGGTGGGATTGCCTACAGCGCTGCCCAAGGTATCTATGGTCAAGTGCAGTTCGGCGAAGAAAACCTGTTCGGAAAAGCCTGGAAAGCTGATGCCAAGGTCAGCTATGGACAATATGGCTCCCAGTTTGACATTTCCTTCATTGACCCATGGATCAAGGGAGATCCTTTCCGCACCTCCATGCGGATGAATGCCTACTATTCTCGCAATTATCCGGCAATCTTCAGAGCGGGACCACACACGAAAATCAAACTTATCGATAACACAGATGAGCCGCAATCTACTGCTGAAATTAGCGAAACGAGTTCCAGTGTCATGCTATCACGTACCGGCGGCGACATTTCCTTCTCCCGTCCACTGAATGGGGGAAACCCCTTCCAGAAGGCTGCCTGGACCCTCACCACAGGAATCAACTTCCAGTTAATCGACGTGCTTGACAGCGATCTCGATTCAAAACGCTACGGTGCCAAAGAAGATGCTGCTTCAATAGATCAAGTTCTCTGTGTGGCTTATAACTGCTCCAGCAGCAACACGCTCACAGGTGTCCGGCTTGGCGCAGCCTATAACAGCCTTGATAGCAACACTCGACCTACCCAGGGAGATTACGTCAGCCTGGCCACATCCCAATACATCTCTGTAGGTGAGAACTCACCAACTTATAACAAGTTTTCAGCGTCTTACGCTCATTTCATTCCTGTGCGTCTGCTGAACTTCACATCAGGCTGCAATCCCAAGGAGGGTGAGAAAGAAGACTGTCCCCAAACCATCGTGCTGAGCCTTTCCGCAGGAGGAGCGCTCGGTGAGCTCCCCCCCTATGACGCCTTTTGCCTGGGCGGGGTCAATTCCGTGCGTGGTTATGAGAGCTGCGGCATCGGGGGAGGTAAGTATTTCAGCGAAGCAACAGTTGAATACCGCTTCCCAATCTGGAACATCTTGAGCGGTGAGGTGTTTTTTGATGCCGGTACCAGCCTGGGTTCCCAGTCGGATGTGAGCGGAAATCCAGCAGGTATCCGCAACATTCCCGAGTCCGGCTATAGCCCTGGCATCGGCGTCATTGTGGCTACTCCCCTGGGTCCGCTGCGCCTCGAACTGGCAACAGAAGAGTTCGATATCGAAAAATATCGCTTCAACTTCGGTGTCGGATTCAAGTTCTGAACCCGGGCCCTGCAGCGATGGCTGAGCCTGCATGGTGATGCCATGGCCTGCTGATTACCAGCGTCGCTGGACCCTCGCCAACGGCATTGCGTGCAGCGGTGTGGGACTCCACAGCGGCGCATCCGCAACGGTGCGTCTCGTTCCCCGGGAAGCAGGTGGTCTCTGGATCGGCAAAGGGACCGGCAACGCTTCCCGGGCCCTGCACAGCAACCTGGTGCGACCCTCCAGGCTCTGCACCCTGGTGCAACTTGCCTCAGGGACAATCGCCACGGTGGAGCACCTGCTGGCCGCCATCGGGGGCTGCGGCATCACAGACCTGGAGATCCTGGTGGATGGCGAGGAAATTCCCCTGCTGGACGGGTCGGCCCTGCCCTGGGTGGAGCTGTTCAGCAGCGCAGGCCTGGAAGACCTGGGCCCTCGTCAGCCCTTGCCGGCTCTGGGGGAGACGATCTGCATTCAGCAGGGCGATGCCTTCATCCGGGCAACCCCCTGTGAGCAGCTCAGGTTGTCCGCTGCGGTGAACTACGCCTCCAAGGCCATCGGTCCCCTGTTGTACGAACTGGATCTGAACCCGGCATCCTTCGTGGCGGAGCTGTCCTCGGCCCGGACCTTCGGGTTTGCCGATCAGGTCGGGCAGCTCCAGGCGGCGGGTCTGATCCGGGGCGGATCCCTGGACAACGCCCTGGTCTGCGATCAGCAGCGCTGGCTCAATCCTCCCCTGCGTTTCAGCGATGAGCCGGTGCGCCATAAGCTGCTGGATCTGGTGGGAGATCTGGCCCTGGCCAGCTTTCCCCGAGCCCACGTCTTCGCCTACCGGGGCAGCCACGCGCTGCACATCCAGCTGGCACAGGCCCTTGACCATGCGCTGGGCGAACCGGTCTGAAATCGCTTTTCCGCCTTGTCTTCCCACACCGCTTTCGAGTCCATGCTCAACAGTGAGCAGATCCTGGGGCTGATGCCCCATCGTTATCCCTTTGCCCTGGTGGACCGGGTGATCGAGCAGGAGCAGGGAAAACGTGCCGTGGCGATCAAGAACGTCACGCTCAACGAACCACAGTTTCAGGGGCATTTCCCGGAGCGTCCGATCATGCCCGGCGTGCTGATTGTCGAGGCCATGGCCCAGGTGGGCGGTCTGATCGTCAGCCAGATGGTCGATCCGCCCAAGGGGTTGTTCGTCTTTGCAGGCATCGACGGCGTGCGCTTTCGTCGGCCGGTGGTGCCCGGAGACCAGATCGTGATCAGCTGTGAGCTGCTCGGCATCAAGCGTCAGCGTTTCGGGAAGGTGAAGGCGGAAGCCAGCGTCGATGGCCATCTCGCCTGCTCCGGTGAGCTGTTGTTCTCTCTGGTGAGTTGATCCTCGATGACCGCAGGTCTGGCCACCAGTATTCATTCCAGCGCCTGCGTCGCTCCCTCCGCCCAGCTGGGGCGAGCGGTGCAGGTGGGCCCCGGAGCCATGATCGGCCCCCATGTCCATGTGGGAGATGGCTGCTGGATCGGTCCCAATGTCGTGCTGGATGGTTACCTGACCCTTGGTGCGCGTAACAGGGTGTTCCCTGGTGCCTGCCTGGGTCTGGAACCCCAGGACCTCAAGTACCGGGGAGCCCCCACCGCCGTGCTGATCGGCGACGACAACACCTTCAGGGAGTGCGTCACCGTCAACCGGGCCACCCATGAGGGCGAGGTGACACAGATCGGCAACGGCAACCTGTTGATGGCTTACAGCCATCTGGCACACAACACCCTGCTGGGCAGCGGCATCGTGATCGCCAACGCCGTCCAGGTGGCGGGCCATGTGGTGATCGAGGACCATGCCGTCATCGGAGGCGTGGTGGGGATCCACCAGTTTGTCCGGATCGGATCCATGGCAATGGTGGGGGGTATGAGTCGGGTTGTGCGGGATGTGCCCCCCTTCTGCATCGTCGAGGGCAACCCCTGCCGGGTGGGGGGGCTCAACAGGGTGGGGCTGAAACGGCGGGGCCTGGCAGGGCTGGACAGCGGTCGCCAGGTCAGGGATCTCGAACGGATCTGGAGGGACTTCTACCGGGGGGACAAGACGATGATCGAAGCCCTGCAACAGGCCGAAGCGCAGCCATTGAGCCCCCTGGCGGAACAGTTCGTACGCTTCATGGCCGCATCTCTGGGCAGCAGGCGCCGGGGACCCATGTCCAGGGCCCGGGCCTGACATGCTGCACCTGCTGGTGAGCAGCGGGGAGGTCTCCGGAGACCTTCAGGGCAGCCTGCTCGTCCAGGCCCTGTTCGAGGAGGCAAAGGCGCGAGGCATTGCACTTCGCATCACTGCCCTGGGCGGTCGCTTGATGCGTGAGGCCGGTGCCCAGCTGCTGGGCGACACCACCGCCATCGGCGCCATCGGTCTGTGGGAGGCGCTCCCCTTCATCCTGCCAACTCTGAAGCTGCAGCGACGCGTTCGCCGTTGGCTGCGCAGGGAGCACCCGGATGGGGTGGTGCTGATCGATTACATGGGCCCCAATGCCAGCCTGGGGATGCAACTCAAGCGACTCGATCCGGAGCGACCGATCGCCTACTACATCGCCCCCCAGGAATGGGCCTACCGGATCGGGGAGGGGGGCAGCACACGGCTGATCGGCTTCAGCGACCGGATCCTGGCCGTCTTTCCCCAGGAAGCCCGCTTCTATGCCGCCCGTGGGGCCAGGGTGACCTGGGTGGGTCATCCTCTGCTGGACACCCTTCCGGGCCTGCCCGGGAGGGCTCAGGCACGGGCTGCCCTCGGGCTGGCGGAGGACGCCAGGCTGCTGCTGCTCCTGCCGGCCTCACGCCGTCAGGAGCTGCGCTATCTCCTGCCCCCCCTGGCCGAGGCCGCCGCACGGCTGCAGCGACGATTAACGGGCTTGCGGGTCGTGCTGCCCGTTGCCCAGGAGGCCTTCACACCGGCCATCCAGGCCGTGCTGGACCGCAGCGGTCTCGACGCCGAACTGCTGAGCCCAGGCCAGGCCAAGGCTCGGCGGGAGCTGCTCCTGGCAGCTGCGGATCTGGCCCTGACGAAGTCGGGCACGGTGAATCTCGAACTGGCGCTGCGGGGCGTGCCGCAGGTGGTGGGCTATCGACTCAACCCCATCACGGCCTGGCTGGCAAAGCATCTGCTGCGGTTCAGTGTGGCCTTCATTTCACCGGTCAACCTGGTGATGGATGACGCCCTGGTACCCGAACTGCTGCAGGACCACCTGAGCGCGGATGCGGTGGAAGCGCTGGCCTTCAGCCTGCTCAGCGAGCGGCCCTTGCGACAGCGCATGGATCGGGGCTATCGGGAGCTGCGCCGCAGGCTGGGGGAGCCAGGGGTCACCCGCCGTGCGGCAGCCGCTGTCCTCGACATGACGCTGGCTGCGGTTGCAAAGCGCGGCTGAGCTGCGCCGAGCTGCTGGCTCCGGGCAGTCCGGCCGGAACCGTCCACGCCGCCGGAGCAGGGACGAGCTGCCCGTGGCACAGTGTTTCCGCCTGCCGATCATTCCTTGCCGGCCCTGGCTTCCCGACCTGCGCTGCGGGACCTCCGCGCCCTGCGCACGGCACCGCTGCTGAGCAGCGGACAACGCGAGCATCTGCGTTCTCAGCTGCAGGGGGCCATGGCTTCCTGCAGCTGGTTCACCCTTGGGCTGATGGCCCCCAGCACCGAGGCAGCCCTGGCCTGCCTGCGACAGCTGGAGATGGCCCAGGGCTGGCCGGCCCTGCAAGCGGTGGGGACAGCGTGGGGCCCCGGACCTGTCTTCCTCAAGGGCAACCAGAACAGCGGCCAGCTGGTGATCCGCAATGAAGAAGGCCTGGGCGAAGGGCTGCTGATCAGTGGTCACTGCCCCGGGGACCCCTCCGTGGAAGACACCTGGGGACCTTTTCCGCTGGATTTTTTCGGCTGAGCCATCAAGTTCTCCCACAGCCCCGCTGACATGGAGTGCCCTGACTTGTACCTTTGGCCATCGGTGGCGGACGACCCGCATACAGGGGATGGTTGCAGTGTCTGACGTGTCAACCCTGAGGATCGCCTCACGACGCAGTCGCCTGGCGATGGTGCAGACCGAATGGGTGCAGGCGGAGCTGGAGAAGGCCCATCCCGGCCTGGTGGTGAGCGTGGAAGCGATGGCCACCCAGGGCGACAAGATTCTGGATGTGGCCCTCGCCAAGATCGGCGACAAGGGTCTGTTCACCAAGGAACTGGAGGCCCAGATGCTGGTGGGTCGTGCCGAGCTGGCGGTGCATTCCCTCAAGGACCTCCCCACCAACCTCCCCGACGGTCTGGTGCTGGGTTGCATCACGGAGCGGGAAGACCCCGCCGATGCCCTGGTGGTCAATGCCGGGAATGCCGAACACACGCTCCAGACCATGCCCGCCGGGGCCGTGGTGGGCACCAGCTCCCTGCGCCGCCTGGCTCAGCTGCGCCATCACTATCCCCATCTCGCCTTCAAGGATGTGCGAGGCAATGTGATCACCCGCCTGCAGAAGCTGGATGCCGGTGCCTACGACTGCCTGATCCTGGCGGCGGCAGGCCTGGAACGCCTGGGCCTCGGGGATCGCATCCACCAGATCATTCCCGGCTCCGTGTCACTCCATGCCGTTGGTCAGGGTGCTCTGGGTATCGAGTGCCGCGGCAGTGACAGCAGCACCCTTGGCCTGATCAAGGCACTGGAGCACAGGCCCACGGCGATCCGCTGCCTGAGCGAGCGGGCCTTTCTGCGGGCACTCGAGGGTGGCTGTCAGGTGCCGATCGGCGTGAACAGCCGTCTCGATGGCGACGAGGTGGTGCTCACCGGCATGGTGGCCAGCCTCGATGGTCAGCGGCTTGTCCGTGATGAGCGTCGTGGCCCCAGCAGCGACCCGGAAGCTGTTGGCGAGGAACTGGCTGCCGTGGTGCGAAGCCGCGGTGCCGGCGAGATCCTGCAGGAGATCTTCGCTGCGGTGCGCCCCGAAGCGTGAGGACGACGGGACTCCTGTGGCCCATGGGGCCGGTTCTGCGGGGCGCGATGCTGTGCCGGGCGCAGTTCGCTGCTGGCTGACCGAGGCGGGGTTGGCGAGTCAGTGGCTGTCAGCCAGCCGGCTTCAGCTGAAGGCCAGGCCATCATCCCGGGCTTCCACCTGGATACGCTGGCCATCCCCATAGCGACCTGCCAGGATCGCCTTGGCAATGGGGGTTTCCAGCTGACGCTGGATGGCCCGTCGCAGTGGCCTTGCCCCGTAGTTGGGATCGTGGCCCATGGCGGCCAGCCAGTCCAGGGCCCCATCGCCGAGCTGTAGATCGAGCTTCCGCTCCTGCAGGCGCCGCCGCAGGCCTTCCACCTGCAGCGCAACGATGCGGCGCAGCTCTTCTGCTGCCAGGCTGTGGAACAGGATCGTTTCGTCGATGCGGTTGAGGAACTCGGGGCGGAAGTGGGCCTGCAGGGCCTCGTTGACCCGCCCTTCCATCTCGCCATAGCGGCTGTCGTCACCGCCCAGCTGAAGGATCGAGCGGCTGCCGATGTTGCTCGTGAGAATCACCACCGTGTTGCTGAAATCGACGGTGCGGCCCTGGCTGTCCGTCACCCGGCCGTCATCGAGCACCTGCAGCAGCACATTGAACACATCGGGGTGGGCCTTCTCCACTTCATCCAGCAGCACCACGGCATAGGGACGTCTGCGTACCGCTTCGGTGAGCTGACCCCCTTCCTCGTAACCCACGTAGCCCGGGGGGGCACCGATCAACCGGGATATGGCGTGCTTTTCCATGTATTCCGACATGTCGAGTCGCACCATGGCCTCCTCGCTGTCGAACAGCTGGGCGGCGAGCGCCTTGCCCAGTTCGGTTTTGCCCACGCCGGTGGGGCCGAGGAACAGGAAGGAGGCGATCGGCCGGCGGGGATCGGCGAGGCCCGCCCGGGAGCGCAGGATGGCATCGGCGACACTGCGCACCGCATCGTCCTGGCCGATCACCCGCTGGTGGAGCTGATCCTCCAGGCCCAGCAGCTTCTCCATCTCCGACTGCACCAGCCTGGTGACGGGAATGCCGGTCCACTTGGCGATCACCTCGGCGATGTCGTCCTCGCTCACCTCTTCCCGCAGCAGGTTGCTGTTGCCTTCCCCAGTGCCGCCCAGTGCCGTTTCCTGCTGTTGCAGTTGCCGCTGCAGCTGGGCGAGGGTGCCGTACTCCAGTTCAGCGGCGCGGTTGAGGTCATAGCAGCGCTTGGCCTGCTCCACCTGGAGCTGCACCTGCTCGATCTCCTCCTTCAGGGCCTGGCGATCATCGATGGCGCTTTTCTCCTGTTGCCACTGGGCCGAGAGGGCCCGCTGCTGTTCGCCGAGATTGGCCAGCTCTTTCTCCAGCCGCGCCAGGCGCTCGCGACTGGCGCCATCGGTTTCCTTGCCGAGGGAGAGTTTTTCCATTTCCAGCTGCAGCACCTTGCGATCGATTTCGTCGATCTGCTCCGGCTTGGAGGTGATCTCCATCTTCAGCCGTGCCGCCGACTCGTCCACCAGGTCGATGGCCTTGTCGGGCAGAAAGCGATCGGTGATATAGCGACTGCTGAGCACTGCTGCAGCCACCAGGGCACTGTCGGCGATGCGCACGCCGTGGTGCAGTTCGTAGCGCTCCTTGAGGCCCCGCAGAATGGAGACGGTGTCCTCCACCGTGGGCTGATCCACGAACACCTGCTGGAAGCGACGTTCCAGGGCAGGATCCTTCTCGATGTGCTGACGGTGCTCATCCAGGGTCGTGGCACCGATGCAGCGCAGTTCTCCGCGGGCCAGCATCGGCTTGAGCAGATTGCTGGCATCCATGGCGCCACCAGTGGCCCCGGCCCCCACCACGGTGTGGATTTCATCAATGAAGAGGATGATCTGTCCTTCGCTCTCGGTGACCTCCTTCAACACGGCCTTGAGCCGCTCCTCGAATTCCCCGCGGTATTTGGCCCCGGCAATCAGGGCTCCCATATCAAGGGCAATAAGCTGCCGGTTCTGCAAGGCTGCCGGCACATCGCTGTTGACGATGCGCTGGGCCAACCCTTCCACGATGGCTGTCTTGCCAACGCCGGGTTCACCGATCAGCACAGGGTTGTTCTTGGTGCGACGGGAGAGGATCTGGATGGTGCGGCGCACCTCTTCATCGCGACCGATCACCGGATCGAGCTGTCCGTCGCGGGCGGCGGCGGTGAGGTCGCGACCGTATTTTTCCAACGACTCGTAGGTGCTCTCCGGGGTCTGATCGGTCACCCGCTGGGCGCCGCGGACAGCGCTGATCGCCTCCCGCAGACCATCCTGGCTGCAACCGGCCCCGTTCAGCAGATCCCTGCCGCAGCGAGGATCCTGGCCAAGGCCAAGAAGCAGATGTTCAATCGAGACATAGGCATCGCCGAACCTGGTCTTCTGACGCTCTGCCTGCTCGATCACCTGCTGGGCGGAGCTGCCCAGATAGACGTTGTCGGGGCGGCTGCCCAGGGTGGCCCTGGAGGTGATGAACTGTTCCACACTGCGTTCCAGGGCAGCGGGCTGGATGCCGGCTCTGGCAAGGATGCGGCCCGCCAGCCCCTGTTGCTGCAGCAGGGCCAGCAAGAGGTGTTCACTCTCCAGCTTCTGCTGCTGCTTCTCCTGAGCCAGGTTCTGGGCCGCCACCATGGCGCCCCATGCTTTCTCGGTGAATTGTTCGGCACTGGGGGGCATCCCGCGGCTCCTTGGCTTGGCGTGCCTAGACCCTATGGAACCGTTCCGGCCCTGGCGAGAGGGGAACCGAACCGCCGGCTGAGTCAGTAGGATCCCTGTGGTGGCAACCGATCCTGGTGATTCGGTTGCCCTCCTGCGTTGCTCCCCTGCAAGGCTCTCCAAGGGGACTGCCGGATGGCCTTCCGCTCGTCTTGATCGGCTGGCGAGCAGCAGAGCTGATTCTGCTGCCTGCCGACCCTGTTCATACCAGCGCCGCCGCTCCGCCGCCTCCTGCGGCGCCAGGCTGCCTCCCCACAAGGTTTTCAAAGGCTCATCAGGGGGAAAAGGGACTTGTTCAGAAGTTCCCTGGAGGAGGAGATCTGAAAACCTTTACCACCACTGAAGCAAGCCTGAGCCCACTGGGACGTGGCGAGGGGATACTTCTGTAAAGAATTTCAAAAATAGTGTACCAGCAAACAAAAACAGAGCGTCAAGCTGTGCTGTAATTTAGCTGGAAATTAATCCAAGGACATGCCAAACGCTCAGCATGAGACCTCATTTGGACATTGCCGCTCCACGTGAAACACCAACTGAGCAAGAGAAGACCATTGCCCCGCAAGTTTACCTCAGCAATCAGGAACCGTCAGCCATGAGTCTATCTTGATGGCGCCGTCGCCTCAACTCGCCCGCTTGCATCTTGCCGCCGGGCGTGCCGCATCCCGGCAAGCCGCTTCTACCTCCGATAGCTTCACCTCTTTTGTCAGCATTGGCCTGCAGCACTGCGGATGTTCGCGATTCCGGCTGCATGCAGGGCGCGGGGGGCGGTCTCGTCCAGGCCTTGTTGAGCTTGGTGATGGATATCTGAAGAGATGAGATCCCCCTTCAGATCAGTAATCCCCTTCAGATCAGTCAACCCACGTCAGCTGCACCATGTCCAATAGCAATGCGCCGACTTCAACGTCGTCCTTCTCTTGGACGCGTCACATCAACTTCTCCCGTCAGACTTTCAAGGCCTGGGCATCTTCTCTAGCCTGGGCCACTCCAACACTGGCTGCTCTCTTCATCCTCTCTCCAAGTGCTCACTCTCAGATTCAGAACATCTGTGAACGCCTGGATGCATTGAGTTCTAATAGGAAAATCTGCAATCTTTCCTCTAAAGGAATTACTTCATTAAGCTCAGGTGACTTTGACGGGCTTTCTAATCTGAAACAGCTCTGGCTAAATAAGAATGACCTAAGCAGCCTGCCGGAAGATATCTTCGCTGGACTCTCTAATCTACGAGTTCTCTATTTAAATGAAATGACTTAAGGGCACCTCGAAAAATAGCCTCTCCCTCACCTGAACAGTCCTGTTAGTTCATGGGGTCCCATTTTAATACTTGCACTTTATAGTATGAGATCATCCAGCAAAGGGATCAATGTCTGCTACAATTGAGAGCAGAGATCAATTGATCAAATGGGCCAAAGAGGATTTTGGGACGAGGAAGAGAGGAACAAAAAGCTGCGTCAAAAGAAGCCAGCGCTAGCGAGACTATTGGAGGCAATACCATGGGATAGTTTTCGGCCATTGCTGGAGAAAGCATTCACGAAAGAGCGAAAGAGTAACGCTGGGAGAAAGAGGATAGACCCAATTAGGGCTTCCTGAAAAAGTAAATTAGTCCTGAAGATGACAAACATGGCTGAGAGCATCAGTGTCAGCACTGCAACTTAGATCATC
>SRMO01000066.1:38370-45333 GCA_004768415.1 Aphanocapsa feldmannii 277cV | reverse complement strand
AGGGTCGGTGACCGCGTAGCGGCCTCACCGACTTGCGCAGCCCTTGCGCCGCGTGGCAGCATCACATCCCGCCGCCGGGGTGGCGATGACATGAACTCCAGGAATCGGTTCAGTTGTGAATGAATGAAAGTCTTCAGGTGGCCGACCGGGCCCGTTCGTTGGCTCCAGTTATGAATGCACCTGCCACAGAGCTGAACAGATCAGCCGTCTGTGAAGTGCAAGACGGCTGAGCAGCGGCACCACCACGGCCTACCCAGGGTTGCCGTGGGAGAACGGCTTTGCCGCATCGTTCAACGTACGATCCGGGATGAGTCCTCAACACCGAGCTGTTCACGGCTCCCACAGAGGCCGAGCTGCTGGCCGATCACTGGCGCCGGGAGTACGTGCACATACCCTCGGCCGCACACTCTCATTCGGTCTCTGGACCAATATGGTGGGCAGGTCACACATCACGCTTTGTGACCATCTCACGGACATCTCAACGAACCAGGATTGACGAACAGGGGGCTGAGATGGGAGGGCAGGGATATGGCCAGAAAACCAGCTCAAAACCCAAACTTTCTCACAAACTTTCTCACATCTAAAGCTGAATGGTGATGAGACTCATTGCAGTGCAATGGTTTTAGAGAAATACGTGGCAAGCTCACAAAGCACTCATGGTGCTTGAAACACGTCTCGATCTCGCTCAGCCGTTCGGCTCGTTTCTTGTCTTTCAGCTGTTGCCTGCTGTGGTTGGCGGCATGGGCCCGCTCCAGCTGGTCCAGCTGCCGCTGCCGCAGGCGGCGCAGCCGTTCCCGTTGGCCATCGAGTTGCGGTTGCATCTGTGCCTTCCAGCGTTCCTGGCACGCCAACAGCTGCCGATGGGCGGCCTTGACGGCCGCTTTCCGCTGCGCCTCGAGGCTGGCTGGAATCGGCGCACCGGTGTTAGCATAGGTCCGTCGGCCTAAACGCAAGCGTGCGGCGACGTCTTGAAACGGCTCGACTCCAGCCACCCGCAGGCCCGATCCGATGAAGCGGACTGCCACCCATTCCTGCACCACCGGCACGCCTTTCCGGTTGGGGATCGTGCCCTGCAGCACCATCACCACCTCGCCTGGCTCCAGCCCCTCATGGATCAGCAACACCGGTGCGCAATGGCGGGCAAAGCCGATCTGGCCGCGGTCAGCGAGCCAATCCACCAGGGGGTGGAGATCCCAGAGGTAGTCCAGATCCGGCCGGGCACTGTCCTGGCGGCGGGCCTGCTCCAGGGCCCGTTGCAGGGCAGCCGGATCCGTGGAGAGCACCAGACGTTCGCCGCTGGGCGGTTGCAGCTCCTTCGGGTAGCGGCTGTAGCGCCGTCGCAGATCGGCCGGCGGCGTGATTTCGAGCCGTTCCTGCTGCTCGAACAGCTTCATGTCCAGCTTGTCGCCTCGTAGGTCCAGCTTCTCCGCCAGCTGGGCCAGCGCTGCATCGACGTATTGCCAAAGGGAGGGGAAGAGACTGAAGGGTTCTTGGCATTGCACCTGCGTTGCTGCATTGGCGCTTTCATCGGGGGCTGGGCTGGTCTGCGCCGAGGTGCCGAACAACTCGTCGAACAGGCTGGCGCCGCTGCCCTGCTCCAGACAGGGTCTGGCGTTGGCAGCCATGCGTTGCTCCAGGCCTTCCACGTCGGCGTTTTCAAATGCCTTGCCGAATTCCTCTTCTTCAGCTGCCGCATCGAACTTGCGCAGGAACACGGCCGGATCGCCGATGTTGCGCTGGGCTTGATCGTCTTTGACTCTGAGCAGCCGAATGATCCTCTCGGCATCGCCCATGCCGTCGCTCTGCGAGCGGGTGAGCATGAAGCGGATCAGGGGTTGTTGCGTTTGGCCGTAGCGATCGATGCGGCCATTGCGCTGCTGCAGCGTCATCAATGACCAGGGAATGTCGAAGTGCACCAGACGGTGGCTGAGGTAGTGCAGGTTCAGGCCTTCCGACGCCACCTCCGTTGCCACCAGGATCCGCACGGCTTGCTTCTCCTGGGCAAAGGCCTCCACGACATGGGTCTGCTCCACATCGGCCATGGCGCCATCGAGTCCCAACACGGCGTCTGCGGGCAAGTCAAGGTCCTTCGCCAGTTGCTCCATCAGGAAGCGCTGGGTTTCCCTCCGGCTACTGAAGATCAGCAAACGATCCCTGGGGTCGTCGCCACGCCAATCCCAGTCGCTCCGGATCAGTTGCAGCAGGCGCTGGTATTTGGAGAAGTCGTCCGGGCCAATCGCTGCCAGCAAGGGCTCGAGCTCCTCCAATGCGGCCACATCGTCCAGAGAGGGAGTGCTGGCGGCGGCGAGGCGCTTGAGGCGATTGCGCACACTGGCCAGCGCTGCCATCGGACTCGAGAGCATGCTCTTGACCAGGGTGGTGCGGAACAACTGGCCGGCTTTGGCCCGCGCGTCGGTGTCGGGAAGCCTGAGCCGGGCGAGTCGCTCGAACACCCGTTCTTCCGCTGCCGTTGCATCGCACTCCACATCCCGGCTGTCCCGCTCCTTGACGCTGTTGCGCAGATCGGCGATCACGTCCTTGCGGAAGCGCCGTACGTAGAGATCCCCGATGTCTGCCTTGCTGTAGTCGCTCGGATCGGCAATGGCCGTTGGGTCAAGCATGTTCATCAAGCTGGCGAAGCTCTCCGGCTTGCCGTCATGGGGTGTCGCGGAGAGCAGGATCAACGTCTCGGAGCGCGTGGCAAGGCGATTGGCAAGCTGTGCCCGCTGACTTGTCTTGCTGCCGTTGGCCCGCTCGGCCACATTCTGACACTCATCGATCACGATGATGTCCCAGTTGGCGTTTTCAAGATAGAAGCGGTATTCACGGTCATTTTTGAGTGTGTCGATTGAAACGATCGACTTGTCATAGTGATGAAAGGGATTCTGATTGCTGGAGATCTGCTCGCGGATGCGTTGAATGCCCAGCGAATCGAGCCGCACCAGCGGAATGGAGAAGCGGCACCAGAACTCTTTCTGGAATTGTACCAACATGCTCTTTGTCGTCACTACCAGAATCCGCTTGCCACGTCCACGCCGAATCAGCTCGCTGCAGAGAATGCCGCATTCGAGCGTTTTGCCCAGGCCGACGGCATCGGCAATCAGCAGACGTTGACGTGGCATCGCCAACGCCTTGGCTGCCGGCATCAACTGATAAGGCAGCGCGTCCATGGCCGCCCGATGACCAACCACCAGGGCGTTCTCCGTGGGCACCGTGCGGCGCAGGTGCGCCTCGATGAACAGCAGGCTGTCGCGATACTGCGGTGACGGATCAGGCACCAGCTCGGTGTCTTCCGGCTGCAGCACCTTGAAGCTGCCGGCCGCCTTCTCCACCTCCACCAGGAAGCGGGCTTCTTTCTCCTGTAGGAACGGAGAAACACCCACCACATCCACCACCTGCTGGCCATCGGAGCTCCTGGAGAGGCTGCGCACCAACCACTCGGCGCTACGGCATTCGATACGGGCTCCAGGGGCGAGAACGGCCTCGGACATGCTGACAGCGTTCAAGCCACGACTTGATCCTACGCACCATCAAGACAGCTCCGGATAGCCAGCGCAAGCCACAAATCGGCCTTTGCAGCCCAGGAAATCTCGAAAAACAAAGCAAACTTCCCCGACCACCTTGGCCAACGCACCCGTGCACCTCTATACCTTGCCCGAAGCCAGCCGTCGCGAACGCTTCCTGCCCCGCAGGAACCTCCCGGGGAACCCGACATGTCGGACCCTTTCAGCGTGGACGCCGAGGCCCGCCACACGTTTCCAGGCATGAGCCCGTTTTCGCTGGTAAGCCTCGATGAATCTTCGATCAACCTGGACGGTGCGAACAACAGCCAACGGCCGGGATCAGCAGCTTGGATCGTTCGATTGGTGATACTTCTTTCGCAACCCGTCCTAAGGCGGAGGAAGCCGGGCTTACGCCAGTCCTGGTCAAGCAGGCTGAACTGGTGTCGTTTGACCCGAAGGAAAGGTTCTGGAGCATCGGTGGTGGTGTCACCGTAAGCAGATCGGCGGGCGGCGGCAGCCCGAGTCAGGTTAGGTGATGGACTAGGAAAACACTGGAAAACTCCTACTGCTTTGCTAGGGAATCTCTAAAGGGCACCTTGAAAAATTGCCTCTTCCTCATCTGAACAGCCTTGCTGCCTCACGCGACCTCTTGCCACTACTGGTGACTTCATGGCAACAAGCCATCCCGCAGCGAAGGTTACTTGATTTTTCGAGGTGCCCTAAATTAGCCTGAACTCGCATCAGCAGGCTTTGATTTCCATCTCCCCACAAGATTTTCAAAGACTCATCAGGAGGAAAAGGGACTTGTTCATTAGTTCTCTAGATAAACTCTAGATAGCCACCAAAGTAAACGATCTCGATACCGAGAAGTCTTGCTACCACCAGCCGCAGAATTCAAGATGCAAAGTTTTTAGAGTTTCCTAGGGAAGCCCTGGAAAACTGGTCTAAGCCACAAGCCGACCCTTGCAGTGCAATGGATCTCAGCGAGCACAAAGACAAAATCAGAAGTTTTCCAGAGCTTATCTAGCACATGCTTGCGAAAGCAAGATCACGATAGGTTTAAAAGTGTTTACATTTAGAGTAAACTTCTTTATATCTATTTTTCATAATTTGTTCATATTCATCAATAATTTCAGCCAGTCTTTCTTCATTTCCATCGGCAAAGCCTGCTGTGATGAGCTCTCGGCGGAGATTTCTGATTTGCTTACAGATGCGCTCGGGGCGCTGAAGGCGCCATGCTCTGTCACTGATACGCAAGCAGTCTAACTTATACTCAAGAGGCATCTCATCATCGGCTTTTTCACAATAGGTTAGCGCCAGCAGAATTTCCCATGTATCGTAGATACCCTTGAAGTCTGCGAGAATTGGTGCAAAGTTTTTTCGCCACTTGTCAAAGATATCTTTAAAAAGATGATCAGAAAATGGTGTTTCGCTGGATTCAAGATCAGGCATAAAATTCCAAGCATTTACCTTATAATACCATTCTTCGATAATAAAGTAGATGAAACGTTTGCGAAGAATGAGATAGTTGTCTGTGGAGTTAGGGATGGGGCGGCGGGAGAGCAGGTCGTGTAAGTCCCCCAAGCGATTAGCCGCTGTAAGACCAATCCCGTATGCCCAAAACAGTAGAATAGCAGGATAGTAGCGCAAATACTTTATTTTTGGCTGCATTGCTTCAAACTGGCTCAAGAGATGGAAGATGGCATTGACCACGGCATCGTGCGCAGTGCTGTCGCCCCATCGTCCGAGAACTCCAAACATGCAGCCTAAGGTCTCGGTCGACGACTCGTAGAAACCAACCAGTTTCCTGAAGATATTTGGATCTGAGTAGCCTTGAGAAGTGTGATGAATCAGCCGGCGAAGAAGCCGTTGAACTTCGGAATCTAGTAGATCTTCAAGCTCAATTCGGTGTTCGGGTTTTGCGGCGAACCGTTTAGTCATGTTGACAAGGAGGTCCACGTTAGCAGGATCTTGGCGGCGAGTTTGCGCCAGCGTCTGAACTCTATCACGAAGCTTTCCGAAGAAGTTATCAGCGTTATCTATAGAGATAATAGAGCCTTTTCGATGCTTAATTATCTTATTTCCAGAATCAGAAGTTGTTCCGCGTTGTGTCCAAAAAAATGAATACCGACGCGATGGATTGCGCATGATAGCTTGATGTAGAGCCTTATCCCATTCTCCAGACCATCCACATACTATGAGACCGTAGTCGTCAAAGATGCGGGCTAGAAGCTTGTTGAATTTGCAATCATACTTGGACAGTTCATTATTGGTATTGCGGATTCGAGTATCCTTGTAGTCGCCGTGCAGTTTGACAAGGTAGCATTTGGTGTGAACAAGAGGTTCGGCTCCCTGGATGGCATCCACCGAGTCAACGACCGTTGGTTCAATTCCGCGCTCGCTAAGCGCCTTCTCCAGCAAGCGGTCGAAGTTGGTGGTGATTATCACACGGATGAACCCGTCGTGTACCAAATCAGCGATCGCTTTGTGTGCCTTTGTCGGAACCTTGCGACCTTCTTGTTGGTTCTCCTCTTCCGTCGGCTCGATATAGTCCTCCAGAATGGCCCGGCGTTCGTCGGGGCACGGAGCGAGCTGGCCGATCAGATCAGAGTAGTCCGGTTCTTTCCCGTGCTCGCGCCTGTACCAAACGGACCAGTCCGGTTGGTGGTCGACTTCCCCTTGGGCAATCGCCACGCGGCTGACCAGATCGAGCGTGATCTCCCAACCGGTGGGAATTCCTGCGGCGCGGGAGAGCCCCGAGCCGAGCAGAAGGGCGTAGACGCCCGGGTTGCCGTGGATGGAGAAAGCTAGCCTTGTGATGGCGTCGATGCCATCAGTGGTGCGTGCCTCATCCTGCTGACTCATAGCTGTTGTTCAGATCCAAACATCCGAGACGTTATCGCGCCGCATCAGCGGCGGATGGATAGGTTGGCTGGTTTGCTGAGAACCCCGCCTATCTTCGTGTTCCAGTGTGGTCGCTGCCAGAAAATATAGCACCCCTGTGGCTGCGCCAGGGGATCTTGCTCAAGCCAGCCACTTGGAACACTGAGTCCAGGAAAGCGCTGGAAAACCGGCGCAGGCCAGAGATTGACCATGGCAGCACAATGGATCTCAGCGAGAACATGCAGACAAGGCAGGAGTCTCTGGAGGACACCTCGAAACGTCAAGCAAACTTTTCCCTGCGGGATGGCCTGTTGCCATGAAAAAGCAAGTCCTGGAAAGGGATCGTATGGGTCAGCAGGTTTTTCTGATGAGGAAACGGCAATTTTTCGAGGTGGTCATGTGGTGGTGCACTGTGCGATGCGGTCAGGGGGTAGCCAGTGGATTTGGTAGATCTGATCCAGGAGGGAACGATTACGCTGCACAGCGCCAGCCGCAGCGTTTGCAGTAACGCGGACACCGTCGTGCCGATGGATGGATATGAGCCATGGCAGCATGATCGTCGTTGCCATAGCCATGA
>SRMO01000066.1:32497-38321 GCA_004768415.1 Aphanocapsa feldmannii 277cV | reverse complement strand
ATCAACCCGGTAGGAGAACGACCCTGGAGGTGCCGTGGCTGCCGTCAAACGCGACCCCAAGCCCCCGGCACAGTGCCATTTGCTCAGTGCTCCCGGTTCCGAGCGATCTTGCAGCGCTATCGGATGTGGCGCTTGCCTGACCTCACAGAAGTCCCGCCCAGCAGCACATGGTGTGACCGGTCTCAGTGGCTGGGGACCGGAAGATGCTTGCCGCAATGTCCGATCACGATTTTATGATGGTTTGCGTCCCAGTAGAAATGAACGCGTATCGTCTTCTTCGAGTCTTCTTCTACACCGATCTTGAGGTGGTGGAACATCTCCACTTTCTTTCCATGATAGTTGAATGTCCTCAGGTTTCTCATTGCCTTATTGGACATGACTGTTTCTGATTCTTTAGCTGCGTACTGATTTCTCCCGAATACCTTACGTGCTTCACTGTCTCCTCCGCACATCAGTCTATCGCGATAGGTCGTGACCAAGCGCACCAGCAGGTCAAGCAGATGGCGCGCATCGCGGAATTCTTTCAGCTCCCCTGCACTGCTCCTGGCACTCTCCAGGATGGTACACCTATCAGCATAGAGTTCCTCGATGACTTTGATGCAATCCAAGACGCTTGGTTGCTTATTAATAGCGAATTGTAGAAGTTGATTGAGATTAAAGGTGCTGCCACTGCCATCACGGGCAGCAGAAAGCTTTTCCTCCAGACACTTGATTCGATAGCCTTTCTCTTGCGAGTCGTGCTTGGTTTCCTTAAGTTCCTCGTTGCGTTTCGAGAGCTCTGCTTGAAGATTCTTATTTTCAATGGCGACCTTCTCAAGGTAGCTTTCATAGTCGTGCCCTAGACGCGAGGACTCATCCAACAACTTCATTACACAATTGTTCCACAGGGAAGCCATCCTAGCTGGTCGCGCACACTTTGTCCACCTGGATGCCATGGGCCTCCAGCAGACGGGTCAGCTCACCCAGGGTGCGCTGGGCCTGGGTGACCGTGAGGCCATAGCCGGGAATCACCACCCGCTCGGCCGCCTCGAGGGTGAGGGCGCATTCCTCGGCACTGTAGGAGCTGATGCTCGCGTATTCACCACCGTCACCGCCGCTGCTGCCAGCGCCCAGGGCACCGCCGAACAGCACCGAGGGCAGCGACCGGTTCATCCCATCACACATCACCTGGGTGAGGATCAGGCCGGCGGCCCCCACCATGGCGCCCGCCACGATCAGCAGCTGACTGCCCACCACGAAACCGGCAGCCGCCGCGGCCACACCGGAACAGGCGTTGAGCGCGGGAGGCGAGTGTCTACGGCTGGCAGGGTGACGCTATGTGGGAACGGTGAACCTCGGATCTGGCTGGAGAGGGGAGCGGAATCAGCGCGACAGTGCCTGACCGTGCGCTACGTGCGCTATACGAGTTGCTGCGACTGCTGGCGAGCTGCAGTGCGACGGATCAGGCGAGGGCCTCGTATCAAAATGGGCTGATGCTGTGGGCAATGAACATAGATGTGATCCAACGCCGCACCTTGCAGGCCAAATATCCAGCCTGGGGCAAGGCGATGTCGGAGCAATTCGCCGAGATAGCGAGGCTGGACCGTGAGGGGTTGACCGCTGCCTTGGCATTCGAGCTGGTCTATGCCTGCCCCACAACAACAACGTGGTGGCAGTGATGCTACTGCCGGAGCAGGGCAGGTGCTGCTGGGGACAGAGACGGATCAGGGCTGGGGAGAACACCATCTAGCAGCAGAGGAGATCAGCGGCCCGTCGATCACGGTGGCCCTTGACGTGCGATATGTGCCGAAGACGCTGTAGTCCATGACGTGCCGAGAGGTATGGCTAAGAAAACTCTGGATAAGCCCTCATTCTCTTGCTGAGATCCATTGCGCTCCAGGGGCTGATTTGCGGCTTAAACCAGTTTTCCAGGGCTTCCTTAAGCTCAACGGTCGAATGAATGGTTGCAGCAGTGATGAAGCCGGTATTCCGAGGAGTATCAGAGCCGGCAGCAAGAGCTAGCAGCAATGGATGGCGCTGGTAATGCCGGTGTAGGTAGGGAGCGCTACATGACCCACTGGCAGGCACTTGCAGGCTGGTCAGATCACCAGCACATCCACAGCAGCAGCCTTGCTGTTGAGGTCTGCTGCCATCGGACCAGGTCTATGCTCAGGCACGATGCCGCCGCCCCCGGCGCTGAAGCAGCTCAACACCCTGCTGGCGACAGTCATGAGAAATGTGTGGATCAAAACGCCGCCATCGGATTCAATGCCGTAACCAGCTATGCTGGAGAGGTTGGCTTGATGCAACCAAATCAGGTGTCATCTTCCTTGCAGCCACCGGGACAAGGTCGCAATTCCCACTGAAGCCGTATCATGGCCACTGCACTGCTTACCAGCAACGACCAGAAAGAAGGTTGGTCTCTGCTGTATGTCAAGGCCCTTGCAACACGTGCCGGTTATTCAACCACAAGGCCAATGATTGACCGAGATAGCGTGGACCTTAGCCTACGGGCTGGTGGTCCTTTCCGCCCTGGTCTCGACCTACAGCTCAAGGCCACATCCAAACTTAGCACCTTGAAGGATGGATTACTATCTTTTGAGTTACCGATCAAGAACTACAATGACCTGCGCGAGGAGACGCAAACCCCAAGGCTGCTCGTCGTGCTTGAGTTGCCAAGTGACATGTCGAAATGCATAACGATTACAGAAGAGGAGCTTATTTTGCGGCGTCGAGCTTATTGGCTCAATTTGCAAACAGGAAACGATCCAGTGATGAATAAGACAAGCGTTACCGTTCATATTCCTCAACATAACTTGCTCAACGTTGAAGCACTCTGCAAACTCATGGACAAGTCTGCTAGAGGAGGCATCTGAATGAAGGTCAGCATTCACGATAGGGAAGCACTATTGGCGGTTTCACCTGCGGCACTTTCCGCCTATGCCCGCAGTGAAGGCTGGATTCAGATGGAAACCTACCGGAGCCACTCAGATGTTTATGTGTGTGAGAATCGACCAGAGATTATCATTCCACGCAACGAGCATCTTGGCGACTACGCCAGCATGGTGTGGAATCTGATCGACATTTTCGCGGAGATTACCAATGAAGATCAAGAAGCCGTTTATCGTAATCTGATAACAGCAGATCGCGATATCATCCGCATTCAAACGGTTGATCATGATCACAATGGCAGCTTGCCTGTGGATGATGGAGCCAAACTTGTCTGTTGCGCCCGTGATATGTTGACAGCTGTGGCATGTTCGCTTGATGATCCTCGGTCAGTTTATCGGCCAAGCGCAAATCAAAAAGCCAAAAACTACCTGCAAGATTTTCGCTTGGGGCAAACTGATCAGGGAAGTTTTGTGATTAATCTGCTGAGTTCAGTGGTGATACCACCGATGCAAATGTCGTTAGGGCTTCATGAGCATGCACAGGACGACCCCATCTCACGCCAAGTCACAATACGCTTGGCCGAGGCGCTGGCAACACTCCGTAAAGCAACGGATGATACAAATAGTGGAAATCAAAGCGCATTTCGTGGAACTGAAAGTAAAGGTGTGAGCGAGAATCTCTGCGAGGCCTTGGCCACTCTAACTGAATCATTATCCCAGCTGACTATCAGTCTTACTTGGGCGCGTACCTATCCGAGGAAGCAACGCCATGTTTCACGGTTTGCTACTAACGACGCTGCAATTCTACGGCAAGCTGTTAAAATGTTCCGCAGTAGTGAGCCACAACACGACATGACTTTGGCTGGGTTTATACAGAGGCTGACACGAGAGCAAGCTGCAGTAGAAGGAACTGTTAGATTGCGGACATTAATTGACGGTAAGAATCGGTCTATTGATGTTGTTCTTTCCAATAAAGATTATGATCGAGCGATACGAGCCCACGCGACAAAGGCGACAGTTATTATGAAGGGTGATCTGGAAACAGGGGGTGAAAAAGGTCAGAGGTTACGCTTGTTAGAACCATCTATCACGGGCATCATCGAGAATGATGATGCGCAAATGAAAAACACATGAAGGCCGCATCAAACAATTTTCTCTATCTCATATTTAGCATTATTTTTGTCTTGTCTAAGCCAGATATTTGATGCTATTTTTATAATTTAGGCTAGAGAAACTCTGTAAAATCCCTCAGCCTTCCCGTTCTCTCGCCGAGGCCCATTGCCCTGCAAGGGCTGACTTGGGCCTAGCGGAGCTTCATCAGAACATTCCTCAATTCGATTGCAAGAACGCTCTGCACTTCCAGGATGTCAACTCCGTTGTCGTAGGCAACCTGCTTGATCCTTGCTTCCAGGACATCGTCTGGCTTGAACCGGCTGCGGGCATAGTCGAAGCAGAACGCCTGGAGGTCGTAGTCAGCCTTGCCCTCGACCTCACCTTTCAGCGTTTCAGCTATGCGCTTTGCCAATTCAGCAGCGCTGAAACCCTCGGAGATAGTCTTTCCTTTCTCGGTAAGCTGAAGAGGGCTTGTTGCCTTAACAGACTCGTGTGGCAGTTGATATAGGAGGAGCGTCTTGATGTCCGTACGAATTTCCTTGATATCCTCACGAAATTCCTTGCTGAGGAGCTCGATCTCGCTACGGATTTCCTTCCTGTCCTCACGAAATTCCTTGCTGAGGAGTTCGATCTCGCTACGGATTTCCTTTCTGTCCTCACGAAATTCCTTGCCGAGGAGCTTAATCTCGGCACGAACTTCTTTTCTATCCTCATGAAATTCCTTGCCGAGGAGCTTAATCTCGGCACGTATTTCCTTACTGAAGTCGTTAAGCGTTTTCGTGAGTTGATCAAAACTTGAACTCATATTCTTGCCCTGTTCATCAATTAACATTGCCCACTTGACAAATTTAAATAGTGCGACACCAACTAAGATAAAGAGTCCGCCAACGCTGCCGGAGGCAAAAAACTTTCCAACCAACGGCAGAAGATTGCCGCTTTGCTGAGAAGCTGTGGAGATAATTTCAGTCACTTGAGATGGTATCATTATGATTTTTCAAGCTCCATCAAGTAGAGAACGTAGTCTCAATACCAGCGACTTCAGCGTATATATGGCCTGGCTTGTCCACTGCACCAAGGCAGCCTTCCTGGCCCCGTTGCCGCACTCCTGGCCTGTCAACATCGCCGCACTGCTGCGGCACATCGCCAGATCGACGCTGCGCTGTTTGGGCTGGTTGATGCCGGTACAACAGGGCATGGCTTTCCCCTCGAAGGATCCAGGCACAACACCAAGCTACTATGGCAGAGAGTACGTTGTCTTCGTTGTCCACCCACAGTAACGACCACGACGCTCAGGCCCAGATACAGGCTGCCTGGTCAGGCCAGTGCACTGACGAAGGGTCTCGCCAGCCTCGTCAAGGTGGTCGCGATCATTGCCGAGCATCCCCCAGGCTGGCCCGTTGCCTTGCTGCCGGGCCGTTGGCAACCTCCGCAGCCATGGGTTGATTCTCGCCGCCGCTTCAGCCTGGCAGTGGCAGGGAAGCTCTGGACAATCGCTGCAGGTCACAAGCTGGCCTTTGCAGCGCAATGGATCTCAGCGAGAGCGTGCGGATAATCCGGGGTTGTCCAGAGCTTCCTCGGCTGTGGTCTTCATCGGCCGGCCCGAACTTGCGCGATGACCTCCCTCATCCTGTCGGTGTCGACGGCGCCTGGGACCAAGATATCTCCGATCACGAACGCAGGCGTTCCGCGGATGCCGAGGACATTTGCCAACTGTGCGGTCTCGTCCAGGTAGCTCTCTATTGCCGGGTCCTCCATATCTTCACGAAGCTTGTCGATATCCAGGCCGATATCAGTGGCAATTTCTATGGTCCTCTCTTCGCTCAATCTATTGCTCTCACTCA
>SRMO01000066.1:20409-32446 GCA_004768415.1 Aphanocapsa feldmannii 277cV | reverse complement strand
TCATGATAGTGACCTTGCCGTTCAGCTGCCATCGCCGCACGTGCGGCGAACCGCGAGTCTGGCCCGAGGATGGGGTACTCCTTCCAGACCACGCGCACCTGGCTGTCAGTCTCCAGTAACTCGGTGACCGGCCCAAGCGCTCGTTTGCAGTACGGGCATTGGTAATCGAAGAACTCGACGACTGCAATATCTCCGTCCACATTGCCGGAGACCGGGGACAGCGGGTGGTCTTGCAATGCCTCGGTATGGGCTGCAATCACGGCCCGCTGACGCTCTTGCTCCTCGAGCTCCCGTTTCTCACTCAAGCCGATCATGGCTTCTTCAATGACCTCGGGATACTCGAGCAGGTATTCCCTGACAATCCTCTCGATCTGATTCCTGTCCAGCGTCAGGCTGGTGGGTTGCAATGAATTCGCGAGGCCTGCCGACATGGAGGTCGCGACGGCAACCAAGGCCGCCAGTGCCGGCAGCATCCTGATTTGCATTGGTTTGGTGAAACTCTGCATAACCTATCATCACGAGCCTCAGCATGAGGCCGCCTCGAACAATCAATCAGGCTTCGCCTCTGCCATGGCCTGTTGCCATGAAGGTGCCAGTCATGACAGGAGATTGCCTGGCTCGGCAGGCTTTCCCGACAAGGAAGAAGCGATTGTTCGAGCTGCCCATGTGTCACGGCATGGCTTTCGCAGCTGACATGGTTCATCGGGGCAGTGTTCCGGAGCGTCCCCAGGCCCCTGCAGCCTGTGCAGAAGGGGCTGGGACTTGTCCAGGGCCTGCCAGGCGGACCGGCGGACTCCCGCTCCACTTTCGCTCCATAGGATTCACAGCATCCGGAACGTTCCGCCATGGCCGCCGCTGCCGGCAACAGCCCCAGCCTCAGGCGCACCCCACTGTTCGAAGCGGCCGTGGCCGCCGGTGGGCGCATGGTGCCCTTCGCCGGCTGGGAGATGGCGCTGCAGTTCAGCGGGCTGGTGGAGGAGCACCTGGCGGTGCGCCAGCGGCTGGGCCTGTTCGACATCTCCCACATGGGTGTGCTGAGCCTGCAGGGCTGTGGCGCCAAAGAGGCACTGCAGGGTCTGGTGCCCTCGGATCTGGATCGCATCGGGCCGGGGGAAGCCCTCTACACCGTGCTGCTCAACGCCGCCGGCGGCATCCGTGATGACCTGATCGTCTATGACCTCGGCGTCGTGGGCGCTGACGACGAGCTCGTGCTGGTGCTCAACGCCGCCAACACCGCCGCCGGCACCGCCTGGCTGCGCCAGCAACTGGAACCCTGCGGCTGCCGGATCAGCGATCGCAAGGGTGATGGCGTGCTGCTGGCGCTGCAGGGGCCTGCTGCCATCCCCCTGCTGGAAACACTCGCTGGCAGTGATCTCGCTGGTCTGCCCCGATTCGGCCATCGCCAGCTGATCCTGGCGGGCGGGCCGGCCTTCGTGGCCCGCACCGGTTACACCGGCGAGGACGGAGCCGAGCTGCTGCTGAGCCGGGAGCAGGGTCTGCGGCTCTGGCAGCAGCTGCTGGCGGAGGGCGTGCAGCCCTGTGGCCTGGGAGCGCGGGACACACTGCGCCTGGAGGCGGCCCTGCACCTCCATGGCCAGGACATGGACAGCAGCCGCTCGCCGCTGGAAGCCTCGCTGGGATGGCTGGTGCATCTGGAAATGCCCCATCCCTTCGTGGGCCGGGCCGCCCTCGAGGCCCAGACCAGCCAGGGGGTGCAGCAGAAGCTGGTGGGCATCAGGCTGGAGGGCCGGGCCATCGCCCGCCACGGCCACCCCGTGCTGAAGGACGGTGTCGTGGTTGGCCAGGTCACCAGCGGCAGCTGGTCGCCGACGCTGGCGGAAGCCATCGGCCTCGCCTACGTGCCCACCGCCCTGGCCAGGCCAGGCACAACCCTGGCGGTGCAGATCAGGGGCAAGGCCCTGCCGGCCCGGGTGGTGCGTCGTCCCTTCTACCGCCGCAACGCCTGAGCGCCGGGCCGTGTGTGAAGATCGCGGCTCAACCCGACTCCGTCCATGCGCACCCACAACTGCGGCGACCTGCGATCCGCCGAGGTGGACGCGGATGTCGGCCTCTGCGGCTGGGTGGATCGTCGCCGCGACCATGGCGGCGTGATCTTCATCGATCTGCGGGACCGCAGCGGCACCGTGCAGGTCACCCTGGATCCGGAGTACAGCCCGGAGGTGTTTGCCAAGGCCGAGCACCTGCGCAACGAGACCGTGCTGCACATCGCCGGCCGCGTGCGTCTTCGTCCCCGGGACGCGGTCAACCCCAGGCTGCCCAGTGGCGAGGTCGAGGTGGTTGCCAGCGCCCTCGAGGTGCTCAACAGCGTGAAGGGAAACCTGCCCTTCGCTGTCTCGCTGCACGACGACGAACAGGTGCGGGAGGAGATTCGCCTGCGCCATCGCTATCTGGACCTGCGACGGGAGCCGATGCGGCGCAACCTGATGCTGCGCCACCGCACGATCCAGGCCGCACGCCGTTTCCTCGAAGACGAAGGCTTCATCGAGGTGGAAACCCCCATGCTCACCAGGAGCACCCCGGAGGGTGCCCGGGATTACCTGGTGCCGTCACGGGTCTGCGGCGGCGAATGGTTCGCCCTGCCCCAGTCGCCCCAGCTGTTCAAGCAGCTGCTGATGGTGGGAGGCATCGAGCGCTACTACCAGGTGGCGCGCTGCTTCCGCGACGAAGACCTGCGGGCCGATCGTCAGCCGGAGTTCACCCAGCTGGATCTGGAGACGAGCTTCCTGTCCCGGGATGACATCCTCCAGCTGAACGAGCGCCTCATCGCGCGCCTCTGGCAGACCGTGCTGGGGGTGGAGCTGCCCCTGCCCTTCCCCCGCCTGCCCTGGAGGGAGGCGATGGCGCGCTACGGCACGGACCGTCCCGACACCCGTTACGGCATGGAGCTCACCGATGTGAGCGACCTGGTGGCCGACACGGGTTTCAAGGTGTTCAGCGGCGCCGTGGCCGCAGGCGGCGTGGTGAAGTGCATGGCGGTGCCGGGCGGCAACGACAGGGTCAGCAATGTGCGCATCAAGCCCGGTGGTGATGTGTTCACGACGGCCACCGCCGCCGGCGCCGGCGGCCTGGCCTTCATCCGCGTGCGCGAGAATGGTGCGATCGACACCATCGGGGCCATCAGGGACAACCTCACCGAGGCGCGCAGGCAGGAGTTGCTGGAGCGCACCGGAGCCGAACCCGGCACCCTGCTGCTGTTCGGCGCCGGCGACCGGGCGACGGTCGACAAGGCCCTCGATCGGGTGCGTCAGGCCCTGGCCAGGGAGCTGGAACTGATCCCCGCCGGCAGCTGGAACTTCCTCTGGGTGGTCGATTTCCCGATGTTCACCTGGAATGCCGACGAGCAGCGCCTGGAGGCCCTGCACCATCCCTTCTGCGCCCCCTGCCCGGAGGATCTCGGCGACCTGGCCGGCGCCCGGGCCCAGGCCTACGACCTCGTGCTCAACGGTCTGGAACTGGGCGGCGGTTCCCTGCGCATCCACGATTCCTCCCTGCAGCAGCAGGTGCTGGAACTGGTGGGTCTGTCGGCGGAGGAAGCGCGGGCCCAGTTCGGCTTCCTGCTGGATGCCCTGGATGTGGGAGCGCCGCCCCACGGCGGCATCGCCTTCGGCCTGGATCGCCTGGTGATGCTGCTCGCAGGCGAGGACTCCATCCGCGACACCATCGCCTTCCCCAAAACCCAACAGGCCCGCTGTCTCACCACGGCGGCACCGGGCCCCGTGAAGCCTGGCCAGCTGGAGGAACTCCATGTGAGCAGCAGCTGGGACGATGCCTCCAGCGACGGCGACCACTGAGGCAGGCCACAGCTGCTGTGCCGCAGCCCGGGATCATGTCCCCCTCCCCCTCGGATCGTTGCTGTCTTCACGGATGCTGCCTGCCACTGCCGCAGCATTTCCGTGCCGAAACAGGAAAAAGGTAGAGCACAAGGCTGCCAGAACGATGCAGCGCGACCACAATCTGGACGTTGATGCGGATTCCCTCGCGGAGGCTGCCGTGACCGGTACCACAACCAGAGTGCAACGGCGCTCAACCGCGGACATGGTCCGCCTCTATCTGAAGGACATCGGCCGCGTCGAGCTGCTCTCCCGCGAAGATGAACTGACCTTCGCCCGGCTGGTGCAGGTGCGGGAGAGCCTGCTGGCCCAGCGCCGGCAGCTGGTCCGGCAGGAGCCACTGCTGCAGCGGCTGGAGGAGCTGGATGGCATCCGCCTGCACACGGCCAGCAGGCTGGGGCACCAACCCTCTCAGGCCCAGTTGGCGGAGGCCTGCGGCCTCGAGCTGGCAACCCTGAAGCAACAGATCAACGAAGCCATGGCCCGCTGGGCCAGCTGCATGGGCCTGACGGTGAAGCTCCTGCAGCAGCACCTCCATCAGGGACGCCGTGCCAAGGACGACATGATGCAGGCGAACCTCCGCCTGGTTGTGGCAGTGGCCAAGAAATACCAGAACCGCGGCATGGAACTGCTGGATCTGGTGCAGGAGGGCACGCTCGGCCTGGAGCGAGCCGTGGAGAAGTTCGACCCGACGCGGGGATTTCGCTTCAGCACCTACGCCTACTGGTGGATTCGCCAGGGCATGACCCGGGCCATCGCCACCCAGAGCCGCACCATCCGCTTGCCGGTGCACATCACCGAGAAGCTCAACCGCATCAAGAAGGCCCAGCGGAACCTGGCGAGCCGGCTCGGCCACACCGCTTCCCTCCAGGAGCTGGCGGAGGAGCTGTCACTGAGCCAGGAGGTGGTGCGTGAAACGCTGCAGCGGGTGCCACGCTCGGTTTCCCTCAACACCCGGGTGGGCCAGGATCAGGACACCCAGCTGGGTGATCTGCTGGAAGACGAGATGCCCACCCCGGAGGAACGGCTCACCCGTGAGAGGCTCCACGACGATCTCGAGCAGTTGCTGGAAGACCTCTCTCCGCGGGAGGCGGAGGTGATCCGGCTGCGCTTCGGGTTGGAGGACGACAACCCCTGCACCCTGGCGGAGATCGGCTCCAGCATGACCCTCTCAAGGGAACGGGTGCGTCAGATCGAGGCCAGGGCGCTGCACAAGCTGCGTCAGCCGGAGCGCAGCCAGCGGGTGCTGGACTACATGGAGACCTTCGACTGATCCCCCGGCAGATTCCCCGTCGGCAGAGACAGACGCAGCCACTGGATCCATGACCAAATTCGTCTTCGTCACCGGCGGCGTCGTCTCCAGCATCGGCAAGGGGATCGTCGCAGCCAGCCTGGGACGCCTGCTCAAGTCGCGTGGATACAACGTTTCGATCCTCAAGCTGGATCCCTATCTGAACGTGGATCCAGGCACGATGAGCCCGTTTCAGCATGGCGAGGTGTTCGTCACCGACGACGGTGCCGAGACCGATCTGGACCTCGGTCACTACGAGCGCTTCACCGACACCGCCATGTCACGTCTCAACAGCGTGACCACCGGCTCGGTCTATCAGGCCGTCATCAACAGGGAACGCCGTGGTGACTACAAGGGAGGCACCGTTCAGGTGATTCCCCACATCACCGGGGAAATCCGCGAACGGATTCACCGGGTGGCCGACCAGAGCCATGCAGATGTGGTGATCGGAGAGATCGGCGGCACCGTGGGCGACATCGAATCCCTCCCCTACCTGGAGGCGATCCGCGAATTCCGCAAGGACGTGGGGCGCCATGACATCGCCTTCGTGCATGTGACCCTGCTGCCTTTCATCGGCACATCGGGCGAGATGAAGACCAAGCCCACCCAGCATTCCGTCAAGGAGCTGCGCTCCATCGGCATCCAGCCCGACGTATTGATCTGTCGCTGTGACCGACCCATTGACGAGGGCATTCGCGACAAGATCTCCGGCTTCTGCGGTGTGCCGGTGGATGCCGTGATTCCCGCCATGGATGCGGACACCATCTACGCCGTGCCCCTTGCCCTGGAACAGGGGGGCCTCAGCCGTGAAGTGCTGGATGTACTCGATCTGGAGGACCGCGAGAGCGACCTGGCGTGCTGGCAGGAACTGGTGCGGAAGCTGCGCAACCCCGGCCCGAAGGTGAGCGTGGGGCTGGTGGGCAAGTATGTGCAGCTCAATGACGCCTATCTGTCGGTGGTGGAGGCCCTCTGCCACGCCTGTCTGGAGCACGACGCCGAGCTGGCGCTGCAGTGGGTCTGCGCCCAGGCCATCGAGGAAGACGGCGCGGAGGCCCATCTGGCCGGTCTGGATGCCGTGGTGGTGCCGGGTGGCTTCGGCAACCGCGGTGTGGATGGCAAGGTGGCGGCCATCCGCTGGGCCAGGGAGCAGCGGGTGCCGTTCCTCGGCCTCTGTCTGGGTATGCAGTGCGCTGTGATCGAGTGGGCACGCAACGTGGCGGGCCTGGAGGGGGCCACCAGTGCCGAGCTCGACCCGGAAGCCAGGCACCAGGTGATCCATCTGCTGCCCGAGCAGCAGGACGTGGTGGATCTCGGCGGCACCATGCGGCTGGGAGTCTGCCCCTGCCGGCTGACGCCGGGCACCCTGGGCCAGCGCCTCTACAGCGATGCCGTGGTTTACGAGCGTCACCGCCATCGCTACGAGTTCAACAATGCCTACCGCAACCTTTTCCTGGAGTCGGGCTATGCCATCAGCGGCACCTCACCGGACGGACGTCTGGTGGAGCTGATCGAACACAGGGACCACCCCTTCTTCACCGCCTGCCAATACCACCCGGAATTCCTCTCCAGGCCGGGTAAGCCCCACCCCCTGTTCAGTGGACTGATCGCCGCCGCCAGGCTGGGCGGAGCCAGCGGCAACAGCGGCAACGGCATGGGCCAGGCCATCGGTGATGACGCCATGGCCGGGGCACAGACGTGAATGGCTGGCAGCGCTGTGACGTCGCCGAGCCTGCCGGTGCTGGAAACCTTCCACTCCATCCAGGGGGAAGGGACCCAGACGGGGTTCTCGGCGTTCTTCATCCGCCTGGGCGGCTGCACGGTGGCTTGCCCCTGGTGCGACACCAAGCACTCCTGGCCCATGGCGGGACATCCCCGACGGACGCTGGAGGAGCTGGCGGCCGAGGCCCGGGCCCATCGACCGGCCTTCGTGCTGATCACCGGCGGAGAACCCCTCCATCACGACCTCACGGAGCTCTGCGCAGTGCTGCAGCAGGCAGGGCTGGCGATCCATCTGGAAACCAGCGGCGTGGATCCGCTCAGCGGACAGTTCGACTGGATCACCCTCTCCCCCAAGGCCCACCGGCCACCACGCCCGGAACTCCTGACGGCCTGCCATGCCCTGAAGGTGGTGGTCCACAGCGAGGACGATCTCGCCTTTGCCGTGGCCATGGCGGCCAGGGTGGCCGAGACAACGGCACTGTTGCTGCAGCCGGGGGCAGGCAGCGAGACCGGCCAGCGCCTGGCGATCGCCTTCATCAAGCAACACCCCCGCTGGCGCCTCAGTCTGCAGACCCACAAATGGCTCGGGCTGCGCTGACGGGCTGCGGCCCAAAGCTCCTGGAAGCCAACGGGTCAGGAGGTAACGGCAAGATCTGCAGTCTCGACCGCAGGACACGTCTGGTGCGTCGCCGGAGGGTCCGGTCCCTCGGGAGAGTCCTCCACGATCTGCAGGCGCAGACGCTTTCCACCGGAGAGTTCACCCAGTGACACCCGCAGGGTGGCGCCGGCAAGGGTGCCGATGGCATCCAGGAGGATGCGCAGATGGGGGGTGCTGCTGCCGCTTTCCAGCCAGAGCCGCTCATGGAGGTCGCAGAGCCGGCTCCAACTGGCGTAGAGCCTGAGCACCGACTGCTCGAGCAGGTGGCTCTGGTGCAACACATCGGCCACCAATCCGAGCGCATTCAGTCGCTGGGCCTCCTGCAGCACCTTGTCCAGCTCCAGGTCGTCACGCTGCAGCGCCCGTACAGCCAGGCCCGCCTCCCTGGCCTTGGCGAGCCACCTGGCAGCCGAGGTGGCCTCTTTGATGGTGTCCACGTCGGGGGTCTCCCGCAGGTCGCGGCAGAGCTCCTCCTGCTGCTCATCGTCCAACTTGGCCATTTCTCGCACCAGGGGGGCCACCAGCTTCGGCGGCAGCAGGTTCTCCTGGGTTCGCCGGCGGACCTCATCCGGCAGCAGGGGGCTGGTGGCAGCAAGGAATTCGTCGTGGAGGCGCCGGACCTGCTGGCGGGTAATCTTCCGACCGCTGTTGGCAGCCTCGCTCACCAGCAGCTGGACCTCGGGATCCGCCTGGGCCGCCTCGAGGAAGGCACGCTTGGAGAAATTGTTGACGCAATCTGCCTCCAGGGAGCCCTCCTCCACCAGATTGTCGGCCGAGTCGGCCAGCTGAATCAAGCTGTAGGCCCGGCTTTTGCTGATCTCGCGTTCCCGCAGCCACTGGATAAAACCACTGCCGGGGCCATCACCCCCCCGCTTTTCCCGATCCCGCACACTGCGCAGGATGCGGCCTCTCCAGATCTCCGTCTGCAGATCGAAGCGGTCACAGACGTCCCAGGCGCGCTCCAGCTGGGCCAGAAACTCGAGCTTGCTGATGTCCTCGCGCTCAGGGTCCGGTAGGTCCAGGTTCAGAACGGCAGCACTGTGCATCGACTCGGCAGGAAGGGCCTGCATGCTGGCACCGCAAGCACGGCAGGGGTCCTCCCCGTGGCTGAGCCACCGGGATGAGGCTTCATCCAACAGTTGAAACGTGGGGAAACCGCTGAGACATTTCGTGACGCGCTGGCTCGGAAGGCCAGCTCTGCAGCTAAATTTTGCACTTGAAACGAATCCCCCCTGCTCCACGATGGCCATCAAGCGCGGCGACCAGGTTCTGATCAAGCGTCCGGAGTCCTACTGGTTCAACGAGGTCGGCACCGTCGCCTCTGTCATTCCAAGCATCCGCTATGGTTACACAGTCCGTTTCGAGAAAGTGAATTATGGCAGTTACAGTGGCGTAGAAGGTGGACTTAACACAAACAACTATGCAGAAAACGAGCTTCAGGCTGTCTGACCTGGTCAATACCAGGATCAGCCTGAGCCCCCGGCCCCAGGTCGGGTTTTTTGTTGCCCTGACCCGACTGGCCGGGGCCACTGAGGCATCAGCCCCTGCCGGCCAAGCCGAGCGGGGCAGCGAATCACGTCTCTGGAATCCGACCTGGAGCCTTGCCTGAACTACCAGAAGTTGAAACTGTTCGCCGTGGACTAGCGGATGTGGTGGGGAGTTTTGCCATCAGCACGGTTGAAGTCCTACGCGACCGTGCAGTGGCGGCACCGGCAGGCGATGTGGATGGCTTCTGCGCAACATTGGCGGGATGCAGCTTCGCAAGTTGGCGCAGGCGGGGAAAATATCTGATCAGCACACTGCTTCGTCAGGGCGAGGCTGCTGGTGCCCTGGGAGTGCATCTGCGCATGACCGGGCAGTTCCAGATCCTGCGCCAGGGGGAACGGCAGCCTTGCAGGCACACCCGCGTGCGCTTTCTGGAAGCGAACGGTCAGCGTGAGTTGCGGTTTGTGGACATACGCAGCTTTGGCGAATTCTGGCTTGTTCCCCGGAACACGCCAAGCGAAGCTGTGATCAGTGGACTGGCCAGGTTGGGGCCTGAACCCTTTGATTCCAGCTTCAGTGCCCGCTATCTGAAAAACAAACTGCGAGGTCGTACAAGACCGATCAAGAGTGCCTTGCTTGATCAGGCATTGGTGGCGGGGGCTGGAAATATCTATGCTGATGAAAGCCTGTTCATGGCAGGAATCCGTCCAACCATTCGCAGCGGCAGTCTTTCACTGGATCAACTGGAACAGTTGCGTCAGGCTCTCGTGGAGGTCATGAGCATCAGCATCGGTAAAGGAGGCACCACATTCAGTGACTTTCGAGATCTCACCGGAACCAATGGAAACTATGGTGGAGTGGCGAAGGTATATCGTCGTGGCGGGGAACCGTGTCACGACTGTGGAACGCCGATCAACCGAATTGTCTTGTCCGGGCGGGCAACACACTGGTGTCCACAGTGTCAGCAATAACGAACGATATGCAACCGGGACAGGGACACCCTCGATGCACTCAGCCACCGGCCACTGGCAGCTGCCCCCTGCGACGTCGTTCCATCTCCTCGAACACGCTTTTGTCACCGATGTCGGCGGCGGGATCCATCGGAAACTTGCGGAGGGCCAGCAGCAGCAGCAGGGCTGCCTGCAGGGCCAGCAGGGCTGCCCCCAGGCCGGTGGACAGCAATCCGCTCAAGCGGCCCAGCAGCAACAGTGGGACCACCAAGGTGAGGCCGATGGCTTCCGGCCGATGGAAGCAGAAGAACTCCTTGAAGCCGAGACCCGTCAGGGCGGCGAAGTAGGGCCCCACCAGCCAGATCCAACCCCGCTGCTCCAGCAGGGCAACCGGCAGAGCGGCAGGTCCCTGGCGCAGGGCGAGCAGCAGGAACCCGAGGCTGCCCAGCAGCCATAACAGCTGCAGGGCCCTGTGCAACGGTTTGAGATAGATGTGAATCCAGCGCAGCGCAAACCCCAGGGCCAGCACCATCAGCACCAGCCAGGGCCAGAGGGCTGCAGAACCCACAAACCTCCACTGCAGCACAAGCGCCAGCTGGGCCAGCGCCAGCACCAGCACCGACCAGCGGTAGGCAGACACCTCGCGGCGGTCCGCTGCGGTGATGGTGTAGGTGCCGAAAACACCCTCGAGGACGGGGTCGCTGCTGACGCTCATGGTTGCTGCGGTGGGGTCCACTCCACCAGTGTCGCCAATGTCGGGGCCGACGGCACCAGGCCGGAGGGATTCAATGGGAAAAGACTGGCGAAGTAGTCTCGGCGCCAGGCCTCGCTCGGACAGGTGGCGGCCACACCATTCAGGCCAAAGAAGCGGCTGCGCCAGTTCCAGAGCGAGGGAAAACTCCAGAGGGGTCTGGCCAGACAGCGGAACAGGCTGGCATAGGCAGCCTCCCAGCGGGCGAGGCTGGGAAACAGCCGCACATCGGCCAGGCTGAGTTGCTCCCCGCAGAGCCAGGGGCGGCCATCCGCGAGGGCCTGTTCCAAGGCATCGAGGGCGCTGAACAGGGCAGTGCTGGCTTCATCGTAGGCAGCCTGGGTGCGGGCGAAGCCGCACTGGTAGACGCCGTTGTTGACATGCTGCTGCAACAACTGGCTCCACTGCTCGATCCGCGGACGCAGTGGCGCGGGCTCCAGATCCCCCACCGTGGCGGCGGGCCCGGCATCGAAAGCACGGTTGAGTTGCACGATCAGTTCGCTGCTTTCGTTGTTGACGATGCGGCGGGTATGGCGATCCCAGAGCACCGGCACCGTGGCACGGGGATTGGAACCGGCGGCGGCCCGGACCTGGCAGAGCCCATAGAGATCGGCCAGGCTGCTGCAGCCCTCGAAGGGCTCGCCAAACACCCAGCGTCCCCCATGGGGATCGGGATGGACCCGTCGGAGTGCCACCACCGGCAGCAGGTCCCGCAGGGCCAGCAGCAACCAGCAACGGTGGGCCCAGGGGCAACTCTCGCCGACGATCAGCACATAGCGGTCGGGTTCGGCACTGAAGGGCGCTTCCCCCAGCACGCTGCGGTAACCCTGCTCAGCCCGGCGGAACCGCCCCTTGTCATCGGCCGGTGCCAGCCCATTCATCAGCAGCTGCCATTGCCACTGCCAGCCGAAACGGGCCGTACGTACCAGCAGGGGAGGAACGGTCATGGCCCTGGCAAGGACGGTGGGAACGATCCCCGGCCAAGCAAGTCTGGCAAGGAAGTCGGCACATCGGCAGACGGCTCGGACCGATGCAATAGAAGAATGATGCGCTTGACACGACGACAGACGGGCGCTGATGCCATGACGACGGTTCTTGTCCCCCTCGAGCGGGGCGGTGGAGAAACCCGCGTCGCCGCCACCCCCGAAACGGTGAAGCGCCTGACCGGCAAGGGCTGCACGGTGAGGGTCGAACACGAAGCCGGAGTCGCCTCCGGCTACCTGGACAACGCCTATGCCGCGGCCGGTGCGGAGCTGGTGAGCGGCGAGGACGCCATGGCCTGCGCCGATGTGGTCCTCTGCGTCAATCCCCCTGCACAGCCGGCCCTCGCCC
>SRMO01000066.1:17919-19544 GCA_004768415.1 Aphanocapsa feldmannii 277cV | reverse complement strand
CAATCCCGGAGAATCCGACTGATGGCCCTCAATGAAGCGCTCTGGGTGCTGCTGCTCGGCAGCCTCCTGGGGCTGGAGCTGATCGGCAAGGTGCCCCCCACCCTCCACACGCCGCTGATGTCCGGTGCCAATGCCATCAGTGGCGTCACCGTGCTGGCAGCCCTTGCCCTGATCGGTAAGGCAGGCGACAACACCAGCCTGCTGTTGCTGGGGGCCGTGTCCCTTGGCTTTGCCCTCTTCAACGTGGTCGGTGGTTTCCTTGTCACCGATCGCATGCTCGCCATGTTCCGCCGCAGAGGTGACCGCCGATGAATCTGGACCTGCTCCGGTATGGGATTGATCTGGCGGCAATCCTGCTGCTGGCCCTCGGCATCAAGGGCCTCTCCAGGGTGCGTTCCGCCCGGGACGCCAACGGCCTCGCCGCCCTGGCCATGGGCCTGGCCGTGGTGGGCATCCTGATCGAGGTTCAGCCTGCTCCCATGGCCTGGCTCTGGATCGCCGTCGGTGCTGCCGTCGGTGGTCTGCTGGGCAGCATCACCGCCCAGCGGGTGCCGATGACCGCCATGCCGCAGACCGTCGCCCTGTTCAACGGCTGCGGTGGCATGTCGTCTCTGCTGGTGGCCCTTGCCGTCGCCCTCTATGACGCCAGCGCCGTCGGCATGGTGGGGCTGATCTCGATCGTCGTCTCCGTGGTGGTGGGCGCGATCACCTTCAGCGGCTCCCTCGTGGCCATGGCCAAGCTGCAGGGCTGGCTCGCCACCCCGGCCTGGATGCAGAGCCGGGCCCGTCATGCCGTGAACATCGCCCTGGCGGTGGCGGCCCTGACGGGTGCCATCGGTGTGATCGGCGATCCTGCCGGCAGGTCCCTGTGGCTGCTGCTGGCGACCTCGGGACTGTTGGGGATCGGCGTGACCCTGCCCATCGGCGGGGCCGACATGCCGGTGGTGATTTCCCTGCTCAACGCCTATTCCGGTGTGGCCGCGGCGGCTGCCGGTTTCGTGGTGGGCAGCCAGCTGCTGATCGTGGCGGGGGCCATGGTGGGCGCCGCCGGCCTGATCCTCACCCAGGTGATGTGTGATGGGATGAACCGGTCGCTGCCCTCGGTGCTGTTCGGCGGTGCCCTGGGCGCTGGCAGCAGCGGCGGTGGCGGTGGTGAATACACCAGCATCACCTCCTGCAGTGCCGAGGAATGCGCCCTCACCCTCGAGGCAGCCGAGCGGGTGGTGATCGTTCCCGGCTATGGCCTCGCGGTCGCCCAGGCCCAGCACACCCTGCGTGAGCTGACCCGCCTGCTGGAGGCCCATGGCATCCAGGTGGACTACGCCATCCATCCGGTGGCCGGCCGCATGCCGGGTCACATGAACGTATTGCTGGCGGAGGCCGACGTGCCCTACGAGCAGCTCAGGGAGATGGACGACATCAACCCCGAGTTCCCGGCCACCGACGTGGTACTGGTGCTGGGTGCCAATGACGTGGTCAACCCCCAGGCCAAGAGCGACCCCAGCTCTCCGCTCTATGGCATGCCCGTGCTGGATGTGCAGGAAGCCCGCACCGTCTTTGTGGTGAAGCGGGGCATGAGCCCCGGTTACTCCGGAATCAAGAACGATCTGTTCGAACTGACCAAC
>SRMO01000066.1:15564-17858 GCA_004768415.1 Aphanocapsa feldmannii 277cV | reverse complement strand
GACGCCAAGAAGGTGCTGAACAACCTGCTTGTCCAGCTCAAGGAACTGGGGGTGGGGAGATGACGGCGGGGTCCGGGTCCCCTTGCTGGTGATCCTTCGCGCCGCCGGGCGGCACCACCCCGGCCGGACATGTCCCGGCAGCGGCAGAAGCGCATGATCGCACCGATGCCAATCCTGACGGGAGAGCTCAAAAGCTGCGCTTTGCAATTGTCCAGAAGCTTGTTAAGCTCTGCAACATCCATGCAGGAAAACAGGAAAAACAGACATAATTGAAGAGCCTGAATTTAAATTCTCTGTAAAATATCTGTATCGTCACACGGAGACCTCCTTTTCAGGAGGGCAGGCTTTCATGCCGCAGATACATTCCGCCATCAGTCGCCCGATCCATCGACACCGCCATGGCCCTGATGCTGTTGAGGCCGGTTGGCCTGTCCACGGGGTAGGCAGTCCGACGTTGTTGTGGGCTGCTGCGCTTGCGATGGTCTTTGGCGGTGGGCTCGCTGGACAGGCGTGTGTCATCAGCAGCGAAACAGCAATAACCTGCAGCGGAGACCTTTCCAGTGGTGTGAAGATCCAGGTCGGTAGCGGCGGTACCTACACATCGCTTCTCGTGACGGATCTGAGCAGCGACATTGAACCGGACAAAGGTGTCAATGGGATCGAGTTCACCTCTAAGGGTAGCGATATTGATATGAGCGTTGATACTGGTGAATTTGACATCAAGGTCAGGTCCAAGCCGAATCCTTCTAGCTCTACCAAAGCCATCTATGCATATGTAAAGGGAGATGGCGATATCACACTTACAGCAATTGGTAACATTAAAACTTCCGGCTACGTCAGCAGAGGAATCTATGCCCATACAAAGGGAGATGGCGATATTATGATTACAGCAATTGGCAATATCAAAACTTCCGGCAATGAGAGCAAAGCCATCTCTGCATATGCAGAGGGCAATGGTAATATCAGTATTAAAACAGATAATAGAACAACCAACCCAGATGATCAGATTACCGGAATCTTTGCAAAGGCCGAAGGCGATGGCGATATCACGGTCACAACGAATAATCCTATTGCCACTTCTAAGGAGTACGTGGCAGGAATTTATACTTTTTCGACAGGAGCTGGCAACACCACGATCGCGGCAAATGACGATATTGCAACTTTCAAAGATTTTAGCACAGGAATTCTCGCCTATGCTGTGGCTGATGGCAATGTCAGAATTTCACAGTTTGGCAATATGGCCACCGCTGGAATCATCAGTGACGGAATTGTTGCATATACAAAGGGCAATGACAATAGTAATATCAGGATTTCAATGAATGGTGATATCACTACCACAGGTAGAATCAGTGATGGGATTGTTGTCTATGCAGAGGACAATAGCACTATTAGCATTGAGCTGGATAACAGCACCATCAGCGCTGCCAACGGTCATGGTATCCGATTTGAAGGGGGTTCAGAAAATATTCTAGTGACCAACAATGACGTGACAATCTCCGGCACAGGAGAGTTCCGGCGTGACGGGAAGGACTACGGGATCGACGTGAGGGGGAGCGATGGCAACGAAAAGATTGTTAATGTTGGCACCCTGACAAGCCGCGGCAGAATAGATCTTGGCGGTGGGACCAATGCCTTCCAAAACATTTCAGGAGCAACCTTCAATTCCGGTGAATCCTTGATTCTTGGTGAAGGCAATCAGTTCACCAATTTGGGTAACTTATCGCCAGGTGGAGATAAGACTGTTCAGCACACCACTCTAACAGGCGATTTCGTGAATAAGAAAACCGGCGTTTTCACTGTCACGCTTGATCCAACTAAAAATGCGACCAGAAGTGACCAACTCATCGTCAATGGCACGGCCTACCTTGAACGCGGCAAGGTGCAAGTGAACGGAGCTCCCTACGGTCATTCAGATAGCTATACAATTCTCCAGGCCAGTGATGGTGTCATTGGCAGATTCTACGAAGTTGTTGACACCATGTTTGTAGACAATCGACTGAGTTATACTGGCAACAGTGTGGAACTGACTTCGATATGGAGAGGCCTGGCTCTCTGTCATTATGCCAGAACTGCCAATCAGCGCTCAGTGTGTGGGCGATTCCGCCGCAACCCGAACAACGACCGATTCTCACGCCAGCCGACCGCCCTGAGCAGCGGCCTCGCTTCATCCCAGGCCAGCGGCAACCACCACAGCCCAGGATCACGCCTCGAACAGGCGATTCTGAACCAGACCACGGAGAAAGGATTACTAGCCGCCTATGACGACCTCTCCGGTGAGATCCATGCGTCCCTCA
>SRMO01000066.1:4393-15489 GCA_004768415.1 Aphanocapsa feldmannii 277cV | reverse complement strand
CGCGGCCATAAGCCGCCGGATCACGGCGAACGCCGGCAATGTCGATCCATACACGACGACAGCTGGCTTCGCCGATCAGTCATTCCTGGATCAGTCGTTCCTGGACGATGACCAGAACAGCTTCTGGATCACCAATTACCGCCCCTCGGAGGAGATTGACGCCACCGCCAATACGGCGCAGATGAACACAGACGTGGGTGGCATCCTGCTCGGCATCGACCGTGAACTGAACGACCACTGGCGCCTCGGGATCCTCTCTGGCTACGGCCAGACCACTGTGAATCAAGCTGCAAGGTTGTCCTCCGCATTGGTGGACACATGGTCCCTCGGGATCTATGGCGGTGCCGAGGCAGACACTTCCAGCTTCAGCTTTGGAACAATCTATAGCGGCCATTCCATCGACACCAGTCGATCGGTCCACATCGATACGTTTTCCGAGCACCTGTCGGCCAGCTATGACGCCCGGAACTGGCAGTTCTTCACTGAAGCAGCACATCAGATCAAGACCGGCAAGCTGATGCTGGAGCCCTTTGCCGGTCTGTCCTCCATCAGTCTCCATACGGAGGGCTTCAGCGAAGCCGGCGGCGAGGAGGCAACCCTGACGGCATCGTCCGACACCAGCCGCACCGCCTTCACGACGCTTGGCATGCGCAGCGCCATCGAGCTCAGCGACACGATCCAGGCACGCGCCATGGTGGGTTGGCGCCATGGCTTTGGTGACAGAAATCCTTCGTCCTCCCTGGGGCTGTCGAACAGCTCCGCAGACAGGGTGATGGCTGCGGTGACGGGCGCTCCGATCGCAGAGGATGCCCTGGTCACCGAGCTCGGCCTGGAGGCCGGCATATCCGGCGATGCTGTCCTTGGCCTCGCTTACAGCGGCCGCTTTGGCGACGGTGTCACCAATCATGGCTTCAAGGCCGCTCTCAAGCTGAAGTTCTAGCGCCAGGCCTGTCAGCCCAGGGATGGGTCAGCTGTGGTCCGGAAGCGGCTGACCGGACTCGAACCGGCGACGTTCAGCCTGGAAGGCTGGCCAATCAATCGCCGAGCCTCGTCAGCCTGACTGGCTTCTCGACTCAGCGACGCTGCCTCGGGCAACAACGACAGCCATCCCCGGCCTGATTCGAGGGAAGCAGCTCTGAATTGAATAGGTTGCAAGCCTGCTCAAAGTTCTTTCGGGGGCTCCCATGCGGCGAGAAGCCACCGGCCGCTACGAGCTCACCAGCACCGCCGGGGAAGCCGTGCGGGCCTTCGTGCCGGCGGCCTCTTCCAGCCGATCCCCCTGTGGTTCTCCATGGCCCGCTGCAGGTCCGGCACGAACGAGCTCTGCTGGCCTGCAGCCACCTGGATGGAGTATCGACCCTGCTTCCGGATCCCGAGCTGTTCCTCGACGCCTACCTGCGCCGGGAAGCCCTGCTCTCATCCCGGATCGAAGCCACCGAGCCGCTCTGGGCCAGGCAGCCCAGCCCGGTAGCGGGGCGTGCAGGACATGTCGGGCGGAGACCTGGACTCCCTCGACAAAGGTCCGCTGGAAAGAGTGACCTCCCTGTTTGGGCGTGCCGGGAACCGGCAGAGGCCTGGGAGGTGTTGCTGAAGGAATGATTGCAGGAAGGTCAACTGATCGCTGCCACCTGCCAGGCCCGGCTGATCGATAGGCCTGGCTTCGTCACTGAGCAATCACCAGCAGGTGGCTGAAACAAACAGCTGGCTAAAACAAAACCCGAGGTGGAGGCCCCGGGCTTTGCTTCGCTCTACAGGTCACCGCAGGGTTGGCCCCTGGGATGGCTGACTTGGCAATCGATCGGATCGTCAGGCCTCGATGGCCAGATCTGTGGGTTCTTCTGTTGGTGGTGGAGCTGCCTGGCGATGGCCCTGGGGCCATGGCTCCAGTGGGGCTTCCTGCTCGATTCGGGGCACCTGAGGCTCGGCCGTGAGCGGTGCGATGAACGGCGTTGACTTGACACGCCGAGGAAACCAGTGATCTTTGAGATTGTTGGAGCAGGGTCCGAACGTCAGTGCGCTCCTGTGTGCTGCTCAGGCGGGGTGTCTTCCATCGACTGGATCCTCCGAGTCCCGATATGAACAGGTTTCATCGGAAGCGATCGAAGCGCAATCGGTGTTTATGCCTGTTCCATCCAGATCATCCAATCCACCGCTGCCAGGCAGCCATCCCCGGGTGCCCATTGGGCTCCTGCAGCCAGTCAGCCATGGAGCGACAAGTAGTACGCCCGTATCTTCGCTGGTCTTCCCTTCGCTGGCGATGCCCGGCGCGGCGGCGCTGACCCCAGGGGTATGGGGCGAGCCGTTATTGCTTATTCAGTGACGTGGCCGAGCTTCCAAATGTCTTTTGCGATGCGCTCGTCAAGCGACTGCTTCGCTCGTGCTTCACTTCTTATATTGTACATGAGCAAATTTATATTGAGTACAATAATCTTCTCCTTATTGAACGAATAATTCCGCTTCTTGATTTTATTTTCATTCTCGTAGGCAAGAACAAGACAGCCTCGTACCAGCGTCCCGTCAGGCGCCCATTTACGTACTGCATCTGTGTTTACCGCTATCCGTCTCAGCACTTCAGAGAAAGTTTTTCTGGGCACCTTCTTGTACTTCGTTTCGATCACCCAAATCCCTACCGGTGTGGCGACGATGTGGTCGATATCACCCACTTTCGCGATCTCGGTGACGGAATGCGCGACAGCACAGTTCTCGGCGGTGATTGCGTATTCGACCACCTGTCCCACGTAGGTCTCCGCTTTCACGCTTTTTCGTAGATTCTCGAAGTTCCATCGGTAGGACGGTCTGTCAAGCATCCAAATGGTGATCAAGACCGCTACCATCGTAGCGAAGTACGCGACCATGGCCCACAAGGGACCGATCCATTCATTGATGACGTCACTGATCGCATAGAACAGTGGGAAGATGCTGAGGCCGATGGCAACCCCCGCTCCGGCCGTTCCCAGCATGACCAACTGGAGCATTTTCCCCCGAACGAAAGAGCCTGCATTCCTTCTCATTGGATCGTTCCAGAATTTCCCATCATTGCAGTGTCGACAATACCCATTGGAAGCCATTGGATGACCCGCAGTTTCCATTCTATCGCTTTGGTGAGCCGCTCCACGTCTTGGCCTAGAGTCGCGTCGTCGAGGTGAAGGAACCAGTAATGGCAGAGGGTTGAGTGGCTCAACCGAGCTGTCCAGATGAGGAAGAGGTAATTTTTTGAGGTGTCCTCTGGTCTGATGAAGATAACAAGACCGATGGGGGCATCATCACTCCTCCTTTGCCACCAGCTCTGGAACCTTGGCCAGCACATCCTGCAGCTTGAGGTAGTTCAGCTTCACAACCTCATCGAGATCCAGCTCGATGCGCTGCTAGGTCAGGGACAACAGGCCATTCTGCTCCCACTGCTGGCATTTGCGCAGCACCTCGGTGATCTTCCCGGCTTGCTTGCAGGCGGTGCTTTGCCCCGCCAGCCCTGGCCGTGATGTTGAGGCGTGTCAGACCGCGGTGCTCGGTCAGGGCCCAGCCGCGCCGACAACCCTTCCGGGACAGGGCATGAGACGACTCGACACAGATCACGATCTCCCAGGTCGCTGCTCCTGCTATGTGAGAAGGTCCGCCTCAAAGTCTGGCACGATCTGCCGGACCCATTCAGCCACTGCAAGCCCAAAAGCCAGTATCAGAGACGCTTTTAAGCAGATTTCCCAGCTGTAGTCCAGAAGCGGGTGGCCGGCGAGCCAGCGACGTTCAGCTTGACCAACTCCGCCTTCACAGTCAACGGCCCGGGCAGCAGCAGCTAGGCCACCACGTTGGTGCCCACCACGATCACGGCAAGCCCTCACGCTTGAGGGCGTCGATGGTTTGCTGGGAGAAGGCAGCGTCTGAGGGCAGTGTGACCCGCAGGGCCCTGAGCTGGGCCAGGCGTTCCCATGGGCTCGGGCGAGGGGGCAGCAGGCCAGCCTCCAGGCAGACAATGGCCTCGTTGTTCATGCTGCAGCGGTGCGCCTGGGCAGTGGCCTGTAAGCGTTCATACAGCCCATCGGGAAGGTTCTTGAGGGTAGCGAGCCGCATGGCCTAATTGGGGCTTCCTGAAAAAGTAAATCATCCCTGAATGATCGCAGACATGGCTGAGAGAATCAGTGTCGACACTGCGACTCATGTCATCCCATCGCATCAATGATGTCTCTGAAAACGTGTCGCCATCTCTGACGCGGAGGAATGAGCGATACTTTTCACCAGCAGCAACCCGAGGCAGAGCACGCCGATCAAGGGGCCGGGCGGAAGATCCAGTCCCATCGCCAGCAGCAGTCCTCCGCTGCTGAGTAGAAGGCCGGTACCCGCCGCGCGCAGCATCAGGGAACGGAGACTCACAACGCGCTCCACGTGCATCAGCACCGGTGCGCAGAGCAGCCCGATCACCAGCACCACCCCGACGGCGGTCATGGCGCTGACCACTACCAGACTGGTGACCAGAGTCATGGAGAAGCGGAGCCGTGCCACAGGAAGATGCGCAGCAGCAGCACCTTCGGGATCGACACCGAGAAACACCAAGTCCTGATAGCGACTGACCGCCAGCAGCAGAAGGGCGGCGGCCGCCAACAGGGTGCGGATCAGGTCGGTGATGTTTCCCGCCAGAAGATCACCGAAGAGAACTGCCTCGAGGTCGATGCGCACCTGCAGCAGCGGAACCAGCAGCACCCCTAAGGCCAGAAACCCTGCCAGCACAGTGTTGATCGCATTCTCTTCCCGGCCGCTGAAGCTGCGGCTGAGGTGTTCCGCGAGAAGGGCCCCGAGCAGACCGGTGATCAGACCACCAAGGATCGGATCCACTTCGAACGCCAGGGCCAGCACCAATCCAGGCAGGACCGCATGCGAGATCAGATTGGCTTGCAGCACACGGCGTTGAGTAATCAGCAGAGCCCCCGTCACCGGGCAGACCATCCCCACAAGCAGAGCCATCAGCAGCGGCAACACCCACCATGAGAGAGACGTCATCAGCTTGCGAATAGGGTGATCAGGCAGGGTTGGGCTAAAAGAGGCTTTGAGCGCTCTGCACCATGGCCGCCCAGCCACGACCTGCCAATGCACGCCAACGCCAGCTCCTGGACGAACTGGAGCATTGTGGCGGCGAGATGAGTGGGCAACAGTTGCATCGTGCCCTTCGAAATGGCCCCACAGCGATGGGCCTGGCGACGGTTTACCGCCACCTGCGCCAACTGCAGCAGCAAGGACGCGTACGTTGCCGCCATCTGCCCACCGGCGAAGCGCTCTACGCCCCGGTGGAACAGGACCGGCACCATGTCACCTGTGTGGACTGCGGGCAGACACGGGCGCTGCATCACTGCCCGATCCATGACCTCGAGGTGTCGACGGACCAGCAGCAGGACTTTCAGCTGCTGTTTCACACCCTGGAATTCTTCGGGCTCTGCACGGCCTGCCAGGCCAAGCAACAAGGCGTCAACCACAGCAGTGATTCCCCATGTCAATAAGTGCAGCAAGGACACTGCGCACCTGGGCCGGGGTGCCATCGGCCTGAACGCGACCATCGGGAACGATGACCCGGTCGTACAACACATCGAGGGCCTCACCCCAGCCGTGACTGCTCACCTTGCTCCCGAACGCTGCGGATCGGCTCCCCACCGAACGACAGGCAGCCTGCACCGGGCAGCAGCTACCCCTGCAACAGATGCAACAGAGTGGATTTGCCCGCACCGTTGGATCCCACCAGGGCCGTGAGGGTGCCGGGCCGAAGCTCCAGGCTCACTTGCTTCAGCACGAAGCATCCTTGGTAGGCAAACGAGATCCCTTGTGCCGTGAGGCTGGGGTCCGGTCCGTTGACCTTCGTCACGTCCTGCTGACGGGTTGACGGTTGCGTCAACAGCGGCAATAATGGGAATCATTATCAGTACCGCTTCCGGCTGTGGCTTTGTCTCGTCTGTTCTGGAGGGCACTCCTGCCCGGGCTCGGTGCGGTTCTTGCCGTTCAGCTCCCTGTGCAGCCCGCTTCACCAACCGTGGTGGCTGTTGATGGTGTGCTCTGTGATCTGACCCGCACCCTGGCGAGATCCGCTGCCGAGGTGGTCTGCCTGATTCCTCCCGGAGGCGATCCCCATGAACACCGCCTCCGCCCGAGTGACCGTCAGGCACTCTCCAAGGCGGCTCTCGTGCTGCATAACGGCTTCAACCTGACGCCGGCCGCAACAAAAATGCGTGGTGCTGGAACCGTGGTGGCGGTGGCGGAGAAGGCGATGCCCGGATACAAGGGCAGGGATCCCCATGTCTGGCACGATCCGGCCAATGTGGCTGCTATGGCCACTGTTGTGGCTTCATCTTTAAAGTCGGTTCTGCCACCATCTCAACGGTCCGCCCTTGCCTCTCGGGCCGCGGAAGCCACAGCGGTTCTCGATGGAGTCGGTCGCTGGGGATCCGCTCAGTTCGCCACCGTTCCTGAGAATCAACGCGTGCTGGTGAGTGAGCACCAGGCGTTCGGTCACCTCGCAAATCGCTTCAAGTTGCGTCCGATCGCCCTGGTCGACTCCTTCGCGACCGGCGGTGTGTTGCGCCCGTCCAGCCTGCGGCGGATCACAGCCAAGCTGAAAGGCTCCGGAGCCCGTGCCCTGTTCCCGGAGTCTCTTCCGGTCAGCAAGACACTGCGACGGATCAGCCGAAGGACTGGTATCTCTGTGAGCGGTGCTCCACTGTTCGCGGACGGGCTTGCACCCGGTCGCTCTACGGTCGCCACGGCCACGTTGAACATCTGCACTGTGGTAAATGCCCAGGGCGGCCGCTGTGATCAGGCCGCGGCCGATCGGTTGAATTCGCGCTGGTCAGCTATCCGCTGAGGGGCTCAGCCCTTCCTACGTGTGCGCTGCAGTGGTTTTGAAGAAACGCTCCCTGTTGGATTCGAACCAACGACCGACTGCTTAGAAGGCAGTTGCTCTATCCGGCTGAGCTAAGGGAGCAACAGGATGATCAGCCTCCGTGGGAATGGGAAACCGATGCTCCAGGATCCATGACGCGGACAGCGTCTTGCCTGTATTGCGGTTCCAGGTTAGGCCGCCAGGCTCCCTCCCCCGCCACGTCATGCGGACTGCCAGGCTGGACAGGTCTGTTCTGGAGCCATGGGAAAGGCTGAGGGCTCAGGTCGCTGGGCAGGCCGACTTGGCTGGGCATTGCTGCTCACCCCTTCTCTGCTCATCGTGCTGGGGATTCTGGGCCTGTGGGCCGGGCCCTGGCGCATCGGCAGGCTGGGCGACTCCACCACTCTGCTTGTCTGCCGCGGAGAGCCCGCCGCCTTGATCGATCAGGTTGTGGCCGATCAACTCAATGTGGCGCTTCAGGATGCCGGTGCAGCATCAGAGGGGCTTCAGCCCTGGACGTTTATCGAGGCTGCTGACGTGCGGCGCCTGGTGGAAGCGTCCATGGCGGAGCCGGGTCGGCTTGGCCAGCACTGGCTGGAGCAGGATGCGCCCTGGGCCAGGCAGACCCTTGGGCCTTTGCTCGGCTGGCTCAACTCCGATTCGGCTGCTCGAGTGCGCGCCCAGACAGCAGAACTGGCGGCAGGGACGTGGAAGCGGACCATCGTCAATGCCTGTGAAGAAGCCTGGCCCTGAATGGGGAGTGGTGCAGCTCGGTTCCCTGCTGGACCGGTTTGGTTGACGTTCGGGACTTGCCTGTGGGGGTAGACGAGGTGTGCTGAGTGCCGCCTGCCTGAAGCGCCGGAACAGCTGGATCAGGGCTTCTACACTAATGACCTGCTGACCGGAACCATGGCTGCTGCCCGTCTCACTGACGCCCAGAAGGCGCAATTGGTGGAGCGCTATCAGCAGGGTGAGAGCAGTGCCACCCTCTCAAGGCAATTCGGATGCAGCGCCAACACAGTGATCCGGGTCGCGAAGGCGGCCCTCTCGCCAGAAGACTACGAAAGACTCAAGGGCAGCCGCGCCAAGGGCGGTCGGTCCAGGGCTGCGCGCACAGACGGTGCGGCGTCCGGGCTCGGCAGCAGCGCAGCAGCCGACAGACCTCCGGCGCGGACATCCCTGTTCCCGCTCCAGGCCCAGCAGCCTGACCAGGATGGTGACGTTGCTGTTGACGATGACAGCGCGGCGGTGCTGCCCCTGGACGATGCTGATGACTTCTGCGACGACAGCGACGACGACCTAGGTGTCGATGAGGACGATCCCATTGTGCCTCTGACGCCCATCGTCCCCTTGGTGATCTCCCAGGATCTGGACAAGTGCACCCCCAGGGCCGCCCAGCCACTCAGTCAGGCCCGCTTGCCTGCGGCGCTGTACATGCTCGTGGACAAGAGCGTGGAACTGCAGCCCAAGCCCCTTGCCAGCTTCAGTGAGCTGGGCGTGCTGGCCGACGACGAGCGACACTTCCAGGCCATTCTGCTGTTCATCAACCAGCGCCAGGCCAAGCGCCAGTGCGGTCGCAGCCAACGGGTGATCAAGCTGCCCGACAGCACCGTGCTCTTCCGCACCGCGCCCTATCTTATCGCCAAGGGCATCAGTCGGGTGGTGGTTGAAGGTACCGTATATGCCCTTCCGGACTGCTGAGCATGTCCCCCCTCCGCGGCGGCCCAGGCAGCCACTCGCCGACATCGTCCTGAAGAGACTACTCGACGCTCGATGACGGGATGGCCCGCTGCGGTGACCCCAGCCCACGCCCCTGGCGGTGGAGCACATCCTTGCCCTGGTGGATGCCATCCCGGATGCTCGCTGGAGATTGGCGTTTCAGCTGATGGCGGCCTATGGCCTCCGCCCCGAGGAGCTCCAGCAAGGGTGTGGGGATGCTCGCCGAGGTGGACCTGGCCCAGCCGCTCGAGCCGCAGCTGCAGTTCTGCCGCATCCATCAGCGACAGAGCGGTATCGGTCTGGCCATCGCGAGCGAATGCGAAGAACCCTTGACGGTGTGACCAGCAGTCGCTATGACTCCAAGGAGTCTAGCTCTGCATCGAGTTAATGTCCTCAAAGCCAAAAGGATTTGCGAAAAATAACAACGCTCAGAACAAGGATACACAACAGGCTTTGAAGTTAATTTATCAAGGAAAACTTAAAGAGGCAGAGTTCATCTATAGAAAACTCATTCAGGAAGGAGTCAAAGACGAAGTTATCTTTAGTAATTTGGCAGCCATTTGTAAAATACAAGGGAAGAACCAGGAGATGGTTGAGCTTCTCAAGGAGGCACTATCTATTAAGCCCAATTCTCCAGATGCACTCAGCAATCTAGGCAGCGCTTTGAAGTGGCAGGGGGATCTGGAAGGTGCCATTGCCTCCTATAAGAAAGCCCTGTCCATCAAGCCCAATTCTCCAGATGCACTCAACAAGCTAGGCAGCACCTTGAGGTTGCAGGGGGATCTGGAAGGCGCCATCGCTTCCTACAGGAAAGCCTTAGCTATCAAGCCCAATTCGCTAGAAGTACTCAACAACTTAGGCAATGCCCTGCAGCATCAGGGAGATCTGGAAGGTGCCATCGCTTCCTATAGGAAGGCCCTGTCCATCAATCCTCAGCATCCAAATGTCCACTTCAATCTCTCTTATGTTCTACTTTTATCTAATGATTATGACAATGGTTGGAAGAAATATGAATGGCGATTTTATAAGATAAAACCTGACAAACCTCACGCTCATCCACAAGTGGAGCAATGGAATGGTCATAACCACTCTTCAGGGGAAAAGCTGATTCTTGTGAGCGAGCAAGGCTTGGGAGATACCTTACAATTTATGCGCTATGTTCCCTATCTAAGAAGTACGGGTATGGATGTATCTCTTTGTGCGCAGCCAAAACTTCATGGCCTCATTCAATCCTCAGGAATCACCACAGCTCTCTACACACCAGAACAAGCAAACAGCATCACCACAGGGAAATGGCTACCGCTTCTATCCTTACCAAGACATCTAAACGTCAGACCAGACAATCCACTCATTGATACACCCTATATCAAGGTACCGGAACAGAAGGTTTTAGAGTGGAAACAAAAGCTAGCGAGCGAGAAGCGACCTGTCATCGGTATTAATTGGCAAGGCAATCCGCTAGTAGAAAAAACCAATCTGGCAGACCGTTCCCTTCCCCTAAGTAGCTTTGCTCCCATTATCGAGAGGACAGGAGTCAGTCTGCTGTCTCTGCAAAAGGGGTTTGGATCGGAGCAGCTGACGGATTGCTCTTTCCTACATCGGTTTGTTGGCTGTCAAGGGGAGATCAGTCAGATATGGGACTTTGTGGAAACCGCAGCCATGATCCTCAACTGCGACCTCATCATCACCAGTGACACTGCCGTGGCCCACCTGGCAGGGGGTCTGGGCAAGCCAACCTGGCTGCTGCTGAGAAACGTTCCAGACTGGCGCTGGGGCATGACAGGAGAGACCAGCTTCTGGTATCCTTCCATGCACCTCTTCCGTCAGCGAGAGCAGGGCAACTGGCCAGAAGTGATGCAGCGTGTGGCCACTGCTCTGGAGTCCTTCGCAAGCAGCCGTGCGGACGCTCCAGCTCCAGCCAGGAAGACCGCAGCTTTTTGATTCCCGTCTCCTTGGCAGAATTGCTTGACAAGATCACTATCCTGGAGATTAAGTCAGAGCAATTTCGTGGTGAACAGAAGAAAAATGTTGACTATGAACTGAGCTTGCTCAAGCATGTCTTGAGACAATCAAGTGTAAAGCTTTTGCCAGAGCAGCAGCAGAATCTGAAGGACGTTAATCAATTTCTCTGGCAGATAGAGGAATCGATCCGCGAGCATGAACGTCGCAAAGATTTTGGCGAAGCATTCATCGCCCTGGCACGGTCTGTCTATCTGGAGAATGACAAGCGTGCAGGGATCAAGAGGACAATAAATGATGACTACGATTCTGCAGTCAAAGAGGAAAAGTCTTATGCTTAATTTTTAAGCTCTAAAGAACCTCTGAATTGGTCGGAATCACGCAGCAGCAGACTTCGACATCTCTCTCCTCACAAGGTTTTTCAAAAGCTCAGCAGGGACAAGAGGGACTTGTTCAGAGGTTCCTCAAGGGTAAGGGACACTTGCGTGGCATCTACTACTGCAAAGACCTTTCCCACCGCGGCTGGACTTTTGATTTTGATCCCGGCTGGTTTCCCTCCCCCTGA
>SRMO01000066.1:3832-4383 GCA_004768415.1 Aphanocapsa feldmannii 277cV | reverse complement strand
AGGGCACGGGTCAGCTGTTGCTCCGCTGCAACGCGGTCCTGGTAGGCAGCGACCACGTTGTCGCCTGCGTCATGGTGTTGAAGATCCGGATCCATGGAAGAGATGTCCGGGCCATTGTCCGCTGGCCGGCATCTTAGTGACTTTTTAGGCAGAGCTGCAAGTGAATGGGCCTTGTCTTTCTGATGTGTTAGGCCAGGGCCCGCCTCTCCTGCTTATCGCTGGCCTGTCTGCCGCCGGCCTCTTTGCTGCCCCTGCGGGTTGCCTCTTCCCACTGATCCAGCCACTGTCCCGGCCGGTAGAGGCCTTCTTCCAGCCACAGGCCTCTCAGCTCCTCGGGGCTGTAGTCCCCGAAACCGGTCAGGACGGCATAGAACCTTCGGCTCTGCTCCTCGCCGGCCTGGCTGACGAGGGCCTCCATCGCCTCACCGGGATCCAGGTCGCAGTCCTCGACGACGCGGCGCAGCTGATGACGCCATCTGGCGGAGAGTTCCGTGGCCTTGCGCTGGTTGATCGTCGGCGCCGGGGTGTTGCGGAACGCATCCGGTACCGCA
>SRMO01000066.1:512-3518 GCA_004768415.1 Aphanocapsa feldmannii 277cV | reverse complement strand
GTCCAGCCATTGCCTCTTCTCCAGTTGAGGAGCATGCGGCCGAAGGCTCGGCGGTCCCCCTCCTGTCGCTCGACCAGTTCCGCGTAGGTGATGGTGTGCACGTCCCGCCTCCCGGCTTTTCGGCGACATCCTACGCCAGGCTTGTCATACACAGCCAGAGTCGCCTATGGCTTGCCATGACCATCGGGTCTGCTGCCGAGTACCTCCGGGTTCTGCTTGAGCTGTTGCTCCTGATGGCCTTGCCCGGCCGGGCCTGCACTGTCCGCGTCGGGCTGCAGGGGTGTGGGGTGGACAGGGGTGGGCCGGCATGGGCAGCCGGTGCTGTCATTCATTCCGGCATTCCGGGCGATTCATGCGGAGGCGTTGGGGCAGAGCACTGCCCCGCCCTGGCCCGGCAGTGCATCTGAGAACCGTGCGGGCCTCCTCGACCGAGCGGCAGATCGCTGCGACCCCACTGAACCGCTGCACCAGCTGCAGATGGTCTCCTGCTCCGGGCGGATGGCCCCGTGGGGCGCCTTGACCTCGATGGCGACGAACTGGCCGATCCTCTGGCCCACCATGGCCGCTGTGACCTCGACGCTGTGCAGACCGATCAGGTCGCTGCTTCCCTTGTAGAGCCCGAAACGCATCAGCCGCCCCTGCCTGTCCACCAGTGCGCAGGTGTTGTTGCGCCAGAGCCTGGTGGTGCCGCGCCCGCAGGCGAGGCGGATCCGCTGCTGGATCTCGTATTCGCCGGGGGAAGGTGCCATGGCTCCTCTTGCCGCCTGGCTTCAACGGTGCTGCCGGGCTGCGCCCCAGCCATGGGCATGTATTAGCCGTTCAGCAAATACATGGGCAGTATTGGCAGAAGTGACCCCTCAGCCAATACATCCCGCGATGGAACTGCCGAACCTCTGGAAGCTCTACAACCTCTGCGCCTCTCCCTATTTCCAGGAGACGCTGCGGGATGACAGGGAGGCCACACCGCTGAGCCTGTTTGTGGGCCGGCAGCAGGAGCGCCGTCTTCTGCTCACCACCATCGGCAGCAGCCGCAGCTCACGCCAGGCCCTGGCCGGCCGCCCCGGCATCGGCAAGACCACCCTGGTGCAGGCCGTCAAAGCCGATGCGCTGGCGGCGGGCTACTGGACCTCCACCGAAATCATCTCCCTCGGCAGAGAAGGCAGCAGCGAAGATCTGCTGGGCCGGCTGATCTCGGGTGCCTATGACGCAGTGCTGGCCAGCTGTCCCAGCGCGGCAGGGCCAGCGGTGGAGGCCGCCCGACAGCTGGTGCGCAGCTTTCGGCTGCGGGGCGGGGGCTTCTCGCTGGCGCTCGCTGGTTTCGGTGCTGGCGGCACGCAAACGGACAGCGTGTCGACGCCGGCCAGTGCCCTGCTGCTGGATGGCCCCCGGGTGCTGGGCGATCTGCTCACCTACGCCCAGGGGCAGGGTGCCCGGGGACTGGTGCTGCATCTCGACAACCTCGAGAACCTCAGCGAGATCAATGCCGGTCGTGCAGCCGAGCTGCTGCGCAGCATCCGCGATCAGGCCCTGCTGCTCGATGGCCTGCACCTGATCGTGGTGGGTACCACGGACGCGGTGCGGACGGTGTTGCAGACCCACACCCAGATCCGCTCGGTGTTCAGCGACCCCCAGATACTCCATCCCCTGGCGCTGGAGGAGGCGCAGGAGTTGCTGCACAACCGCTACGACTCCCTGCGGCTGGACCCGGGGAAGCCCTGGCGTGAACCGCTGGACCCTGACGTGGTGGAGCGGCTCTACCAGCTCTTCCGCGGCGATCTGCGGGGGATGCTCAAGGCTCTGGAGGACGGCATCACGGTGCTGCTGGGGCTGACCGCAGCCGCTGGCAGCGAAGGCGTGGCGCCTGTCGGCATGGACGACCTGCTGCTGGTGCTGCGGCAGCGCAATCAGAGGGAGCTGGAGGATCAGCTGGGACCAGGGGCCTGGGATCGTCTCACGGCCTGGGGCAGCAGCGATCCCGACGCCATTCGGATCCAGACCGAGCTCAGGACGCTCTGGGGTATCAGTCAGCCAGCGGTCTCCCAGACACTGTCGCAGCTCATCGTCGTTGGCGCTGTGGAAGCCCTGCCGCGCCGTGGCCGTGAGCCGATTCACTACATCCTCACCGGAACAGCCCGGCTGGCGTTATCGGGATCCTGAACGATCTGCGTCAGCAGGGATGGAGCCAGGATGCGGTGCTGATCGAGGACAGCGCCAACGGCCCGGCGGTCTGTCAGTTGCTGCAACGCCAGATTCCGGGACTGATCGCTGTGCGGTCCTGTGGCGGCAAGCTCAGCCGCGCCCATGCCGTCGCCCCACTGCTGGAGGCGGGTCAGCTGGCCTTCTGCAGTGGCAACGATGCCCTGCAGAGCGAACTGCTGGGTTTCCCCCATGGCGCCCATGACAACCTGGTGGATGCCTTCTGCCAGGGCGTGATCTGGCTGCAGAACCGGCACTGGCCTGCCGGTGGCAGAGGAGCCCCCAGCTCCAGGCCCATGCTCTTCGTTTGTCATCTTCAGGGCTAATTTACTTTTTCAGGAAGCTCTAAATAAGGTAGCAGGAATCGTTCCCATCAGTTGATTTTCGCTAAGATCCAGTCGTTTAAGATTATTCAAGTTGTCTAAGGCCAAGGGGATCGTTCCCTTGAGTTGGTTGTAGTCAAGCCACAGCGCTCCAAGGTTCTTCAAGTTGCCCAAGACCGCGGGGATCGTTCCCGTCAGTTGGTTGTCGCCAAGATTCAGTTTGATCAACCGCCCTGAACTATCGGTGATGACGCCATACCATTGGCTGATGGGTTTATTACTCTTCCAGTTAGTCTTACTTTTCCAATTGCGTCCGTTGGTCGCGTTATAGAGATGGATCAACACATCTCTGTCAGATTTCGGAGTCGGAGCCGTCAGCCAGTTTTGATTAATATGCAACCCTTCGAGGTTATTCACACTATTCTCCAGGGCAGCGCTGTCGGTTGCTTCTCTGTTGACAAACGTCGGCGTGCCCATGCCAAGAGGA
>SRMO01000066.1:0-278 GCA_004768415.1 Aphanocapsa feldmannii 277cV | reverse complement strand
ACAGTTGGAATGGACTATTGTAGCATTGTCTACTGGTGTGCGATTCTGGCTGATTCAGAGATTCTCTGGCTTTGATAGCTCGTGATCTTGTAATTTTGATTTCGAGAAACCTTCTGATCCTATCGGTCATATCGCTCATGCGGATTTCCAGTGGATGGAGATCTGCCACGACGTCGGATGGCTCGGTAGAGGCTGGCCAGGCCCATGCACTGCCCGGCAGGTAGTGAGGGCCAAGGCAACAGGGAGAAGCAGCCTGCCGTAACCCTGACGGATCCCAT
>SRMO01000065.1:158514-163352 GCA_004768415.1 Aphanocapsa feldmannii 277cV | reverse complement strand
TGACAATCAAATACAAGAGAAAGGTAATCGTTATCATCCACTGAGTGATGTTGCCAAAGCCAGTAATTGTAAGAAAGCAAAGATTCGTGCTCGTGTTGAACATATATTTGGTCAAATTAAGATGAAGATGGGAGATAAATTGAACCGTTGTATTGGACTAGCAAGGACAAAAGCTTGGTGGTGTTTACGAAATCTTGTGTTTAAATTTTTGCGATTTACTCAGCATAAATATAGTTTTGCCATTGCAAACTGATTTAATTAATCTCTAACTTTTGACTTATTCTACTAGTAATTGATAGAGAAAGTTTAAAAATTAAGCAATTAATACTTTTATATTTTTTGACAAGGTTTTTAAGGTTTATAACATGTATATTGATGTAAGATTTTCCAGAACTTTCTTGGATAAATATATCTAAATTTTGGCATGGTTTGCATAGATAATTTTTGGGAGCGTCTCCATAGGGCTATTTTTCGAGGTGCCCTAAAGCATGTCTTCGGTGGCCGGATCACTGAGGTTGTAGAAAAGTTGGACGCAGTGCACTCGTAGCAGGGACTTGTTCAGAGGTTCCCTAACGCTCTTGCCCAGCTTGCTCAATGGCAGGTTGAGCAGTGATTCACTGGCCCGCCCGACCATTTGACCATTGCCCTGCAAGGGGTGCTGCAGGGCTCCTTGCCAGCCATCAGGCCAGCTGATGCGTGCCATCAATCCGGTCGGCAACCATGATTTTTAATGATCTCTTCAGATTTGTGTTGCTGCGCTTGCCTGCAATTTTGCCTGACCAGTTGCGCTGCAAGGTTTTCCGAGGGCATGACAAGCAGACACGTGCTCCTGGTGGCCCTTGAAGACCAACCTATGATTTCCAAGTCATAAAATGATTCGGTACTGTCGGCGACCCGACTTTTCGGGTTTTCACCGGCGCCGAGGCCCTCTGCCAGGTGGCCCCATGAAGCCCTGCATCCTCCTGATCGAAGACGACCGCGACATGCGGGAACTCGTGGCCGGCAGCCTCGAGCACGCCGGCTTTGCCGTGCAGCGCGCAGAGGATGGCATCAAAGGCCAGGCTCTCGCTCTGCAGTACCGCCCTGACCTGATCGTTCTCGACCTGATGCTGCCCCGGGTCGATGGACTCACCCTCTGCCAGCGGCTGCGGCGGGATGAGCGCACCACCCAGATCCCGATCCTCATGCTCACTGCCCTGGCTTCCACCAAAGACAAGGTCAGCGGCTTCAATTCCGGCTCCGACGACTACCTCACCAAGCCATTCGAGCTCGATGAGTTCCTCGTAAGGGTCAAGGCCCTGCTGCGCCGCAGCGATCGCGCACCGTTCTCGGCCAAGCACAGCGAAATCCTCAGCTTTGGGCCCATCACCCTTGTGCCTGAGCGTTTCGAGGCGATCTGGTTCGACGACGCTGTACGCCTCACCCACCTGGAATTCGAGCTCCTCCACTGCCTGCTGCAGCGCCATGGCCAGACGGTTGCTCCCTCTCTGATCCTCAAGGAGGTCTGGGGCTACGAGCCCGACGACGACATCGAGACCATCCGCGTCCACATTCGCCACCTGCGCACCAAGCTCGAACCCGATCCCCGCAAGCCCCGCTACATCAAGACGATCTACGGCGCCGGTTACTGCCTCGAGCTGCCTGGCGAGAGCGATGTGGACATGCACCGGGAGCGCATCGATGCGGTCCGGGCCCAGCGCAAGGCCGATGAAGCCGCCAAGGTGGAAGCCATCAGCCAGGCCGAGGCACGCCAGAGCGCCTGAGCTCAGCCGCCGCTGGGACCTGGCCCCGACAGGACCCTGCTTCAGCTCTGCTGGTTCAGCTCCAGCAGAGCCACTTCCCAGGCCAGTCGCGGCTGCACGAAGCCCTGCAATTGCAGGCGGAGCTGATCGAGCCGCCGCACCAGGCTGGCAGCAGCCGGGGAACCGTCGCCTGCAAGCCATTGCTGCTGCTGCCACCAGGCCAGCAACCAGAGCTGCTGATCCAGTTCCAGTTCATCGCTGATGCGCCTGGCCAGAGCCAGCGCACCACGGGGTCCGCTGGGCGGTGTTTCCAGGGCCGCAGCCAGCCCTTCCGGCAGCTCCCTCCACTGGCGGCGGTGTTCCAGCAAGGCGCCGGGACTGCCGGCGGCCAGGTGCAGCAGTGGGGCGGGATCAGGGGCCAAAGGGGCTTCCGCCTCTGCCTCCGACCCCGCCCCAGCGGACGCCAGTCTCTCCAGGACCTGTGCCATGGTCTGCGGCGTCAGAGGCCGGAAGGGCACACCATGGCAGCGGCTGACGATGGTCTGCAGCAGTCGCCGGGGGCTGGTGGTCAGCAGAATGAGCAGACCACCACCCGGTTCCTCCAGCGTTTTGAGCAATGCATTGGCGGCGGCCTCGTTCATGGCCTCAGCCCCGTCGATCAGCACGATGACCCGCCTGGCCTCCACCGGCCGCCCGGCCAGAAATGCACTCAGCCGGCGAATCTGCTCCAGGCGCAGCAATGGCAAGGTCTTCTTCCTCAGTCCCTCGGCGCGGGCCTCGCTGACCGGAACCAGATGCTCCTTCTCGCTGTAGGTGGGCTCCACCAGCAGCACATCGGGATGGTTCCCTGCCGCCAGCCGCCGCCGCAGGACCCCATCCCCCGCCAGCCCGGCCCCGGTTCGCCGCTCCTCCCCCAGCAGCGCTTCGATGAAGCGCAGTGCAGCCAGCCGCCGGCCGATGCCCTCCGGCCCCGAGAACAGATAGGCCGGGGCCAGCCGCTGCCGTTCCAGGGCCGCCTGCAGCAGCCGCAGTGCGGGCCCATGGCCCACCACATCCCTGAACACCGGCGCCAGGATTGCGCTGTTCATCCCAGCCGGCCCCGCAGCGCCACACTGATGTCTGCCGCTACCGCCTCGACTGACCGGGTGGCATCCACGCGACACCAGCCCTGCTCGGTGGCCAGTGCGGCAAAGCCGCCATGCACCCGCTCCAGAAAGGCGCTGCCGGCGGCCTCCATGCGATCTGCCCGTTGGCGTCGACGTCGGCGGATCGAATCGGCCAGGGGCAGATCGAGCCACAGGGTGATGTCGGGCTCCAGGCCAGCCGTGGCCATGCGCTCCAGCTGGCGGATGGTTGCCAGGTCGAGCCCCCGCCCATGGCCCTGATAGGCCTCTGTGGCGCCGCTGAAACGATCACTCAGCACCCAGTTGCCTGCCTGCAGCGCTGGCTTGATCAGGCGTTCCACATGCTGAGCGCGATCAGCCGCATAGAGCAGCAATTCCGCCCTGTTGCAGGGCGCAGCACCCTGCGGTGGCTTCAGCAACAGGCGGCGCAGCTCCTCGCCCAGGACCGTGCCACCGGGCTCCCGTGTCACCACCAGGTCCGCTCCTGCAGGCATCAGGCCGCTGCCTGGCAACCAGGCCGCCAACCGCTCGAGCTGTGTGGTCTTGCCGCCGCCATCGATGCCTTCCAGTACAAGCAAGCGACCGCACACAGTCAGGAACCTCCGGAGGAGCGGCAACGGGCACCCTGGCTGCATTCGAAATCCCCTGACAGGACCTCGGCTGAGGGTCATGCAGTGAGGTTATCCAGGCAACCGCACCGGCAGCCGGCCCTCCCTCCCTGTCAGCCCCTGTCAGCACTCAGAGGGCGAAGTCGTGACGGTGTGGTCGCCAGTTGAGCATCAGGGCATTGATCACCACCGTGATGGAACTGAGGGCCATCAGCAGGGCAGCCACCGGTGGCAGGAGGACAAGACCCCGGCTGGGCAACAGGGCACCCGCTGCTACGGGCAGGGCCAGCAGGTTGTAGGCGAAGGCCCAGAACAGGTTCTGTCGCACCTTGGCCATGGTGGCGCGGGCCAGCTGGAGGGCATCGGCAATGCCACCGAGTCCTTCCCCCATCACCACCAGGTCAGCCGTGTCCTGGGCAATCTGGGTGCCGGTGCCCACAGCGATGCCCAGATCTGCCTCGGCCAGGGCGGGGGCGTCGTTGATGCCGTCCCCCACCATCGCCACCCGCAGTCCCTGCGCCCGCAGCTGGTTGAGATAGGTCCCCTTCTGTTCAGGTCTGACATCGGCCCGTACAGCCTCGGGGGGGATCCCCACCTCAGCCGCCAGATGCAGGGCGTTGGCACGCCGGTCACCGCTGAGCAGCTCCAGGGACAGGCCCAGGCGGCCGAGACGCTCCAGCGTGGGCCGCGCATCGGGGCGGGTGCGGTCAGCCACCGCCATCAGGGCCAGCAGCTGGTTGTCCCTGGCCAGGGCCAGCACGGAATCACCTGCTGCCACCAGGCTGTCCAGCTGACGGCTGGCCTGCTCCGGCCAGGCCACACCACGCTCCCGCAGCCAGTCGGGCCTGCCCAACAGCAACGACCCAGCCCCTGCGATCGTGCCCCGCACCCCATCGCCGGCATGGGTGGCACCGTCCATCACCTCCAGCAGCGGCAGATTGCGGCTCTGGGCTGCCTGCAGCAGGGCGTGGGCCAGTGGATGGCGGGTGTGCTGCTCCAGGCTGGCCGCCCACTGCAGCAGGGTGCTTTCATCGATGGCCGCCGCGGCGGCGCTGCGCTCGACCCGCTTCAGCAGAGGCCGCCCCAGGGTGAGGGTGCCGGTCTTGTCGAAGACCACCGTTTGGAGCTGGGCGGCCACCTCGATCACGTCGCCGCCACGAAACAGGATGCCGGCCTTGGCCCCGCGGCCACTGCCCACGGTGATGGCGGTGGGGGTGGCCAGGCCGAGGGCGCAGGGACAGGCCACCACCAGCACGGCAATGGCCAGCTGGGTGGCCAGGGCGAGGGGCGTGGCGCTGTTGAGCCCCAGGCTGCCCAGGCCATGGGCCATGACGCCATCAGCCGTTGCAGCTGCCATCCCATCC
>SRMO01000065.1:155697-158418 GCA_004768415.1 Aphanocapsa feldmannii 277cV | reverse complement strand
CGCTGGCCACCGATCTGCCACCAGAACAGGAAGGTGAAGGTCGCCAGGGTCATCACCACATAGACGAAGCGACCGGCAATGCGGTCCGCCAGCCGCTGGATCGGTGCCTTGCGGGCCTGGGCGGCCGCCACCATGCGGATGATGCGCGCCAGGGTGGTGTCCTCGCCGGAACGCTCCACCAGCAGCACGAGGGGAGCGGAGAGATTGAGGGACCCGGCCGCCAGCTGGTCTCCAGCCTCGATCTGCTCCGGCAGAGGTTCACCGGTGAGGCTGGAGAGATCGACGCTGGAGCAGCCAGCCAGCACCTGGCCATCCACGGGGATGCGATCACCCGGCAGTACCCGCAGGCGATCACCCGGCCGCAGCGCTCCCACGTGGACGGGGCGGGAGCCGGCCGTCAGCAGGGTCCGGGGATCAGTGTCACCGGCTTCGTTCCCCACCAGCAGCTGCGCCTCGTCAGGTTGCAGTCGGGAGAGTTGCTCAAGGGCCTGGCCCGTGCGTCGCCGTGCCCGCTCCTCGATCCAGCGGCCCAGCAGCACGAAGGACAGCAGCATCACGGCCTCGTTGAAGAAGCAGTCCCAGCCCACCTGGGGCCAGAGCAAGGCCACCATGCTGGCCAGATAGGCGCTGCCCATCCCCAGGCCCACCAGTGTGTCCATGGTGGGAACTCCATGCAGCAGGGCCCTGCTGCCCCCCACCAGGATCCGCCTGCCGGGCAAGGCCATGGCGAGGGTTGCCACCATGGCATGAAACCCGATTCCTCTGACCAGTGGCAGGGGCCAGTCCGCCACCATGGCGAGGTGACTGAAGCCGGAGAACACCATCAGCGCCAGGGCCGTGGTGAGCGATCGCCACTGGTGCCACCAGTCGCGATCGTCGCTGGGGCTGGCGCCGCCTGGCCTGTCGGCACTGCGCAGGCTGGCCGGAAAGCCCAGGGCCTTGAGGGCCTCGGTGAGCTGGTCCACGGCGGCAGGCTGATCGGGATCCAGAGCCACCCAGGCCGTGCGGGTGACAAGGTTCACCCCGGCGCTGCGCACACCGCTCTGCTCCAGCAGACGTCGCTCCACGGCCGAGACGCAGCCGCCGCACTTCATGCCTTCCACGTCGAGCAGCAGATGGACCGCTGAGGTGGCTGGTGTCTCTGTCATCGGTCGATCCGGGGCCACCGCTCCTGCGGCGCCGTTGCCACTGGCGTCAGGGTGGATGTTGGTGGTGGAACTGGTGGCAGCCAAGACCAGGCTTGCGGCGTTCTGAGACGTTTGCCCTCCCTCAGCCTAGGAACCCGCCAGGATGGTTGCCGTCAGGACCAGACCAACCGGTGCCCCGTACGCAGCGCAACGACAACTTCATCGACAAGAGTTTCACGGTCATGGCTGACCTGATCCTCAAGTTCCTCCCCACCGACAGGAAGGCCAAGGAGGCCTTTGCCTACTACCGCGACGGCATGAGCGCCCAGGCCGACGGAGAATACGCCGAGGCCCTGGAGAACTACGAGGAGGCGTTGCGGCTGGAGGAAGACGCCATCGATCGGTCCTACATCCTCTACAACGTGGCCCTGGTTCACGCCTCGAACGGTGAGCACGACAAGGCCATCGAAAGCTACAGCATGGCCCTGGATCTCAATGCCAAGATGCCCCAGTGTCTGAACAATATGGCGGTGATCCATCACCACCTGGGCAGCCTCGCCGAGCAGCGTGGCGATGCCGACGAGCGGGATCGCTGCTTCGATCTGGCGGCCGACTGCTGGACCAAGGCCATTCGCCTTGCTCCCAACAACTATCTGGAAGCCCAGAACTGGCTCAAATCGAGCGGCCGGGGCTCCGCTGACGTCTACTTCTGAGTACATTTCAGACTCCCGCCTGCCACCGCCGGGTCCAGAGATGGCCGCTGTCGCCTGCTCCGAACCGCTGGCACCATTCCCGGTCCTGCCTACCCGCGTCGCGACTGCAGGAAGCCACGATCAACCGCACTGGCTGCGGTCATCCGGCGGCCTCCTCCCGGTGTCCCGGATCGTCCCCGAGGCTCGCCACCAGGGCTTCATGCAGCGTGGCCGCCTCGATCACGCCGAGGCCGGCACAGTCACCTGAACCCTTCGGCACCACCGCCCTGCTGAAACCCATTCGGACAGCTTCCTGCAGCCGCAACTCCATCTGGCCCACCGAGCGCAGCTGACCACCCAGCCCCAGCTCGCCGATCAGCACCGTGCCCGCCGGCAGGGTGAGCTGCCGGTGGCTGGCCACCACGGCTGTGGCCACGCCCAGGTCGGCTGCAGGCTCCACCACCTCGAGCCCTCCGGCCACCGCCAGATAGCAGTCGAAGCGGGAGAGGGGAAGGCCCAGGTGCTTCTCCAGCACGGCCAGGATCTGGTGCAGCCGGTTGCTGGCGATGCCGGTGGCGGAGCGCCTCGGGCTGGCATAGCTGGTGGGGCTCACCAGGGCCTGGAGTTCCACCACCAGCGGACGGGTGCCCTCACAGGCCACGATCACTGCGGTGCCACTGGCGGGTTCGCCGGCGCTCAGAAACAGCTCGCTGGGATTGCTCACCTCTGCCAGGCCTCGATCCCGCATCTCGAACACCCCCAGCTCATGGGTGGCGCCGAAACGGTTCTTGACGGCCCGCAGCAGGCGATGGCTGGCGAAGCGATCCCCCTCGAAGGTGAGCACGGCGTCAACCAGGTGTTCCAGGGTCTTCGGGCCCGCCAGCATCCCCTCTTTGGTCACA
>SRMO01000065.1:153636-155629 GCA_004768415.1 Aphanocapsa feldmannii 277cV | reverse complement strand
GTTCTGTTGCTTGGCCAGCCGCTGCAGTGCAGCGGCGCACTCGCGCACCTGGGCCACCGAACCCGCGGCGGAGCTGAGCTCGGCATCGTGCAGTGCCTGGATGCTGTCCACCACTGCCACGGCGGGCTGTAACGACTGCAGCTCGCGGAGCACCGGATCCAGGTCGGTCTCCGCCAGCAGGTGGAGCTGCTCCCCGGCGACGGACGTGATGGCGGGGCAGTGGTCCGCCGCGGTGACCGGGCCTGGGTCGGGGGTGGAGCCGGGCTCCACCAGCCGCGACCAACGCAGCTTGACCTGCTGGGCCGATTCCTCGGCGGTGGCGTAGAGCACCGGCATGTGGGCCGCCAGGGCATGGGTCACCTGCAGCAGCAGCGTTGACTTGCCGATGCCGGGATCGCCGCCCACCAACACCAGGGACCCGGGAACCAGGCCCCCGCCAAGCACGCGATCGAACTCCGCAAAGCCCGTGGATATCCTCTGCTGCGCCAGCTCTCCCACCGCCACGATGGGACGGGCCCGCCGCGCCTGGGCCGGGGCACTCGGGTCGGCGGGTCGGCGGTGTCGTGGCCACCTCTCCCCACCCCCGGCGGCCACCTGCTCCTCCACCAGGCTGTTCCAGGCACCACAGGCGGGGCAGCGGCCGAAAAACTGACGGGCCTGGGCGCCGCACTGTTGGCATGTATACAGAATCTGTACTTTCGCCATGGTCGCGGAAGGGCGTAAGAAGGGTGTATGAAGAAAGGTGGCGTTCGCCCCGGTGGAACGCAGACCGCACCTTTCAGTGGTGCGGATTCAACATGAAGTACGGACCTTCAGCAATGGCGGCGGCTGCAACGGCCAAAGAGACCATCCTGGTGGTGGACGATGAGGCGACTATCCGTCGCATTCTGGAGACCCGCCTCTCCATGATCGGCTACTCTGTTGTCACGGCCTGTAATGGGGAGGAGGCCCTCTCCCAGTTCTCGGAGTCTCACCCCGACCTGGTGGTGCTTGACGTGATGATGCCGAAACTGGACGGGTATGGCGTCTGCCAGGAACTGCGACGGGAATCCGACGTTCCCATCGTGATGCTCACCGCCCTCGGCGATGTGGCTGATCGGATCACCGGCCTCGAGCTCGGCGCCGACGACTACGTGATCAAGCCCTTCAGTCCCAAGGAACTGGAGGCCCGCATCCGCTGCGTGCTGCGTCGGGTCGACAAGGAGAATGTGGCTGGGATCCCGAACTCCGGCCTGATGCAGATCGGTGATCTGAAAATCGACACCAATAAACGCCAAGTCTACAAGGGCGAGGAGCGGATTCGCCTGACCGGCATGGAGTTCAGCCTGCTGGAACTGCTGGTGAGTCGTTCCGGCGAACCCTTCAGCCGTGGCGAGATCCTCAAGGATGTCTGGGGCTACACCCCCGAGCGTCATGTGGATACCCGCGTCGTCGATGTCCATATTTCCCGCCTTCGTTCGAAACTGGAAGACGATCCGGCCAACCCTGAGCTGATCCTCACGGCCAGGGGAACGGGTTATCTGTTCCAGCGCATCGTGGATCCCTTTGCCGAAGGAGCCTGACGCCAACACCCGTCGCCGCCGTTCGATGCGCCGCATACGCAGGATCCGCCGACTCTCGCGCAGATCCCGCCGTGTCTTCTCGCTGATCGGCAGTGCTGCCAGCGACCAGAGCCAGCGCGTGCTCGATCCCCTCCGCCGCCTGGTGCAGGGAGTGAGCCTGAGGCGCATGGGCTCCACGGCTGCCGAGGCCCAGGCCGCAGCCCGACGCACTGCCATCGCCGTGGATGGCATGGGGGGAGATTTCGCCCCGGAGGTCGTCCTCAAGGGGTGTCTGGATGCCATTGGCCGACTCCCGGTGCGCATTCTGTTCAGCGTGGAACCCCAGGCCCTGCAGGCTGTGCTGGCTGCCGATGAAAGCCTGGCCAAAGCCAGCGAAGCCGCCTGCCGTGCCGGCTTGCTGCAGGTGATCGAGGCTGGTCCCTCCATTTCCA
>SRMO01000065.1:128761-153570 GCA_004768415.1 Aphanocapsa feldmannii 277cV | reverse complement strand
GTGCGTCGCAAGCGCACCGCCAGCATCAACCTCGCCATGGGCCTGGTGAAGTCCGGCGAGGCGGCCGCCATTTATTCAGCAGGGAACTCAGGCGCTGTGATGGCGTCGGCGATCTTCCGTCTCGGTCGGCTCAGGGGCATCGACCGGCCTGCCATCGGGGCCCTCTTCCCCACCAAGGACCCCGCTCGCCAGGTGCTGGTGCTGGATGTGGGTGCCAACATGGATTGCAAGCCCGTCTACCTGAAGCAGTTCGCCCAGCTGGGCTCCATCTACAGCACCAATGTGCTGGGGATCCGCCAGCCCCGGGTGGGCCTGCTGAACATCGGTGAGGAGGACTGCAAAGGCAATGACCTCACCCTGGGGGCCTATCCCCTGCTGGCGCAGGAGCCGAGCATTCGTTTCAGTGGCAACTGTGAAGGGCGGGACGTGCTTTCGACGGACTTCGATGTCGTTGTCTGTGATGGCTTCAGCGGCAACGTGTTGCTGAAGTTCCTGGAATCCGTCGCCAGCGTGCTGCTGGAGGTGCTCAAGGCGGAGATTCCCCGGGGACGTCGCGGCAAGGTGGGCGCTGCCTTCCTCCGGGGCAATCTCAGGCGTATCAAGAAACGACTCGACCACGCCGAGCACGGTGGTGCGTTGCTGCTGGGGGTGGATGGCATCTGTGTGGTTGGCCATGGCAGCAGCAGCAGCGTCTCGGTGGTGTCGGCCATCCGTCTGGCCCTCACCGCTGCTGACAACAACGTGATGGAGCAGCTGCACCAGCTCTCGGGCGGTGGCGACTCGGTTGTCACGGCTGTCTGACCGCATCCACACCCGGTTGCCGGTGGTCGCCCAGCAGCCGGGTGCCTGTGATTGACTGGCGGTCCATTTGCGGATGCGGGGTTTGGGGGGACCAGTGGGGATCGCCCTGAGCGGCAGCGGCTCTGCCCTTCCCCGTCTCAGCGTCAGCAATGACGACCTGAGTGGATGGCTCGACACCAGCGACAGCTGGATCCGCAGCCGCACCGGCATTGCCGCCCGACGGATTGCGGCGGGCGACGAAACCCTGACCGTCCTGGCAACCAGGGCCAGCCGCCAGGCCCTGGAGGCCGCGGGTTGGACCCCCCTGCAGCTGGAGCTGATCCTGCTGGCCACCTCCAGCCCCGATGATCTGTTCGGCACCGCCCCGCAGATCCAGGCTGCCCTCGGGGCTGACAACGCCGTGGCCTTTGACCTCACTGCCGCCTGCAGTGGCTTTCTCTTCGCCCTGATCACCGCTGCCCAGTACATCCGCACAGGCTGCTATCGACGGGTGCTGGTGGTGGGTGTGGATCTGCTCAGCCGTTGGGTCGACTGGCATGACCGCAGCATCGCGGTGCTGTTCGGAGACGCCGCCGCGGCCGTGACGCTGGAGACCTGTGACAGTGATCGGGACGGCCTGCTGGCCTTCGCCATGCGCACCGACGGAGCCCGCAATGGCTGCCTCACCCTTCCGCTCACCCCCAGCGAGCAGTGTCCACGACAGGGGATCTCCATCCAGCAGGGCTCCTATGGGTCGATCCGGATGAACGGCCAGGAGGTCTACAAATTTGCCGTGCGGGAAGTGCCGGCGATTCTGGCGGAGGTCCTGGACCAGGCTGGGGTGGATGCCGCCAGCCTGGACTGGCTGTTGCTGCACCAGGCCAACCAGCGCATCCTGGATGCGGCAGCCCAGCGCTTCGGCATCCCTGCCGAGAAGGTGCTGAGCAACCTGGCTCACTACGGCAACACATCTGCCGCCACGATTCCGCTGATGCTCCATGAGGCCGTCGCCGCCGGCCGCATCCGACCTGGCCACCTGATCGCCAGCAGCGGCTTCGGCGCAGGCCTGAGCTGGGGGGCTGCCCTGCTCCGCTGGGGTGGTCGTCAGCCTGGCTGAACTGAACCGATTCCTCGGCCAGGAGGCCCAGGATCCGCCTGGGAGCCGGCCAGCCGGCGCCAGCGCCACGGCACCTACGCTCCACAGTGACGAGACACGTCCTCGATGACCAGTGCGTGGGTATTCCCCGGCCAGGGCTCACAGAAGGTCGGCATGGTCGCCGATCTGATCGACCATCCCCTCGGCGCTGAGCGCTTTGCCCTGGCTGCGGAGCTGCTGGGGCGCGACCTGGCGGCCATCTGCCGGGGCGAGGCCAGCGGCCTGTTGAGCGACCTCGACGACACCCGCAACACCCAGCCGGCCCTGTTCCTGGTGGAGGCCACCCTGGTGGATCTGCTCAGGCAACAGGGCCGCCGTGCCGAGCTGCTGGCGGGCCACAGCCTGGGAGAACTCGTGGCGCTCTACGCCGCCGGCTGTTTCGACTTCGCCACAGGACTGGCCCTGGTCAGACAGCGCAGCGAACTGATGGCCGCTGTGGGTGATGGCGCCATGACAGCCGTGATGGGTTTCGATCGCGCTGAACTGGAGTCCCTGGTGGCGGCCAGTGACGCTGTGGTCATCGCCAATGACAACAGCAGGACCCAGGTGGTGATCTCCGGCAGCCCCACGGCGGTGGCCCGGGTGGGCGAGAGCCTCCGCTGCAGGCGCGCCATTCCACTGGCCGTCTCCGGTGCCTTCCATTCCCCCTGGATGGCGGAGCCGGCGGCAGCCTTTGCCGCCACCCTCGCCACCATCACCTTTGCCGCACCTGAGACCCCGGTGATCAGCAACGCCAGCGCCAGCGCCACGGCGGATGCGGCCGCGCTGAAGGCCAACCTCACCCGGCAGATGACCACGCCGGTGCGCTGGCGGGAAACCATGGACCGGATCGCCGCTGCGGGGATTGACACGGTGGTGGAGATTGGTCCCGGCACAGTGCTCAGCGGTCTGTTCAAGCGCAGCACCCCTGGTGTCGGCCTCAGCCAGATCGGCAGCGTCGCGGCCCTGGGCCTCTAGGGAGGCCCACAATCCCATCCCGGTTGCCAGGTAACCACTCCGGCTTCCTCCGCTTCCTCCGCCGCGGCATGCCATGGCACAACCACCCTCCGACTCCCCCCTCACCTCACAGCGTGACAGGTCCAGCCTGGCGATCACGGCCATCACGCGACCCTCTCTGCTGGCGAGGATCGGCTTCAAGCTGGTCCGCAACGTGCTGATCTGGCCCTTCTTCAAGCTGCTGTTCAAGGGCAGGGTGGTCAATCCGGAGCGGATCTCCGCCAGCAAGCCGGTGCTGGTGGTGGCCAACCACGGCAGCTATCTCGACCCACCTCTGCTTGGCGCCTGCCTGGACTGGCCAGTCTCCTTCATGGCCAAGGCCGAACTGTTCCGGCTGCCATTGCTGGGCAGCATCGTCCGCGCCCTGGGGGCCATCCCGGTGCGGCGCGGTCATGTTGACCGCAAGACCTTCTCGGCATGCTCCGACCAGCTGCGGCGGGGCTGGCTTGTGGCGCTCTTCATCGAGGGCACCCGCAGCGCTGACGGACGGGTGCACAGGCCTCGCAACGGCGCGGCCCTGCTGGCTGCCAGGACCCAGCTACCCCTGCTGCCGGTGGCGATTGTCGGCAGCCATCGAGCCCTCCCCAGGGGCAGCCGTAGACCCCGGCCTGTGCCGGTTCATATCCGCATCGGCACAGCGTTGCCGCCCCCGGTCAGCGGCAGCAAGACAGATCTGGACGCCACCACTGCCGCCTGCGCAGCGGCGATCAACGCACTGCTGGATCTTGGCTGAGGGCCTGCTTCCCCTGGTGCTGATCGCCACTGACACCACCGGGAGGCCTTTGGGGCTGACCGGTCTCGAAGGGCAGGCGCAGACCGCTCCCACCCACCCAGTTGCGCAGATCCTGCTTGCTGACGGCCCAGACCAGGGCACGCACGACGTCGGTCCAGATCTTCAGGGGCGGCTCCACCCAGCAGTGGTCACCGCAATCCACCGCATGGGGCGTGAAGCGAATGCCCCGACTGCCGGCGGAGATGCGTCCAACAAGCAGGGCCCGGGGCATGTGGTCTGTGGTGGTCACCAGCAGGACATGGCGAATGCCGCGGCGCTTCAGCTCCGGCAGGACGGTGATGAAATTGCCGAGGGTGTCCCTGGCTGTGTAGTCCAGAGCCAGCTGGCCCTCGTCGATGCCCTCCTGCTGGAAAATCCAGCGCACGTAGGCGGGATTGCTGCCGCCACTCACCAGTACCGGCAGGTTCCGCTGCCCTGACAGGCGGGCGGCCGCTGCCTCCCGCGAGGAAACGCCCCCCAGCACCAGGATCAGCTGCGGCTTGGGTGCCATGGGGGCGAGCAGCAGCGCGCCGGCGAGGCCGAGGGCAGCGCAGACCATCAGGACGACACTCAGCGGCTTCACCAGGCTGAAGCCGGCCTCGGAAGGGCTGTGCTGCCCTTGACGGTGCCCCGGACCCGCCAGGAGGGCCTGGCGAGGTGGCAGGGATCGACCGGGGCTCATGGGCGATCCACCGGTGCGCTGGGGTAGAGGGGCAACACCGGGCGCCAGTCCGGACACTCCCCCGCCGCCTCGGCCAGGGCCGCCAGCTCCAGCAATTGCAGGCTGTCGGCGGCGGCATCCACCGCTGCATCCAGGCAGGCCACTGCCCCATGGCGTGTGGCAGCAGGGGCCTCGCTGTGGAGCCGGGGGGGCTCCACTTCCTCCACCCGGCACTTCCCGGGAATCACCCGATAGAAGCCGCTGATCACGCCGCGACGTGTCAGGGTCTGCTCCACCCGCAGCACCGAACCCCCTGGATAAGACCGGGCCTGCCGGCGGGCCACTAGAAGGAAGCTGCCGATGCCATGGAGGGGAAGATCCAGTTGCTGGGCAAGGGTGCGGGCGGTAACCACCCCCAGCCGCGTGCCGGTGAACCCACCGGGGCCGGTGGCCACGGCCAGGCGCTTCAGCCGGGGCCACTGGTTGGCTGGCAACAGTGCCAGCAGGGCGCGATGGAGCCCATTGGCCAGGGACCGCCCCAGGGGAACCGCCCGACTCTGGGCTGTGCAGCCCGCCGGTTGGCAGGCGGTCGGGTTCAAGGGAGCCAGGGCCAGGCCCAGCACGGGACTGGAGGTGTGCAGCGCCAGGGCCAGGGCACCACTCTCACCCTGCTGGCCCGGAGCCGGCCCCGGCTCAGCAGCCATCGATCGGTCGAGGGCAGGTGTGGAAACCGCCATGGATTTCAAGTCGGCAGAGCCTGGCCGGGGCGCAGCATGGCCCAACGGCCGGCTTCCCGCGAAAAACTGCCGCAGGCCACCACATCCCATTCCACCCCCATGCCGGAGGTCCTCCCCTGGTCCGTATCGACCGGCCGCACCGAGACGTTGATCTGGGGTTGCACCGGTTCAAAATCAGGGTTGCCGTTGAGATGGGGTTCACCATGTTGTCGCTCCACCATGTGATACGCACAACAGCGGTCGACCCAACGGCAGTCAATGCAGATGCACAAGGCGCGCCAGTGGCGGCTGTGCAGCCATTCTGAGCGAATGTCGTCCATGGCGCCGAGCTTCCTCACTGCCGCCGCCGCCCAGGCACGCTGCCGTCAGCAGTTGCTGTCGCAGCTGTGCTGGCCCCTGGACCGTCGGGCCCTGCCGCGCGACACCGTGCTGGTGGGCGGTGCCGTGCGGGATGCACTGCTGGGCCGCCTTGCTACCCATCCTGATCTGGACCTGGTGGTACCGGCCCATGGGATCGCCCTCTGCCAGGCCCTCAGCAGGACCCATGGTGGTACTGCAGTGGTGCTGGATCGGGAGCGGGACATCGGCCGCTGGGTCAAAGGGCCCTGGAGCGTCGATGTGGCCTGCCGTGCAGGCACCGATCTCCGCGCTGATCTGGCACGCCGGGATTTCAGCCTGAATGCCATGGCCCTGTTGCTGGACAGTGCTGAGCTGGTGGATCCCCACGGTGGCCTCGAGGCTCTGCGGCAGCGACGGATTCGCTGTTTCAACCCCGCCAATCTGGATGCGGATCCGCTGCGCTGCCTGCGGGCCTTCCGCATCGCTGCCGAGCTGGGGTTCCGTCTGGAGACCGCCACCGCCGCTGCCATCGCCAACCGCACCGGCAATCTGGCCAGCGTGGCGGCGGAGCGGGTGTTGGTTGAATTGGAACGGCTGCTGCGGGCTCCTGGAGCGGCCGAGCTGCTGCCTCAGCTGCTGACCACTGGACTGCTGCGGCCATGGTTCCCGCGACCGGACCTGCCGGGTCGGGACAGTATCCCTGCCGTCCTGGGGGGCCTGCCGTCCGAAGTGCTGCGGCAGGCCTGGGCCGATGCCGCCCTGGTGCTGCTGAGCGCTGGCATGCCGACACCCCTGGCGAAGCTCAGGGCCAGCCGCCAGCGCCGGCAATGGGTCAGCGAGCTGGGGGAATGGCGTCGCTGGTTGCAGACCAACCAGCTCCAGCCCGGCCAGGGGAAGCAGCAAGGCGGGAATGCCCCGGCCGAGCGGGTGCGATTGCACCGCAGGCTGGGCGATGGCCTACCCACCCTGCTGCTGCTGGCCCACTGGGACCGGACACTCGATGCAGAGGCGATCAGCACCTGGATGGCCCGCTGGCAGGACACCGCAGACCCGCTCTTTCACCCCCGCACGCCTCTGGACGGGGATGAACTGAGGCTGATGCTGGGCTGTCGCCCGGGACCGGCCCTGGGTCGGCTGCTGGAGCACCTGATGGTGGAACAGGCCTGGGGTCGCATCTGCGACCGGCAGACGGCGATCAGAAGTGCTGAACAGTGGTGGCGAAACAACGGCACCCAAAACGACGGCTGCCGTGATTAAGTGGACCTTGGGACAAAGCGCCGTCTTCTTTTCCAACACGCATGAGCATCCGCCTTTATGTGGGGAACCTCCCCCGAAGCTTTGAGACGAAAGACCTCGAGGACCTCTTCGCATCTGTTGGAGAAGGCATTCGTTTCAAGCCCGTTAACGACCGTGAGACCGGCGAGTGCCGTGGCTTCGGCTTCATCAACGTTGATGACGGAAAATTGGCTGAAGCGCTGATCGAACGGTGCAACGGCATGGCATTCGGCGGCAACTCCCTCAAGGTCGAGCGCTCCGAACGCAAGGACACCCGTGGCGCGGTGGCGGGCAGCAGCCCCGCTGGCGGCCGTCGTGGCGGTACCAATGCCGCATCCCGCAAGGCGGCGGACAAGTTGGTGCACAGCGAAAAAGCAGACAGCCAGGCCCCCGATCCCCGCTGGGCAGGCGACCTGACCAGGCTCAAGGCACTGCTGGATCAGCACAAAGCCACCGTCTGAACAGCCCGGCGTGCCGCCCATGGCTGCTGCTGGCCAGTCCCCAGCCTGCCCATGGCTGCCACCTGCAGCGTCCCTCACTGCATGCAGCCATGCAGCAGCGATTTCGGAGATCCATGAAGCTCAGCGGGCCTGGGCGATCAGGAAGGAGATGGGCAGATCCAGGAGCTTCCGGGGCGTGGGCACATACGCACGACGGTTGAACACGTCATAGCCATTGCGCTCTATCGCGCTGAGGATGGCCCGATAGAGCCGCAGGGATGCCCAGACCGGCCAGCGGGCATCTGCCGAGAGCAGTCTCACCCCCTGTTCCGAGCAGCGGAACCACTCGCGCGCCCGTTCCAGCTGGAAGGCCATCAAGGCGCGCCAGTTGTCGTTGACGGTGCCGGCCATGAGCTCCTGCTCGCTGTAGCCGAAACGGCGCAGATCCTCCTGGGGCAGGTAGATGCGGCTGCGTCCCCGGTCCTCGCCCACATCCCTCAGGATGTTGGTGAGCTGGTTGGCGATTCCCAGGGCCACAGCATGGTCGGATGGGTCGGGTCGGGCGCTCCAGGGAGCGCTGTGGAAAGCCGCATCGACCCCCATGACCACCTGGCTCATCAGGCCGACGGTGCCAGCCACCCGATAGCAGTAGAGCTTGAGGTCCTCGAAGGTCGGATAGCGCAGCAGGGTGAGATCCATCCGTTGACCTTCCAGCTGATCCAGGAAAGGACTGATGTTCTGGGGAAAGTTCTGCAGGCAGTCCCAGAGGGCCAGATCGGGGCCATCGAACAATTCACCCTTGAACACCCTGCGGGTGCGTTGCTCCCAGAGATCCAGCCGCCGGGCCAGCACCTCCCGGGGCTGGGACTCGGCCTCCTTGGAATCCATCAGCTGGTCCGTACGGCGGCACCAGACGTAAATGGCCCAGATTGCCCGTCGCTTTGCCGGGGGCATCAGCAGTGTGCCGAGATAGAAGGTTTTGGCCCACCGCTTGGTTTCCCGACGGCAGGCCTCGATCGCCGTCTCGAGATCAGGCAAATGGCTGCTGGGTTGATCGGGAAGCAGCAGTTCGGGATTCACGGCAGCGGGGCTGGTTGCCGAAGCGGAGCCAGCTTGGGCAGACGTGGACATCCAGGCTGTTCGGAGTCACTGATGTGACGGGGTTGTCAGCGTATCAGCGCTGTCCTGAACCCGGCTGCGAAGGCTGGCTTCCCGCCGTGTCCGGCAGTCGCTCCCTGCAACGCTCCACGGCCTCGGCGCAGAGTCTGCCGCTGAGCACAGCCCCTTCCATGGAGGCAAGATAGCGTTGCGACGTGTAGTCCCCGGCGAGGAAGAAGTTCGGCACAGGTGTCTCCTGGTCGGGCCGCAGCTGCTCGCAGCCGGGTGTGGTCTTGTAGACGGAAAGGGGGGTCTTCACCACTTTGTATTTGCGCAACCTGGCCTGGTCAGCACCGCTGAAGTGCATGGGGAAAAGCGTCACCAGCTCCTCCATGGTGGCCGCGATGATGGCCGCGTCGCTGCGACCGATCCAGTCCCTGGCGGGCGCGAAGATCAATTCCAGCATGGAGCGGTGGGGATCGGCATAGCCCTTGCAGGTGTTGCTCATGTCTGCATAGACGCTGAGCAGGGATGAACGACTGAACAGCAGGTGATCGATATCGGTCAGCTTGCGGTCGAACCAGAGATGGAGGTTGATCACCGGCACACCGCGCAGGCCACTGAGCCTGGCGAAGCAGGGCATGGCCTTCCAGGGCTGGGGCAGCAACTGCTTCAGGGGATCGACCGGGAGGGCGCTCACATAGGCATCGGCCACCACGTCCTCGGTCTCTGCTGCCCCGCTGCCGGCCATGCGGAAGCTGGCCACGCTGCCATCCCTGTGGAGATGGATCTGCCGCAGTGGGGTGTTGAGCCGAACCATGCCACCCCTGGCCCGAATGTGATCCAGCAGCGGTCTGCAGAGGCGCTGGGGAGGTGCGCCATCGAGGAAAGCCATCCTCGAACCGTTCTTTTCCTGGAGGAACCGGTTCAGTGCGGTGAGAACCACCGTGGCGGAGATCTCATCGGGATTGATGAAGTTCAGCGCCTTGCTCATGGCAATGAACACCTCATCATTAACCCGCTCAGGAATGTTGTGGAGCCGCAGCCATTCCGTCCAGGAATATCTGTCGCAGGCCTCGACGTACTGCTGCCCCCGCAACATCGCAGGCACAAGACCGAGGCCGAAGGAGATCTTCTCCGGCCAGCTGAGCATGTCATTATTGCCTAGAATTGCCGCTATGCCGTTGAGTGGGGCGGGAAGATCGGGAAAGTCGAAGCGACTGTAGGTGCCAGGTTCCTCCGGCTGGTTGAAGATCAGCGCGTGAGACTTCCACTGCAGGCGGTCCTCGATGCCAAGTTCCCTGAACAGCCGCAGCATGTTCGTATAAGCACCGAAGAAGATGTGCAGACCGGTCTCGTACCAGTCCCCGTCCTCGTCCTGCCAGGCCGCAACCTTGCCGCCCAGCACCTCGCGGGCCTCATACACCATCGGGATGTGACCCGCATCGGCCAGATACTTGGCACAGGCAAGGCCTGCCAGGCCGGCACCGGCAATCGCGACTCGCATCGACTGACTGGAAGTGGGGGGACTCTAGGGACTCTCTGAACAGCCCCGCATCACCCCCTCTCGCGTTGAGGTCCCGGTTGTGATCCTGAATGCTGGAAGGGTGTGCTCAGCTGCTTGTCCGGAGGATCCCCGGGGAGGCCGCTTCAACGATGCAGCGATGCGGTGCCGTGGCAAGAATGGAGCCAGCGATCCCGCTCCTCTTCCGATGGTTGCTGATGCCCTCAGCGTGATGGTCAAATCGACCACCCGCCACATCCGCATCTTCTCGGCACGGCTGGAGAATGGGGATCTTGTGCCGGATCCGGGCCAGCTCACCCTCGATATCGATCCGGACAACGAGTTCATCTGGAACGACACCGCTCTCTCCAGCCTGCGGCAGGCATTCCGGGATCAGGTGGAGCACTATGCCGGCCGCGACCTCACGGAGTACCACCTGCGCCGCATCGGTTCCGATCTGGAGGGCCGCATCCGCGCCATGCTCCAGGCAGGCACCATCTGCTACAACCCCGCTGCCCGGGTCCAGAACTACAGCATGGGTCTGCCCCGCCAGCCCGACAACCTCTGATTCCAGACAACTGAAATCCGTCGCCTCCATGCTTGATGTGCTCTCGCCATGACCCGATCCGGAGGTCCCTACAACCGTGACAGAGGCAGGGGCCGCTCTGGCCCGGCCCGTTCCGGTGCGCGCCGGCCCTCCGGCGCTGATCCCTACGACTGGGAACGGGTCGATCGTGCTGACGACCGCGGCCAGGGCCGCGCCGCTGGCCGCTCTCCCCATCCTCCGGCAACAAGCCCAGGTGGGCCAGGCTTCACGCCCAACGTCTCCACCATCTCCGTGCTTGCCGGTGTGCTGGTGATCGGCATCGGCCTTGGCAGCTTCGTCACCACAACCCAGTCCGCCGGCGGTGAGACCGGCAACATCGCCAGCAGCCAGGATCTGGACCTGGCTGTGCCCGACCCGGAATTCTGCAAGCAATGGGGGGCAAGCGCCTACGTCATCGATGTGGAGACATACCAGACCATGAACCCTGTGAGCAGCTTCGTGACCCAGCCCAAGCTTCAGGCCGGCTGCGTGATCCGCAGGGAAAACTGGTCGGTGCTGCAGAAAGAGGGGGTGGTCTCCTCGGAAGACATGCGCCAGTGCAAGCAGCGCATGAACACATTCGCCTACATCGGCTCCATCCGGGACCAGCCCGTGGTGCGCTGTGTCTACCAGACCGATACGACGGACAACCTGTTCCTCGGCCGCAACGCCGGCGACAACATCCGGCTGACCCGTGAAGCCGATCAGTTCTGAGCGCTGTGTCAACTGGACCAGGCTTCGGCACGATTCTCCTGGTGACGTGCTGACCCAGCCAATGCCCCCTGTTTGAGCGGGCTGTCGTCACTGGCGAAAACCGGCAGGATTCCCCGCTTGAATTCCTCGGCGGCGCGGGAGCAGTAACGACCTGGATGGCTGATCAGCTTCAGCTCCCGCGTGACCAGCAGATCGGCCACCTGGGCTCTGAACAGGCTGCCCCCCTCGATCTCACGCTCCACCGCGGTGGCGGGCAGGAAGGCGGCGCCGAGGCCTGACTGGACCGCGTTCTTGATGGCCTCGATCGAGTTGAGTTCCATCTCGATCTTGAGCCGCCCCACCTCCAGCCCGGAACTGCTCAGCAGCTTGTCCACCACCTTGCGGGTGGTGGACTGGGCATCGAGGGTGATGAAGGCCAGCCGATAGAGGTCATCTTTCTGCAACTCCGCCTGTCGGGCCATGGGGTGCTGGATGGGTAGCACCAGCACCACCTCATCGCTGGCGTAGGGCTGGGAGAGCAGCAGCTCATTGAGTTCGGCGGGCAGTTCACCGCCTATAATGGCCAGATCGATCTGCCCATTGGCCACGCTCCAACTGGTGCGGCGTGTGCTGTGCACCTGTAGCTGCACCGCCACATCGGGATATTTCTGGCGGAAGAGGCCGATCATCCTGGGCATGAGATAGGTGCCCGTTGTCTGGCTCGCCCCCACCACCAGGGAGCCTCCCTTCAGGTTGCTGAGGTCATCGAGGGCGCGGCAGGCCTCCTGGCACTGGTTCAGGATGCGGTCGCAGTAGCCCAGCAACACATGGCCCGCTTCGGTGAGCTGGGCCTTGCGGCCGCCACGGTCGAACAGGGACACATCCAGCTGCTTCTCCAGGTTCTGGATCTGCAGACTGACCGCCGGCTGGGTCACGTAGAGGCTGTCCGCAGCCCGTTTGAAGCTCCCTTCCGAGGCGATCGCCCGCAGGATGCGCAGCTGATCGAGCGTGAAGGGAAGGTCGGCCAAGGGCCCTGTCCCAAGCCTGGACAACGAAATCGTAGGCGGATCGGTAGCCCCTATCCCTACGATCCACGCCTGCGGTCACAGCCAACAGGATGAGCGGCACCCATGGTTCCAGCCTCACCATCCTGGCGCTGTTGATGGCGTTTGCGCTGATCCACAGCGGTGGCGCCGCCCTGCGGGACCGTGCCGAGGCCATCGTCGGCCCACGGGTCTGGCGCCTGATCTTCTCGGTCCTCAGCATCCCTTCCGTCGTCATCCTGATCGGCTACTTCCTGGCCCATCGCCATGACGGCATCCGTCTCTGGAATCTGCAGGGCATGCCGGGCATGGTGCCCTTCGTCTGGATCGGAACGGCGGTCAGCTTCCTCTTCCTCTATCCAGCCACCTTCAGGCTGCTGGAAATTCCAGCCCTGCTCCAGCCAAAAGTGCGCCTTTACGATGGCGGCATCATCCGGATCAGCCGCCATCCCCAGGCCGTTGGTCAGCTTCTGTGGTGCCTCACACACACCCTCTGGCTGGGCACCAGCTTTGCGTTGGCCACCAGCTGTGGCCTGATGGTGCACCATTGCTTCGCCGTCTGGCATGGGGATCGGCGCATGGCCAGCCGTTTCGGTGAGGCCTTCGAACAACTGCGAGCCACGACCTCCGTCATCCCCTTTGCCGCTGTGCTTGACGGGCGCCAACAGCTGCACTGGCAGGAATTCTTCCGGCCCGCCTATCTCGGCATTGCCATTGCCGTGGGCGTGTTCTGGTGGAGCCATCGCTTCATCGATCTTGCCGGCCTGGCCTTTTCCCAGGGGCCTCTTGGATCCTGGCTGCACTGATCGCCGATCCACCCCCCTCCTGCCCAGCGGAACCCTCTCGGTGCCACTGCACTGGTCAGTGGGCCCAGCCGGCAGGAGAAGAGCATCTGAATCGATGGTCAAACCTGACCCGCCCCTTGGTGACTTTTGCCACAATCAGCTGCTCACCACCAAATGGCCCCGGCGCCATGGTGCACCTTCCCGTCAGATCCGTCGTCATCGGCCGCCTCATCAGCACCCCCATCTCCCGGTCCTCCCGCCGGTCACCTGCTGCATCCGTTTGGGGTCTGTGGGCATCTCTACCTAGAGTGCTGACGGCCTGATGGCCACGTTCCTGTTCTGACGCAACCATGCCGCAGGCTGCCGAGCTCGGATGGCTCATTCCCATCGTTCCGCTGCTGGGTGCAGCCTTTGTGGGTCTGGGGCTGATCAGCTTCAACCGCACCGTGAACCGCTTGCGTAAGCCGGCAGCCCTGCTGCTGATCACCAGCGTGGGCATCTCCACTGTGCTGAGCTTCGCAATCCTGCTGGAACAGATCACCGGGGTAGCGGGAACCCGGGAGCTGCTGTTCGACTGGGCCACCGCCGGCACTTTCCATCTGCAGATGGGCTTCCGCGTCGATGCCCTGGCAGCGGTGATGCTCGCGCTGGTCTGCACCGTGGCGCTGTTGGTGATGCTCTATTCCGACGGCTACATGGCCCACGACAAGGGCTACGTGCGTTTCTTCGTCTACCTGGCACTGTTCAGCAGCTCGATGCTCGGACTGGTGATCAGTCCGAACATGCTGCAGGTCTATGTGTTCTGGGAGCTGGTGGGGATGTGTTCCTACCTGCTGGTGGGCTTCTGGTATGACCGGGAGGAGGCTGCCCACGCTGCCCAGAAGGCCTTCGTCACCAACCGCGTCGGCGACTTCGGTCTGCTGCTGGGGATCCTGGGCCTGTTCTGGGCCACCGGCCAGCTGGGCTTCGAGGCCATCGGCAGTGGACTGCAGACTGCCATGGACAGTGGTGTGCTCAGCTACGGCGTTGCAGTGCTGCTCTGCCTGCTGGTGTTCATGGGGCCCATGGCCAAGTCGGCCCAGTTCCCCCTGCATGTCTGGCTCCCTGACGCGATGGAGGGTCCCACCCCCATCTCGGCCCTGATCCATGCCGCCACCATGGTGGCAGCCGGGGTGTTCCTGCTGGCCCGCCTCGAGCCCATCTTCGGTCTCTTCCCCGAGGTGCAGCTCGTGGTGGCCGTGACCGGCGCCATCACCTGTTTCCTCGGTGCTTCCATCGCCCTGACCCAGATGGATCTGAAGAAGGGGCTGGCCTACAGCACCGTCTCTCAGCTGGGCTACATGGTGCTGGCCATGGGCTGTGGCGCCACCAGCGCCGGCATGTTCCACCTGGTCACCCACGCCTTCTTCAAGGCGATGCTTTTCCTCTGCTCCGGCTCGGTGATCCACGCCATGGAGGCAGTGGTGGGCCATCAGCCCGTGCTTGCCCAGGACATGCGTCTGATGGGAGGGCTGCGCCGGAAGATGCCGATCACCGCCACCACATTCCTGATCGGCTGCATTGCCATCAGCGGGATCCCCCCCCTCGCCGGCTTCTGGAGCAAGGACGAGATCCTCGGCCTTGCCTTCCATAGCCAGCCACTGCTCTGGGCCGTGGGCTTCATCACCGCAGGGATGACTGCCTTCTACATGTTCCGCCTCTACTTCCTCAGCTTCGAAGGCGACTTTCGCGGCCATGACGTGTCCCTGCAGGCCCAGCTGCTGGCAGCGGCGGGCAAGGAGGCGGCGGCTGACGCCCATGATGATCACCCTGCCGGCAGCGTCCGCGAATCGGCCTGGCAGATGACTCTGCCCCTGGCCCTGCTGGCCGTTCCCTCGATCCTGGTGGGCCTGCTGGGCATCCCCTGGAACAACCGCTTCACCGGGCTGCTCGATCCTGAGGAAGCCCTGAAGCTGGCGGAACAGTTCGAATGGGCTGACTTCCTTCCCCTGGCAGGAGCCTCGGTGGCGATCTCCCTGGCTGGCATCAGCCTGGCAGTGCTGGCCTATGCCCTGCGCTGGCTCGACCTGGGTCGGATCCTCTCGGCGAAGCTTCCCGCGATCGACGCCTTCCTGGCCAACAAGTGGTATCTCGATGCCATCAACGACAAGCTGTTCGTGCAGGGCAGTCGCCGCCTGGCTCGCCTGGTGCTCGAGGTGGATGCCAAGGTGGTCGACGGCGCTGTGAACCTCACCGGCCTGCTCGCCCTCGGCAGCGGCGAGGGGCTCAAGTATTTCGAGACGGGCCGGGCCCAGTTCTATGCGCTGGTCGTCTTTGCCGGTGTGGTGGCCCTGGTGGCCCTGCTGGCATTGCGTTGAGCCGAATCTGCAGAAGGTCTGCAATCTCTGATCCCTGCGGGGAAAGCCCGAGGCTGCTTCCTAGCCTTCACAGCGAGGTTTTCTGGGCTCTATGGCGGACGTATTCCCGTATCTCAGTGTCTCAATCCTGTTCCCGATCGCTGCGGCCCTCTTCATTCCCTTCGTGCCGGACCCGGGCGATGGCAGTCAGGTGCGCTGGTATTCCCTGGGCATCGCCCTTGCCGATTTCCTCGTCACCGTGGCGGCCTACGTCAACGGATATGACCCATCCCAGGCCGGCCTGCAGCTGGTGGAGCGGGTGTCATGGCTGCCACAGCTGGGCCTGGGCTGGTCGGTCGGGGTGGATGGCCTGTCGATGCCGCTGGTGCTGCTCACCAGCTTCATCACCAGCCTGGCGATCCTCGCGGCCTGGCCCGTCAGCTTCAAACCGAAGCTCTTCCATTTCCTCATGCTGGCGATGTGCGGCGGCCAGATCGCCGTCTTCGCCGTGCAGGACATGCTCCTCTTCTTCCTGGCCTGGGAGCTGGAGCTGATTCCTGTCTATCTGCTGCTGGCCATCTGGGGCGGCAAGAAACGTCAGTACGCAGCCACCAAATTCATCCTCTACACGGCCGGCAGCTCCCTCTTCATCCTGATTGCCGCCCTGGCCATGGCCTTTCAGGGGAGCGGCCCCCCCAGCTTCGAATTCAGCACCATGGCCTCGAAGGACCTCGGGGTGGGTCTCCAGATGCTCTGTTACTCGGGCCTCCTGATCGCCTTCGGCGTGAAGCTTCCGATGGTGCCGCTTCACACCTGGCTACCCGATGCCCACGGCGAGGCCACCGCACCGGTCCACATGCTGCTGGCGGGAATTCTTCTGAAGATGGGTGGTTACGCCCTGCTGCGCTTCAACGGGCAGCTGCTGCCTGACGCCCACGCCCGCTTCGCCCCTCTGCTGGTGGTGTTCGGCGTGGTCAATATCATTTATGCGGCACTCACCTCCTTTGCGCAGCGCAACCTCAAGCGCAAAATCGCCTACAGCTCCATCAGCCATATGGGCTTCGTGCTGATCGGGGTGGCCAGCTTCTCTCCCCTCGCCACCAGCGGCGCGATGCTGCAGATGATCAGCCACGGCCTGATCGGGGCCAGCCTGTTTTTCCTGGTGGGGGCCACCTACGACCGTACCCACACCCTCATGCTCGATGAGATGGGTGGCGTGGGCCAAGGCATGCGCAAGATGTTTGCGATGTGGACCACCTGTTCGCTCGCCTCACTGGCCCTGCCTGGCATGAGTGGTTTCGTGGCTGAACTGATGGTGTTCGTCGGCTTCGCCACCAGCGATGCCTACAGCCTCAGCTTCCGCATCGTGATCGTCTGCCTGGCAGCCATCGGCGTGATCCTCACCCCGATCTATCTGCTCTCGATGCTGCGGGAGATCTTCTTCGGGAGGGAGAACCGCGAGCTGGCCAGCCACACCAATCTGGTGGATGCCGAACCCCGCGAGATCTACATCATCTCCAGCCTGCTGGTGCCAGTCATCGCCATCGGCCTCTATCCCCGGCTCACCACCGAGAGCTACCGGGCCTCGATCGAATCCCTGGTGGAGCGTGACAGCAACGCCCTGCAGGCGGCCGCCCGGGACAAAAGCCCCTCCATCCCTTTGACCCTGATCCCGGCGACCTTGCAAAAAGCTCCTGCAATGGGGTGAGATCACCAGGGGAATCGGCTTAGCCTCTGGCTGTTGCGCGATTCCCGGGACTGCCATGCGACAGGTCAACTTCGTGCTGATGTTCACCATCGCCCTTGCGCTGGTGCTGTTCAGCCTGGAGAACACATCCGCCACCACAGTCCGCTTCCTGCCCGGTGTCAGCGCCACCATGCCACTGGCAGTGATGCTGCTGATGGTTGCAGGCATCGGCGCCACCTTTGCCTGGGTCTTCGCCGTGTGGGCCGGTGTGATCCGGCGGGTGGAGGACCAGGTGGCCGAGAAGGAAGCGCAGGCACAGCAGGTGCGCATCCAGGACATGCAGCAGGACCTGGACCGTTACAAGGCCACCCTGGACGCTCAGCTTGGTCTGCTGCCTGCCTCCGTTGAACGATCCGAGAGCATCAGCAGCGACAACTGATCACGCTGGCGCGATCTCAGCCGCTGTTCAGGCTCTGCGCTGGCGCAAGCAAGGAACCGAGCCCCGAGCGGTAGGGATGCTTGTTTGTCAGCAAACACACGGCAAACGCTCCCAGCTGCTGGCAGACCAGGCACCGCAGCGCTACCCTCCGCGTTGACTCGAATGGGTCTTACGTGACAGCCGACGGCAGCGGCGCAAGAGTTGCCATCCGTCTCATGCAGGACGCCGTTGAGCGCGGTGTGCTGGATCCCTGGGATGTGGACGTGATCGGCGTGATCGACGGATTCCTCGATGAGCTGCGTCTACGCGTTGAACAGCCGCGCCTGATGGCCGTCCACGGCGGCAGCTACGAGCAGGATCTGGCCGACAGCAGTGCAGCCTTCCTGTCCGCAGCTGTACTGCTGTCGCTCAAATCCCAGTTGCTGGAGCAGGACACCTTCCCCGTGGAGAATCCCGCCGAGCAAGATCCGTTGGAGGCAGACTGCCAAGGCCTGGACCAGGGCACCCGGTGTCTGCCCCGGCATCCCGAGCGTCACCTGGCCCGACGACCCACGGCCCCACCACCGCTGCAACGCCCAGTGACCCTGGCGGAATTGATCCGGCAGCTGGAGACCATCGCCGCGCAGCTGGAAGAGGAGGGGGACGGACAGCGAGGTCGGACGCGCCCGAAACGGATCAGCAACCAGGAGGCTGCCAGCCAGGTGGCCAGCCTGGCCCACCGTGAGAAATTGCCGGAAACCACCGCGGCGTTGAACCACTTCCTCGACGACTGGGCTCCCGCAGCTCGGGGTGCCGACTTCGAGGCGTTGGTGCGGGCCTGGGCCATGGCTGCCCCGCCGGATCTCGACCGGGATCGGCTGGGTGTGTTCTGGGCACTGCTGTTTCTCTGTTCCCAGGGACGGGTGGACATCAGCCAGGAGCATGGCCTGTTCGGCCCGATCCAGCTGATGGTGCGACCCGGCGCAGCTGGCCGCATGCACCAGCCGCCGCTGCCTCTGTGCGCAGACCAGGCTGGCGGCAGCGTCGCCAGGCCAGCTACCCTGCCGGCAACCCTGCCGATGGCGGCCTGAGCCCCGTTGGTACGGTTGATCTGCTTGAGCTGCGAGGCGTCATGAAGGCGATGATCCTTGCCGCGGGCAAAGGAACCAGGGTGCGGCCGATCACGCACACCATTCCCAAGCCCATGATCCCGATCCTGCAGAAGCCCGTGATGGAGTTTCTGCTGGAGCTGCTGAAGGAACACGGCTTCAACGAGGTCATGGTGAACGTCTCCCACCTTGCTGAGGAGATCGAAAACTACTTCCGTGACGGACAGCGTTTTGGCGTTCAGATTGCTTATTCCTTTGAAGGCCGCATCGAGGAGGGAGAACTGATCGGTGAAGCCATCGGTTCCGCCGGTGGTCTCAAGAAAATTCAGACCTTCCAGCATTTCTTCGACGACACTTTCGTGGTGCTCTGCGGAGATGCCTTGATTGATCTCAACCTCACGGAAGCAGTGCGTCGTCACAAGGAAAAAGGTGCCCTGGCATCATTGATCACCAAGCAGGTGCCCCGCAACCAGGTGAGCAGCTACGGCGTGGTGGTCACCGACCCGGATGGTCGCGTCAAAGCCTTCCAGGAGAAGCCTTCCCGAACAGATGCCCTGAGCGACATGATCAATACCGGTATCTACATCTTTGAGCCGGAAATCTTTTCTCGCATCCCTGATGCCGTTCCCTATGACATCGGTTCAGATCTTTTTCCAGACCTGGTGAATGAGGGAGCTCCATTTTATGCCTTGCCAATGGATTTTGAATGGGTTGATATCGGCAAGGTACCGGATTACTGGGAGGTGATACGCAGAGTCCTGCGCGGTGAAGTACGTCAGGTGCCCATCCCCGGCAAGGAAGTACGCCCCGGGATCTACGCTGGCCTCAATGTGGCGGTTGACTGGGACAGTGTTGATGTGCAGGGCCCCGTCTTTGTGGGGGGAATGAGCAGGATCGAGCCTGGCGTGAAGATCGTTGGCCCCTCCATGATCGGCCCTAACTGTCATATCTGCAGTGGCGTCACCATTGACAACTCAATCATCTTTCACCATTCCCGCATTGGCAAGGATGTCAATCTCACCGATAAACTTGTGTTTGGTCGCTACTGCGTCGAGAAGACAGGAGAACACATCGATGTGCAGGAAGCAGCCCTCGACTGGCTGATTGCCGACGCCCGCCGCATCGATAGCAGCAAACCCTCCGCCGAACAGCGCGCCATGGCGGCCCTGCTGGGCAAGCAGCTCAGCCCTGGCGAGGCCCCGGCGGCCTGAGCTGATCCAGGTCGGCACGACTCAGGCGATCGCTGCAATTCCAGCAAGATCGAGGATCCGGGGCACCAGGGCTTCGGCCTTGATGGCCATCAGGTGCACCCCCTGGGCGATGCCGAGGAACTCCCGCACCTGCTCAGCAGCGATGCGAACGCCTTCTGCACCGGGATCCGGGGCTGCTGCCAGACGGTCGATGGTGTGCTGGGGAATCTTGGCTCCGGGGACGACGCGGTTGATGAAGGCTGCGTTCCTGGCCGACTTCAGCAGGAACACTCCGGCCAGCACCGGCAGGCCGAGGGGGCCGGCAATCTCCCCGCAGAAACGGCGCAGGGCTTCGCGGTCGGTGACCATCTGGGTCTGGGCAAAACGTGCCCCGGCCTCACACTTCCGCTGTGTGCGCCGCTTCAGCCCGTCCCAGCTGCCGGACTGGGGATCGGCGGCGCAGCCGGGCAGCAGATCAATGGGACCATGGGGCAGGCGTCTGCCATCGCCACCGGGATCGAGGCCGGCATTGAGTGCCCTGACCTGTCGGAGCAGGCGCACCGATTCGAAGTCGAACACGCTCTTGGCTGCAGGTTGATCGCCCGCCTTCACGGGGTCGCCGGTGAGGCAGAGCACATTGGGGATGCCCAGGGCATGGGCACCCAGCAATTCCGCCTGCAGGGCAATGCGATTGCGATCCCGGCAGGTGAGCTGAAACACCGGCTCGATGCCGTGATCCAGCAGCAGGCGACAGAGCGCCATGCTGCTCATGCCCATCACGGCGCGGCTGCCATCGGTCACATTGACCGCATGAACGCGGCCCCGGAGCGCCGCCGCAGCGACCATGGCAGCACTGGTCTCACCTCCTCGGGGCGGCGTGAGCTCAGCCGTCAATGCCGGCCGTCCTTCAACGAGAGCCTGCCGCAGCAGCAAAGCGAATGGCCATCACGCGGTCGAGCCATCCTGCTGGGCTGACGGTCCCCTTTGCCAGTGCGTGAAGGCTGCAGACAGGACAGGACAGGACTCCGTAGAATGTATCGAGTCCTGACGGTTGCCCCGATGTCTGGTTCTGGCGACCTGGGATCCGGCCTCTCGGAGCGGGAGCTGCAGATCGTCGAGCAGGTGGCCAGCGGACTGACCAACCAGGAAATAGCCGAGTCCCTGTCGATCAGCAAGCGCACGGTCGACAACCACATCAGCAACATCTTCACCAAGACAGGCTCCAAGAACAGGGTGGCCCTGCTCAACTGGGCCATGGACCACGGCAAGGTCTGCCGCGATGGCTTCAACTGCTGCACCATCCCCCGGGTCTGAAGCTTCACAGCCCGGTTGGATGCACTGCTTCCACGCCAGGTTCCACGGGGCTGTGGTCAAGGCCTGATGCTGGCGTAGCGAGCCTTGAACTCGGCCTGTCGGCTGCGATGGTCCACGATCGGAGCTGGATAGCCGCGCTTCGCGGCTGTCGACACTGCACTGCCCAACAGTTCCCCAGCGTCGCAGGAGGCAAGCTCCGGCAGCCAGCGACGGATGTAGACCCCCTCCGGGTCGAACTGCCTGGCCTGGGTGGTGGGGTTGAAGATCCGCAGGGGCCTGGGGTCCATGCCGCTGCTGGTGCTCCACTGCCAACCGCCGTTGTTGGCTGCCAGGTCGCCATCCACAAGCGTTGCCATGAAATAGCGCTCTCCCAGGCGCCAGTCACAGAACAGATCCTTGGTGAGAAAGGAGGCCACGATCATGCGACAGCGGTTGTGCATCCAGCCCGTGGCATTGAGCTGGCGCATCGCCGCATCGACGATGGGATACCCCGTACGTCCTTCACACCAGGCCTGGAAGAGTGCCCCATCGTTGTCCCAGGGGAACCGTCGCCACTGGGGTCGGTAGGGTCCATCGGCCAGTTCGGGGAGATGAAACAGGGCCTGCTGGTAGAACTCCCTCCAGGCCAGCTCCTGCTGCCACACATTGATCGCCCGCAGGGCCTCCTCGCTGCCGCAACCGGCCTCGGCCTGCAGCGATGCCGCCCAGGCGCTGCGGGGGCCCAGGGTGCCGAAACGCAGGGCCGCACTGAGCCGGGAGGTGCCATCGAGGCTGGGGATGTTGCGATCGGTGTCGTAGCTGGTGATGGGGCGATGCACAAAGGCTTCAAGCTGTTCCAGAGCTGCCGCTTCTCCCGGCTGGCAGGGGCAGTCCCCTTGCCAGGGCAGTCCCATGCCGGCGGCAGTGGGGAGCTGCTCAAGCACACTGGACAGCCCGAGGTCCTGGCCTCTCAGGTGATCCACCAACCCGCCGGGAGCAGGCCGAGGCGCAGGCTTGGGTCGGGCGAACCAGGCCCGTCGGTAGGGGCCATAGACCCGGTAGGGCCCTCCGCTGCCGGTGGTGAGGCTGGCTGGCTCCACCAGCAGCTGATCCCACTGCCGCTGAACCCTGACCCCATCGGCCGCCAGACGCCTGGCGACTGCTGCGTCCCGAAGCCGGGCCCAGGGTTCCACGTCTTCGTTCCAGGCCACCCCCCGGGCCTGGGTACGGGCTGCCAGGGCAGGCAGCAGGGTCAGCGCCTCACCCTGCAGCACCAGCAGGCGACTGCCGATCCGGCGCCAGGCCTGTTGCAGCTCCCGCAGGCTCTCCAGCAGGAACCAGAGACGGGAGGGTGCTGCCAGCTCACCCCGCCACCAGTGGGGCTCAAGCAGGAAAACACCGGTCACGGCCCGGCTGTGCCGGATCAGCTCAGCCAGGCCGACGTTGTCGCTCAGGCGCAGGTCGCGACGGTGCCAGAACAACCAGTGGGCCTCGTCCATACCGCTCACAGTCGCCCCTCACTGGCCAGCAGCGCTCTGGCCCGATACCAGGCCGTCACCGACTTGCCATCAAGCAGCTCATCGCCGCTGGCCAGCTGCACATCCAGTTCTGCCGGGGTCATGGTCAGCACCTCCAGGTCCTCGTCGTCATCCCCGGCCGGGGGCTGAGCCAGGGGTGTCAGATCGCGGGCCAGAAACAGATGAATGCGTTCATCGGAATAGCCCGGACAGGGCACCAGGGTGCCGAGGGAATCCCAGCGGGATGCGCTGTAGCCGGCTTCCTCCCCCAGCTCACGTTGCATGGAAGGCAGTGGTTCCTCCCCTTCATCGAGCGTGCCGGCAGGAAACTCCAGCAGGCGCGCCTGAACAGCGAAGCGGTACTGGCGCAGGATCACCACGCGGCCGTCATCCAGGAACGGCACCGCCAGGGATGCGCCAGGATGGCGGATCCGCCCGTAGCAGCCCTCGACACCGATCGGCAGGCGCCAGCGGGCCAGCTCGAAGGCCATCCTGCGCACCTTCAGAAGTGCCACCAGCTCCTGTTGGGTGGCGGGTTCCGGCGCGGGAAGGGGCATGACCTGCTGGCTGTTGGCGCGATGCTGACGGATTGACAGCGGCAATGGTGCCCGGTGATGACGCTCTGGCAACGGCATCCACCGCAATGGAGTACCGGGGTGCGGTGCCATGCCTGTCCCGCTGCTAAGCCAGGCGCGTGGGCCGGGCCATCGGGCAGTCCCGCAGTAGCTGCCCCATCGTGCGGGTCTCGCCCGGTGCCCTGAGCCCGGGTTCCAGCGCCGCCAGGGGGGCCAGCACGAAGCTGCGTTCACGCCAGCGGGGGTGGGGAAGCCTGAGGTGGGGGCCTGTCGCTTGCTGCTCCCCCCACCAGAGCAGATCCAGGTCCAGTGGCCTGGGGCCCCAGCGGGGCCCTGGCCTGCGGCCTGCCAAGTGCTCCAGCCGCTGCAACCGCTGCAGAAACAAGCCGGCATCGCCGTGGGCCCGCAGCAGCGCCACACCATTGATGTAGTCGTCCTGGCCCGGCGGGCCACCCACCGGAGCCGACCTGAACCAGGGGGAACAGCGGTAGCTGCCGGGCTCAGCCAGCAGGGCCAGCTGTTGCGACGCCCAGCGCAGCTGGCGCAGCGGCTGGCCGAGATTGCTGCCAAGGGCCACCGCCACGGGCACGGAGGAGGACATCGAAGAGTATGGGAGCAGCTGCCACGCCGGTGGAGGGGATGCCTCCATGGCAGGCTCTAGGCACTTCATAGTGCATGCCGAAGCGCATGCTCTGCCCCCCACCATGGTCGCGGCCCCGCCCCAGTCCCAGCCCGGAGCTCAGTGGGGGGGGCCCCGGGCCGACGAGCAGTTTCCCCTGGCGGCCATCAGCGGTCACGCCTTGCTGAAGCTGGCCCTGCTGCTGTCGGCCGTGGACCCAGGCCTCGGTGGTGTGGTGATTGCCGGCCGCCGGGGCACCGGGAAATCCGTGCTGGCAAGGGGCCTCCATGCCCTGCTGCCCGCCATCGAGATCGTCGAGGGCAGTTGCAACGCCGATCCCGAACGCCCCGACGACTGGGACACCATCACGGGCGAGCGACTGGCGGCGGTGGCAGCCGATGCCATTCCACGTTGCGTGGTTCCAGCCCCCTTCGTTCAGATTCCCCTCGGGCTCAGCGAAGATCGCCTGCTGGGGTCCGTGGATGTGGCTGCTTCGCTGAGCGCCGGTGTGCCGGTGTTCCAGCCCGGTCTGCTGGCCCAGGCCCACCGTGGCGTGCTCTATGTCGACGAGCTGAACCTGTTGGACGACGCCATCGTCAACCTCCTGCTCGCTGCTGTGGGCAGCGGCATGAACCGGATCGAGCGGGAAGGCATCAGCACCAGCCATCCCTGCCGCTGCCTGCTGATCGCCACCTACAACCCCGAGGAGGGCCAGGTGCGTGACCACCTGCTGGATCGTTTCGCCATCGCCCTCTCCGCCGACCAGGTGTTCAGCGTCGAGCAGCGGGTGGCCATCGCCGCTGGTGCCCAGGCCTACGGCAACGATCCGGCTGGCTTCCGGCGGCAATGGCTGGAGGAGACCGATGCCCTCGCCACCCAGCTGCTGCTGGCGCGGCAGTGGCTACCGGATGTGCGGATCAGCACTGAACAGATCACCTATCTGGTGCACGAGGCCATCCGCGGCGGTGTGGAGGGCCACCGCGCCGAGCTCTATGCCGTGCGGGTGGCCAGGGCCGCTGCAGCCCTGGCGGGCCGTGATGCCGTCGAAGCCGACGATCTGCGCACCGCCGTACGGCTGGTGATCGCAGCGCGGGTGAATCCTGACAATGCGCCTCCGCAGGAGGAGGAACAGCAGGACCCCCCACCACCCTCCCCTGAGCAGCAGGAGCAGCAGCCTGATCCGCCCCGGGACAGCGACAG
>SRMO01000065.1:122505-128666 GCA_004768415.1 Aphanocapsa feldmannii 277cV | reverse complement strand
CCCCCCCCAGGTGCCCGAGGAGTTCATGCTCGACCCGGAGGATGCCTGCATCGATCCGGATCTGCTGATGTTCCGGAGCGCCAGAACGCGCTCCGGCGGATCCGGCCGCCGTTCCCTTGTCCTGAGCGAATCCCGCGGGCGCTACGTGAGGCCGATGGCGCCCCGCGGACCGATCAGACGGATCGCTGTGGATGCCACATTGCGTGCCGCCGCTCCGTATCAGAAGCGGCGCAGGGAGCGTCATCCCGGCCGCAGGCTGGTGGTGGTGGAGGGTGATCTGCGTGCCAAGCAGCTCCAACGCAAGGCTGGCGCCCTGGTGGTGTTCCTGGTGGATGCCAGCGGTTCAATGGCGCTGAATCGCATGAATTCGGCCAAAGGGGCTGTGTTGCGGCTGCTCGGCGAGGCCTATGAAAACCGCGATGAGGTGGCTCTGATTCCCTTCCGGGGGGAACGGGCTGAGGTGCTGCTACCACCGACCCGGTCGATCACAGCAGCGCGGCGGCGGCTGGAGACCATGGCCTGCGGCGGCGGCTCCCCCCTGGCCCACGGCCTCACTCTGGCCGCCCGGGTGGGTGTCAACGCCATGGCCAGAAGTGACATCGGCCAGGTGGTTGTCGTAGCCATCACCGATGGCCGTGGGAACGTGTCCCTGAGCCACTCCCTGGGTCAGGAGGACGTCGAAGCCAAAGACATCGGCGATGAACTGATGGCAGTGGCCGGTCAATACCGCGCCCTGGGGATCAAGCTGCTGATGATTGACACGGAGCGCAAGTTCATCGGCAGTGGCATGGGCAGGGAACTGGCCGAAACGGCTGGCGGACGCTATGTACAACTGCCGAAGGCCAGCGATCGGACCATCGCGGCAATCGCCAAGGGCGCCATGGATGCCATGGGCTGAAGGCAGTGGAAATCTGCCAGGTTCACTGTATCCGATCGGGATAGAGCTCGTCAAAGAAGCGGCTCAGTCCGATGGTCATCAGACGGATGCCCTCGATGAATTCAGGGTCGTTGGTCAGATGAGAGATGTTGCCACTGATGTTGTGCAACTCTTCAAACGTCATTCGCGCATAGGAGATGGCGTGACTCAGCTCGACAAGGGCATCGGGATCGCTTATGGCCTCCAGGATACCGTGAAGTTGCTCGCTGACGCCGTCAACCTTGCTGAGCGTGGCAACCATTCCCCTGAGGACCTGATCCATACTTCCCACCAGATCGGTCTGCCTGACGTCCAGTAGCAGAGCGTCGAAGTTGCTGATCGCCGTGCTCAGATCGCTGGTCTGGCGGCCGGGAATCACATCACCGCTGCAGAGCTGAACGCTGGACTGGCAGGCAGACGATCTGGGATTGGCGAGACTGGCCAGGCCCCTGCTGCTAGCTTCGATCACCAGATCGGGCACACCTCCCAGCAGGCTGGTGGTGCTGATCCTGGCCTCAACAGGTTTGGCCACCTGAATGGTGTCAGCGGTGAGCTTCAGCATCACTGACACGTAGTCACTGGTCGGGGTGATGGCCACCACTTGACCAATGTTGACACCGCGATAGCGCACCGGTGAACGATCAACGAGGCCGGTGGTATCATCAAATCTGACTTCCAGGGTCCAGGACTTGTTGGCCATTGTCGCGCCCCTGAGCCAGATCCAGAGACCCACACTGAGGCCGATGGCCCCCACCAGCGTGAGGCCTACGGTGGCTTCTCGCACACGACGGCGCATCGTTCAGACCTGCATGGTCTGCATCGGCCCCTGCAGACTACCCGTCCTGAACTGCACAACGTAGGGATTGTCGGTGCTGTCGAAAGCGTCCACGCTGCCCGACCAGCTGATCGCACCATCGTAGAGGAGGGCGATGGTGTCGGCAGCGCGACGCACGGTGCTGAGAACATGGCTGACCACCAGGGAGGTTCCTCGGGTGAGCTGCGTGGTCTCCACGATCAGATCTTCGATTCTGGTGGCGGCGACCGGGTCGAGCCCGGCAGTGGGTTCATCGAACAGCAGGAGCGGCGGCAGGGTCCCGGCCACCTCGGGGTCATCGATCACGGCGCGGGCGAAGCTCACCCGCTTCTGCATGCCGCCCGACAGCTGCCCTGGATAGAGATCCGCGATGTCATGCAAGCCAACGGCCGCGAGTGCCCGTTCCACCCGTTCACGCACCTCGGCGGGGCTCAGCACCCTGCTCCGGCGCAGCAGGAAACCCACGTTCTCGGCAACGCTGAGGGAGGCCAGCAGCGCAGGCGACTGAAACACCAGTCGCACATCCACGGGGTGTTGCTGGTCGCCGCGCAGGTAGGTCTGTGCCTCTCCGTTCAGCCGCAGGGTTCCGGACGTGGGCAACAGCAAACCGGCAAGCAGGCGGAGCAGGCTGGACTTGCCGGCACCGGAAGGGCCCACCACGGCGAGGCTTCGACCCACCGGCAGGCACAGATCCACGCCATCCAGCACAAGATTGCGACCGCGCCGCAGGGACACCTTCTCGAGGGAGAAGGCATATTGCCTGCTGGAGAAGGATGTCAGGACGCACTCCCAAGCTGCAGAACCCTAGGGAACCTCCGGACAGCCGGCTGAGGACGCCCTGCCGGTAGGAACAAGCCCGTCCAGCAGCTGAGGCGAGTTCCATGCTGCCTGCCGACTCCTGAGAGTCTCCGGCAAGTCCCCTGCCAGAGCCGCATCAGCATTGCTGTTTTCTGTTTCCGCAAGGCCGTCGGGTCCCTGGCGGGGGACTGGTTCTGCCTGCCCGGTGCCTCCCCTGACGAAATGCCGATGCTCCTGAAGGGAAGGGGTGCAGGGTGGTCACACGCACTCTCGCTTCGCGCCCGGCTGTACTCCCTAGAGTTCGGGAGCGAGCCAGCTGGTTGCGCCGCCTGCCCGAGCATGCTTGCCCACCTGCGCTCCTACCTGCGGCAAAGACGTCTTCACCGGGATGTCCCCTTTCAACAACGTGCATGCCTGCGCTGGCTGCAGGAATCAAAACGGGCTCTCCGATGGCTGCAGCCCGGCCTTGTGGTCAAACGCTGGGTCCTCACCAGTTCCGTCGGCCTGCTGCTGCTGAGTCTTGGTCTTGCCATCTGGGGCAATCTTCAACCGATCTATGCAGCCCTCAGCTTCATCGAGTGGGCCCTCGCCGAACTCACCGATGTCCTGCCCTATCGACTGATGGGGCCGCTTCTGATGTTGGCGGGTTTCGCGCTGGTCTTCCTCGGCCAGAGCCGCACCTTCCGCTCCATCACGAAGGCACTGGCACCACGCCAGGGGCACAATCTGGTCGATGCGCTGGTTCAGCAGCGGCGTCTCAACCGTGGTCCCTGCATCGTCTGCATCGGCGGTGGCACCGGGCTTGCCACCCTGCTCAGCGGCTTGAAGCGCTACAGCAGCAACCTCACTGCCATCGTCACGGTCGCCGATGATGGTGGCAGCAGCGGCCGCCTGCGGGAAGAGCTGGGCACGCTGCCCCCCGGCGACATCCGCAACTGCCTGACGGCCCTGGCCAAGGAAGAAGAGCTGCTGACGCGGCTGTTCCGCTACCGCTTCGAGGCCGGTGAAGGTCTGGAAGGCCACAGCTTCGGCAACCTCTTCCTCACCGCCATGGGTGGCGTCACCGGTGATCTGGAGTCAGCGGTCCAGGCCAGCAGTCAGGTGCTGGCGATCCAGGGAGAGGTGGTGCCGGTCACAAACGCCGACGTGCGGCTCTGGGCAGACCTGAAGGATGGGCGCCGTGTCGAAGGGGAGTCTGCCATCGGCCATGTGGACGTGCCGATCCGACACATCGGCTGCATCCCGGCCAATCCGCCGGCCCTGCCACGGGCCCTCGATGCCATTGCCGCAGCTGATCTGATCCTGCTGGGCCCCGGCAGCCTCTACACCTCCCTGCTGCCCAACCTGCTGGTGCCCGACCTGGTGGAGAGCATCGCGCGGTCCAGGGCTGCCAGGCTCTACATCTGCAACCTGATGACCCAGAAGGGAGAAAGTGATGGCCTGGATGTACTGGGACATGTGGAGGCGATTGAGCAACAGCTGAAACTGATGGGCTGCAAACCCCGCTTGTTCAACAACGTGCTGGCCCAGCAGGGCATCCCCAGCCGCGAGGTGTTGCTTGCCTATGAGCGGGAGGGCGCCAGCCCTGTGCTCTGCGATGCGGAAGCGCTCCACCGGCGTGGTTACGGCGTGGAGCAAGCCTCCATGCATGGCCCGAAGCAACGTGATGGCAAATATCTGCGCCATGATCCCCGTGCCCTGGCTCTGGCGATCATGCGTTTCTACCGGCGCCAGCAGCGGTCTTCCGGGCGCGGCGATTCAGCTGCCTGAGCGGGGCCAACAGCCAGACAACGACTGTTGCGCAGCCGGCAACGACGTGTCAGCCACAGGGGAGTGCGAACAAGGGCATCAATAAGCGTCCTGCAGCTCGTAGAAGTCCGGTTGCACGTAATCCTTTCGCAGTGGCCAGCCTTTCCAGTCTTCGGGCATCAGCAGACGCTTGGGCTGGGGGTGGCCGGCGAAGCTGATGCCGAACATGTCGTAGCTCTCCCTTTCCTGCCAGTCGGCACCGCGATAGAGAGGATAGAGGGTGGGGACGGTGAGGTCGCCGCTGCGATCGAGGAACACCTTGACCCTCACTTCCTCTGTGCCGAGACCGTCCGATCCGCCCACCTTCGCCAGGTGGTAGAAGCTCACCAGGCGCTGGCCTACGCCTTCGTCGTAGGCACCCTGACACTGCAGATAGTCGAAACCGAACGCCTGCAGTGCGGCGGCCAGGGGCAGCAGGAACGCGGCATCGACTGCGATGGTCTCCACGCCCTTGTGATCGGCTGGCAGCACCTCATGGCTGAAGCCATGGGTCGTCAGCCAGCGGCTGAGCGGGCCGGGCTGGGGTGCGGCTGCCGCCAGGGGCGCCTCGGCCGTGGGTTCAGGGGCACTGTTCTCAGGCATGGCTGATGTCCTTGGCGGTGGCCTGCTCAAGCTGGGTGCTGCTTCCTGGACCAATCAGCCCCAGGGCGGCCTTGTGGGATTCTGCTTCCAGGTAGCGACCATCGATGATGGGGGGCACCAGCTTCATGCGGTGAGGGATGGTGAAGTAGCGATGGGTCTGTTGCAGTTTGGCCCGTTCTGCGAACGCCTCATTGCCGATCTTTTTGCGCAACTTCACCACGGCATCGAAGATGGCCTCGGGTCGCGGTGGGCAACCAGGTATGTAGAGGTCCACCGGGATGAGCTTGTCCACCCCGCGAACGGCGGTGGTGCTGTCTGCGCTGAACATGCCGCCTGTGATGGTGCAGGCCCCCATGGCGATCACGTATTTCGGCTCTGGCATCTGCTCGTAGAGGCGCACCAGGGCAGGGGCCATCTTCATGGTCACGGTGCCGGCGGTGATCAGCAGGTCCGCCTGTCGCGGTGAGCTGCGGGGAACCAGGCCGAAACGGTCGAAGTCGAAACGGGAGCCGATCAGCGCCGCCATCTCGATGAAGCAGCAGGCGGTGCCGTAGAGCAGGGGCCAGAGCGAGGACAGGCGGGCCCAGTTGTGGATGTCGTCCAGGCTGGTGAGGATCACGTTCTCCGACAGGTCTGTGGTGACCTGGGGAGGACCGATGGGGTTGCAGGTGGCATCCCGCAACCCATGGAGCTCCTCCGCCGTCTTCGCTTCGGTGGTGCTCACTGGGGTCATGGCAAGAAGCTTTGGGCGAAGTGTGCTGGGGGTCTGACCCAGGGGGGACTGTGGTCCTGGTGAGAATCAGGACCACTCCAGGGCGCCCTTGCGCCAGGCGTAGGCCAGGGCCACCACCAGAATGCCAATGAAGATAAGGGCCTCGATGAAGGCCAGCACCCCCAGCCGGTGAAAGGCCACGGCCCAGGGATAGAGGAACACGGTCTCCACATCGAAAATGACGAAGACCAGGGCAAACATGTAATAGCGGATGTTGAACTGGATCCAGGCGCCACCCTGGGGCTCCATGCCCGACTCGTAGGTGGTCCGCCGCTCCCCGGCGCAGGTTCTGGGGTGCAGCAGCCTGTTGGTGATCAGGGCCAGGGCAGGTACCGCCGCCGCCAGCAGCAGAAAGCCTAGAAACGCGTCGTAACCGGGCAGGACAAACATCCTTGAGCTGGGCCTGAGCCACTGCTGGTCAGGTCAGTCTCGCACCGCAGCGACGAGGCTGTCGCAAGCGGCGCTGCTGC
>SRMO01000065.1:116999-122438 GCA_004768415.1 Aphanocapsa feldmannii 277cV | reverse complement strand
CAGCAAGCTTCCAGCGGCCTCTTGCAGTCCGAGCGCCAGCCTCCCGACCCCCCGCAGCAGGACTCCCCCTCCGCGGCACAGACGGCCGGTCCAGCGGCCAGCGGCCCCACCGGTCCCCGCATCACCAGGGAGGCCGAAGCTGCCGCCCTGGCCAGGGACATGGCGACGGATCCGGACACCCACCGCTTCGAGTGTCGCAGCTGTGGCTACGTGTATGACCCAGGCGAAGGCATCAAGAAGTTCGGTATTGCTCCGAACACCCCCTTCAGCAACCTCGCCGAGGCAACCTTCCTCTGCCCGGTCTGCCGCAGCCCCAAAGCGGTGTTCAGGGACATCGGCCCTCGCCATAAAGCCAGCGGCTTTCAGCAGAACCTGGACTACGGCCTGGGGGCCAACCGACTGACAGCAGGCCAGAAGAATGTGCTGATCTTCGCCGGTTTCGCCCTCGCGATCGCGTTCCTGCTTTCCTTCTACTCATTGCGCTGAACCCGTGCCCGGTCCGCTCCGTCGCCTTCTTCAACAGCTGCTCGTGCTGATCTGTGCCGCAGGCCTCACCAGCGGTTGCGTCAGCAGCGGTCTGGCCATGGCCGACACCAGCCCCTGGCATGTGGTCCTCCTGGAGACCCACTCCAGTCCTCTTGATATCGCCTTCACCGACAGCCGCCACGGCTTGCTGGTGGGGACCAACCGCCTGGTCCTGGAAACGGATGACGGCGGCAGCAGCTGGCAGGAACGGGTCCTGGATCTGCCCGATGGGGAGAACTTCAGGCTGATCTCCATCGCCTTCAATGGCGACGAAGGCTGGATCGCCGGCCAGCCCGGATTGGTGCTGCACAGCAATGACGGCGGCCAGCGTTGGTCACGGCTGCTCCTTGACACCAGACTTCCCGGTGAGCCCTACCTGGTCACGGCCCGGGGCCCTGGCTCTGCCGAGCTGGCCACGACTGTCGGAGCCATCTACGTCACCACCGACGCCGGGCAGCACTGGGATGCCAGGGTGGGCGATGCAGTCGGTGCCGTTCGCGACCTGCGTCGCAGCGATGATGGCCGCTACGTGAGTGTGTCGAGCCTGGGCAATTTCTACGCCAGCTGGGAGGAGGGCCAGAGCAAGTGGATGCCTCACCAGCGCCTGAGCAGCCAGCGGATCCAGACCATGGGCTTCCAGCCATCCGGCGACCTGTGGATGTTGAGCCGCGGTGCCCAGATTCGCTTTGCCGATCCTGAAGCCTCCATGACCGAAGACGGTGGCCCGGCCTTCAGCAGACCCATCATCCCCATCACCAATGGCTACGGCTATCTCGACATGGGCTGGGGCCCCGATGGCAGCATCTGGACGGGTGGCGGTAGCGGCACCCTGCTGATCAGCGAAGACGGTGGTCAGCATTGGCAGCAGGATCCCATCGGCGAGGCCCAGCCCACCAACTTCACCCGCATCAAGTTCCTCCCCGACGGCAAGGGCTTCGTGATGGGCGAGCGGGGCTCGTTGCTGCGCTGGGCAGGCTGAGGGCGTTTCCCTGTTTCGGACACCGCCCGGGGGAAGCCGCGGCCAACCACACCACGGGCATGCATCAGGTGGGCCCGGGCTCGCAAACCCCTGGCAGTGGCCATCCTGCCGCACTGTTCCGCAACGCATTGGCCACGTTGGCCACCACCCGTTCAGGACTCGCCACTCTGTTACTGCCCGGCTTGCTGTGCGTCCCCAAGGGCTGGCTTCCCCTTAGGATCAACGCCTGAATTGCCCGTTGCCATGGCTGCCGGCTCAACCGGAGAACGCCCGTTCTTCGAGATCATCACCAGTGTTCGCTACTGGGTCATCCATGCCGTGACCCTGCCGGCGATCTTTCTGGCAGGCTTCCTGTTCGTCAGCACCGGCCTCGCCTATGACGTCTCTGGCACACCTCGTCCCAACGAGTACTACCAGGCCACGGATGTGAGGCCCCCGGTCGTCAGCGACCGCTACGTGGGCAAGTCCCAGATCGACCTGCGCCTGAACAACTGATCCGTCCATGACACAGACTCCATCCGGCACCACCCCGCGCAACTACCCCGTCTTCACGGTGCGCTGGCTGGCTGTCCACGCACTGGGCATCCCAACGGTGTTCTTCCTTGGTGCCATCGCTGCTATGCAGTTCATCCGCCGCTGACCAACAAGGCCATGGAACGCAACAACAACCCCAACGACCTGCCCGTTGAACTGAACCGCACCAGCCTCTATTTGGGTCTGCTGTTTGTGTTCACCTGTGGCATTCTCTTCTCCAGCTACTTCTTCAACTGATCCAGATCCATGAGTGCCAAGCTTCAAGGCCCCGACGGTCGCATTCCCGATCGCCTTCCTGATGGTCGCCCGGCTGTGCCCTGGAGATCCCGCTGGACGGAAGGCGTCCTGCCTCTCTGGCTGGTGGCAACCGCAGGGGGGATGGCCGCTTTCTTCGTGCTGGGCCTCTTCTTCTACGGTGCCTACACCGGCGTGGGTTCTTCCTGAGCCAGGTCACACGCTGGCCAGGCCGGCCCGGGAGCGAGCTTCGGCTTCTCGGTGAGATGGCTTTGTGGCAGCCTGTCATTGCTGCTCCAAGCCTCGCTTTGCCCGCCATCATTCCATGGGCGTGGAAGCCGGTTCAGTGAAGTTGACCCATTGAGCTTGGCAAGGTCTGCCATGGGCCCCGGATGTGGAGAGCTGACAAGAAGGTCTCCCCAGGGAAGCTGCTCAGGCTTCTTTCGGGGCTCGTTTCTTTACCTCGGCCAGCATCACCACATTCACATCGGCACCCAGCGTTTCCCGTGCCACATCCACCAGATGCTGATGATGCGTATAGAACAGTACCTGTGTACGCTCGGACAGCCTCCCCAGCACCTCGAACCCTGAAGCGGACCGCTCTTGATCAAAATTGATGAACAGGTCGTCTGCCACAAAGGGCAGTGCTACGGCCCGCGCCAGGTAGTCCTCTACGGCCGCAATCCGCAACGATAGAAACAGCTGGTCTTCAGTTCCCGTACTCAGGCCCGACACCTTCACCGCTTTCCCGTCAGGACGGACCCCGGTCAGGTGCATGGCCTCGCGTTCGTCGAACGTTACCTCCAGTCTTTCAAAGGAACTCCGCGTCAGCACACGGAACAGCTCTCCGGCACGCCTCAGTAGCGGTCCCCGCTTTTCCTTTCGATAGCGGTCGACCGCCCAGCGCAACAGCATCTCCGATGCCCGTACCCGCACATAGCGCTCGGCTGCATACTGCATGTCAGCCAGTGCCTCTTCGCAATCGGCCGCCGCCTTGGCTGCCCCATCGTCTCCCCCTATCTCTTTGAAGTCCCTCTTCGCGTCATTCTGTGCCACGACGGCTTCCTCCTTCTGTTTGTTGAGCTCCTCCAGTTCAGCCTCGGCCGCTTCTTTTCTGGCCCGCGCCGTGTCAATATCAACATCCCGGCACTCTTCCTCAATAACCTTAATCACGAGTCCGTCACCCTGCTGATTGAGCGTTTTCATGACGTCGGCCAGTTTCCCATTGAACGTCCTCAGCCGGTCTGATCGCTTAATCGCCTCGCGTAGCTCCTCAACACCCTCGACACCGGCCGTCTCTCGGAGTGGCTGCACAAGGGTCCAACCGGCCTTTCGACTTTCCTCCAGCTCCTTGATCTTCTTCCTCCGCCTAGCCACCGCCTCCGTTAGGTCACGATGCTGTTGCTGCAGTTTCAATGCCTCTTCCCGCAGCCGATCCAGCGCCACCACGGAAGCATCAGCATCGCCATCCATTAGGTCCGGCGCCAATTCCGCGGCAACCTCTGCCACAGCTCGTGCAAATATCTCAATGTCCCGCTCAATGGTGGCAATGCGTTTATCCCGAAGGTCCTTGGCCGCCACTGCATGCTCGCGCATTTGGTCAATGGCGTTGATTTGTGCAGACAAGACTTCAGGCTTGTCGTCACACTGAAGGTCAATCGCTGCGACCGCCTTGTCCCAATCTGCCTGCCAGATCTTCCGCTCTGCCTCCGCTCTTTCCAGCTCACTTTGCCGCTGCGCCACCTTGGACTTGGCCGTCTGTACCGCTTCGCACATATCAACAATCTTCTGAGCCTTCACCTCTTGCTTCTGCCGATACGCATCGGCCATTTTGACCACCACCCCGAGCGAATCTCCCATGATATCCCCGGAATCCCAGCCGAGCTTCGTCAGCTCTGCGTGAACCTGCGCAATTGCTTTCTGTTCCTCTCGTCTACTGTTGTCCAGCTGAAGTTGCACCTCACGTTCGCGCCCGATCAGCATCACGATTTCACCACGCGCCTCCAGCCATGCCAGCATGACACTAGGTGCAAGTACCTCGATCGGCAATTCAGCCCACAGTGCTTGCCACGCCTGATCCTGCTGCTCCCACTCAGCTTTCAGCGCCGCTTCATTCGCCTCCAGCTGCCTGATGTGCGTCTTGTATCCAGCGATGTTGTGTTCCAGACACACCAACTCCGCGGCCGCCTTGGCCTTGTCGAAGCGCCGGTCAGCAATACCGTCCGCCTGCTCAACGGCTACTTCGAGAGATACTGGTAGATCTTCCAAGGCCTCGGTATAGACCTTTGCCTCTTCAGCCGGGATCTCCGAACAAGCAATGTACTGGGCCTTGACCAACTGCCACAGCCTGTCCCGGTAGCCGCGGGCTTCCTCTACCGCACCTAGCCCCACGACGCCTTCATCCCGCACGCGCCGCTCCAGCGCCTTTTGATCGCGCTCTAGATTATTGCGTGCCTCAGTGAGCTGCTGCTTCGTCTCGCCTTGGCGGCGCGCCCAATCCCGCACATCGTCCCGATGCGCGACGACCATATCCCTCGGCGGTACCGCCAGCGCCTCAATGTCAGTGCCCGCAGGCAGAGCTGGCCTCAGCAACCGGACTTTCTTGTCTATCTCGCAGGAAATCTCAGTCACTTGCCTCTGCTCCCTACAAATACGGTCTGCCACGTCACCGATCTCCCGAACATCGTCCAAGACAGCGGCCAGCCTGGATACGTCCGTCGCCTCTCCAATCTCGTTCAGACGCTCTCTCTTATCCTGCAGGGCATCCTGCGACTCATCAAGTGCCTTTTGCGTGCTGCGTTGCTCTGCTGTCAGTTTCTCATGCTGTGTCAGTAATTCCCGTACTAGCTTCACTTTGCTCCTGGACGGTACCCGCTCAATCAGCTCGCTCTGTTTCTCAAAACCCCAACCGATCTCAGTGGCCAGACTGGCCAGTGACTTCAACTCAACGCGATATTCATCCCGCCGCTTAGGCAGGTCTTTCCGCTCACTGCGAACCACAATGCGCTGCGCATTGAGCTCTTCGATCTCGCCCGACCACCGAACAAGCGCTTCGTCGAAGGTGATGGCTTCAAGCGCCTGCTGGTCTGCGTGCAGCAGCGCTGCCAAGATCTCGATCTGCGCACTGATCATTGCCTCTTTATTCTCGGCTTGGGTGAGCTGCTGGT
>SRMO01000065.1:99056-116923 GCA_004768415.1 Aphanocapsa feldmannii 277cV | reverse complement strand
CCGCGATTTTCCCTTTCAGCTCATGCTGCTGCCGTATGGGGGCATGAACGTGGCAGATGCGAACCAGCTTCTTTAGCTCTTTTGACTTCTCCTCGTGTTCTTTCCGGCACTTGCGGAGTGTCTCCTTGGCATTGCTCAGTGTCTCGTGAGCTTCCTTCCATTCGCTGACGCTCAGCTCGTGCTTGCGTTGCCTTGACTTCGCTTCTTCCCACCGATTCTGAGCCTGGTGATAGAGCCGCTTCTTAGCCTTTGGCGCCCACAGTTTGTCGGCCTCATCTTCCAGCTTCTTCAACCGTTCACGCAGATCGGCCAGGCCGGTGCCGGCCGCGAACAGCATCTGACCCACATCGTCCTTGGCTTCAATGATTGCCCTGCCACCTTCAGCCAGACGGCCGTGACTGAGATTGAACATGCGATCGAAGTAATCTCGGTCCGCTCCGCCGAGGAACGGTGCCAACAATCGTTCATCACCTGGCAGCGGATTTCCGTCAGGTCCGAGGATCATGTCCCTGCGTTTCTTGAGCCGCTGAAACTCGAAGCGATTGCCGCTGCCTTCCAGCACCGCGCCAATGCACATGGTCTGATAGCTGTGCAGGAAGCTGTAGGGAGAGCGCTCGTGAATACCGAACAGCATATCTTCGATGGCAGTCAGGGAAGTCGTCTTCCCGGCCTCGTTGGGACCGAAGACAATGTGAATGTCCCGTTCTGCTCGCGGCAGCTCGATGGACACATCGGTGAACCGACCGTAACGCAGCAGATCAAGCCTGGCGATACGCATCGTTTAACCGTCCTCCGATGTCAGACGAGCGTTCAAGTAGGGCGTCACCAGTCCGATAAGAGCGTCATAGCTGCCGTTCACGGCAGCACCAAGCACTTCGTCCTCGCAGCCATCCCGTATATCATGGGGCAGCTTTCTGATCAGCTTGCCGATATCCTCCTTCAGCTTTCCGAGCAGCTCCTCGTCGGAAATGGCTTCCTTGAGCATGCCCCGGAGATCGCCAAGGGTATCTTCCTGCGCAGCCAGCGCAGCAGCGTCCGCCACCGGCGTGGTTTGCACCGTTACGCGTTCCACCCAGGCGACTTCGTTACCAAGACTAAGCGCCACAAAGCGTGCTTCATCCGTCAGGTGTTCGTTACCTGTCACCAGTTGACTGTGAAGTCCGGTGCGGCCCTTCAGCACGATCCGCGCCGAGAGCAGCCGCCCGTCTGCGTACGCCACCGCCTGCTCCAGGGCTTTGCGCATCAGATCGACGACGTCGTCTGTGCTGGCCGCAGCCGCTACGTCCACGTCGAGCACGGCCCAGCGCACCACGTCCAGTGTCAGCGCCTCGACGTCTACAACCTCGCCTGCCTCCACCGTGACCAAAAAGGCCCCTTTGGGACCGGTCTCACGAACATGACGTCCCTGGAGATTGCCCGGGAACACGACGTGCGGTCGCTCGTGCAGCACCTGTTGCTGATGCACATGGCCCAGGGCCCAGTAGTCGTATCCCTTCGCTACAAGCTCCGGCAGGCTGCAAGGCGCATACTTGGCATGATCGCTCATGCCGTCTAAAGCGGTGTGGAGTACCCCGATGTTGAAGGCATCCTGCACAGGTGTCGGATAGTCCGGCACCAGATTATCGGTCACGGCTTTCTCGCGGAAACTTTGACCGTGCAGAGCAACATTGAGTTTGTCGAGCTGAAACGTCTGGGCCTTTCGCGCAACGAAGACCTGCACGTTGTCCGGCAGCGGCAGTTTCAGCTGTCTGGCGATCTGGCTTTCCGCATCATGATTGCCGTGCAGAACGAAGACGGGAATGCCGGCTTGCTTGAGTCGCCCCATCTGCTTTGCAAAGAACAGTCCAGTATTGCAGTCGCGCCAAGGCCCATCATAAAGGTCACCGGCGATTATGAGGAAGTCCACTTGATCGGCGATCGCTTGCTCGACCAGAGCCTCGAATGCAGCGCGCGGAGCCGTACGAACACGCTCCGCTACTCTCCCTGCAATGCCTGCTAGGCCGGTCAGGCCGGTCAGTGGACTATCGAGATGAATGTCAGCGGCATGAAGGAAGCGAAAGGACGTGATGGCAAGCCTCCCCATGGCGTCAAACGGGTGGTTGGAGTTTGATGATTTACTCTGGCCAATAGTACCAGAACTTGCAGTCGGTAATCAGACGCGCTGGTGAGCCATGGGCTTCGTCAGGAGATCAATGCGGTGATCCGCGGGAACTTGATCGAGGAAGCCATGATCCCGGCTCTCACAAAGGGTTTCAGTGCTCGGCTGGCTGCACTATGCCGGTTGCTCCAGGTTGTCCCGGCCGTGATGGCTGACCGGCCACAGATCTACGGCACCAGGTCTGCGGGATCAGCTCAGACGGGTCTCCAGGTATTGACCCAGCATCACTTCACGGCCACTGCGTCGCACCACCGTCTGGCGGGTGCGCAGATTCGGGTTGATCAGGCGGCAATCCTCCTCGATGTGATCCTTACCCAGGGACAGCTGAATCACGAGGCGCTGTCCCTCAAGTTCGCAGCTGGCCTGAATCGGCTCCGGCGAGAAAAAACTGCGATCCCGCAGCATCACCATGCCATTCACGGCAAGGGCCGTCGAGCCGGTCTGCACAGCACCGTTGCTGCGTTTGCTGGTCCAGTGGATGTGCAGACCCCGGTAGAGGGGTCGCTCCAGGCCATGGGCAGTTGCCAGGAAGCGCAGGCTGGCATCACCCTCATGCAGAGGCTCGATCGTCAGGCGCGTGCAGACGGTTTCGATGCGACCGGAGGGAAGAGCGAGGTAGCGGCGCTCGGATACCCAACGGCCAACGCTTGCCTGGAGGAATGTTTCGAGGGGGCTGGGAGTGGATGTGACACACCTGGCAGGCGTCGTGAGACCTGCTGGCTCGGAACGCGGCGGGGTCTGACTCACGGGTGGTAAATATTTCTTTACAAAGAATAGTGATGGGTCGTTTCAGGCGCGGCTGTTCAGAGCAAGCAGAAAGGCGTCGGGCTCCAAGGGTCCCAGCAGAACTGTTTCGTGATCAGGCTGGAGCGGTGCGGCCAGCAGGGTCATGGCCTCGATGCCGACGCCATCGGGCAGCACGGCTGCATCGGGGTCGAAGGCGGTGGGATGGGTGACACTGCTGCTGACGCCGCGGAACAGCAGCAACTCGAAGAGTTCCCCAGTCCGATCCACACCATCGAGGCGCAGCACCCAGTCCGGATGGGCTTTGCTGAGCCGCTCCAGCCGTTGCAGCAGAGCTGTCATCGCAGCGCCATCCTGGCGAGGGCCCATCAGAAGTCGCCGGCGAGACGCCCGTAGCGGGGTAGGCGCACCATCATCCACTGCAGCAGGCCCACCCCATAGGCCCCCAGGCCCACGTAGCCCGCCAGCGATGCGCTGTTGCTTGTCCATCGGGCCCCGAACAGGAAGCCGAGCACGCTGCCGATCCCTTCGCTGAAGCGGCGCGGTGCCTCCAGCCAGACAGTGCAGGACGGGAGCAGGGGCTGGTCCGCCGACATGACACAACCCAGCGCACTGCCACTGATCAGCAGCCCCAGCAGAGCAAAGAACGTCAGGGACCAGCGCCAGATCCTGGTGGTGAGGGCAAGGGGGCGCCGCAGGGGCATGTCAGCCAGCTCCTCGTTGAGATCCACCCAGAACCACAGAGCCAGCAGGATCAGCAGATGGGCGACAGTGGCCGTGAGGAAAGCGATCCGCTGCCCCCCTGCCATCAGCAGCACCGTGACCGCCAGAAGGCTGGAGATTTTCCAGTAGATCCGCAGCAGGCGATTGATGGCTCCCTCCTGGCGCAGCGCAGACCAGACGAACAGCACCAGCGGCAGGGTCACCGTGAGCACCACAGCGGCGCGGTAATCAGCCCAGACCAGTTGACGCAGCAGGAGGTCCGACATCGCTGGGGAAGAAGCTGCGAACAAGGAAGGGTTGCCAGGAAGTCAGGCGATCCTGGGTAGGGTCAAGGGTATAGGGCCCTCACTGAAGTTTACCTGTGTTTACCTGGCTGAGAAGCCGTCTTGAGACCCCGCCGCTGTGGCGCACGGCCTTGAGCGCTGAAGCGTCGCTCGACCTGGCCGTGGCCGATGTGACCCGGCAGCTGAAGACTGTGCGCCCTGCCCAGCTGGCGGCGGTCTTCATCAGCAGCAGCTTCGCCAGCGATCTGCCTCGGGTCCTGCCGCTGCTGAAACGCGGCATCGAGGCGGAGCATTGGATCGGCTGCTGCGGTAGCGGGGTGATCGGCGCAGAGGCAGGTCGACCCACGCAGGAGCTGGAGCAGCAACCGGGTCTGTCGCTCACGCTCCTGCACCTGCCGGGCGCTGTGTTGCAACCATTCCAGCTGGCCATGGACCAGCTGCCGGATCTCGATGGCTCGCCCCAGCCCTGGCAGGAGCTGATCGGCATGGACCCGGCCGATTGCGGCGGTCTGCTGCTGCTCACGGATCCCGGCAGCAGAGGGGTGAAGGACCTGGTGTCCGGGCTGGATTACGCCTATCCCGACAGCGTGAAGGTGGGCGGCATCGCCGCAAACCATGCGGCCAACCATGGCTCACTGCTGTTCGGCGATGGGATTGGCGCCAGCGCTGTCGGCTGTGCCATCGGTGGTGACTGGGGCCTGGAGGCGGTGGTGTCCCAGGGCTGTCGCCCCATCGGCCCCGTGTTCGAGGTGGAAGCCTCCGCCCGCAATGTGATGCTCAAGTTGCAGGAAGGGTCCGACCCCCAGGGCGCATCCCTGGCGCCGGTGAAATGCTTGCAATCGGTGATCGAGGGGCTGGAACCGGCTGATCGTGAGCTGGTGCGCCACTCCCTCTTCATCGGCATCGGCCGCCACAACTTCAGCCTCAGCAATGCTGCAGACGATGAGACTTTTCTGGTGCGCAACCTGATGGGGGTGGATCCCCAAAGCGGCGCGATGGCCATCGCTGACAGCATTCGCATCGGTCAGCGCGTGCAGTTCCAGCTGCGTGATGGTCGGGCATCCCGCGAGGAACTGCAGCAACTTCTGCTGCAGCAGCGCCAGCGCTGTGGCAATCGGCCCCTGGGAGCTTTCCTGTTCGCCTGCCTCGGTCGGGGCGAAGGGCTCTATGGCATGGCCAATGTGGACAGCGGCCTGGGGCGATCCATCTTCCCCGGACTTCCCATCAGTGGGGTCTTCTGCAACGGCGAGATCGGGCCGATCGCCAGATCCACCGCCTTGCATGGCTTCACTGCCAGCTGGTGCTTCCTGGTACCCCGCAGCGCCACAGCGCCACAATCGGGCTGAACCTCGCGCATCACGCCGGTCCTGCTTTGGTGCGTCAACACGTCAACCCGCTGAGCGGTTTCTATCAGCGTCCCCTGGCCCTGCCGCACTGCGCCGGTCTGTTTGCCGCTGCGGACCAGCCGCTGCATCTGGATCTGGGCTGTGCCCGTGGCCGCTTTCTGATGACCATGGCGCAGCAACGCCCCCACTGGAATCACCTGGGCCTCGACATTCGGCGACCCCTCGTGGCGGCGGCGGAACAGGCGCGAGAAGGGACTGAGCTGACCAACCTCGCCTTTCTCTTCTGCAATGCCAATGTCAGCCTGGCAGGCCTGCTGCGGCAGCTGCCGCCAGGCCTGCTGCAACTGGTGACGATCCAGTACCCCGATCCCTGGTTCAAGGCCAGACACCGCAAACGCCGCATGGTGCAGCCAGCCCTGATCGAGAGCCTTGCAACTGCCATGGAGAAGGACATGCAGCTGTTCATCCAGAGCGACATCCTCGAACTGGCGCAGGAGATGGTGGACCAGGTGGTGGCAGCAGGAGGCTTCCGCCGCACCCAGCCCCACTGGCTGGTGCAGAATCCCTTGCCGATTCCCAGCGAACGGGAAATCCACGTGCTGCGTCAAGGGCTGCCGGTCTACCGGGCCCTGTTCATTCGCGACGACTCCTCTCCTGCTGACACCTCACCCCAGCCAGGCATCACAGGGGCCTCAGAGGCTGGTGACGAGGTGCCGGGCAGGACTGCCGAGGCCTGAAGGGAGCATCGCCAGCCCTGAACATGGGCACGTTCAGCCACTGACCGCGGCAGGCACCAGATGGTGGGCGGCCATGGCGGCAAGGGTCTCGCTCCAATGGTCCACCGTGGCCTGATCGGTGGCTTCGATCATCACCCGCAGCAGCGGCTCGGTTCCGGAGGGGCGCACGAGCACGCGACCCTGGTCTGCCATGGCCTGCTCCGCCCGCTCCAGGGCCTGTCGCAGCGGCTTGCAGGCCCGCCAGTTGCTACGCACATTGCGATCGGGCACCGGAACGTTGGTGAGCTTCTGGGGATAGGCCACGAAGGCTGCATCCACGAGGCTGGAGAAGGATGAGTCGGCAGCGCACAGGATCCTGGCCAGCTGGAGGGCGGTCATCAGCCCGTCGCCGACGCTGCCATGGTGCGCACAGAGGATGTGGCCGGACTGCTCACCCCCCAGGACAGTTCCCGTGCGGGCCATCTCGGCCTGCACATGCTGATCCCCCACTGGCGTGCGCAGCAGGGTTCCGCCATCGGCACGCCAGGCCCGCTCGAACCCGAGGTTGGACATGATGGTGGCCACCAGCCGTCGCTCAGGCAGGAGATCCGCGGCGGCAAGCGCGCTGCCCCACAGGAAAAGGATGTGATCGCCGTCGACGGGTCGGCCCCGTTCATCCACAGCCAGCACACGATCGGCGTCGCCGTCGAAGGCAAAGCCGCAATCGGCCCCGTGGGCCAGCACCGCGGTGGCGAGAGGGGCCATGGCCGTGCTGCCGCAGTCGACATTGATGCGGCGTCCATCGGGTCGGCCATGGAGCACAATCACCTCGGCACCGAGGGAGCGGAAGAGCTCCTCGGTACAGACCGTGGCTGCACCCCAGCAGAGATCCAGCACCACCCGCAGACCGCTCAGGTCGGGGCACTGCAGGGACTGCTTCAGGGCCGTGACGTAGCGTCGAAGCAAGTCTGAACGGCGATGGACGGCTGCTGCTGCCGTGAAGGTCTGCTCCCATGCTCCAGCCAGACCAGCTTCGATCCCCTGGCGCTGTATGGCGGTCAGTTTGGTGCCGCCATTGCCGAAGAGCTTGATGCCGTTGTCTGCAGGGGGGTTGTGACTGGCGGAGATCATCAGGCCGGCGGTGGCCCCTGTCAGGCCCACCAGCCTTGCCACGGCCGGCGTCGGGCAGAGGCCCAGGTCCCAGACCTCGCGGCCGGCAGCAGTCAGGCCGGCGCTCAGGGCAGCCGCCAGCATGGGGCCGCTGCTGCGGGAATCCATGCCGAGCAGCACGGGGCCTGGGGGGTCGAGCACACACCCCGCCCAGTAACCCACCTGCAAGGCCAGCAGTGGCGTCAGCTGCTCGCCGGCCACACCGCGAATGCCATCGGTCCCAAACCCCAGTCCAGGACCACTTGCAGTGCCGACGATGGGGGTCATGGACCGGACGTGGCTGGGTCACGCCGCAAGCTACAGCCCTTTTTCCGCAGGGAAAGGCCTGCGTCTGGCTGCACCATGATGGTCCTGGCTGATGGCCCCCGGCAGTGAGGGCACCACAGCCCCCGCAGCCCTGACAACATGTGCTCCATCTGGGTCATCCCCTGAGTCCGGTCACGGAACAGGGCATTGCTGGTGGAATCGCGACTGAAGCTGAGTGATCGGTTGCTGGCATCCGGCCTGGCAGTGCTGGCCGCTCTGGTTGCCGTAGCACTGTTCCTGGGCCTGGGACTTGCCCACAACGACGCCATGGACGCCATGGCGCGCCGTTCGCTGCCGCTGGAGCAGGCCATCAGCAACGGCAAGCCCACCCTGGTGGAGTTCTATGCCGAATGGTGCGAGGCCTGTCGATCCATGGCGCCAGCGATGGAGCAGCTGGCAGCGGAGCAGACCGAAGCCATCGACGTGGTGCTGCTGAACATCGAGAACCCCCGCTGGCAACCGGAGCTGGAGCGACGGGGCATCCAGGGCATTCCCACCCTGGCGCTCTATGACGCCGCAGGCGCTGAGCTGGGCCAGGCGGTGGGAGTCCGCAGCGCCGAGCAACTCCATCAGCTGGCTGAACACCTCACGACAGGCACGCCCCTGACAACCGAAGCAGATCTGACAACGGGTCGCGTCAGCCGCCTGGATGCAGGTGGCAAGGCAGATCAGGCGGTGCCGCAGGCCGGGTCGGCCATCGCTCCCCGCAGCCACAGTTGAGCCCATCGCCGCTGAAGCGGCAGAGTCCATTCCATCGCTTCGCTGCCTGGGCCGCGGCAACGCCGCTGGAGCCCGGCTCAGTCCACCAGCGTCTGCAACAGCCGCGCCAGGGTCCGGTCAGCCGTCTCCGTGGCCATCGCCGCCATGGCCCGGGCCATGGGCTGGAGAGGATCCAGATCACCCTCCACACCCCGCAAACCCGGACCCAGCAGTCGCCAGAGGGTGCGTTGCAGATTTGCCCTGGCCTGATCGCTCCGTCCCTCCTCCACGATCACCGCCGCTGCACGCTCCGCCACCACCTCGGCGTTGGCCCGCTGGTGGTCATCGCTGGCGAAGGGGTAGGGGATCAGCACCGCCGGACAGCCACAGACCGCCAGCTCGCTGAGGCTGCCTGCCCCGGCACGGGACACCGCCAGAGCAGCCCCCTGGAGCAGGGCCGGGATCTCCTCGCTGAAGGGCAGGGAGACGTAGGCGGGATGCCGTGGCGACGCAACCGCGCCATCGTTGTGGCCGGTGAGATGCACCACGCGACAACCGGCGTCCAGCAGGGGGGGCAGCACGGCGCGGACCATGGCGTTCATGCCCACGGCACCCTGGCTGCCACCGATCACCAGCAGCAGGGGCCCCGGACCGTGCGGCACCCAGGGCGGCAGCGCCATCGGTTGCCGGAAGCCCTTGCGCACCGGGGTGCCACTGGTGAGCACCCTGGCCCGGGGCAGCTGGCGACGGGCAACCGCAAGGCCCAGGGCCACCCGGCTGCAGTGGCGACCGAGCAGGCGGGTGACCCGGCCAGGAATGGCGTTGGCGTCATGCAGCACCACGGGAATTCCGCAACTGCGGGCCGCCAGGATCGCCGGGGCGGCGATGTAGCCGCCGGTGCTGAACACCGCCTGGATCCGGTGATGTCGGATCAGCCGGCAGGTGGGCATAACCGCCCCCAGCAGACGAAGCAGATTGAGCAACCTGCGCGGACCACTGCCCTGCAGCCCACCAGCCTGAACCAGGTGCAGGGGGTAGATGTCGGGAACGAGCTGGCGTTCAAGGCGATCAGGCACACCCAGCCAGTGCACCTGCCAGGTGGGCAAGGCCTCGGCAACAGCGAGGGCTGGGTAGAGATGACCGCCGGTTCCACTGGCGGCGATCAGCAGCCGCGCCATGGCCCCTCTGGCTGAGCCAACCTACGTTAGTGCCCTGCTTCCGGCCTCGCTTTGCCCGCATCACTCCACACCTGCAGGGCATCTCTGCTGATCGCAGCTGCAGGGGGTGCAACCATGACCCTCGCAGCGCTGGGGCAGCTGACGCTGGCAGCGCCCCTGGCCAATGCTGCCCAGTACCATCTGGCTCAGGCATCGAGCGCGGCAGAGTCGCCCCTGGCGGCTGGCCTGGAGGACGCCCTCAACAGTGGGGACCGCGGAAAGCTCGAGCAGCTGATCAGCCCGGCGGCGACGCTGGACCCCGCATTGGTGACAACACGACTGCTGCGCCTTGGCCAGACCTTCAGCGACCTGCACTGGGAGGTCTCCGAGACGCGGGCCCGGGCCGGTGGAGAGGTGTCCCTGACGATTCAGGTGAAGGGCCGGCGCAGCAGCGATGGCATTGACTATCGCCTCGAGGCTGTCCAGGACGTGGCGGTCAGCATCGCCGGCGACGGCACCATCACCGGCCAGCGGATTCTGCGGGAGGAGTCCTTCGTCTACTCAGGGGACATGCGCCTGGCGGTGCATCTGCAGATCCCCGACGCGGTGCGCACCGGTGAGCGTTATGACGTCGACGTGATCGTCGATGAGCCCCTCGGTGAAGCTGTGCTGGCCGGCGGCATCCTCGAGGTGACACCGGCAGTAGCCGCTGCCCTGGACGCACCCGCCATTCAGCTCGGCATTCTCTATGGCGGGGGGCTGTTCAAACGCGTGCAGGCTCCCTACCAGGGCGACGCTCAGACCTGGGCGGTGATGCTGCTGCACCCGGAAGGGACGTTGATCGCCAGCAAGCGGGTCCGTCTGATCGACCCCTGAGGACCTCCTGACGTCTGCAGCAGGCCACAAACCGGGGTCGAACCGATCAGGCAGTGGCTTGAAGAGATCGTGGAGATCGCTGCAGATATCTGGGCGGCTGTCATCATCCGCCACCCTGACGGCTGACCAGCGCGATGCTGGCGCCGGGCGTGTCCTGAACAACCAGGTGGAACAACACGCGTAGGCTGCATGTCTCGCCGAGGCAACCTTGCAGGACGCGTCTTCCGTGGAGCAGGGACATCTCTACACATCCCACTCCCACCACCTGCTCTACGCCGACCCCCCCTACTTCCTGGTGACCCTCGGCCTGGCCATCGCCGTGGTCTGCGGTCTCACCTTCAGCAAGCAGATCCAGCTGAAGCTCGATGGCTGGCGCGAGGATCGTCTGCCCATGCTGCCCCTTGGCGTGCCCACCATCGTGGCGCCCTATCTGGGCACCCTGCTGGGCATCATCCTGTTCATCGGCGGGGCGCTGATGATCTTCAGCTTCGCTGCCGGTACCAGCCTGCTTGTCGCGCTGGTCCTCTCCCTGCTCACCGGCGGCGGGCTCTGGCGTCAGCTGGAGACACTGATGAGGCAGGTGGAGGCAGGCAGCTTCAGGGCCGTGGACTTCGACAACGTCGACAACTTCTTCTGAATCACCAGACCATCGCCCAGGCGCAACGCCACCCGAGGCCGGGCTCGAAGCCAGACTGAGGCAGCCGGATCGAGCGGCTGTCGGTTGTGCGTGAAAGGCTGCAGAAATTGCTCAGCAGGGCCGGAGTGGCATCGCGGCGGCACGCCGAGGTGCTGATCGGCCAGGGTCGCGTCTGTGTCAACGGCCGCATCGCCCGCTGTGGCGACAGGGCGGACCCCGGCAGCGACAGCATCGCTGTGGATGGTGCACTGATCGGCTTTGCAGCGGAGCGCCTCACCCTGCTGCTCAACAAACCCCGCGGTGTGGTGTGCAGCTGCCATGACCCGGAAGGTCGCCGCACCGTGCTGGAGCTGCTGCCACCAGAGCTGGCCAGGGGAACAGGTGTTCATCCGGTGGGACGCCTGGATGTGGACAGCCAGGGTGCCTTGCTGCTCACCAACGACGGCACCCTCACCCTCGCCCTCACCCATCCCCGCTATGGGCACTCCAAGCGCTATCAGGTGCTGGTGCGTGGCCTGCCCGGTGAGGACACCCTGCAGCATTGGCGCCAGGGGGTCCTGCTGGATGGCAGCCCGACGCGGCCGGCTCAGGTCAGATGCCTGGAATGCCGGCAGGGCGATGCCCTCCTGGAGATCACCCTGCGGGAGGGACGCAATCGCCAGATCCGGCGCGTGGCTGAGCAGCTGGGACATCCGGTGCTGCGGTTGCGACGCACCGCCATCGCCGGGATCGGGCTCGGCAGGCTGCCCAGTGGTGCCTGGCGGCAGCTGCACCCGCCGGAGATTGTTCGCCTGAGTCGCGGTGCTGCACACTGAGCACCCAACAATGGAATCAGCTCGTTTGCCGCGGCCAGGTGTCTGCAAGCTCGTCAGCGGCCCTGATGAAACGTCTCGGCAAGCTGCTGGGGTACGTGCACAAGCCCCATGGCGCTGGATCGCTGCCCCGGGGCCAGCTGCCCAGCCGTACCGAAACGTCGTGGGAGTGCATACGCCAGCGACGGCACGCCCTGAATCTGTCCCGACACCAGCTGGCCCGCGAAACCCACATCAGCGCTGCTGTGCTCGAAGCCCTGGAGCAGGGCCATGTGGATCAACTGCCGGAACCTGCCTACCTGCGCACCATCCTGCGCAAGCTGGCGCTGCGACTGCAGATTCCCGCCGAGGAGCTGGAGCAGGGTCTGCTGGTCGAGCGCCCGACCCAGCTACGGTCCTTCTACCAGCGGAACCCCCTCATCAGGGGAGGGCGTGATTTCTTCCGCGTGGAAGTGCTGAACGGCTGGCAGGGGGTGATCTGCTATGCCCTGGCAATCGGGGCATTCACCTACGCCCTGAACCTGCAGCAGCGACGCCTGGCCCAACGGGAGATGCTCACCTTCAATCCCCTGCCTGCGCTGCCACTGCAGATCCAGCTGAGCGACGGGCCCCTCCCACCGACCCTGACCACGTCCCCCCGGTCGGATCCCGGTCAGGACGGGCGACAGCCCCCCCCGAGCATTGACGGAGCCGCAGCAACCCCTGGCGCGACCAGCGATCAGCCCGGCGGCGGCGATGGGCTGTTGCTGCTCGAGCTGCGTGGCGAAGCCACGGTCATGCTGTCGCGGGAAGGGCAGCAATACGCCCGTTTCCGGGCGGCGGCGGGCAGCGTCAGCTGGCAGCTGGTGCCCCCTTTCGTGCTGACGGTGATGCCGCCGGATCAGGCGCTGGTGCGCTGGCAGGGGGTGGAGCTGCCGGCGCAGCGGGACGGGGGCGGTGCAATTGGTACCTACCGGGTGTCCGCGTCGGCCGGACCCCGCAGCTGATCCCTGGCCAGGCGCCTCAACAGGGGCCGCCAGCCCGCCTGCCGAACTGGTCCGCCAGGCCGCCGTAGCCAGCCAGGGCATCGCGGATGTGTGCCTCATCGGCGCCGATGCGCCAGCACCAGTTGTTGCCGACCGTGGCCGGGGTGTTGAAGCGGGCATGGTCATCCAGGCAGAGCAGATCCTGCAGCGGAACGATGGCCAGACCCGCCACCGAGGCCAGCGCCAGCCTCACCAGAGCCCAGCCGGGCGCCCTGTCCACATCCCCACCGATGTAGTGCCGCACCCGCTGCCGCTGGCCCTCGTCAAGCTGCTGCCACCAACCCAGGCTGGTGGCATTGTCGTGGGTGCCGGTGTAGACGACCCAGTTGCAATCGCTGTAGTTGTGGGGCAGATAGGGATTCCCGGCATGGTCGCCGAAGGCGAACTGCAGAATCTTCATTCCCGCCAGACCGAAACTGCGGCGCAGGGTTTCCACAGCAGGGGTGATCACGCCGAGATCCTCCGCCACGAGCGGCAGGGATCCGCCCCGGCGCAGCCGCAGCCGCTGCAACAGAGCCGAACCGGGGGAGGGACACCAACGGCCCCGCTGGGCGGTGGCGTCGCCGCCGGGCACCGACCAGCAGGACTCCAGGGCGCGGAAGTGATCCAGCCGCAGCAGATCCATCAGGGCGTACTGGCGCTGCAGGCGATCCATCCACCAGCCATAGGCTGTCAGTCGGTGCAGCCACCAGCGGTAGACAGGGGTGGCCCAGAGCTGACCGGTGGCGGAGAAGTAGTCGGGGGGCACACCGCTCTGCTGTTGCAGTCCGCCATCGGCCTTCAGGGTGAAGAGATGGCGCCGGGCCCAGACGTCGGCACTGTCATGGGCGACGTAGAAGGGCAGATCACCGAAAATGCTGAGACCGCGCTGCCGCGCATGGCTCAGCAGGGCGAGCCACTGGCGTTCCACCAACCACTGCAGCAGGGCCTGTTCAAGCAGGGCCCGGCGGTGCTCCCCGGCAAAGCGGCGCAGGGCTGAGCGGTGTCGCTGGGCCAGCCCAGGCGGCCACTGCCACCAGGGGCACCCCTGGTGCTGCTCCTTGATGACCACAAACAGCGCATAGTCCTCGAGCCAGCCCCGTTGCCGCTGGCGCCAGCGCTCGAAGAGCCTGCGCTCGTCTCCGCTCCAGCATTCCCTATGGGCCTGGCCCAGGGCGCGGCCCAGCAGAGCCACCTTGCGCCCCACCCGCCAGCGCTGCGCCGCTGGGTCTCTCCCATCCGCGGGAGCATCGCTGGCAGCTCGAATCGCATCCCGTTGCTCTCCGCCCAGCAGACCTTCCTCCACCAGACGCTCCAGATCGAGGAAGCCGGGATGGATGGCGAAGCTGCTGGGGGAGCTGTAGGGGGACCCCGTGCGGTCGGGGGGTGTCAGGGGAAGGATCTGCCAGACGGCGATGCCCTGGTCGGCAAGGGCATCCACCCATGCATGGGCCCTGCTGCCGAAGCTGCCGCAGCCATCGGGACCGGGAAGGGCTGTGGGATGTAGAAGCACGCCGCAGCGCCTGCCGCCCAGCAGTTCGGTGATTGTGGCCATGGGAATGGAGCGCGCTGGCGGGGCCCATGCCTGCTGGGGCTCGAGTCCCTGGCCTGGCAGTATCGCCCGGCAGCCGGGACCGGGATGGGCAGCCGCTCGCTCAAGCGTCGGGGTGACGGAACAGCGCCTGGTCCCCCAGCTCCTGGCCCGCCAGGCCGTCCCTGAGAACCCTTGCATAGAACGCTCGCAGGGTGTCCTGGCCCGTCGATGGGGTTGCAGCGGCGTCGTAGCACTGGCGCTCGGCGTCGTAGACCAGCATCGACTCGCAGGCGTAGTAACGCCCGATGCGGGCAAACTCCGCCGCATCGAGCAGCTGAGGGAAGACTCCGGCAAGACAGGCCAGCAGGGCGATGACCCCGTCGAACAGAGCCACGGGAACCCGCACGAACCAGGGCTTGCGGCCGCTGAGTTCGAACAGCAGCTCCCCCTGGGCTCTGGCGGAGAGGGCCTCGCCGGGACCGCCGATGGGCAGGATGCGGTTCTGCCTGTCGCTGTCGATGAGGCAATCGGCGATGAAGGCTGCCAGGTCCGTTTCGCTGATGGGCTTGCAGGATGCCCCCTCACCATCGCCCACCAGCACGTAGGGAAAGCCCTTCTTCACGGGCTCCACCTGGGCGGCCAGGGACTTGAAGAATGCCGTGGGGCGCACGATCGAATAGCGCAGCCCCGAGTTCATCAACGCCTGCTCGAACTGCAGCTTGGCCTGTTGAAAGGCCAGGTCAGGCTTCTGCACACAGATTGCGGAGAGCAGCACGAAGTGGTCTGCGCCAGCGGCTCTGGCCGCTTCCAGGGTATGCAGGCTGGCCTGATAGTCGATCTTCCAGGAATCCTGCACACCGCCGTTGCGGGACGCCAGACAGCAGACCACGGCGTCGAAGTGCTCGCCCCTGAGCCCCTCCGCCCGAATCGAGCCGGGATCCGACACATCACCGAAGCGCACCTCGGCACCGCCCAGCTGCACTCTGGACTGTTCAGGGGTTGAACGGCCGCCGATGCCGGACCGCTCCCGGGCGAAGGCCACCACGCCATGGCCCCGGGCCACCAACTCGCGGGTCACACAGCGGCCGATGTAGCCCGTGGCACCGAACACAAGCACCCGCAGGGGCCCCGCGGCAGAGTCCATGGCGGCATCGATCAGCTGGCTGCCAGCGGAGCCATCAGTGTCGGTCACAGCCATCGGTTACCTCGGCCAAACCTATCGAGGCGGTAGCCAGGGACTGGCAAGCCGGGGCAGGGCCGTGACAATGCGAGGCAGTTCCCTGGAGCTGAACATGGCTGATGTCGTCGGACCAGAGGCCGGACACCCCCGCCGCCAGCATCTCCAGCAGAACCAGCCGGGGCAGGGGCCGTCCAACGTTCCCCAGCGCCGTCCACGGCAACGGCAACGGCCTCGGCAGCGACGTGCCAGCCCGCTGATCAGAAATATCCGTCTCGCCTATCGCATCAGTGTGATGGTGGCGGTGGCCGCCCTCGGCATCGGCGCCCTGGAGACCCTCTGGCGACGTGCGGACCTGGCGATGCCCACCAGCATCAGCCAGCCCAGCCTCGGCACCATTGCCCCCAGGCCTGAGCGGGGCATCACCCTGCTGGTGGTGGGCCAGGGCGAAGGGGGGCAGGATCAGCGGGACGATCAGGTGGGCTTCCTGCTTGCCAGGATCGAGCCTGGGCAGGCCCTGCGGCTGCTGCAGCTCCCGGCCAGCACGCCGCTGACACTGCCGGGGCGGCGCCAGGCCACCCTGGCCCAGGCCTATGGGCTGGGCGGCATTGCCCTGGTCTCGGACAGCCTGGCGGAAACCCTCGACACCGACCGGGTCCGGGCCGATCGCTACATCGAGGCGCCGATACAACTGCTTGCCGGCATGGTTGAACAGCTTGGCGGTGTGCCCGTCACCGTGGAGAAAGACCTGGCCCGCCAGGGACTACAACTGGGGCAAGCCTCCAGCGGCAGGGGCGCTGCAACGACCACGCCGCTGCAACAGGGTCGCCAGTGGCTCCAGGCCGATGGCGTCACCCAGTACCTGGGCTTCCGTGAAGTGCAGGAGACCGAAGCCTGGCAGCTGGAGCGCCAACGTCGCCTGCTCGGTGCCCTGCGCGAACGGCTGCGGGACCCAGCACTGACCGGCCCGTTTTCCAATGTGCTGGAAGGTCAGCTGTGGGGTCGCAACAGCAACCTGAGTCTGCCGGAGGTCTTCAGTCTGGTGGCGGCCAGCCTGGATCCCCGCCAGGGCATGAGCCTGGAACAGCTCCCGCTGGACGGGGATGGGGAGCTGCGGCGGGTGGTGGTGAATCGCTGGGCCCTGGGGGACCCGATTGTCCGCGATGCCATTGTGCTGGAGGGGTCTGCGGCCCAGCGTCAGCGGGCACTGGAGCGCCTTCAGGCAGCAAGCCTCGGGCCGGTTGTGGAACGGTCGGCCCCAGCCGTTCCCCTTGCCACAACCCGGGTGGTGACCCGGGGCAATGCGGATGATGCCGACGCTGTGATCCGTGCCCTCGGCGCCGGACGCATCAGTGAGGACGCCCCCTCCTCCACGGCCAGGGTGACGGTGCGTCTGGGGCAGGACTTCGGCTGAACCCCCGCCGCCGCGGCGGCCACAGCGATCCCTCAGTGGCGCAGTGCCGCCAGTCGCACCAGCAGCAGCTCTCGCAGCTGATCCAGTGCTTCCGCATCGAGGCAGGAACTGTTGACAGCGCCAAGCCAGGGCAACCGATCAGCAAAGCGGGGAGCAGTGGCACCCGGACCCATCAGCACGAGCCCCGCAAGAGGCACCCCGGCCTGCAGCAGCAGCGCGGCATAGGCGGCCCCCTGGCCTGCGGCATGGGGACCGACAGGAATGGCCAGCAGCGTCGGCCGGCGGGCGGCGGCAAGAGCGTCCAGCCAGCGCACTCCCGGGGCCAGGGGCTCGGCGGGCTCGCCCGGAACCACCAGGATGCCGCTGTTCCACGCCTGCATGGCCAGGAATGGATCCGCGCCAGCAGCCCCATGGCGCAACGGTTGATCCCACTGCTCACAGAGGATCCGGGCGGTCTGACGGGCTGCAACACTGCCTTCCGGAGCGCAGCAGGCGATGGTCAGCCGTGGGGTGGAACCCATGGGATGCCCGCAGACAGAGCGGCTTCTAGCATCGGGGCTGAGCAGCGCCCGCGCTTCAGCAGTGACCAGTTTCGTTGCCTCTGCCCGCACCGAAACCGAAGGCCGACGTCAGGAGAACTCCCGGCTGCGTCTGTTCAGCGGCAGCTCCCACCCGGATCTGGCCCGGGAGATTGCGGCATACCTTGGCATTCCTGACGGGGCCAGGGTGAGCAAGCGCTTCGCCGACGGCGAGCTCTATGTACAGATCCAGGAGTCGATCCGCGGCTGTGATGTGTTTCTGGTGCAGCCCACCAGTGCGCCGGTCAACGACCACCTGATGGAGCTGCTGATCATGGTGGACGCCTGCCGCCGCGCTTCGGCGCGCCAGATTACCGCCGTGGTCCCCTATTACGGCTATGCCCGTGCCGACCGCAAGACAGCGGGACGTGAATCCATCACCGCCAAGCTGGTGGCCAACCTGCTGACCCAGTCCGGTGTGGACAGAGTGCTGTCGGTGGATCTTCATTCGGCGCAGATCCAGGGCTATTTCGATATCCCCTGTGACCACATCTTTGGCTCGCCGGTGATTGTCGATTACCTCAAGCAGCAG
>SRMO01000065.1:96013-98969 GCA_004768415.1 Aphanocapsa feldmannii 277cV | reverse complement strand
GGCCCGGGCCCGGGCCTTCGCCAAACGCCTCAACGATTCGCCGCTGGCGATCATCGACAAGCGTCGCTCGGCCCACAACGTGGCTGAGAGCCTCAATGTGATCGGAGAAGTGGCAGGCAGGACCGCCATCCTGGTGGACGACATGATCGATACAGCCGGGACCATCTCGCAGGGCGCCAGGCTGCTCAAGCAATCAGGCGCCAGAACCGTCATCGCCTGTGCCACCCACGCTGTGTTCTCTCCCCCGGCCCTGAAGCGACTCGGTGAGACGGGCCTGTTCAGGGAGGTGATCGTCACCAACAGCATCCCGATTCCTCTGGAGCGTCGTTTCCCCCAGCTCACCGTGTTGACCATTGCCAACATCATGGGTGAGGCGATCTGGCGTATCCACCAGGACAGTTCCGTGAGCTCCATGTTCCGCTGAGCCGAGCCGCGCCTGCCCCATGACCCTCTCGGCCTCCACAGGCCCGCCGCCAGGCCCCATACCCCGCAACACCTGCCTGCCCAGGGGGTGGTGAGAGGCCATACCCCACCACCGCCAGAGCCACTGCTCCTGCGTCAACCCTTGCCCAGGCACTGCTGAACCACTTCGCGGGTGTTGCTGGAGAGATCTGCTTCAGCAACACCCTCCAGCGCTGAGCGCATGGCCTGGGCACGTTTCGGCCCATAGGACTGCCATCGGCTGAACGCCTTGGCCAGACGGGATGCTGTGATCGGATTGCGTTGATCGACCAGCAGGGTGAGCTCAGCCATCAGGGCATAGCCGCTGCCATCCACGGCGTGGAAACCGTGGGGGCTTCCGGCGAAGCCTCCAAGCACTGCACGGATGCTGTTGGGGGCATCGAGGTCGAAACGGGGGTGGTTCAACAGCTCCCGCACCCTGCCGGCGGTATCCCCGAAGGGGGTCGCGGCCTGCAATGAGAACCAGGTATCGAGGATGACCGGTCGCTCCTGCCAGCGGGCATAGAAGCGGTCCAGGGCCTCCTCGCGCTCCTGGCAGTCCCATGGTTGCAGGGCTGCCAGCCCTGCCCGGCCCCGCGTCATGGAGGCGCTGCTCACCAGCGCCAGGGCCCTGCGGCGGGCGTGGCCATCTGCGCTGGCACAGCGCCAGGCGAGGCCGACGCCCTCCAGCCCCCTTGCTCCTGAGCCCTGGGGCCATGCCAGCTCCAGCTCAGGCTGCACCCGGGCCATACACGCCAACAGAGGCTCTGCCAGTGCTGCACCGAAATGGCCCATCAGGTTGCGGCGGGCATCGGCCAGGCCAATGGGATCAGGCTCACTGGCGGCATCCTCGAGAATTGGCTGCCTCGGCAGCGACAGCAGACAGCAGCGATAGTCGTTGTCGATGGCGAGATCAGCCAGGATTGCCCCGAAGGCACTGGTGATCTCCGCCAGCAAGCCTGGATCCGCTTTGTCCTCCGCCCTGCCGAGCAGAAGCTCCAGCAGGAGGCGTTGCCCTGCATCCCAGCGGGCAAACCCATCACTGTCTGCAGCGAAGCGCAGCAGATCACCAGCCCGGGAGGCGGTGATTTCCTCCAGCTTCACCGGCGCCGAGAAGCCGCGCAGCAGCGAGGGGACGGGGGCGGCAGCGAGGTCTGTGAAGGTGAATGACTGGCTGGACTCACTGCAGAGCAGCACCCGCTCCCGGGGAAGCTCGCTGGCCTCGGCCGACGCAGGTTCTCCGGCCAGGGCCAGGGGCAGTGCCTGGCCCCGGCCATCCAGCAGCGCCATGGCCAGAGGGATCACCAGAGCAACCTTGTGGTCCTGGCCGGGTGTGGGCGCCGTGTGCTGGGACACGTCGAGGCGATAGCTGGCGTGGACGGGATCCCAGTGGCCCGCAACGGTCAGTTGCGGCGTACCTGCCTGGTGATACCAGCGCCGGAACGGCAAGAGATCCGTCTCCGCTGCATCCTCCATGGCCCGGAGGAAATCCTCGCAGGTGGCGGCGGAACCGTCATGGCGTTCCACGTAAAGCGCGATTCCCCGGTCGAACCGTTCACGCCCCAGCAGGATCTGGAGCATGCGGATCAGTTCCGCTCCCTTCTCGTAGATCGTGGTCGTGTAGAAGTTGTCAATCGCCACGTAGCCATCCGGCTGCACGGGGTGGGCCGTGGGGCCGGCATCCTCGCGGAACTGGGTGCTCCGCAGCATGGCCACGTCCGCAATGCGCTTGACCGCACGGGAGTGCAGATCGGCGCTGAACTCCTGGTCTCGATAGACAGTCAGACCTTCCTTGAGCGAGAGCTGGAACCAGTCGCGGCAGGTGATACGATTGCCTGTCCAGTTGTGAAAATACTCATGAGCAATTACGCTTTCAATCCGTTCAAGATCGCCGTCGGTGGCGGTTTCGACATCAGCTAGGATGAGCTTCGCGTTGAAGATGTTCAGACTCTTGTTTTCCATCGCGCCCATATTGAAGTGGCGCACGGCAACGATGTTGTATTCATCAAGGTCGTATTCGAGTTTGAAACGCTGCTCATCCCAGGCCATGGAACGTCGCAGCGAGGCCATGGCGTGGCCCGTGTAGGCCTCATCGCCCGGCTCGACGAAGATGCGCAGGCGCACTTCACGGCCGGAACAGGTGGTGAAGAGATCCTCCCTCGCCACGAGTCGGCCGGCAACGAGGGCAAACAGATAGGAGGGTTTTGGGAAAGGATCCTGCCAGACGGAGTAATGGCGTGCCCTGTCCAGCTCGCCCCTGTCGATGCAGTTGCCGTTGGAGAGCAGCACCGGTGCCAATGCCCGCGGGGCCTCGATCCGCACCGTGAAGCGACTGAGCAGATCAGGTCGGTCCGGGTGGGGGGTGATGCGCCTGAAGCCCTCGGCCTCGCACTGGGTCGTGAACATCCCCCCGCTTACATAGAGACCCTCCAGGCTGGTGTTGCTGGAGGGGTCGAGGCGACAGCGGCTGGTGAGGCGGAAGGGATCGGCCGGAACATCACGCACGGTGAGCACG
>SRMO01000065.1:91739-95922 GCA_004768415.1 Aphanocapsa feldmannii 277cV | reverse complement strand
GCAGCGCCTCCACCTCCATCGCCACCGCATGGAGGTGGAGGCATCCGTCCGCCGCGGCCCTGGCAGCGGGGGCCAGCCCCAGGGTCGTTTCAACCTCGGTGCTGTCGGAACCGATGCGCACCACCATGTCCAGCGTCGGCAGCAGGTAGGGGAAGGGGGTGTAGTCCTCGAGCCGGATGGGCCGGAGCTCAGCGCTGTGCATGGAAACAGTTCAGGGCAAGGGAATCTCCGAACCAACATCGCATCGCCTCACTCCCTGCAGATCCCAGTGAGGGAGTGTGAGTGCAGCCATGGTGCACCCTGCCGGAGATTCAGAGTGTCTCCAGGGGAACTCCGAACCAGCGTGCACATCACCACACTCGAGTCAGGCTCCAGCAATGGATCTGCATTATTCAGCAAGCTCTGATTTGGCAATCCAAAAGCTCACCAGGTCTGCAAATTGCAGCAATTAGTGACTTCAATACTGGGCAGTTGCTCCTAGAGTGATGGAATGTAAAATGATAAAATGCCTTCGTCGAGCGGCAATCAGATTGCTGCAGGCTGATCCTCTTCCAGTCGCGTTTCATGGTGCAGCTCAACAAGTTCCAGCTCGCTATTTCGCCAGGAATAAATCGAACGAGCACGGTAGCGATCATCATCTACCAAGCGAATATGCTCAATGATATCCCACTCCATGTAAATGGACTGAAAAATCACTTCATGCTCATCCACCTGGCGAATGCGGGACTGTACCGGTGCGCCACAGAGATAGCTGTGACTGCGGTGCAACCTGTGGCCCGATAGGTAGGCCTCCATGGTACCGCTGGGCACATAGCGGGGATTCTGATCAAAGAACTTCTGCGACCCTGCCGCAGGAAACCAGCTGAAGCGATAACAGGCATCCCCCTTCATCGGATCCTTGAAGGCTTCGATGCGGAGAATCACCTCAAGCATGCAGCTCTGCCCGTCTCTGAAATCGTAGCGGCGCTTGCTGCTCCAAAGGCCGAGATTACGCCCGAACCAGCGCCGCATCACCCGATCCAGCCCATAACCACCCCGCCCATCGGGGCGCTGAGTGGAAACACGGGTGATCAGGTCGGTTGGATGAGTGGTCATGGATAGGTCATGGACAGAGCGTTGAGACAGCCTGAGGCGACGAGGCAGTGACCTGCCCTTGTGTTAGCCGCAAACGCTGGGTAGGTGAACCGACAAAGCTTACAAGGATCAGGAGTTTCGAGATAAAGAGGGCTTCCTGGATAATTTTAGACCCTTCTCAGCACAACGGATCCGGGGTTGTCTTGGAAAGCTCTGGAAAACCTGTGATTTTGCCTTTGCGCTTGCTGAGATCCACTACGCTGCAAGGGACAACTTGCAGCTACGCCGATTTTCCAGACGTTCCTTCACATCATCAAAGTTACTACGAGTCGCAGCGAGTATTTCGAGGCTTGCATGATTCACTTTGGCAGTTTTCCAAAGCTTCTCCAGTGGAGCTGTGGAAAACCTCCGATCTCGAGCTCCACGGCAAAGGGTAGCAGGGTTTTTCGGTGTTGATGTGATCCATTTTGGCGGTTATCCAGAGTTGTCCTGGCCCAGGAATCTTGCCTTGTCGCAGGCCGCCGAGCTGCCTGATCCAGCCAGAGCGCCTCGGGCTCCACGATCGTCCGGGCTGAGGCCCACAAACCAGCGGAACAGCAGGTTGTCGTTGCACTGCTCCGGCAACAGCTGCTCGCAGCGATGGCCGTGGAACGCTTGCAGCAGCGAGGCCAGCAACAACTGTTCAGGCGGACTTGATGGCCGGCCTTCTGATGCGTACAGCAGTCACAAGCTGGGGTTGAGCCGATCAAGGGCTTGATTCGCCAGTCTCCGAATCCGGCGGAGCGGCTGACGGGATGAGATTCGCTGCTCGATCGAGATGGAGGAGAACCGGGATCCGCTCCGCCCCTGCTGGCCTCTCGTCAGCCTCGGACAGGGCTCCTTTTCGCAGACCTGAGCGGGTTTCAGCAAGCTCCTGGCCAGCACTATGGTCCTGGCAATCGCCCGGTTGGGCTGCGACCATGAGTCCCTCAGCTGCCCAGGGTGCCATGGGTGTTGCCGGCGCAATGTCAGACAACCAGATCGACGGCACCCCGAACGAGGCAGGCGCACTGCCGGCCCCCTGGCACCAGTGCAGTCTGTTGAGCCTGGCGGAAGACTCACCTCTCGATTGCTCCCCGGACCAGGCAAAGGTGCAGCCCCTCCCAGCGGCAGCTCAAGAGAAGGTGCAGCCCCTCCCAGCGGCAGCTCAAGAGGCCGCAGACCTTCCCGCCTCCTCCCTGGCCAGCGACGCTTTGACCGCACCGGCCCTCCCGCCTGTCACCACTTCACCGCCCACAGGATTGGCCCCGGTACCAGCTCCGCAGCCCTTCTCTGCCCAGTCCTGCCGTCTGGCGGATCCTCGGCCTGCCGCGCATTCCCTGGTTTGCCCCCGGATCCTGCTGATCATCGACACGGAGACCACCGGCCTGGACATCGAGCAGGATCGTTGCATCGAGCTGGGGGCAATTCTCTTCTCGGTACCCGACCGGGCAGTACTCAGTCAGGTGTCTGTGCTCTTCCCCTGCGAGCGCAACCCTGCAGAGGCGATCAACCACATTCCAGCGGCCTTGACGTCCCGTTTCAGCAACTGGAGAGAAGGGTTGACCCTGTTCTCGGCCATGGCGGCAGAGGCCGATGCTGTCCTGGCCCACAATGCCGCCTTTGATCGCGTCTGGTTCGGCCATGGACTGCTGCCCGGCCTCGACCTGCCCTGGATCTGCAGCATGGACGACCTGCGCTGGCCGGCGGGGCGAGGACTGAAGCCCAGACCATCATTGCGTGATCTGGCCCTGGCCTACGGCATACCCGTCTGGGCTGCCCACCGGGCCCTGACCGATTGCATCTATTTGGCCCAGGTGCTTGAGCGCTGTGACAATCTGGAGTCGCTGCTGGAGAAGGGGTTGTTGCCCAGGCACACCTACCGGGCCCAGGTGAGCTATGAGGAACGCCACCTGGCCAAAGCAGCAGGTTTCCGCTGGAACGAAGCACTATCCGGGGCATGGAGCCGCACCCTTTCCGAGGAAGAAGTGTCTGACTTGCCCTTTCCCGTTCAGCGCATTGAGGATGCACAATGTGTTGCATGATCCGGTCGTCCAGGTTCACGGCTGCAGCACCGACTCACAGCAGCCACCGAGCGGTCATGTGGTGGGACTGCCCGGCAGCAACAACCTCGGATCTTGCATAGCTTCCACCGATTCGATCTGGCAACTTGGAATAGGTAGGATTGCGGATCGGAGCTAGTTGTGGAAACCGGGGTGATCGACACCTTGAGGTTTGCGGATCGCCTGAAGGATGCCGGCTTTGAACTTCGGTATGTACAACGTGGTCGCGGCCTGGCTTGGACGTCGCCAGGGCGTTCCAAGACCAAGCCGCCGCGATCGGACGGACAGAGGCTCCCTGGTCGAACATTGGTCAAATCCACGACAGCTGGGCGGCTTGTGGTCACAACGATTAAACCGGTGTTCTCAAACAAATCAGTAACTTGCAATTGTGACCCGACATTGGCACGGGCGTTGCTCTATAGTTGCCGACAATAGTTCGAGGGGAGATCTGACGCAGTGGGATTGTGGATTTTTCTGGGCCTGGCCGTGGTCTGTAGCTCCCTTCTGAAGGGCTACCGCGTCTACGCCGAGTCGAAGTCGCGGGTATCCAAGGCCGACCTCGAACGGCTGGAGGCTCGGCTTGCATGTGTGGAGCGTTCCGGAGACCTGGAAGAGCGCGTCCGGACTCTGGAAGCCATTGTCACCGACCCCGGGTTCCAGCTTGATCGCGAGATCTCGAAACTCGACAAGCCGTCCGACGCGTCCGCATCCGAAAGATCCAACCAGTGACGACAACCGTAGTTGATGAAGCGTCCGATGACGGACGATCTCTGGTTTGCGTCAGCCACCCATCTGCCGGAGCATATCTGGCTCAAGGAATTTTCACCCGTCGAACTCGCGAAGGTCCTCCTGGAACGAATCGATTCCTACAACGACCGGGTCAACGCCTTCGTCCATATGACCCCGGACCTTGCCCACGACATGGCGCAACAGGCCGAGCGCGACGTGATGGCCGGTGCTGCTCTTGGTCCGCTCCACGGCGTACCGGTCGCCATCAAGGCAAGGACCTGCATGAACTCGAGGGTTAT
>SRMO01000065.1:83202-91729 GCA_004768415.1 Aphanocapsa feldmannii 277cV | reverse complement strand
ACAGGCCGAGCGCGACGTGATGGCCGGTGCTGCTCTTGGTCCGCTCCACGGCGTACCGATCACCATCAAGGCAAGGACCTGCATGAACTCGAGGGTTATCCCCCTTCGAACAAGATTCGCGATGCAAGGCCGGTACGATCAGTGACACGGATTGCCCGTGGCCGCCCGCCTGAAGGCGGCAGGCGCCGTCACTCTCGGCAAAACCACCACATCCGAGGGGGATACTGCAACAACTCCGGAGGCCACCAACCACCTCTACCCATGGTTGCTCGGTTTTGCTTCAACAACAGGAAGCCAGGTGGTGCAGACCCCGCTCCCTGGAGCGCATCCCATCAAGCTGCAAGCAGCATCTGGGCCGCTCCGCCATGCGGCGTTTCATCAGCCAGCCAGTTCACGATCGACACAACCTTTCCAGGCCCCTGGCCCGCTGGCAGAGTGCCCGCACCTGGGCTCGTCTGATCCGGGAAGCAGAGTCACTCTGGCGTGTGAACGTCAGGGAGCTGCAGCACCTCGGGGCCCTGGAGCTGGGTCAACTGCATCTGGAAACGCCCCAGGCCCTGCGCCCGGAGGTGAATCGCTGGTTGTTCCGCTTTGGTGCGCTGACACGACTGGCACACCACCGTTGAGGCGTGCTGAGAGAGGTGTTGGAAAATCCGTGATGTCAGCTTGTCAGTGCCCAAAGCCTTTATAGGAAGTTGACTTCACCTGAACAACTCTGCTCAACCACGAGATTCTTTCCGCTATTACTTGCTCTTGCATAGCAATCAAGTTATTTCACAGCGAAAGGTTGATTGATTTTTTCGAGCTGCCATTTAGTGCAATGAAGATTGATCATGGTCAGGAAAGCTCTTGGAAATCCCTCATTCTCCCCGTTCTCTTGTCGAGAGCCATTGCCCTGCAAGGGCTGGCTTGACGGGTTGCGCCAGTTGTCCAGAGCTTCCCTGATCAAGGTACGCTGAAGTGTAGCTTTCGTCACAACAAGCCAGTGCCTTTGTGGCAGGCGTTGTTCCGGCTATTCGCTCAAGTGGACCAGTTAAACTGACTCGCAGAAATGGCTGTTCGCGCTCGCGGCCTTTGCTTGGCCATGGCTCTGCTTGGACTGGCTTGTCCGCTGGGCGCTCAGGCGCAGCACCTGAATTTGGAGGACACGCTCAGGTACCGCAGCCAGAGTCAGCAAGACGCACTTGAGCGTGAAACTCAGGCCAGTGGCAACCTGGCTGCCTTCGCTGACATTTATCCGGAGGACTGGAGCTATCAGGCTCTGGTTCAGCTGAGCGAGCACCATGATTGCTCTGCCGCCGCTCCCGCCACGGCCATGGCAGACAACCTGCCATTGACGCGTTACGAGGCAGCCGCCCTCGTGGCTGACTGTCTACGGGAGGGCGTCGAGGTGGGTGCCCTCGCCGATGAATTCAGCGCTGAGCTGGCAGTCCTCGGCACCCGGGTCGATGAGCTGGAGAGCCAAGTTGCAGAATTGAAGGCGGCCCAGTTCTCCACCACCAGCAAGCTGAGGGGCGAGGCTCTCTTCGCTGTCGGCGGAGTGGGAGCCGATGTCGACAACGACGACGCATCTACAGACAAGACTGCAATCCACACTGGTAGCCGGATGAGGTTGAACCTGCTCACAAGTTTTACTGGTCGAGATCAGATGGTCACACGTATCCAGATGAAGGACGGCTTGCAGTTCAAGTCCGCCACCGGATACAACGGATATTCCCTCCAGCACATCGACGGAAATGGAGAAACAAATCTCTTAATCGACAAACTTTACTACCGTTTCCCTTTGAGTAATAAGGCTCTGCTTGCTTTCGGTTATGCCATGGAAGATGAATATTTTCTTGCATTCCCCAAAAGCTACTACGCATCGACTGCTCCAATGTTTTCCTCATTCAAGAAAACTCAGTATCTGGGAGGCACTGGAACAGGTGCAGGGGGTACCTTGAAACTGTCTGATAATTGGTACTTCAGCAGCGGCTACATTGCTGATAAGACTGACGCTGGTGATCCAGACGAGAACAAGGGTCTTACCGGTGAAGAGACAAAATGGTATGTGCCCGTACAACTCAATTTTAGAGGCAATCATTATCTCATTTCAGCAAACTATCGTTATGTTGAAAATTGGGCCAAGGGTCAAAATTCCTATGGTACTGATCTCGCAAAAAGCTTGGCAGGAAATTCCAGCTTCTCTGATTGGACAATTTCAGGTAATCTCAAACTCAGAGATAATATTTCAATGACTGGTAGCTACGGAACGACTAGATTCAGCGTTGATTCTAGCCAAAAAGATAAGTATGGAGACACTGCAAACTCTTCTAACTGGATGCTAGGATTGAGCTTTAATGATGTCTTTACAGATAATGATAAGGCTGGCTTTGCTTATGGTCAACAGACTTATGTTGGTAATCTTGACAATTCTGCTTCAGAGTCAGAGGATAGCCAGATACCCTATGCATTTGAAGCCTGGTATATTTATCAAGTGACTGACAACATATCCATTCAGCCTGCGCTCACTTATATCTCGAAGACAAATGAGGCTGACCTCGATTCGGTTTGGGGTGGTTTGCTACTTACCAAGATCAAATTCTGATCTGAATCAGCCTAGGAAGACTCTAGAAAACTTTCCCATCTCCAATTCTGCTGCTAGTAGCAGCAAGACTTTTTGGCGTTGAGATCGTTGATTTCGGAGGTTATTCAGAGATTTCCTAAGCGAATGGGTTGACAGCCAGATCTTACTGGCAACTTCGAAGTCAGGCCATTCATGTTCAGGGTGCTTCTTTCTGGCCAGTCTGCCTTGGAGCTGGAAAACCCCAGCGCAAGCAACAAAGTCGGTCCTTGCAGCGCAATGGATCTCAGCGAGAGAACGCGGAGAATCCGGGGTTTTTCAAAGGTTCCTTAGCCTGTTCGCCAAAGCTTTCTCGGATGTTCTCTGGAGGAGATGTACAGCCCAAGCCAAGGGCCAGTCGCATGTTGTGTATTTAGCTACAGCTCTCAGTATTAAATGAAACACTCCTTGGCAGCCTTTGCACCGTTCCCTGAGACGCGTAACCGTATGTTACTGTCAGTATTCAGCCGTCACTTTGAGTCGCCTGACGCGTCAACTCACAACACTGGTGCTTGCCACCACCGCATTGAGCGCCTTTGCGATCGCATTGAGCAGTTGCTCAGAGAGCGGAGACGATTATCAGGCAAAACAGAGTGTAGATGTCTACTCTGGCCGCCATTACAATACTGATCGGAAATTCTACGACCGTTTCAGTGAGGAAACCGGTATTCGGGTGAACTTGCTGGAGAGTTCGGGTGATGCCTTGTTGGCAAGGGTAAAGGGTGAAGCTGACGCAAGTCCTGCGGATCTGCTGATCGCTGCAGATGCCGGTCGCCTGACCAACGCAGTACAGCTGTTCGATCCTCCCCTGCTACAGCCCTACAACTCAGCCTTGATCGATCGTGAGGTGCCTCCCTATCTACGGCACCCTGAGCGTCTCTGGACCTCCTTCAGTCGGCGCATCCGCGCGATCATCGTCAATCCAGAGAAGCTGAATCCTGCAACGGTGGGTACCTATCAGGACCTGGCCAACCCAGCCTTCAAGGGATTGCTCTGCCTGCGAAATCGCAAGAGCGTCTACAACCAGTCCCTTGTGGCCTGGCAGTTGGAGCGGCTTGGCTCGGAATCCACTGCGGCCTGGGTGGCCGGCATGGTCGGTAACCTGGCCCAACCGGTCTTCGCCAACGACGTGCAGACCGTGCGCGCCACCGCCAATGGCAGCTGCGGCGTTGCCGTGGTGAACCACTACTACCTGGCACGCATGTTGGCGGGCGAGATGGGCAGCAGGGATCAGGAACTGGCAGAGCAGGTGGTGCTGGTGTGGCCCGACCCGGCCCAGGAGAACGTGACCGGGGGCGGCATCACCAGGGCCGCCGACAATCCGGAAGGTGCAACGCGGCTGCTGGAGTTTCTGGTGAGCACCGACTACCTGGGGGGCTTTCATGCCGGCACCCACGAATATCCGCTGAAGGGCCGGGGCGACGACCCGATTCTGCAAGCCTGGGGCCCCTTTCGGGGCGCTGGCGTGGCGATGTCGGCCCTGGGTGAACGCAACAAGGAGGCCACCCAGCTGATGAAGCGGGAAGGCTGGAAATGAGCCGGCCGGGCCTGCAGCCAGAAGCAACCCGACGGCAGGCAGATGCTCCGCAGGGGATGGATGCTCCGCAGGGAATGCCTGAATCAATGGGCGGGGCCACCGCCACTGCCAGAACAGACAGGCCGACTCGGTCATTGCGCATCCAGCGATCGGTTGTCCGTCTGAGTCCGGTGTTGATGGGGCTTCTGCTGAACGCCCTGCCGCTGTGGGTGACCGGGGCGATGGCCCAGCAGCACACCCAGGGACTCATGGAGTTTCGTTGGGACCAGAACCGCGACTACTGCAAGCTGCCGTATCTGCTGAGCAACAGGGCGCCGCTGCAGCGCAGCGACTGGACCCTGCTGCTGCCCCGAACGCTGCGCCATGGACCGATCCATGAACTGCTGATCGGCTTGCCACCGCGCTTCGATGGGGACCTGCAGGCGAGCAAGGTGCGACTTGCCTACTGCAAAACGGGCCGGAACCTTTCCCCCAGTCGCTGCGCTGAACCGATCGATGCCCTGATCGAACCAGGTGAGCAAACCCGCTCGCTGCGCATCACCATCGCCAACGGCAGCCTCGATCCCGAGCGGACCGCGGCTGTGCTGATCGATGGGGCCCTCAACCCCTGGTTGATGTCAATGGTGCAGATCAATGCGCTGGCTCGGAGCCGTCAGGGGAGCGAAGCACTGCCCCACTATCTCGGCAGCTGGGTGATGGATTTCGGCAACTGAGCCGAACCCCCTCGTTCCCAGCCCCGCAAGCTGTGCATTGTTCGTTGCTGTGAAGCGCTTGTTGGCCACCACCCGCTGGTATCTGGCCAGTGGCGTGCTCGTGATTGCCGGACTTGCCCTATGGCCCCTGGCCGCCCTGATCAGGCTGGGGCTGGCGGGGCCCGCCAGCTTCGACGACCTGGCCAGCGGGGCCATCCTCGGCAGCGGTGGGCTGATGCTGCTCGTGGGCCTGTTGGCGGTGATCCTGGGCACTGCCACAGGCTGGCTCACGGCCAATTGCCGCTTCCCGGGACGTGCATGGCTGCGCGTCGCCCAGATGCTGCCCCTGGCCACCCCCTCCTATCTGCTGGCGGCCACGCTCACCGATGTGGGCTCACTCCACGGCCTACGCATCCATGGCTTCGGTTGGGCGATCCTTGTGCTCACGGTCAGCACGTACCCCTACATCTTTTTGCTCAGTTCGGACTGCTTCTCCCGTCTCGGTCAGGACCAGCTGGACGTCTGCCGCACCCTGGGACTGCGTCCCTGGGCCAGCTTCCGCAGGGTGGCCCTGCCGATGGCCATCCCCGCCATCGGCGCAGGCCTCGCCCTCTGCCTGATGGAGGTGGTCAACGAGCTGGGAGCGGTGAATCTGCTCGGCGTTCAGACACTCTCCGGCGGGATCCTGGAGCGCTGGCAGGCCGAGGGGAACCCCAGCGGGGCTGCGCAGCTTGCCCTGATTGCCCTGAGTGTGGTGCTGATGCTGGTGGCGCTGGAACGCTGGTGGCGCCGCCGCAGCCGGCGTTGGGATGGGGGCTGTGGCCGCACGGGTTCGCAGGCCTGGCACCTGGAGGGGATGCGGGCTGTGGTGGCCCAGGGGGTGTGCGGCATTTCGCCCCTGCTGAGCCTGGGCATACCGCTGTGGTGGGTGGCACTGCGCTGGGAGTCCCTTGAAGGAAGCCTGGATCCTGAACTGCTGTCACTCACCCTGCGCAGCCTGGGGCTCGGTCTGGTGGCCAGCCTGCTCACCATGGTGCTGGCCTTGGTCCTGGCCCTGGGGCGACGCTGGATTCGCAACAGGGCCCTGTCCGGGATCGGCTTTGTGGCCTCCATGGGCTATGCCATCCCGGGGGCGGTACTGGCGCTTGGCCTGATTCAAGTGGGTTCACCCCTGGGATGGGCGCCGATCCTGTTGCTGTTGTTCGGCTACGGCGACCGCTTCATCGCCGTGGGCAAAGGGAGCATCGACAGCGCCTTCGAACGGTTGACGCCATCGATCGATGAAGCCGGCGCCAGCCTTGGCCATGCCTGGTGGGGAATGCTGCGACGGGTGCATCTGCCGCTGCTGCGCGGCCCCCTGCTGGTGGGCGGCCTGCTGGTGTTCGTGGACACTGTGAAGGAGCTGCCTCTGACCTTCGCCCTGCGTCCATTCGATTTCGACACCCTGGCTGTACGCGTCTATCAGTACGCCGGCGACGAGCGCCTCGGCACGGCCATGATCCCGGCACTGATGATCCTGAGCCTGGGTCTGATCGCCACGCTGGTGCTGGTCATCCAGCTCGAACGCCAGCGTGAAGCAGGCACCTGACGCCAGCTGGGCAGAAGGGGGCAAGGCGGCCGCCGATGGGGGTCAGATGTCCTCGTGCACGAGTCTGAGCACGAGAGGAGACACCCTCAGACCATTGTCGGAGCCTTCGGGGGCGAACAGACCTTCGGCACGGGCCTTGCTCATCAACCGTGTTGTGGTGACACGGGTGGTGCCGATCAACTCCGCGATGCGCTCGTGGGTGAGCCGGAAGGGCAGGGTGCACCAGTCACCCATGCGCCGCCCCAGTCGCGACACCAGCAGACCCATCAAGGCCTGCAGACGCAGGTCGGCGGTCTTGAAATGGCGGATCCGCAGCAGCTGCAGGGTCCATTCATTGACAGTGCAGACGCCGGCCTCGGTGGGCTGGTTGTGGACCACGAAACTGAGCCCCGTCAGCGCCTCGATGCAGATGCCTTCACTGCAGAGGCGGTCTGTCATCAGGCGATCACCGGAATGCAGGAAAGCCAGGGTCATACCCTCGGTCTCCTCGCAGGGACAGAGCACGCGGCCAACGCCCTCCAGCACCTCGATCTGCCGGCCGCCGCCGTCGCTGCCGACGGGGTCCAGCAGCGCCGTCTGGCCAACGGGCATACGCACCGCGGAGCGGGGAGCTGCATCGGGCATGGGGCGGAAGGCAGCCGTGAGCGACATGGGTTCCTGGGGGTGTCGTTCCTTGGGTGCCAGGACCCTAGGTCGTTCAGACACTTACTGCAAGCGATTCTCAATTAAAACTGATCAATTGCGAGAGATTCTCAGCTCGTTCGAATTTATTGAGAATCTCTCGCAATGCATCAATCCGTCCCGCGACTCAAGGGCCATGCCACAGCAGCCGCCAGCAGATCCGCCAGGCTGCTCACCAGCCGATAACAGAAGGCGATGGCCAGCAACGGTGCCTGCGGTACCACGCCACCAAGCCGCACCACCAGGGTGAGCTCGAACACGCCTAAACCGCCAGGAGCACCGGGCACCACCAGGCCGGCGGTGTAGGCCAGGGCAAAGCCCGCCAGCAGCACCCCGTAGCCGGCTGGGCCAATCAGCTGCGGGGCCGCTGCCGGCAGAAACACCAGGGCGCAGGCGAGGAAACCGAGGAAGCGGGCCAGCACGAAGCCCACCTGGCAGAGCAGGGGTCCCCAGGGCATGCCTCGACCCAGCAGAACAGCTGTCGGAGCTTCTGTCGGGGTTTCCTCCACCGGGTCCGCTGGCGCAGCTGCAGCAGAAGGCGATGGCCATGGCAGCGCCACCCCTCCCCCCGCAGCCGATCGCTGCCTGGCCAGGGGACGCTTCAGCTGGCGGGAGCGAGCCCGCGCCAGCCGCTCGATCAGCGGATCACGCCAACGGGGCAGCAGCACCAGCACAGCAAGGGGACAGAGCAGTCCCAGCCCCTGCTGGAATCCCCCCAGGGGCACCAGCAACAGACCCGCCACGGCGATCAGCAGCGGATCCAGCAACACGCCGGTGAGTCCTGCCCCCAGGCTCCAGCCCCGCTGCGACAGTGACCGCAGCCGGCCGACGAAATGCCAGATGCCGCCGGGAATGTACTTGAACAGATTGGTGCTGCAGAAGAGGGGTAGCGCGAAGGAGAAGGGCAGCGGTTGCTCCAGCCATGCCAGCAGCCGCCACCAGGCAAAGCCGTTCACCGCCACCGACACAGTGGTGAGCATCACCGCCACTGCCAGCTGCAGCCAGCCGCTGCGGTCGATGCGCAGTGTCCGGAGTTCCTCCACATGCCCCTGCAGGGCCCAGGCGAGACAGAGCAGGCTGGCGAGGCTGATCCAGAGCCTCAGGCTGCCCGGAGGCCTCGAACGTGCGAACAGGGGAGGCGGGTCAGAGGACATCCATCAGGCGGGCCACCACCGACCGCACAGCATGCAGGGGGAGATCCTCGCGTCGGGCAATGCTGAGCAGCGCGTCATGCTCGGCCTTGCAGCGCAGGCTGCCGTCGGGGAGCGTGGCCACCTTGATCGGCACCGGCCCCCAGGGAGTCTCCAGGCTCTGCTGCCGGCGGGGCAACAGCCAGCGGGTCTCGAGCCGCTCGCGGATTCCCAGGGTGGTGCTGTTGTGCCAGAGAAGCTCCCGCAGACGGGGTCCCTGCCCGGGGGCAACCAGCA
>SRMO01000065.1:60466-82985 GCA_004768415.1 Aphanocapsa feldmannii 277cV | reverse complement strand
GGCCATGGCCGGGTCCGACAAGGGTCGCGAATCCAGGGTGGATGGCGTGGACGCCAGGATCAAACGCAGCAGATTGGCCTGCCCCTCCAGCTCACGGGTGCCCAGGCCCACCCCCACCGCCAGGGGCCGCAGCGTGGCCATCGCCCCGAAGCGGGCATCCCAGGCCAGTAAGAGGGCCAGACCGGTAGGTGTGACCAACTCCCCCGCCGGCAGACCTTCTCCCCCCGCCAGGGGGACCCCGTGGCGGTGCGCCAGCTCCAGCACGGCGGGCACCGGAAGGGGCAGCAGGCCATGGGCGGTGGACACCTTGCCGCGGCCAGCGGGCAGCACTGAACAAGCGAGGCTTGCAGTTCCCAGATGCACCAGTCCGGCACAGCAACCGGTCACATCCGCAAGGGAATCCAGGGCGCCCACCTCATGGAAGTGGACCGCATCCACATCACAGCCATGGACGGCGGCCTCCGCCTCGGCCAGCAGGGCAAAACAACGCAGGGTGCGCCGTTGCACCTCGGCTTGCAGCGGTGCTGCCTGGACCATGGCCCGCAGGGTGCGCCAATGGCGGTGGGGCTGTTGGGTTGCCAGCACCTCCACCCGCGCCCGCATGCCCCGCAGACCACCGTTGCTGTCTTCTCTGCAGATGATGCGGCAGTGGCCAGAGAGACCCAGGGCCTGCAGGGGCCCATTGAGCACAGCCTCCGGCACCCCCAGGTCCGCCAGGGCTCCCAGCAGCATGTCGCCAGCCACACCAGTGGGTGCATCCAGATGCAGCCTGGCCATGATCAGGAAGCCAGCGGTTGGGCCTGGACCCGCAGTTCCTGCTCCAGGTGCTGAATGAAGCGGGCCAGCTGCCCATCATCCAGCTGCTGACGGCTGCTGAGGGCAAAGTGACGATCCAGGCAGGCCCGCCCCTCCTTCGTGCCCCAACCGAGCTGCGTCATCAGCAGATCACTGCGGGCCAGCAGCTCTGCACGGCGTACCGGGATGGGCACAGCGCAGGGATCGCTGCCGGGTTCGAGTTCCCGCAGGGCGCGCAGATAGGTCACCAGGTCCCCATAGCGGGTGATGCGGCTGCGGCTGGGATGACCGAAGACCCGCTCCAGGAAGATCCCCTCCGCATCGCGATCCCAGCCGATGCGGCTGAGCTGCGCCCCCACCATGGCCAGCTCCTCGCTCCAGTCGCTGGGTTCCCGCTGGGGTTCAAGTGGTGCCGCGGGGGGTGTTGCAGGGGGTGCAGGGACAACCGCAGCGGCTGCAGCAGCGTCGATCGACACATCGCAGACCTCGCCGGGTGCTGTCTGCTCAGCTGCGGATTCCCTTGCGTCGCCAGCCTCTGCTGGGGCTGGAACCTCTGTTGTCACTGCGGCAGGGATCGATGCTTCGGCTCCGGATGCAGATACCGGCACCGGTCCCCCGCCGGACAACGCCACGTCGTCCAGGGCGGCAGTGGCAGCATCGGGCAGCTGCCAGCCGAGGCGCAGGGCCAGCCGCGTGATGGCGCGGCACTCGGCCAGCTCGGCATCCGCTGCTTCACCCAGGGCCTCGCCGAGCACCTGATTGTTCTGTTCCACAGTGACCAGCACGACACGGCGGCCGGGTTCCGCGTGGCTGAGGGTCACGCGCCAGCAACAATTGGCGGGAGGCAAGGGCAAGACTGCCTGGGCAAGAGCTACTTCCTAGACTGGCTTGTCGTGAGTCACGCCGTATGCCCTGGTCCTGGTTCCTGGAGGCGGACCGGCTGGCGGAGGTGATCACACTCTTGCCGGTGCTGCTGGCCCTGGAGCTGGTGCTCTCCGCCGACAATGCTGTTGCCTTGGCGGCGATCGCCAGACGCCTGCCCGACTCCACCGCTCAGCGCCGGGCCCTCAACTTCGGACTGGGCCTGGCGCTGGTGCTGCGGGTGCTGCTGATTCTGTGCGCCAGCGTCGTGATCCGGTTCTGGCCGCTGCAGCTGGCTGGCGCCGCCTACCTGTTGTGGCTTGCAATCGGTCACTTCCTCAGCGCCAGCCCAGCGGTGCAGGCGCAGGGTGACGGCGCTGCCCAGCTGACCATGGCAGCAACGGTGGCAACCATCGCTGCCACGGACATGGCCTTCTCGCTCGACAGCGTCGCCGCGGCGGTGGCGGTGTCCAACAACCTGCCGCTGGTGATCAGTGCCGCCCTGCTGGGGCTGCTGGCGCTGCGGCTGCTGGCGGAGGTGTTCATGGGCTGGCTCTCTCGCTACGCCAATCTGGAGTCTGCGGGCTACCTGGCGGTGGGCCTTGTGGGGGTGCGCCTGTTGCTGCGCCTCATGGTGCCGCAGCTGGTGCCGCCGGAATGGGCATTGCTGGCTGCCGTCGGGGCCATCTTTTTCTGGGGCTTTTCCCAGCCGGCCCGGATGCAGGAGCAACCCCCCGCTGGCGACGGTCCCATCCCGACCTTGCCAGCCCTGGGGGTGCGGTCCGGCGCTGATGAAGGCTGAAGCTGGGAGCAGGGAGATGGATGGGGCCTGCCGCTGGCATGGCGTTTCAACAAAGACGGTCTCCCCTGGCAATGCCAAGGGCATGGATCAGATCGGAACCCTGCAGCGCTGACCTGCCCTCCAGCTGCGCCTGCTGCACGAGCAGGGGAGAGGTTCCCGTGGCGATCACCAGGCCCTGGCCCCTGATCACATCCAGCACGGTGCCTGGCTTTGTCGCAGGCCAGGAGATAGCCGCCAGGTCAGCGGCTTCCGGCGTGAGCTGATCGCGCAGGTGCTGCACCAGCGGCTCGCTGTCCAGCAACTTCAACCGCCGGCCCTTCCAACGGCTCAAGGCATTGGGATAGAGCCCCATCACCTGGCGATGGAGAGCGAGAGCGGAGCATCCCCAGTCCATCACAAAGTGATGCTTCTCAAGCCTGGTGGCATAAGTGATGCCCTGCTCGCGCTGGGCACGCAGCTGCAGGCGACCCGCCGCCACCAGGGGCAGGGCCTCCACCATCATGTGGGCCGTGAGGGTGCTGAGTCGCTCCGCCAGCTGCCAGGCGTTCTCCTTGAGGCCGATGCCGAGCCGACGCTCCAACAGCACAGGACCGGTGTCCAGGCTCTCCTCCATGGCCATGATCCCGACACCGGTCTCGCGGTCGCCCTCCAGCAGGGCCCACTGGATCGGCGCCGCTCCACGCCAGCGGGGCAGCAACGACCCATGGCCGTTCCAGCAGCCGAGGCGGGCCTGCTCGAGGACCGCTGCCGGCAGAATCTGGCCAAAGGCCACAACCACGTGGACATCGGCCCCAAGGCCAGCCAGCTGGTGCTGCAGCTCCGGCTCGTGGCGGATGCGCTGGGGCGTCCAGACGGGAATACCACATGCCGCGGCTCTGGCTTTCACAGGTGATGGCAGCCGTTGCCCACCGCGACCACGGCGACGATCGGGCTGGGAGACCACACCGACGACCTCGTGGCCGGCCGCCAGCAGCGCATCCAGGCTGGGCACGGCGTAGGCAGGGGTTCCCCAGTAGACGATGCGCATCTTGGTCAGTCACGGCCCGGCCAGTGTTGCCAGTCAAAGGGCCTCGATGCGGCTGGAGGTTCTCCTGCTCCAGGCCCCGAGCGTCTCAGCACAGCGTCAGGACAGCTGCAGCCGTGACGTGCCAGGGCAGCAGGGCCCCCTGGTGGAGGCGTGTTTCACAGCCACTGCTGCAGCTTGGACGCCGTGGTTCAGCCACGCTGTCCGGGTCAGCCTGGCGATGATTGCTGCGGCAGATCTGCCGCTGGATCCCACTGCAGGCGGGCGCGGCTGTAGGCGCACTGGGCCATGGCCTCATCGCGGCCCATGTCCTCCATCAGCCAGCAGAGCTCGTCCAATTCCTCCCCATTCAGGTCGAGGCCATAGCTTTCAGCCAGTTGCAGGGCCTCGCGCTGAAGTGGGGTGTAGCCGGCTGCTGGGGTGTCAGCGTGATGATCGGCTGCGTCGCAGATGGTGGCCATGGGCGCGTCGGTCTCACTGCCGGCAACGGCAGCGATGGGCTGGGACTCGGCACTGAGAAGGACATCTTGCTGCGCCATCCACCAGGTGCTCTCACTCATACCAGCTTGAAGCAGGCAGGCCGGTTTGGGGTTGCGCCGGTTGACCTGCCTTGTGGCCTGCCCCTGGACAGGCCCCCGCCAGCCAGGACCATTGCAGTGTGGGCCTGGCCGACAGGTGACAGGTCTCCCTGCACTCCCCTTGCCATGGGAGCCTCCCGGGGACAATTGGCCGCAGCCCAGGCAGGCCCGGAATCATGAACCACCCCACCCCACTGCCTCTCACTCTCATCACCCCCTGATGGAGAACAGGTTATGATCTCACTGATCGAGGCGCTGAACTTCCGCTCACTGCGCTATGTGCGGCAGACATTGCAGCCCTTCCAAGTATTGATCGGCCCCAATGGCAGCGGCAAGTCCACCTTTCTGGATGTCCCCAGCTTGCTGGGCCATCTTGTGGAAGTCGGTGTGGAGCAGCACAACACCAGCCGCTTCCAACAGTGGATCGCCCACCTGCAGGAGGCGCTGCCGGAATTTCAGACCCTCAAGACCGCACTGCGGCAGGAGGATCGCCACCGCTACCTCACCGCCCGGCTAGGTGAGGGTGTTCTCTTGCCATCCTGGCTGCTCTCCGATGGCACCCTGCGGCTTCTGGCACTGACGTTGCTTGCCTATGTGGAGGATCTTTCCGGCTCCTATCTCATCGAGGAACCGGAGAACGGCATTCATCCCAAGGCCATGGAGACGGTCTTCCAGTCCCTCGCTTCAGTTTATGCTGCCCAGATACTCTGTGCGACCCATTCTCCTGTGCTGCTGAGTCTGGCCAAGCCGAGCCAGCTGCTTTGTTTCGCCAAGACGGAGGATGGCGCTACCGATGTGATCCAGGGTGATCAGCACCCTGCTCTGCGTAACTGGCAGAGCACGATCGAGCTGGAGACACTCTTTGCGACAGGGGTGTTGGGATGACCAGCAGCAAGGATGACATGGCGGTTGTGGTTGCCGATAAAAACATGCAGGCAACCTTAAAATCTGGATGTTTCCCAATAAAGCTGACCCGGATCTGCCCAGGCAGTGATGCTTGCCCGGGGTTCAGTCAGGGATCAACCCAGCGTCCATCCTCCTTGATCAGCGCAATCAACGCAGCCACGCCCTCCGCTTCCGGCACCTTACGGATTTCATCTCGACCGCGGTAGAGCGAGATCATGCCCGGTGTCTTGCCCACGTAGCCGTAATCAGCATCGGCCATTTCGCCGGGGCCGTTGACAATACAGCCCATCACGGCGATGTCCAGGCCGGTGAGATGGGCAGTGGCCCCACGCACCTTGTGCAGCACATCCTCCAGATTGAACAGGGTGCGTCCGCAACTGGGACAGGCCACGTACTCGACCATTGTCTTTCGCAGGCCCAGGGCCTGCAGGATCGCGTAGCAGACAGGAATTTCCTTTTCCGGCGCCTCGGTAAGAGAAACGCGGATGGTGTCTCCCAGTCCCTCTGCCAGCAGGCTGGCGATGCCGGCTGCACTCTTGATGCGCCCATAGTCGCCATCACCAGCCTCGGTCACGCCCAGATGGAGGGGGTAGTTCAGTCCTTCTCCATCCATGCTGTGAGCCATCAGTCGGTAGGCCGCCATCATCACGGGAGCCCTTGAAGCCTTCATCGACACAACCACGTTGTGGTAGTCAAGCTCGGCACAGATGCGCAGGAATTCCATCGCAGACTCCACCATGCCGCGGGGCGTGTCGCCGTAAGTGAACAGCATCCGCTCGGCAAGGGAGCCATGGTTCACACCCACCCGCAGGGCTTTGTCCTGCTGCTTGAGGCTAAGCACCAGCGGTTCGAAGGTGTCCCGGATGCGCTGCCCGATCTGACTGAATTCCTCCGCACTGAAGCTTTGCCGCTGCGGATCGGGTTTGTCGAAGATGAACAACCCGGGATTGATCCGCACCTTGTCGACGTGCTTTGCCACCTCAAGGGCAATCCTGATGCCGTTGTGGTGGACATCCGCCACCAGCGGAACGGTATATCCCTGGCTGTGCAACCGAGTGCGGATCTCGGCCATGGCCCTGGCGTGAGCCATGGAGGGTGTCGTCACCCGCACGATCTCGCAGCCTGCCTCGGCCAGCCGCCGGACCCCTGCCACCGCGCCAGGGATATCCAGCGTGTCTTCGTTGATCATCGACTGCACCACCACCGGATGCTCGCTGCCGATCTTCACGTCACCAACGCGGACCGTGCGGGTTCTGCGGCGATGAATCCGGGTGTCGAAGCGGGGATCCAGCAGGTCCAGCCCGTCGGCCTCTGCGCTGCTGCCGCTGGTGCTGTAGAGGCTGGCAGTCATGCCCGATTCGGAGGGTTAGGGAAACCCTGGCACACCACCATGGCGCCGGGCTGCTCCGGCAGCAGCTTCGGAGCAGGCAGCGCCGTGCCGGCCGCAGTAGCAGCAGACCAGGCTCAGCAGCGCAGTGGCGTGAGCGTGTCGAGTCCGGGAAGCGCCCGCCGCTCGAAGGGTTGCAGGATCCAGGGATTACCAGGCAGCTCCATGGCCCAGTAATCCGGAGCCACCCGACTCCTGCCCTTGCGCCAGAGAACTGCCGTGTGCAGGGTCTGCGGAGCGAGCTGCTGCCACAACCAGCGGCAGGCCCCCTGAAGGGTGGTGCCACTGTCGACCATGTCGTCCACCAGCAGCAGCTGCGGACCCAGCCGCTCCTCGGTGTGGGCCAGCTGGGCACCAAACCGAAGCCGAAGCCGCTGCCGCCCGCCCTGACCGCAGTAGCTGCTGGCAGCCATCACCACCAGGGGCCTGGCGAACAGGCGGGACAGACTGTCACCGATCCTCAGTCCGCCGCGGGAGAGGGCGACCACCTGATCGAAGCGGCAGCCACTGCGGTGGATCTGCAAGGCAAGGTGCTCCACGAGGCCTTCGTAGAGCTGCCAGCTCACCGCCAGCTCACCACTGCAGCTGTTGATCAGGGCTGCAGGATCCGGGCCTGCATCGGCATTCCGCTCAGACTGCATCATCGCGAGGGGGCAGAGCAGCTGTGTCGGCCGCCCCGCACCCCCCGGCCTCGCCAGGCTGCGCCAGGGCGTCGAGGGTTCTGCACACCAGTTGCATGTCCTGCCAGGTGAGCCACTTGGGAGACCCCTTGGCCTTCGAGGCATTCCGCAGCAGATAGGAGGGGTGAAAGATGGGCATGTAGAGGCGACCATCCCGCTGCTTCCAGCTACCCCTCAGCCTGGTGATGCCTCCCTTGAGACCCAGCACCCCTTCCATCGCCGTAGCCCCCGCCAGCAGCACGATGGCCGGGTTCACGAGCCGGATCTGTTCACTCAGCCAGGGCCGGCAGCTCGCCATTTCCTCAGGGGTCGGCTTGCGGTTGCCGGGCGGACGACACTTCACCACATTGCAGATGAAGACATCCCGATCCCTGTCGATGCCGACGCTTGCAAGGATCGCGTCGAGCAGCTGGCCAGCCCGCCCCACGAAGGGTTGCCCCGTTTCGTCTTCCTGCTGTCCCGGACCCTCACCGATCAGCATCAGCCGGGCGGCGGGGTTACCGCGGCTGATGACCACGTGCTGACGGCTGCTGGCCAGGTTGCAGGCGGTGCAGCCTGTGCAGGCCGTTGCCAGGCTGGCCAGGTCCGGGTAGCGGGGATGCAGCGGGGGGCCTGCGACCCGATGATGCCGGCCTGTCCCAGCTGCCTCGACCTCGCTTGCATCGTCGTTCGGCAGCACTGAAGAGTCGCCGGACACCAACGCTGCGCTGCTGATCAGTTCGATTTGCCGGGAATCGACCATGGAACAGGCGCTGTTTGTTGTGCCGGCCCCCTTGGAACCAGGCCCATTTATCGGCGGATCCTAAGAGCTACGCAGCCTGCCCTGGATTCCTCCACAGGATGCGGAGCGTCCCTCTCCATTACCAGACTGTTCGATCGGTTACAGCTGGAAGAGGCCCTGCCACCAGGATTGACGTGTTGCCTGGCCATGACGCAGCCATGTGTGACAACAACACGGTTCTGCCGATCGGGCGCATCGTCATTCTCTGTGGTGGACTGAGCCGCCGCATGGGGCGGGACAAGGCCCTGATCCCCCATCCCCGGGGGGGCACTCTGCTGGGGCATCTCTGCCGTGCGGCCACATCCACAGGTTTGCCGGTGGTGACCTACAGCCGGCTCGAGCAGCGCCTGCAGGACCACACGGCGACTGAACTGGCTGCGATCCCGCAGCTCCAGTGGCTGCTGGAAATGCCGCCCTGCGGTGGTCCCTTGCTGGCTCTGGCCAGGCTGCAGCGGCACTTTCCAGCCGAGGCGCTGCTGCTCCTGGCCTGCGACTTGCCACGGCTCACCACGACGTTGCTGCTGCGGCTGCTGGCCGAACCACTGCCCAGGCGGGCGGTGCGCCTCTATCGCGACGCCCACCGCTGGCACCCCCTGGTGGGGGCCTATGGCCCAGACCTGCAGCCCGATCTCGAAGCGGCCCTGGCACGGGGCGTGCGCAGCTTCAAAAGCTGGCTCCCTGGTGTTGCAGTGGAATGGCTGCAGGCCGAGCCGCAGTGGTTGATGAACTGCAACAGTCCTGTCGACCTCTTGGCGCTGCGGCCATGACATTGCTGGATCGCCACGGGCGCGCCCCCGGTGTGCTGCGGCTCTCCCTCACCGCCCGCTGCAACCTGGCCTGTCGTTACTGCTGTCCGGACAGCCATGAGCCCAGCGGGCTGCTGACAGACAGCCAGCGGCTGATGCTGGTGCGGGAGGCTGCTGCCCTGGGCTGGCGACAGCTGCGCCTCACCGGCGGAGAGCCCTTGCTCCATGGCAGCCTGACCGCGCTGATTGCCAGGATCCGACGCCAGACCTGTGTGGCCGAGGTGGCCCTCACCAGCAACGGTGTGTTGCTGACCCGGTCCCTGGCCCAGGCGCTGCGACAGGCCGGACTCGATCGCCTCACCCTCAGTCTGGATGGGGCCGACCCGGCAGCCGTGCGCCGCATCGGTGCGGGTGACAGCTTTCCCGCTGTGCTGCGAGCCCTGGGACACGCCCGTGAGGCGGGGCTGCCTGTGAAACTCAACGCGGTGATCGCCCGCCACCTCAACGACAACCAGGTGGTGCCCCTTGCCGCCCTGGCCCGGCGCGAGGGGGTGGAACTGCGCCTGATCGAATACATGGACGTGGGCAATCGCAACGGCTGGCAACATCAGCAGGTGGTAACAGCCGCCGAGATGATCCGGCGGATTGGCCAACACTGGCCCCTGGAACCCCTCGGGCGGCCAGCGGCAGGCACAGCACAACGCTGGCGTTACCGCGATGGCGGTGGCCTGGTGGCCACGGTGGCCTCCATCAGCAAGCCCTTCTGTGCCGACTGCAACCGGCTGCGCATCACCGCCGATGGCGTCGCCTACACCTGCTTGTTCGCTGCCATGGGCACACCCCTGCGGCATCTGCTCGAGCAGACCGACAGCCAGCCGCTGCGGCAGGCTTTGACCGATCTCTGGCGACAGCGCCAGGACCGTTACAGCGAAGAACGGGGCATGGACACTGCAAAGACCCGGCAGTCCCATGCCGAGATGGCCTATCTGGGGGGCTGAGCGAGCCGCAGCCAGGAGCAGCGGCACAGCGGCACTGATGGTGGGGCAATTCAGTGGGGCCGGTCGCTGGGTTCCCTGAGGCGCGGCAGCAGCTGCACCAGGTTGCAGGGGCTGGTCTGCTGATCCAGCTGGGCCTGAATCAGACGGTCCCAGGCTGTGGTCACCGCGTCGAGCGAGCCCGGCAGCACGAACACCACCGTTCCGTTGGCCACCCCCGCCAGGCAGCGGCTTTGCAGGCTGCTGGTGCCGATGGTTTCGAAGGAGAGCACGCGGAACAGTTCGCCAAAACCGTCGATGGCCTTGTCCAGCAGCGGCGCCACGGCCTCGGGGGTGCCATCCCGCCCGGTCAGGCCTGTGCCACCGCTGCTGAGCACCACCTGCACCTGGGGATCGGCGATCCAGCCACTCACCACCGCACGGATGCGATAGCGGTCGTCGGGTTCCAGCCGTCGCGCCACCAGCCGGTGGCCGGATGCCTGCAGCCTCTGTTGCAGTGCGTTCCCGGAGGGATCGTCTGCCAGGGTGCGCCGATCCGACACGGTCAGCAGAGCGATGGCGAGTCCCAACGGTGAACGGCGGCCTGATCCAGACTCTAGAAATGATCAGCCCAGGCTCCGGTGGCACCGCGCTGCCAACCCACCGGTACGCCTGGAGGGCTGGCCCTGACTGTTGCCATGGTTGAACCGCTGCTGACACTGCGACTCTTCGCCTCCCTGCGGGAGGAACAGGGCTGGAGCGAACGCACCGTTCCCCTTGGTCCAGCTCCGCTCACGGCAGCGGCCCTGCAGCAGCAGCTGGGGCTGACCCGCCGGGATCTGCGCATTGCCGTGAACCAGCGGTTCGTCGCTGCCGATCAGCTCTTGCGGGCCGGCGACGAGGTGGCCTTTCTGCCCCCGATCACAGGAGGTTGAGCCGATGCAGCCTCCGTCGCGGCTGGATCTTGACCTGGCCCTCTGTGACAGACCCTTCGCCCCTTATCCGCTGCTGGCGCAATGGAGCGGTGGCGACTGGGCGGCCGAGGCCCATTTCATCGGCCGGATGCGTGGGGTGGGGGAGCGAGGACAGGACCTGCAGGCACTGGAGGTGGAGCACTACCCGGGCATGACCGAACGCATGCTCGAAGCCCTTGCCAGGGAAGAGGCGGCCCGCTGCGGCGCGCGGCGGATCCTGCTGCGCCATTGCGTTGGCCAGGTGGCTCCCGGCGAGGCCATCGTGCTGCTGGCAGTGGCGGCGGAACGGCGGGGACAGGCCATTGAAACCTGCAGGCGCCTGCTGGAGCGGCTCAAGCACGACGCGCCCTTCTGGAAGAAGGAGGTGGGCCCGGCAGGCCAGCACTGGGTGCGGACCAACAGCGGCTACGAACCATCGAGCGGGCCGTTGGCGCCGCTCTGACCAGTGCTGTCAACACTGCACCTGCAGGACGTCAGGATCACAACAGGGACTGTCGCAGCAGCTGGGCCATCACCGCGGCGCCCGCTGGCAGCGAGGTGGTGTCGGCATTCAGCTCCAGCAGCAGGTCGGCCCCCAGCAAGGAGCCCAGCCGCGCTGATCCCTGGGCTCCGCACACCCGGGCCCAGGCGTTGCCCGCCCCGTCACTCTCAAGCTGTGCCCGCAGCAGCTCGGGCCGGCCAGCACGCCGTTGCAGCGGTTCCCGCAGCCGCACCCGCAGCCGCGGCCAGGCCCGCGGCTCACGGCCCTCCAGTTGCTGCAGCACGGGCCAGACCAGCTGCAGGAAGGTCACCGTTGCCGAGACTGGATTGCCGGGCAGCCCGAAGAAGGCCACACCAGCCAGCTCTCCACAGGCAAAGGGACGGCCCGGCTTGAGCAGAACACGCCAGAACTCCAGCCGGCCCAGACGCTCCAGCAGCGGCCGCACATGGTCCCCCTCGCCCACTGACACGCCACCTGTGCTGATCAGCACGTCACAGCGCCGCGCCATGGCCAGCAGCGCCTGCTCCAGCCGGGTGGGGTCGTCATCGACCCAGCGACGCTCCACCAGGGCAACCCCCAGGCGCTGCAACAGCGCAGCCAGCAGTGGTCCATTGCTGTCATGGATCTGGCCGGGCCCCAGGGGCTCCCCGGCCGGCCGCAGTTCACTGCCGCTGATCAGCAGCGCCACCCGCGGTCGCCGCTGCACCACGGCTTCACGCAGACCGCAACCGATGGCCCGGGCAATCTCGACGGGACCCAGCAACGACCCCACCTTCTGGAGCAGCGCACCGGCGGTGGCCTCCTCGCCGATGGGGCGAATCCACTGGCCGGCCCGTACGGCTGCCTCGATCACCACAGCCGCAGAGCCATCACTGAGGCTGCGGCACGTCACCAGCTCCTGGGGAACGACGGCATCGGCCCCTTCCGGCACGGCGGCACCGGTCATGATCCGCACCACTCCAGGCCGTTCCAGCGGTTGTGGCCAGGGAGTTCCGGCAGTGGAGCAACCCAGCAGGGGAAGCTGCCGCCGGGGGTGCTGGGCAAGGTCGGCACTGCGCAGGGCATAACCATCCATCACGGCGGCCCGGAATCCCGGCACTGCCGCCGGGGCCAGCAGGGGTTCAGCCAGCACCCGCTCCAGGGCCCGGGGCAGAGGCAGACGTTCAACGCCCAGGGACTGCAAGGGGCCTGGAAACCGTTGCAGCAGGCGGGCGAGGGCCTCGGCCAGGGGCAGCCCGGACGTCTGTTCAGCCATGGTCCGTGAGCTGCTCAGCCTGCCAGGGGCCATGGCGACCGCCGTCCTTGCACAGCAGACGCACGGGGCCGATCACCATGCCCGGATCGAACGACTTGGCCATGTCGTAGACGGTCAGCAGCCCCACCATCACGGCGGTGAGTGCCTCCATCTCCACACCTGTGCGGGCATGGGTGTGGACCCTCGCCCGCAGCACCACCGCGGTGGCGGCGTCATCCAGCTCGACCTCCACCCTCACCCCATGGATGGGGATGGGATGGCAGAGGGGAACCAGCTCCCAGGTGCGCTTGGCAGCCTGCAGTGCCGCCAGATGCGCCACGGCGAGCACATCGCCTTTCTCGATCTCACCCTGTCGCAGCCGCTCGAACAGGGGGCGGCTCATGCGGATGCGCCCCTCGGCCGCGGCCTCCCGATTGCTGGCGTCCCGATCACCCACATCCACCATGCGGGCCTGGCCCCGGCCATCCAGATGCGTGAAGCCTGCCTCGGCCATCCGTCGATTCGCGGCACCAGCCAACTCTGGCCGCTGTCACGACACCGGACCATGCCCCGCCCCTGTGCTGTCACCGCAGCTGCTCAGCAGCCATCAGCCCCTGCTGCCGCTCTGACAAGGTGATGGCTGCGACCCGCAGCCCTTGCGCTGGCAACGCCCCTCCACCTTGCTCTGCGTCTTTCTGACGCTCCTTTACGACCGCCTGGCGGAGAGTGTGGTGTTTCCCCTGCTGCCCTTCCTGGTGGCTCCCCTGCTGGCGGAGCCGAGTCGCATCGGTCTGGTGGTGGGCCTGCTGGGGGGCAGTTACACCTTCGCTCAGTTCCTGGCCACCCCGGTGATCGGGGCCCTCAGTGACCACTACGGCCGCAGATCCGTTCTGGTCATCTGCATTGCGGGTTCCGCCCTGGGCATCAGCCTCTTCGGTATCGCCGGCGGCCTGCCCCTGATGTTCCTGGGTCGCATTCTGGATGGGGCCACCGGGGGCACTGCGGCCACGGCCCAGGCGGTGATCGCCGACGTGACCCCCCCCGACCGGCGGGCCAGAGCCTTCGGGTTGATCGGCATCGCCTTCGGGCTCGGCTTCATGCTCGGCCCCGGCCTCGGTGGCCTGCTGGCAGGGATCAATGTGAGGTTGCCGATTCTGGTGGCGCTGGGTTTCGCCCTGCTCAACCTGCTGCTGGCCATCACCGGCCTGAAGGAGAGCCTGCCGCCGGATCAGCGGCAGCCCCTGCCCACCCCTGCGCAGCTGAATCCCTTCAGGCAGCTCCAGCGCCTGCTGGCAAATCCACGGGTGGGGGGCCTGGCCCTGGGCTTCTGCCTCTTCTTTCTCGTCTTCAACGGGTTCACCACCGTGCTGGTGCCTTACCTGATCCTGTCCTTCAGCTGGCGGGAACTGGATGTGGGCATTGCTTTCTGCATCGTCGGGGTGGTGGCGATGCTTGTTCAGGGGGGGCTCATCGGCCCGCTCACCAGGCGTTTCGGCGAACGGCGCCTCACCCTCGGCGGCATCGCCCTCGTGACGTCGGGGTGCCTGCTGGTGCCCCTCGCCACGGCTGGCCAGGCCCACCTGATGATCTACAGCGCGGTGGTGCTGCTGGCGATCGGCACCGGCCTGGTGAGTCCATCCCTGCGGGCGATGATCTCGCTGCGGCTGGATGCCGGCAGCCAGGGCAGCGGCCTGGGCAGCCTGCAGGCGCTGCAGAGCCTCGGCTCCTTCATCGGTCCTCCCCTGGCGGGCCTGATCTTCACGGTCTTCAGCCCTCGCACCCCCTTCTGGTGGGCCATCGGTGCCCTGCTGGCTGTGGGTGGCCTCACCACCGGCGCCCTGCTGCGCCAACGGCGCCAGGAGCAATTCTGAGCGGTGTGGGAGCCTGAGCCCAAGGGAGCTGGCCAGGGCCCCGCCTGGATGCTGCAGCGCTACATTTTACCCGAGGCCCGGGATTGTTCGAAGGCATGGCGATCACGCTGAATCCCGAGACTTTCCTGAATCGTGAATGCGCCTGGATCCGTTTCAACCAGCGCGTGCTCGAGTATGCCCTCGACCCGCAGACCCCATTGCTGGAACAGGCGAAGTTCAGCGCCATCTTCAGCAACAACCTGGACGAGTTCTTCATGGTGCGGGTGGCATCGTTGAAATCCCAGGTGGAAGCCGGAGTCGACAGCCCCAGCCTGGATGGCTACACCCCGCGGCAGCAGCTGCTGAAGATCCAGGAGCAGCTGCGCCCTCTGCTCACACAGCAGCAGCAGCATTTTCGCGACCGCCTCAAGCCCGAACTGTGTCGCGAAGGTATCGAACTGCTCGACTACGAGCAGTTGAACCGGCGGCAGCAGACCTGGGCCGACGACTACTTCCGCTCGACGGTCTTCCCGATCCTCACGCCCCTGGCTGTGGATCCGGCCCACCCCTTCCCCTTCATCAGCAACCTCAGCATCAACGTCGCCGCCCTGATCAGGGATCCCGACAGCGGTGAACAGCAGTTCGCCCGGGTCAAGGTGCCGTGCAGAAGTGTCCCACGTCTGGTGCAGCTGCCGCTGGAGCTGTCTGACAACGAGCTCACAACCATCTACTGCGCCGTGCCGCTGGAGCAGATTGTCGCCAACAACCTGGAGCGCCTCTTCCCCGGCATGGAGGTGCAGGGACACTACATCTTCCGGATCACAAGAGACGCAGACCTGGAGTATCTCGAACTGGAGGCTGACGACCTGCTGCAGGCCATCGAGGCCAGCCTGCGCAAGCGGCAGATGGGCGGCACGGTGGTGCGCCTCGAGGTGCCGCAGAACATGCCCGAAGCCGTGGTGGATCGGCTGATGGAGGGCCTCGACGTGGAGATGGAGGACCTTTACCGCATCGGTGGCCTGGTCGGCCTCGACGACCTCTCCAGCCTGCTCCGCATCGCTCGTCCCGATCTGAAGGATCCTCCCCACCGGGGGCGACTTCCGGCCCCCTTCGCCAGGGCCCAGAAGTCCCTGTTGGCCGATGGTTCCCTGGCCCAGGAGGACTTCGAGAGTGTCTTCGATGTGCTCAAGCGCGGGGATCTACTGGTGCATCACCCCTACGACAGCTTTTCCGCCTCCGTGGAGGAATTCATCAACCAGGCAGCGGATGACCCTGCCGTACTGGGGATCAAGGTGACGCTCTATCGCACCTCCAAGGACTCGGCGATTATCGCGGCACTGGAACGGGCTGCCGCCCGCGCCAAGCAGGTGATGGCGCTGGTGGAGCTCAAAGCCCGCTTCGACGAAGACAACAACATCAACTGGGCTCGGCAGCTGGAGCGTGCCGGGGTTCATGTGGTCTACGGCGTACTGGGTCTCAAGACCCATACCAAGATCATGTTGGTGGTACGTCAGGAGAAGCAGGGCGTGCGCACCTATGTGCACATCGGCACAGGCAACTACAATTCCCGCACCTCGAGGCTTTACACGGATATAGGCCTGCTCAGCGCCCGTTCGGAGCTGGGGGCTGACCTGGTGGAGCTGTTCAACTACCTCACCGGCTTTTCGAAACAGCTGAGCTTCCGCCAGGTGTTGGTGGCACCGGTGAGTCTGCGCAGGCGTATGGAAGCCTTGATCGACCGGGAAGCAGGCCATGCCAGGGCTGGTCGGGGCGCCCATATCAGGGCCAAGATGAATGCTCTGGCAGACCCGCGCATCATCCTGAAGCTCTACGAAGCCTCCCAGGCCGGCGTGCGCATTGAACTGGTGGTGCGAGGCATCTGCTGTCTGCGTCCAGGTGTACCTGAGCTGAGCGAAAACATCAGCGTCACCAGCGTGATCGGCCGCTTTCTGGAGCACTCCCGCATCTTCTGGTTTGCCAATGATGGGCAGCCTCAGGCCTACATCGGCAGTGCTGATCTGATGCGGCGCAATCTGGACCGCCGCGTGGAGTGTATGACCCCGGTGGTGGAGCCCGGGCTCAGGAACGAACTGGAAGTCCTGCTGCAGACCTATCTCGACGATAGAGCGGGCAGTTGGATCATGCAACCGGATGGCAGTTACCAACGCCACATGCCCCAGGGCGAGGGGAGCAACTGCCAGCTGGATCTGATTGAAGGCTGGAAAGCACTCCAGGGTGGCCCCACTGGCGCGAACAGCAGCCACTGAGCAGCGTCTGCGGGCAAGCAGCACAGGCCTGTGCTGCCTGGCCAGGTTGCGGCCAGCCCTCTGATGCGAGAGTCTGGGTCGTGTCCGACGGTTTTCGGCAACGTGCCAGGAGTCAAGCGCGACCGAGGCGCAAAGCGCCTCTTCAGGGGGCGCTGGGAGCCCCACGATTCTCCTGATTCTCTCGTCAAGACCGATTGGACTGCAACGGCCGACTTGTGGCCTGGACCGGTTCTCCAGAGTTCTCTTAACAAAAGTCCAGTCGTTTCGCTGAAGTTCGCAACACGCAGAGAGAGCCTGTGAACAAGCTGTAAACAATCATCATTCAGCTGCAATCCCCTGCTTCTGTCGGGACAGGCACCACCAAACCCTGTCCCCATAGACGAGATTGTCTGTGGGGACAATGTATTTTCAATCAGTTGCTCCGCAGTCACAGTGCCAGTACCACAAATGGCACCTAAATCTTTTCGGAATTCAGGCTTTCTCGGCAGCCGGATCGCTGCTACGTTCCGATCGATCCAATGGAAGGCCGGGGTGATGGGGATCGCTCAGCGAGCTTCCAGTCGCTTTGGGGGCCGGTTCTCTGCCGACTCCATCGGCTGGTACCTCAGCAACATCGGACGGGTGCCTCTGCTCACCGCAGCGGAGGAGATTGAACTCGCCCACCAGGTCCAGTTCATGAAGAAGCTGAAGCTCCAATACCAGTTCAAAGACTGGACACCGCGGCAGAAACGTGTGATCCGCATGGGCGAGCGAGCCCGTGTGCGGATGATGGCTGCAAATCTTCGTCTCGTCGTCAGCGTGGCGAAGAAATATCAGAACCAGGGACTTGAACTCCTGGACCTGGTGCAGGAAGGTGCCATCGGTCTCGAGCGCGCGGTCGACAAGTTCGATCCCTCCATGGGCTACAAGTTTTCCACCTATGCCTACTGGTGGATTCGCCAGAGCATGACCAGGGCGATCGACAACAGTGCCCGCACGATTCGCCTGCCTATCCACGTGAGCGAAAAGCTCTCGAAGCTGCGACGCATCACCCGCGAACTCTCCCACCGCTTCGGGCGTCAGCCCAATCGTCTGGAGCTGGCCCATGCCATGGCGATGGAGCCCGAAGAGCTCGATAACCTGCTGTCCCAGAGCACACCCTGCTCGTCCCTCGACGCCCATGCCCGCGGGGAAGAGGATCGCAGTACGCTGGGTGAACTGATCGCTGATCCCTGCTGCGAGGAACCCCTCGATGGCATGGATCGCAGGATCCAGAAGGACCACCTGAGCACCTGGATCGCCCAGCTGAATGAGCGTGAGCAGAAGATTCTCAAGTTGCGTTTCGGCCTCGAGGGCAATGAGCCCCGGACTCTGGCCGACATCGGTCGCGAGATCAATGTGTCCCGTGAGCGGGTGCGACAGCTGGAAGCCAAGGCCATCAAGAAGCTGAGGCTGATCACGGCCCAGCAGGCCGCCTGATTGACGCTGGCCGTACTGTTCCCGCAGCGGCCCGAAAGGCCACTACCTGCGGTTCCGCTGTCTGGGACGCAGGGGCCCACGGCTTTGCTGCCAGCCCTGCAAGTCGAGCCGGATCGGACGCCCTGCCGAGAATGCTGGCCATGGTCCCCGGTCTGCCTACCTTGCTGCATCAGGCCCTGGCCGCCTGTGTCATCGCCCTCTGGCTGGCACTGACAGCCGCTGCTGCCCTGTCGATCCGCCGGCGCTGGCCTGAGCGGCAGGAATGGAGCCGCAAGCTGGTGCATGTGGCCAGCGGTGCAGTGCCCCTGCTGGCCTGGTGGCTGGGCATCGAACGCTGGCTCGCCCTTGTGGCCGCTGCTGCCGTGACTCTGGTGACTGCAGGCAACCATCGTTGGCGATGGCTCCCGGCCATCGAGGATGTCGGGCGCAACAGCTACGGCACCGTCGCCTATGGGGCTGCCATCACCACATTGGTGTGGCTGTACTGGCCGCAACGGGCCGATCTGGTCTGTACCAGCGTGCTTGTGATGGCCCTCGGCGATGGGCTGGCCGGGCTGCTCGGGGCGGCGGTCAACAGTCCCGGCTGGTCTGTGCTGGGACAGCGCAAGTCCCTGCTGGGCACAGCCACCATGCTGCTGACCAGTGGGCTGGCGATCTGGTCGCTGCAGGCCGCCAACCTGTCTCTGCCGCAGATTGCCGCAGTGGCCCTCATGGCCACCCTGATGGAACAGCTGGCCTGGGGTGGGATCGACAACCTCACGGTGCCACTGGGCACGGCTCTGCTGCTGCAGCGCTTGCAGTAGGGCAGAGAGAGAGAGGGCCGCGGCCAGGCCTGATCGCTGGCCTCAGACGCCCACCGGCACCGCCTGGGCAGCGCGCACCGCATCGGCCAGCTCCGCCAGCAGGGCGCTGGTGGCGTCGATGTCGATGCAGGCGTCGGTGATGCTCTGACCGTAGGTGAGGGAGGAAAGATCGGCGGGGATCTTCTGGTTGCCGGCCACCAGGTGGCTTTCCAGCATCACGCCGAGCAGGTGCCGGGAGCCGGTCCGCACCTGCCCGGCGACGGCGTGCAGCACATCTGCCTGCAGGCGGTAGTCCTTGTTGGAGTTGCCATGGCTGCAATCCACCATCAGGCGCGTGGGCAGGTGGTGCGCAGCCAGACTTGCGGCCGCCTGCGCAACTGCTTCGGCATGGTAGTTGGGACCGGCACTGCCGCCCCGCAGCACCAGGTGACCGTCGGGATTGCCGGTGGTGCTGACGATGGAGGCCTGTCCCTGGCCATTGATGCCGAGGAAATGGTGGGGCCGCGATGCTGACAGCATGGCGTTGACTGCCGTGCCGACGCTGCCGTCGGTGCCGTTCTTGTAGCCGATGGGCATCGAGAGGCCGGAGGCCATCTCACGGTGGGTCTGGCTTTCGGTGGTGCGGGCGCCGATGGCGGTCCAGCTGATCAGATCGGCGATGTACTGGGGGACGACGGGATCCAGCAGCTCGGTGGCTGCAGGCAGGCCCAGCTCAGCCACATGGAGGAGCAGCTCCCGGGCCATGCGCAGGCCGGTGTTGATGTCGTAGCTGCCGTCCAGACCGGGATCGTTGATCAACCCCTTCCAGCCGACGGTGGTGCGGGGCTTCTCGAAATAGACTCGCATCACGAGCTCGAGGGCGTCAGCGTGACGCCGCCGCTCACGGCTGATTCTGTTGGCATACTCCTTGGCGGCCTCGATGTCGTGGACCGAACAGGGCCCGACGATCGCCAGCAGGCGGAGCGACTCCCCCTGCAGCATGGCCTTGATCCCTGCCCTGGCCTGCTGCACGGTCTCTGCCGCCGTGGCGGAGAGGGGCAGGTCCCGATGGAGCAGATCCGGAGCCACCAGAGGCCGGGCCTCCACCACATGCAGATTGGACGTGCGGATCATCCCTTCGGCTGGCCTGGTCGTGGTGAGGAGCGCCATCCTGGACTGTAGGGAGCCAGCCGCCCGGCATTCGTAGGAATGCCTTCAACCCGCTGTCCGACCCTCCGAGACATCCCCATTCGGAAGAATGGACCCGATTCCCGACCGATCGCCCCGCCCAGACGATGCTCAGTTCCTACCGCCAGGCCGCCGCTGAACGGGAGGCCCTCGGCATCCCGGCCCTTCCTCTGGATGCCGTCCGGACCCAGGCCCTCACCGAACTCCTGCAGGCACCCCCTGCTGGCCAGGAGGCATGTCTGCTGCATCTGCTCAGTGAACGCATTCCCCCCGGTGTGGACGAGGCCGCCTACGTGAAGGCCACCTGGCTCAGGGCCGTGGCTCAGGGCAGAGTGGGTAGCCCCCTCGTTTCGCCGCTGGCGGCCACCCACCTGCTGGGAACCATGGTTGGGGGATACAACGTGGCTGCCCTGATCGAGCTTCTGGGTCATGGCGATGCGGCCATTGCCGGCTGTGCCGCCGCCGGCCTCAGCCAGACGCTCCTGGTCTACGACGCCTGCAACGATCTGCTGGCGCTGGCAGAGACCAACCGCTTCGCCAGACAGGTGGTGGACGCCTGGGCCAATGCCGACTGGTTGACCAGGCGTTCCCCCCTGGAGGAGGCGATCACCGTCACCCTGTTCAAGCTGGAGGGAGAGACCAATACGGACGACCTCTCTCCCGCAACCCACGCCACCACCCGCCCGGACATTCCCCTGCACGCCCTGGCGATGCTGGAGACCCGGGCCCCGGGCGCCCTGGCCAGCATTGCGGCGCTGAAACGCAAGGGCCACCCGGTGGCCTATGTGGGCGATGTGGTGGGCACCGGCAGCTCGCGCAAATCGGCGATCAACTCGCTGCTCTGGCATACCGGCCATGCCATTCCCCACGTCCCCAACAAGAAGGCCGGGGGGGTGGTGATCGGCGGCAAGATCGCCCCGATCTTTTTCAACACCGCCGAAGACTCCGGTGCTCTGCCGCTCGAATGCGACGTCAGCGGCCTCAACAGCGGCGACGTGGTCACCATTCGTCCCTACGAGGGCACCATCAGCAACACCGCCACAGGTCAGGTGCTGAGCCGCTTCACACTGAAGCCCGGCACCATCGTCGATGAGGTGCGGGCCGGCGGTCGCATCCCCCTGATGATCGGTCGCTCCCTCACTGACAAGGTGCGCCAGCGGCTGGGCCTGCCTCCCTCCGATCTGTTCATCCGCCCTGGCCTGCAGGCCGACTGTGACAAGGGCTTCACCCTGGCCCAGAAGATCGTGGGCAGAGCCTGCGGCCTGCCGGGTGTGCGCCCCGGCAGCAGCTGCGAACCCGTGGTGACCACCGTCGGCAGCCAGGACACCACCGGGCCCATGACCCGGGACGAGATGAAGGAGCTGGCCTGCCTGGGCTTCTCCGCCGACCTGGTGATGCAGAGCTTCTGTCACACGGCGGCCTACCCCAAGCCGGTGGACATCAGGACCCAGAAGGACTTGCCTGACTTCTTCGCCCAGCGCGGCGGCGTGGCCCTGCGCCCCGGTGACGGCATCATCCACAGCTGGCTCAACCGCATGCTGTTGCCCGACACCGTGGGCACCGGCGGCGACAGCCACACCCGCTTCCCCCTCGGCATCTCCTTCCCCGGTGGTTCCGGCATGGTGGCCTTTGCCGCTGCCATCGGAGCCATGCCGCTGGACATGCCCCAGTCGGTGCTGGTGCGCTTCAGCGGTTCCCTCCAGCCCGGTATCACGCTGCGGGATGTGGTGAACGCCATCCCCTATGTGGCGATCCAACGGGGACTGCTGACCGTGGAGACGTCCAACAAGAAGAACGTTTTCAACGGCCGCATCATGGAGATCGAGGGGCTTCCGGATCTGAAGCTGGAGCAGGCCTTCGAACTCACCGATGCCACCGCTGAGCGCTCCTGTGCAGGCTGCACCATCAAGCTCTCCGAGCGGACCGTTGTCGAGGCTCTGCGCAGCAACGTGGCCCTGCTCGGAAACATGATCGCCAGGGGCTACAGCGACGCCCGCACCCTGGCGCGACGCATCCGGCGGATGGAGGACTGGCTGGCCGATCCCCGTCTGCTGAGGGCGGACCCCGACGCGGCCTACGCCGAGGTGATCGAGATCGACCTCGATGCGCTCAGCGAACCTGTCGTGGCCTGCCCCAACGATCCCGACAACGTCAAGCTGCTGTCGGACGTGGCCGGCGATGCGGTGCAGGAGGTTTTCATCGGCTCCTGCATGACCAACATCGGCCACTACCGCGCTGCAGCCAGGGTGCTGCAGGGGGAGGGTTGCAACAAAACCCGCCTCTGGGTCTGCCCGCCAACCCGCATGGACGAGGCCACGCTTCGGCAGGAGGGCTACTACGCCATCTTCGAGGCAGCCGGCAGCCGCATGGAAATGCCGGGCTGCTCCCTCTGCATGGGCAATCAGGCACGCGTGGAGGACAACACCACCGTGTTCTCCACCAGCACGCGCAACTTCAACAACCGCCTCGGCAACGGTGCCCGTGTCTACCTGGGCAGTGCCGAGCTGGCGGCCGTCTGTGCCCTGCTGGGCCGTATTCCCACCAGGGAGGAGTACCTGTCCATCGCTGCCGCCAGGATCGACCCAATGGCTGCCGACCTCTACCGCTCTCTCGACTTCGACCAGATCGATGGTTTCGAGGACGAAGGTCGGGTGGTCAGCGCCGAGCGGCAAGCCGAGCTGCTGGCCGGCAGCCCGGCATGAGCGGCGGGCCGGACGAGACGAGCTGACAGCGCTGCATGCAGCGAGATCC
>SRMO01000065.1:55965-60400 GCA_004768415.1 Aphanocapsa feldmannii 277cV | reverse complement strand
GGCCGGCCTGCCCGGACGCTGATCTGAGCAGGCCGGCCACGCTCTGATCGCTCGATGCCTCCCAGCTCCAGCCGTGTCGCTGTCGTCCGCCACCTGGTGAAGCAGCGCTGGCTTGCCGTTGCCGCTGCGGTGATGCTGACAGGCCTGGGGGCCGCCATCACCGCCGTGCTGTTCAAGAACGGTGTGCATGCGGTGGTGCACTGGCGCCTCGAGTTGGCGCGGGAGCTCACACCCATGCTGGGCCCTTCCACACAGTGGCTGCTGTTTCCCAGCATCTCCGCCCTGGGGGGCCTGCTGGTGGGTCTGCTGTTGAAGTTCGGCGAGCCGGCGGCCTCCGGCTCCGGTATCACCCAGGTGATGCACTGGCTGGCTGGTAGGCCGGTGCCCATGGGCATCCGGGTGGCGATCATCAAGTTGATCGGCGGCATCATCGCCATCGGCAGCGGCTTTCCCCTCGGCCCTGAAGGGCCTGCCGTGCAGATGGGAGCCTCGGTGGCATGGCGGGTGGCCGAGTCCCTCAAGGCTCCCCGGTCATTCATGCGGCTGATTGTGGCCGCTGGCGGTGGCGCAGGAATCTCGGCTGTGTTCAACGCTCCGATCGGAGGTTTTCTCTACTCCATCGAGGAATTGCTGCGTAACGCCCGTCCGGTGGTGCTCCTGCTGGTGCTGTTCACCACCTTCCTGGCAGACAGCTTCGGCGAAGTGTTCAACTGGATCGGTTTCGGCAAGGGCAGTGGCATCGACCCGACCACCGGAATCACCGTGTCGAAGGCTTTTGACCTACCCGACTTCGTCTTCAGGCCAGAAGATGTGATCTATCTGGTGATCCTGGGGCTGGTCATCTCCTGCCTCAGTGAGTTGTTCACCCGCTATGTGATCGCCATGCAGGGCTTGAGCATGCGCTTGCTGGGTCGTCGTCCGGTGCTGCGCATGGTGCTCTGCGGTGCTCTCCTGGGCCTGATCTTTGCGGCATTGCCGCTCGATTTCGGTGATGCGGCCGGGCTCAAATCGACGTTGGTACTGGACATCCGCGACGGCAGTGACCATGTCGGCAAGTACATCGCCATCTTTGTGGTGCTGTTCTTCACCACGGGCCTGGCGGCCGCCTCCGGTGCCCCCGGGGGGCTGTTCGCACCGATGTTGATGCTGGGAGGCGCCATTGGCCTGGCGGCCAGCGGCATCGTTGCCGGCCTCACCGGCTATGCCCCGGCCAGCTACGTCTTTGCCGGCATGGCCAGCTTCGTGGCGGGAAGCTCCCACACGCCCATTGCGGCTCTGTTCATCACCTTTGCGCTCACCAAACAGCTGGTGCTGCTCAGGCCCATGCTGGTGGCAACCCTCAGCTGCTTTCTGCTGTCACAGGCCTTCTCCCACAAATCGATCTATGACCGACAGATCGAGCTGGAAAAGCAGGGGGGGGCATTGTGGGCTGTCGGCAGACGCCTGACCTCCCGCAGCAAGGAGGCCCGGGACTGATCCAGGCCACTCTGGCGAGGCTGCCCGGGCCTGCTCGCCAGGGCCACACAGACCAGCCAGGCCATAGCTTGAACACCAGGCCGACGATTGCAGCCCAGCATCCTGGACGAGGAAACCCTGCTGTTCGCGCCGGCGATGCCGGCGCCCGATGCCATCCGGGCGGTGCTGGCCTTCCCCAGTACCTACAGCGTGGGCATCACGGCCCTTGGCTATCAGATCGTCTGGGCCACCCTGGCCCGTCGCAGCGATGTGGATGTACGGCGGCTGTTCACCGACCGTGGCGAGCGCATCAACTGGCCCCCTGAGCTGTTCGGCATCTCCCTGAGCTGGGAGCTGGATGGCCCTGTCCTGCTGGACCTGCTGCAGCGGCAACGCATCCCCCTGCGCTCCGACCAGCGGGGTGAAAACGATCCCATCGTGTTCGGTGGCGGACCGGTGCTCAGCGCCAATCCCGAGCCGTTTGCCCCCTTTCTCGATGCGGTGCTGCTGGGGGATGGCGAGTTGCTGCTGCCTGCCTTCATCGATGCACTCAAAGCCAGCCGCGACCTGCCACGGGACCAACGGCTGCGCCGGCTGGCGCTGGTGCCAGGCATCTACGTGCCAGGCCTCTACCTGCCCCGCTACGGCAGTGACGGGCAGCTGCTGGGCACCGAGCCCATCGATGCCGAGGTGCCCGCCACCATCGCCAAGCAGACCTGGCGTGGCAACACCCTCAGCGCCAGCACGGTGATCACCCCGGAGTCGGCATGGCCGGGGATTCACATGGTGGAGGTGGTGCGCAGCTGCCCGGAACTCTGTCGCTTCTGCCTGGCCAGCTACCTCAACCTCCCGTTTCGCACGGCCTCCCTTGACGACGGGCTGATTCCAGCGGTGGAACATGGGCTCGAGGTCACCGATCGACTTGGCCTGCTTGGTGCGTCGGTCACCCAGCATCCTCAGTTCGACGAGCTGCTGCGCTGGCTTGACCAGGATCGCTTTGACGGGATTCGGCTCAGCCTGAGTTCGGTGCGGGCGGCCACGATGACCGAGGAGCTGGCGAGGATCCTCAGCAAGCGCGGCAGCAGATCCATCACCATTGCCATCGAGAGCGGCAGCCCCCGCATGCGTCGCTTCGTCAACAAGAAGCTCGACGACGAGGCGATCATGGCGGCTGCCAGCCATGCCAGGGCAGGGGGACTCAGTGCCATGAAGCTCTATGGCATGGCCGGCTTGCCCAGCGAAGACGACGACGACATCGAGGTCACTGCCGAGACCCTGCTCAAGCTCGGGAAACAGATCCGGGGCCTGCGCCTCACCCTGGGGGTGAGCACCTTTGTGCCCAAGGCCCACACACCGCTCCAATGGCATGGGGTGCGGCCCGAGGCGGGGAAGCGCCTGAGGTTGCTGGCGAAGCGCCTCAGGCCCAGGGGCATCGACCTGCGGCCTGAGAGCTATGGCTGGAGCGTGATCCAGGCCCTGATCTCCCGCAGTGACCGACGCCTGGCCCCGGTGATCGAGCGTGTACGGGGGTCCCAGGACTCCCTGGGGGGCTGGAAGAAGGCCTACCGGGACCAGCGCGAGGCACTCCCCGCCTGGGATGACGTGATCCACGGCAGCTGGAGTCTGGATCGTGTGCTGCCCTGGGACCACCTTCAGGGCCCCCTGCCGAAGACAACCCTGATCCGGCACCGCCAGGATGCCTTCGACAACGCCGGAGATCCGGAGCGCTACGCAGCCTCCTCGGAGCCTGCCGGACCAGCCAGGGCATAGGCCCGCAAGCCGGCCAGCAGAAGCCAGCCAGCGAGGTTGATGCGTGCATCGAAGTAGGGGAGGTCCGTGGCGTGCATCAGCAGCAGCACAGCGAAAGCGGTAAACCAGGCACGGTCCCACAGTGCGGCCCTGAGGATGCCGCAGGCCAACGCCTTGAACACCACCCGGAAGGCCAGAGCCAGGAGCAGGAGTGTGGCGGGCAGACCCCAGGTGAAGCCAAGGTCGATGGGCAGGTTGTGGGGATGGGGATGATGCGCCCCGGTGAGTGCCAGGTAGGTCGGCCCGAAGGCCTGGGCACCCCAGCCCCACCATGGCCTCTGCGCGATCAGTTCCAGTGCTGTCGCCCACTGACCGAGACGGGTCGAGGCCAGGTTGCGATGGACATCGGCATCACTCAGCCGCTCCCAGATGGCATCCGGAACCAGGGTTCTGGCGGGCTCCTGCAGGAGATCCGAAACACCCGGCAGCACCGCCAGCAGAACCGGAAGCAGGAGTGCCCCCAGCAGTGGCAGCAACCAAACCCAGCTGCCGGGCCCGAGCAGCAGCGGCAGGGCTGCCACTGCCAGCATCCAGGCATTGCGGGACGCGGTCAGGACCAGCGCCGCAGCCTGGGCCGTCACCAGCAGAAAAGCCAGGCCACGCTGGCTGCGGTTCAGGCAAGGCGCCAACAGACCGGCCAGCACGAAGGGCCAGCTCAGCAACAACCAGGCGGCGGCGATATTGGCGTAGTCGAACAAGCCTGAAAGGCGGCCATCGGGCTGGCCGGCGGCATCCACAAACCAGATCACAGCACCCCCCAGCAGCGACCATGGACCGGCCCAGCCCAGTCCCATCTGACCGAGGCCGGTGATCAGCACTGGCACCGTGCCGGCCAGCAGCATCTGACCACAGCGGCGACGGGCCGCCGCCGTGGTCAGATAGGTCTGCCAGCACCAGAAGCCCCAGAAGAAGGGCAGCCAGTTGACCAGCCCCAGCCAGGCCAGCCCTCCGCTGCTGGCAACAGTGCAGCTGAGCACCATCAGCAGGCTGACCAGCAGGATCAGGCAGTTGAGCCAGTCGTTCCAACAGGCCCTCCACTGCAGCCGGGTGGCACAGGCGAAGCCGGTGATGCACAGCAGGCCTGCGATCAGCGCACTGCTGGGCAGGACCAGCCAGGCCAGCTGCAGACAGCGCCAGCCCAGTGGGGATGCGCTGACGGGACGCGGAGCAT
>SRMO01000065.1:55260-55862 GCA_004768415.1 Aphanocapsa feldmannii 277cV | reverse complement strand
GCGACGGCCGTAGACCATCACCTGACGATGGAGGTGCAGCCGCAGAGCGCGGGAGAGGGCCAGACGCTCCATGTCACGGCCCTTGCGGATCAGATCCTCCACCTCGTCCCGATGGCTGACATGGACCGTGGCCTGCTCGATGATCGGGCCTGCATCCAGATCTTCGCTGACGAAGTGGGCCGTGGCGCCGATCAGCTTCACGCCCCGCTCCCAGGCCTGGTGATAGGGCTGCGCGCCGATGAAGGCCGGCAGAAAGGAGTGGTGAATGTTGATCACCGCAGGGAAACCGGCCAGGAAGTCGGGAGAGAGCACCTGCATGTACTTGGCCAGCACCACCAGCTCGATGCCGTTCTCCCTCAACAGTTGCAGTTGACGGGCCTCTGCCTGTGGTTTGGTGTCGCGACTGACGGGCACATGCTCGAAGCGGCTGCCGAAGCCATGGGCCACCGCCGCCAGATCCGGATGATTGCCGATCACCAGGGGGACCCGCATCGGCAGCTCACCGGATTTCACCCGCCAGAGCAGATCCAGCAGGCAGTGGTCCTGCTTGCTCACGAAGATCGCCACCCGGGGGATCTCATCGGAGAAGTGCAGGGCCCACC
>SRMO01000065.1:51027-55159 GCA_004768415.1 Aphanocapsa feldmannii 277cV | reverse complement strand
GGCCGAACCCTTCGACACCCCATTCGATCCGGCTGAGGAACAGGCCCGCCCGGGCATCGTTGTGATGGTCCGCATGGCGAATGTTGCCGCCATTGGCAGCCACCCACCCGGACAGTTCACTGACGAGCCCTGATCGGTCGGGACAGATCAGCTGCAGGATCACGCTGCTGGGAGCCATCACCGCGGATCAACCGGTGCAGGGCTTGAATTTAAGGAGCAGAACCTGGCCAGCCCCCTTGGATCAGCCGCCGCAGACGATCGGTCCACTGCCAGGCAGTGCCTGCAGCGCCGGCTTCGATGCGGTGGTGGTGGGGTCTGGCGCCAACGGTGGCGTTGCCGCCATGACCCTGGCGCAGCAGGGGTTGCATGTGGCAGTGCTGGATGCCGGCCCGGATCTGTCCCGGGCGGCTGCCTTCGGCAGTGAGCCGCTGAACATGATCAAGCGTCTGCGCAACCTGGTTGTCACAAGGCGCCAGAGCGTTCAGGCAGGCCATCCCGGCTACTGGAAAGCCAACCCCGACCTGTTCGTCGATGAGCCGGACAACCCCTACACCACCCCAGTCGGCAAACCCTTCCAGTGGATCCGGGGGCGCCAGGTGGGGGGGAAGAGCCTCACCTGGGGCGGCATCACCCTGCGGCTCTCCGACCACGACTTCGCCGCCGCCGCCCGTGACGGCCATGGACGTAACTGGCCCATCCGCCATGCCGACCTGGATCCCCACTACACAGCCCTGGAGCGCTTCCACGGCGTGCGCGGTGAGGCCGACGGCCTGGCGCAGCTTCCTGATGGCCACTACCGGCCAGCCAGCCCCTTCACAGCGGCCGAGGACTTCATCCGGGAGCGACTGGCGCGGTACCGGCCCCAGGACCGGCTGATCCACTCCCGTGGTTTTGCCCTTGAAGCCAACAGCGAGGCAGCCAATCCCTGGCCCCGCTCCTGCAGCCAGGGGGGAGCCCTGGCGGTCGCCCTGGCCAGCGGTCGGGTGCACTTGATGGCCGATGCGGTGGTGAGCCATGTGCGCATGAACGCCAGTGCCGATGCTGCCGTCGGGGTGGCCTATGTCGAACGGCACAGCGGCCGCCGGCACAGGCTGGATGCTCGGCTGGTGGTGCTCTGTGCCTCGACGATCGAAAGCGTGAGAATCCTGCTGAATTCCGCCGGAGCACCGCGGCAGAACCGCCTTGCCGACCCCTATGGCCGTCTCGGCAAGGGCCTGATGGACCACCTCTCCCTCAGCCGCTTCTTCCACCTGCCGGGTGTGGCCGTCGGCAGCCCGGCGCAGCCCCTGTCCGGCGCACAGAGCTTCTTCATTCCCTCCAGCTGCCAGCTGGAGGAAGAGCACTGTGGCTTTCTCCGGGGCTACGGCCTCTGGGGGGCAGCCCAGCGCTTCGATCCGCCGGGCATCCTGCGCAGGGTTGGCCGAGGGGCCATCGGCTTTCTGATCGGCCATGGGGAGGTGCTGGCCCGGGACGACAACCAGGTGAACCTGGATCCCTGCCAGCGGGACCGCTGGGGCATTCCTGCCGCCCGCATCAGCTGCAGCTGGGGCGACAACGAACGGGCGATGTTGCGCCACATCGCTGGCCACATCGAGGCGATTGTCGGCCTCTGCGGTGGTCACTGCATGGGACTCTCCGAGCTCTTCCACATGCCCCTGGTGAGAGGGCTGGTGCGGGACTTCGAGCGGCGCCATGCCGGCGGGGCCCCGCCGGGTTACTACATCCATGAGGTGGGTGGCGCTGCCATGGCGGCCAGCCCCCGGGAGGGTGTGCTGAACCCCTTCAATCAGCACTGGCAGGCCCCCAATCTGCTGGTTACCGACGGGGCCTGCTGGGTCAGTTCCGGCTGGCAGAGCCCCACGCTCACGGAAATGGCCATCACGCGGCGGGCCTGCCTGGCGGCGGCGGATCGGCTGCGACGAGGTGTGGCCGATCGGCTGCAGGGGCAGCCATGAAGCGGACCGTCCGGCACGGCATCACTGCGGTGTCGCTCTTCACTGACGGTTGACCACCATCACCCGATGGCGGGGATCACAGGCCGCAGCACGCAGCTGTCGGAAGCCTGCGGCTTCCAGGGCAGCAGCCATGTCGAGCCGGAAGTACGCCTCGATGTAGGGCTCGGTGCTCTTCAGAAGGGTGGCCACAGGGGCTGGCAGACGTTGGAGCACCGCCGAGCCGGGGTCCTGGTCCACCATCGCCAGCACCCCCCCCGGTCTGAGCAGTCGCGCTGCCTCGGCAAGGACCCCATGGGTGGCCACCTGGGGCAACTCGTGGCAGACGAACTGCAGGGTGATCAGATCGATGCTGCCGCTGGGCAGCCCCGTGTCCTCGGCGCGGGCGTGGATCCAGCCATCCACGAGACCCTGGCCATCGCGCACCCGCGCCACCGCCAGCATGTGGGCTGAAAGGTCCAGACCCCGCACCCGTGGTGGCTGCTCCCCGCCACCCTCCTGACGTCGCCGCAACCAGCCCGCCAGTGCCTGGGTGCTCACCCCCACGGAGCAGCCCAGATCGAGCACCTCCCGCAGCGGGCTGGCGAGGCTGGGCTCGATCAGCGCGAAGATGGCCTCCCGCAGACGCCGCTGGGCAACGGCGGGTTGCAGCTTTTCTTCTGGCCAGACCCGCAGGGCCATCGCGTCGGTGGCCTGCTCCGCCTCTGCCGCGGCCTGCCAGCAGAGATTGCCCTGCTCATAGGCATGGAAGCGGGCCAGGTAGTAGCCGGGCGGCTGTACCGCAGGATCGCGGCTGGCTTCGAGCAGGGGCCTGGCTGCCGCCAGCAGCTCCTGGCGGCGCCGTCGCCAGGGAATGCCGTTGCGCTCTGCCGTACGGATGATCAGCTGGCGGGCCTGGGAGAACAGCAGATGTTGCAGGGGCCGGACACGGACCAGCCAGGCAATCAGCTGCCCCAGCCCCTGGCCGGAATCGGCCCAGGCCGGTGCGGATCGGGTAGGGGATGCCATCGGCAAGGGTGCGGCAGAGGGGCGGCGGAGCCACCTGCCCCGCAACAACCAACCATGATGAAGCTCCTGCCGCAGGCTGCGGATCACAGGTACATTCCCAGCGCAAGTCCCCGTCCTCGCCATGGTCCTGGCCCTGAAGTCCCTGCTGCAGCGTTTCGCCCTGATCTGCCTTGTTGCGGTGCTCTCGTTCTCACTTGCGGCCTGCGGCAGCAGCAGCTCCGCCGCTGTGCTTTCAGCCGACGACATCGCCTCGATCCAGACCCAGGCCGAAGGTTTCCAACGCTCCCGTGATCGCCTGGATGATCTGGGCACCCTGGTGCGCAACGACGACTGGACCTATATCCGCAACCTGATCCACGGCCCCATGGGCGAAGTGGGTCGTCAGACCATGCTCATCACCCAGCAGCTTCCCAAGGGCCAGCGGGTCGAGGCCAGGGCTGCGATGAACGAGCTCAAGCAACACATGGCCGCCCTCGACGAGGCCGCCCGGCTCGAGGATGGCTCCGCCAGCCGCCGTGAATTCGCCAAGCTTGTGGTCGGCTTCCTCGGCTTCTATCAGGCGATTCCCGATGGGGCCAAGCCTGCCGAGGGTGTCCAGCCGGAAACGTCGCTCTCCGTCTACGGTCCTGCGCCTACGCTGCCAGCGGTGCCAACGTCGGAAGCTTCGGCGGCCCCGCTGCCTGACCGTTCAGCTGAGGACCAGGCCTGAATCCGGTGATGTCTCCCGTGTGAGTTCCCCAACCTCCCCTCGCCACGTCTGCGTTGTGGGGGGCGGTGCCGTGGGCAGCACGGTGGCCTGGTTGTTGAGCTGCCGCGGCCACCGGGTCGCGTTGTACGACCCCGGGACTGCGGCCCGGACCGCCAGCCTGGCGGCCCTGGGGGTGCTGATGGGCCATTGCAGCCAGACCGGGTCCGGTCGTGGCTGGCGTCTGAGGAAGCGCTCGATCGCCGCCTACCGGCAGTGGCTGCCCCTGCTCCAGGCCGAGGGCCACCACTTGCCCCACCGCTGGGGTCTCACCCTGGCTGTGCACGATCAGGGCCTGGCGGAACGGCTTCAGCAGCTGGTGGTGTTGCGCCGCAAGCAGGCCATCACGCTCACCTGGCAGGCCGGGGCTGTGGCCCGCAGGTCCTGTCCCTGGCTCGCCTGGGACGATGGCCTGCTGGGGCTGCTC
>SRMO01000065.1:50069-50982 GCA_004768415.1 Aphanocapsa feldmannii 277cV | reverse complement strand
CCACACCCCCCACGACGGCCAGGTGGACCCTGGCTCGCTCATCGAGGCCCTGGGGCGCAGCGCCCTCGCCCGGGGGCTCGTGCGCTGGCGGGAGCAGGTGACGGCCCTGGCAGCCCGGCCGGCAGGGGGCTGGCGGCTGCAGGGAGCCAACGGCAGTCAGCAGGACTGCGAAGCGGTGCTGCTCTGCAATGGTCTGGGTGGACCGGCCCTGCTCCAGCGGAGCGGACTCGACCTGAACCCCGCACTGCAACTGGAGCCAGTGCTGGGCCAGGCTGCCGAACTGCGGTTGCGCAGCCCTGCACCGCTGGAGCATGCCTGGATGTGGCGTGGGGTCAATCTGATTCCCCGGGCGCCCGGACATCTCTGGATCGGCGCCACGTTGGAACCCGGAGAACAGGCCAGTGGCTCAGCCTTCGAACAGCTGCTCGGACTGGGGGGCGCTGCACCTCCATGGCTGCAGGGTGCCGAGCTGATGCGTCGCTGGCAGGGCCTGAGGCCCAGACCGATCGGCCGGCCAGCACCGGTTCTGGAACAGGTGGCCACTGGGCTTTGGCTGGCTCTGGGGCATTACCGCAACGGCACGCTGCTGGCACCGGCCACGGCCCTGTGGCTGGCTGAGGCCCTCGAGCGGGGTTGAGGCAGCAGGGCCATCACAAAGAAGGGGGGCAAGGAAAGCCCCCCACCTGCTGCCCTGTTGTCCTGATGGGCTCAGCCGCTGCAGAGGAGCTCTGCTGCCAGGATCACTTCGACTCGGTGAATTCCGCGTCGATGACGTCGTCACCGGCAGTGCTGGAGGCGGCGGCATCGCCAGGGGCTGCAGTCTTGGCATCATCAGCAGTGGCGCCGGCCTGCTGCTGGTACACCGAGGCGCCGGCGGTGTAGAGGGCCTGCTGCAGCTTTTCCAGGGTGGATT
>SRMO01000065.1:48582-50059 GCA_004768415.1 Aphanocapsa feldmannii 277cV | reverse complement strand
CTTCAGCGTGTTGGTGAATCCCTCGATTGTCGCCTTGTCTTCCGCCTTGACCTTGTCGCCCAGCTCCTCCAGCTGCTTGTCCGCCTGGTAGACGAGGGTTTCGGCCTGGTTCTTCAGGTCGATCCGCTCTCGCTTCTGCTTGTCTGTGCTGGCGTTGGACTCGGCATCCTTCACCATCCGATCCACTTCGGCATCGCTGAGGGTGGAAGCCCCGGTGATGGAGATGGTCTGCTCCTTGCCGCTGCCCTTGTCCTTGGCGGTGACGCTGAGGATGCCGTTGGCGTCGATGTCGAAGGTCACTTCGATCTGGGGCACGCCCCGGGGAGCAGGGGGGATGCCATCGAGGCGGAAGGTGCCCAGGCTCTTGTTGTCGGCAGCCATCTCCCGCTCACCCTGGAGCACGTGGATCTCCACATTGGTCTGGCCATCCACTGCGGTGGAGTAGGTCTCTGCTTTCTTGGTGGGAACCGTCGTGTTGCGGGTGATCATCTTCGTCATCACGCCACCCAGGGTTTCCACCCCCAGGGACAGGGGCGTGACGTCCAGCAGAAGGATGTCCTTCACCTCACCGGCGAGCACACCGCCCTGGATGGCGGCGCCGATGGCGACCACCTCATCGGGGTTGACCGACTGGTTGGGCTCCTTGCCGGTGACCTGCTTGACCAGATCCTTGACGGCGGGAATCCGGATGGAACCACCCACCATCACCACTTCGTCGATCTCGGAGGTGGAGAGCTTCGCGTCCTTGAGGGCCTGTTCCACGGGCACGCGGCAACGGGTGATCAGGCTGGAGGCGATCTCCTCGAACTTGGCGCGGGTGAGGCTCAGATCGAGATGCTTGGGGCCTTCCGGTGTCGCCGTGATGAACGGCAGGTTGATCTCGCTCTGGGTGGCACTGGAGAGCTCGATCTTGGCCTTCTCGGCTGCCTCGGTGAGACGCTGCAGGGCCTGCTTGTCCTGACGCAGATCGATGCCTTCGTTGGCTCTGAAGCTGTCGGCGAGGTGATCGACGATCGCCTTGTCGAAGTCGTCGCCGCCCAGGTGGGTGTCACCACTGGTGGCCAGCACTTCGAAGACACCGTCACCCACCTCGAGCACGGACACATCGAAGGTGCCGCCACCGAGATCGAAGACGAGAATGCGCTCGTTGCTCTTCTTGTCGAGGCCGTAGGCAAGGGCGGCAGCAGTGGGCTCGTTGATGATGCGCAGGACCTCCAGGCCGGCGATCTTGCCGGCGTCCTTGGTGGCCTGTCGCTGGGAATCGTTGAAGTAGGCGGGGACAGTCACCACAGCCTGGCTGACCTTCTCGCCGAGGTAGGTGCCGGCATCATCGGCCAGCTTGCGCAGCACCTGGGCGGAAATCTCCTCGGGGGCAAACTCCTTGCTCAGAACCGGGCACTTCACCTTCAACTTGGCGCCGCCCTTGTCGACGCTGTAGGCCACTTCCTGGGATTCGGCGCTCACCTCATCGCCGCGG
>SRMO01000065.1:16941-48329 GCA_004768415.1 Aphanocapsa feldmannii 277cV | reverse complement strand
GACCTTGCCCATGGCGTGCCTGACTCGTTGGGGGTGAAGAGCGTCCGCGAAGACGTTTGGACCGCTGGCGAGCCAGGAAGGCGTTAGGCCGTCACAGGACCGGTGGGCGGTTCGTTCAAAGCTGCTGCATCCTCCTCAGCTGTGGTCCGCATCGACGAGGCGGGTTTCCCGAACAGTTGCCGTACCTTCAGGCTTTGGCAGCTCCGGGATGCCGATGATCAGCGCCTCCACCCGCTTGCTGGCGGTGATCGGCCAGCCCGTTCGCCACTCCCTCTCACCGGTGCTGCAGAACATCGGCATCGCTGCCCTTGGCAAGGACTGGTGCTACCTGGCCCTGGCGGTGTCGGCGGATCGCCTCGGCGATGCCCTCACCGGCCTCGACGCCATCGGTGCCATCGGTGTCAACGTCACCATTCCCCACAAGCAGGCTGTGATGCCGCTGCTGGCGGAGGTGACCCCGCTGGCCCGGCGCATCGGCGCTGTCAACACGCTCTACCGCCTCACCGATGGCCGCTGGGGGGGCACCAACACCGACGTGGAGGGCTTCATCGCCCCACTGCGCCCGGACGCTGAACGCTTTCGCGGTGGCACGGCGGTGATCCTGGGAAACGGCGGCAGCGCCAGAGCGGTGGTGGCTGCTGTGCTGGAGCTGGGTTGCCGGCGGATCCTGGTGGCGGGCCGCAATGTCCGCAGGCTCGGTGCTTTCGTGAGCCACTGCCGCGGCTGGGCCCCCGGTCTGGAAGGCCTGGCCTGGGAGGCGCTGCAGGGGCAGCTGAGGCAGGCGGCGCTGGTGGTCAACTGCACCCCCGTCGGGATGCACCCCGACGACGACAGTTCTCCCCTGGATCCCGGCTGCCTGGATGCCCTCCAGGCAGGCAGCTGCGTCTACGACCTGATCTATGTGCCCCGCCCCACGCGGCTGCTGCAACAGGCGACCGCCCACGGCTGTGATGGCCAGGACGGTCTGGAGATGCTTGTCCAACAGGGCGCCGCGGCGCTGCGGATCTGGTCCGGATGCCAGCAGGTCGACAGCGCGGCCATGCGCGAGGGGGCCTTGCAGGCATTGGCTGCCCGGGGTGGCCAGGGACGTGGTCAGGCAGTTCCCAGCGAGCCTCTGGCCTCAGGTCTCTGAAAGGGATTCGAATCCAGAAGCGTGCGTTGTGCGGCTGCCTGGGATGTCCTGGTTGTGGTTGTCAGTTGGCTGTTCCTGCCAAAGTGCAGCCTGGCTGAGGCAGAGACCACAGGAGTCATCCAAATCGGTTGAAACATCCCTTCGCCAATGGTTGAAAAGGCAGAAGGGTTGGCAACGGTGCCAAGATGGAAAGAAAGTCATGGAAACCGCAGACTCCATCCCGGCCTCCATCGCAAGCGCACAGGTCGCCTACGACCCCTCTCGACACGCTGTACGAACCTTCTCGGAGGCCGAGCAACAGATTGAGAAGCTGGAGTTTGCCCTGGCGATTGCCCTCGGCAAGGGTGATTCCGCCGCGATCGAAAGACTGCGCCAGCGCATTGCTGAACTGGGAGTGTCCGGCCAGGAGCCCGGCACCTGATCCCCTCGGCCAAGCTGGACATGTCATCCGTTGTTGCCGTTGCCTTGGCCACGGTCGCAAATGTCCTGGACCGGGGATCCCCCTGCCTGTCGAGCATGGCCACAGTGGGCGGCCTGAGCTTGCAGTGCCTGGACCGGTTGCGGTGGCTTGATCCTGACGCTCTGGTGGGAATCGAGCATCTTGTCGATGGGACGGGCAGCCCGGCGGTGATCGCCTTCAGTCAGCCTGTGGCACGGGATGCCCTGGCGAGGGTGGTGGCACGGATGGGTCGACGTCTGCCGGTTCGTTCCGTCTGGCGTAGCCTCGTGCAGCAATATCTGCTCTATCGCTGGAGCCTGCGGGGGCAGGGGAATGTGCACCTGGCAGCCCGGCCCGGCCACAGTGCCGATGAGCTGGGTCTGGCGCTCGACACGGCGGTGTTCGACCTCTGGCGAACGGCACTGGAGGCCGAGGGTTGGCAGTGGCTTGGTCCCCGCGACCAGGGGCACTTCGTCTATACCGCCGTCAACGACTGGCACCACCACACTGATCTCAGCGTCCGTGCCTTCCAGGCGCTCTGGAACTTCCATCGCCCCGAGCAGTCCCTGGAGCTGGATGGCAGCTTCGGTCCGCTCACTGAAAATGCCCTGCTGCTCAGCCCTGCCGGCGGCTTTCCCACCGACAGGAGACCTGCCTCGAGCGAACGTTTCGAGCGCCTGCTCTTCTGGAACCCGGCGGCGTTGCAGTCCGGACCTGAGGTGCGTTGGTTGCAGTCGGGTCTGGCGCGAGACCATGGACTGGCGCCCGGGCAGGTGGATGGCCGCTTCGGTCCAATGACGGCCTTGGCTGTGCGGCGTTTCCAGTGGCGCCATGGCCTCAGACCCGATGGCATCGTGGGCCCCGTCACCCGGGCAGTGCTGGGGGAGCGTGGGATCCCGGATGTGGGGCTTGCTGAAGCGATGGCCAAGGCCAATGTCAGTTCCTGGGATTCGGTGCTGCTGGGTCTGAGCACCGAGGGTGCATCGTCCGGAACCGCCGCCCGGGATCGCCTGCCTCCAGGGCCTGAGGCTTCAGCCCGCATGGCGGAGCGGGACTGGCCTCGCCTGAAAGCGTTTGCCGAGCCACTGCGGCAGGCGGCCAGGGCCGTTGATCTGCCGGTGGCCCTGCTGGCCGCCATTGCCAGCCGGGAGTCCCGTGCCGGACAGCTGCTGGATGCGGGCGGTTGGGGTGAGCGTGGTCGGGCCTTCGGGGTGATGCAGGTGGACCAGCGCGTCCACCGCCTTGCGGCCAACGAGGATCCCAGTGGGCCGGCCCATCTCCACCAGGCCGCCCGGATCCTGCGCCGTGGCCTGGATGCAGTGCGCCAGCGCCACTCCGACTGGAGGCCGGAGGACCAGCTGCGTGGCGCCCTGGCTGCCTATGACGCGGGGATCGACAGCGTTCGCCATCCCCAATGGCTTGACATGGGCACCACCGGAGGGGATTATAGCGCCGACGTACTGGCCAGGGCCCGGTGGCTGGCCCGGCAAGTCCCCTTCGTGCCCACTCGAGAACGTCACCGAGGCTACTCGTCCAGGAGACCCGTTGGCGGGGGCGGAAGCCAGCCCCATGGATCTGGTGCGGATGCGTGACTGCTTGCCTGGGGGAGAGCTCTGGTTATAATCCAACCGAATGGGCTCACAAATAGCACCACCTCAATTCAGCAGTGCCACTGGGTATTTGCCAACTGACCACGACGACCTTAGTGTAGCTGACCATGTTATCCCAACCTGCTCAATCGAAACCCTCCGTTGACCAACGCCGTGGTGAGCTACGTCAGCAGGCTGATCAGTTCCATGCCCGTGCCCGGGATGCGGCCGAATTGGGCGATCTCAAGATGGCCGCTGAGCTGATTCTGCGGGGATTGGATTGCGAACGTCGCAGTGTCAGCCTGGGCCCTCAGGTGCTGCAGCTGATCCGCACAACCTGAGGCCAGTGGCATTGAGCCATCAACGTGTGCGTCCGTTTCTTCTGCCGCTCCAGCTTCTGGCTGTGCTCTGGGCTGTGCACCTCCTCAATGGCATGCTGCTGGACGGACGTCTGCTTCAGCTTGGCGTTCAGCCGAGCCGTTCCCCCTTCTGGCATGTCTTCAGCGCACCGCTGATCCATGGCAGCACCGACCACCTGCTGGCCAACAGCCTTCCCTTTGTGCTGCTGGGTAGCCTTGTGCTGACCAGGGGCAGACAGCATTTCTGGCGGGTGACCCTGGTCGGCGCGATCTGCTCCGGCCTCGGCATCTGGTTCTTTGCCCCGGCTTTCAGCCAGGGATATCTCAGCCGCCATGTGGGAGCGAGTGGGGTGATCTTCGGCTACCTGGGAGACCTGCTGTTGCTGGGTTGGTTCGAGCGCCGCGCCGCGTCCGTTCTCCTCTCGCTGATTACCGCCATTGCATTTGGGAACATGGTGTTCGGGGTGTTACCAGCCGAGCCGGATGTGTCCTGGCAAGGCCACCTGTTCGGTTTCCTGGGCGGTGTGCTGGCTGCCTGGATTTCAACGCGTTCCTTGCCACCTGATCACTGAAGGGCACCTCGAAAAATCGCTTCCCTCTCATGGGAGCAGTTTCGCTGATCTCCGCGATCCCTTGCAGCCGCTGGTGCCTTCATGGCGACGCGACAGGCTGTCCCACAGGGCAAGGTTACTTGATGTTCGAGGCGCCCTGAAGTCGTCCAGGACAACTCCAGCCATCCCCCGCCGGTACGGTCAGGCTTCCGAGTGCGCAAGGGCGGCCTTGACGGCACTACTGAGGCGGGACTTCTGATGGGCGCCGGTATTGCGGTGAACAGCACCCTTCTTCACCGCCTTGTCGATCTTGCTGAAGGCCGCGCCCATGGAGCTGGTGACCTGTGTGCGGGCCTCGTCGTCGGGGACGGCGATGTAGTGCTCGCAGGCGGAGAAGCAGCGCTTCATCAGCGTGCGCATGCCGGACCTGTAGACGCGGTTGCGGAGCCTGTTCCGCTCTGCAATCTGAATGCGCTTCAAGGCTGCTTTGTTGTTCGCCACGGAATGGTTGAGCTCGATCGAAGAGCATAAACCCACCATCGTCCCCAGCCACAAGCCAGCAAGATTTGGCCACCGCGTCGTGGCGGGACCGGATCGGCGATAGCGTCAGACCTTGCGTGCACAACCGGCTGGAAAGACTTTGACGCAGGGAGCAAGCATGCGAGTCATTCGCGACGTCGGCGTCGCGACCGAATGGCTCGCACAGATCGCAGCCCGCACCCAGGGCGCCCAGCGCCAGGAAGAGGCGGCAAGGGTCGAGGCCATTCTGGCCGACGTGCGCAAGCGAGGCGATGCGGCCCTGCTCCACTACACCGCGTGTTTTGACCATCTCCGCTTGACGGCCGAACAGCTGCGGGTGCCCCGCAAAGCCCTGGACACAGCCCTGGCCTCGCTTCCGCCCAGGCTGCGGGATGCCCTCGAACTGTGCCACCGTCGCATCCAGGCGTTTCACCGTTGCCAGAAGCCGGCAGACATCGCCTATACCGGTACCCATGGCGAGTGGCTCGGACGCCGCTGGCGGCCGATGGAGCGGGCCGGTCTCTATGTGCCCGGCGGTCGTGCTGCCTACCCCAGCACAGTGCTGATGAATGCTGTGCCCGCCAAAGTGGCGGGAGTCGGGCAGGTGGTGATGGTGACACCTCCTGGCCCGGACGGAACGGTCAACTCCACCGTTCTGGCTGCTGCCGCCATCGCAGGAGTGGATGAGGTCTTTTGCGTTGGTGGTGCCCAGGCGGTGGCTGGTCTGGCCTACGGCACCGCAACCCTGCCAAGGGTGGATGTGATCTCCGGCCCTGGAAATCTCTACGTGACCCTGGCCAAGAAGGCTGTCTACGGCACGGTCGCCATTGATTCCCTGGCAGGTCCCAGCGAAGTGCTCGTAATTGCCGATCATACCGCTGATGCGGAGCTGCTGGCTGCTGATCTCCTGGCCCAGGCCGAGCATGATCCGATGGCTGCGGCGATCTTGATCACCACCTCCGAGCAGCTGCTGCAGCATGTGCTGGCAGCCATTGCAGGACAGCTGCGTGATCACCCGCGCCGGGAGATCTGCGAGCGGGCCATCTCGGACTGGGGCCTGGCGGTGTTGGTGCCTGATCTCGAGTCCGCTGCAGCACTGTCCGACCATTTTTCACCGGAACACCTCGAGCTGCTGGTCGAGAAGCCGGAGCCCCTGGCGGAGCGCATCAGCCAGGCCGGCGCAATCTTCCTCGGTCACCACAGCCCAGAGGCAGTCGGCGATTACCTTGCCGGCCCCAATCACACCCTGCCCACGAGTGGCACAGCCCGTTTTGCCAGCGCCCTGTCGGTGGAGACCTTCATGCGTCACACCAGTCTGATCCACTTCAATCGCGCTGCCTTTCTGGCTACTGGTCCAGCAGTGATCACCCTGGCCGAGAGTGAGGGGCTCCATAGCCATGCCGCCTCCGTGCAGATGCGCCTGGAACGGTTTGAGGGCAGCTGAGGTTGAAGAAAGCCGGCTTTGCCGGCTTTCCAGAGCTTCTTCAGGCCCTGAGCAGAGCTGGGAGTCTCAGCAGCAAGAAGGCTGAGCTGCCGCAACAGCGTCGGCCGTCCCGGCATCGAACGGCATGGCACCGCCACAGCCTGGGAACAGACCGAAATGACGGCTGAAGTCACCGATGCAGTCGAAGTGAGGCGCCAGCCGGGTGTTGGCGAGCATCCTGCAGGTATTACCGCAGACCGGCACCACAGCGCCAGTGGCAAAGCGATGGTGCTTGTCGAGCCGGTAGTGATGGTGGTGAGCGGGAATGGTGCCGCGGTAGATCACCGCCTGACCGTGGTCCTCGCAAGCATCCTCGAGGGTCTCCAGATTGAAGAGGCGGTAGGTTGCAGAGTGGAAGTGCAGCTCGCCAAGCCTGGCCGCCAGCTCAGGATCACTGACCTCCAGGGGGCGATCGCTGAGCAGGCGTGGATCGCGAAACCCGGCCTGGCCGGCCGTGCGCAGGAAGTCGTTCCAGTAGAGGGCACCACTGAGGCATTCGTTGTAGAGCACTGGATCCTCGCGAAGCGCTGGCGGTACACGCCGATCTGCATAGACATCGGCGAAGTGGAACTCACCGCCTGGCTTGAGTAGGTACCTCACCCCCTCCAACACCGCCAGCTTGTCGGTGGAGAGGTTGACGACGCAGTTGGAGATGATCACATCGAAACTGCCTGGCTGCAGAGGCAGCTCCTTCAGCCGTTCAATCGTGCCCTCGAGAAAACGGGTGTTGGCGAACCCGAAACACTCGGCATGAAACGCCTGATGAGCTTGCGCTATGGCCAGCTGCTCAGGCGTCATGTCGACACCCACCACTTCACCACCGGCACCCACCAGCTGGGCCAGCAGATACACGTCCCTTCCTGTGCCGCAACCCAGGTCCAGCACCCGTGCTCCCTCCAACAGGGGAGGACTGACCAGTCCGCAGCCGTAATAGCGAGTCGTCACCTCCGGGTGAATCCGCGCCAGCAGGGGCTTGAGCGACGCGGGTACTGCACCGGCATCACAGCAGGCGCTGGTGCGGAGATCCTGTGTACCAGCGAGGGTGCTGCCGTAGTACTCCTGCACGGCATCCTGGATACTGCCGGGGGACATCACCATCGGCGGTCAAGAGCTTGTAGTCCCTGGATTATCTCCCAGTGGCGGCATCGGTGCGCTGTCGCCACTACAGCGCAATGCCAGCCATCCGCCGCTGGAGATGCCCGGGCTGTGTCCGGCCGATCAGAGTGACAGCACTGTCCATGGGGCACGAACGCTGTGGCCAGCGGGGTAAGGCAATGGCAAGGGTCCCTGCCGCAGTTCCGGAGAGGGACGGGATGTAGAAGCGACAGTCTTTCCATGGGACCCACAAGACTTTCTATTGATCAGCAAGGCTTATGGGACATTGTTTTCCCCACCACTTGCCGCTGACTCCCCATGGTTCGGGGTGGTTTTCCACAGAGCCCCCGCTGGCATCCTTCTCGGTGGCTGGCAGCCTGGGGAAAGTCCTGTTTGCTCGGCACTGCCGCTTGACGATCGGCAGCCTCCAGCTCAACCCTGCCTGTCCGGTTCCGTGCAAGGCGGAAGAAGCCAGTCGACATCAGGCTTTCTCGCTCCGATCCGGCAGCAGGGTCACTGTCTGAACAGCTTTGACGCGGCAGCGAAAACGTGGCGAACTGGTTAGGTCTTGATGGGGATCAGACTCTTGAGTCCGTTGAACGTGAGCATCCAGGCCGAACTTCCGGAGGAGCTGTTCAGCTCGATGCAGCAGTTCATCGAGGCCCATCCGAGCTGGGATCAGTACCGCCTGATCAGCTGCGCCCTAGCGGGATTCCTGCAGCAGAACGGCGTGCGGAACCGTGAGGTCACCCGCTGCTACCTCGACGGCATGTTCGGCCGTCCGGTGGGATGCCAACCGCCGAGCTGACAGGGGGAGTCCGCAGCAGGACGGAAGGCAGCCATGGCCTGGTCGCAAACGCCAGGCCTTGACACCCTTCTGTTCTCAGCCGATCCGGGGAGACTCCGGACAATCTCTGATTCTGCCTTTGTGCATGCTGAGACCCAATTGCCCTGCAATGGCCATCTGCGGCTTGCGCAGGTTTTCCAGAGGTTCCCTAGCTTGTCAGCGGTGCTCCTGGAACCGAGATGACCAGCAAGGCCGAGAGGCTCTACGCCACAATTGCTTCCGATGAGGAGCTGGTCAACAGTCTCTTTTGTCAGGCTCTCAACGATCTCAGTGGCACCATTGCCCGGATCCAGGAGCTGGGCCGCAGCCATCAGATCGATCTCTCTGTGGAGGAGATCAAGGCCTTCGTGCAACAGCTTCCAGATCCCGACACACGCCGCTGGGTGGAGAAGGCCCGCGGTGGTCTCTGACCTGGCGTCCACCGGCCCATCGTGGCGTGCCATGGCGTCCTCCCGTTGACGCCCGCAGCCATCCTGCCGGGCCAGGTATGCAGAGGACCGATCAGCTGCTCTGCGCTCCGCTCCCGCTGATCCGGGACAGGGACCTGCCGGGCTCCTCCCCCATCCGCCCAGCTGAAGAAGAGCCAGTAGCTGACGATGGCCAGGCCCGCTGCCACAACGATGGCCGAGACCTGCTCGAGTCGCTTGAGCATGGCGCCCCAACTGGACTGCACCAATTCTGCCCAGCGAGATCAATCGCCCTGGGGAGGCTCGGTCGGGCCGCCTGGATGGATTGGCCCGCGGCCACTGTCTCCATCCCGACCAAGGCAGGTGTCTATCAGCCAGCGTGCCTTCAGCAGCAGGGCTCTCACCCCAGGCAGCCTTCAAAACAGCCGGCAGCGGCATCAGAACCGTATTTCATTCAAGGGATATGGGCTTGTGCAGCACTTGATCAATGGGCAAGAAAGTGGTCGATGCTGACCAGAATTCAGTCCATGTTTTCCCCCTCGCAGGGCTGCTTAAAACAGGCTAGATCCCTTGTGCCAGAAGGGATCTGAGTTTTTCAGCAAGCTCCTAGGGATTTATTCTTCGCAACATTTCCCTAGGCAGGAAGACTCATCTTGCTTGTAATTTTTGCTGAGCTGTCAATAGCCTGACTCCACGAAAGGGGCCAGCCCCTTGCATTCTCACTGAATTCGGACCAAGCACCACCGCTGAACAGCCCATGAGACAGCACACAGAAACCTGGGACGCAGTGGAGAGTTACTTCCATTGCATCACTGAATGCTCTCTGCAAGACGGAGAGTGCATCACACGTTGCCTGGAAGTGCTCAAGGAGGAGGACACAGACTCCGACCTCTACCCCTGAATCCAAATTTCACTCATTTGATGTATTCCTTCAGTACGCCGTTGCGGTTGGGGTGGCGTAGCTTGCGCAGGGCCTTGGCTTCGATCTGGCGGATGCGTTCACGGGTCACATCAAAGATCTGACCGATGTCCTCCAGGGTCTTCATGCGGCCGTCATCCAGGCCATAGCGCAAACGCAGCACATCCCGCTCGCGGGGGCTGAGGGTGGCCAGCACGCTCTCAAGGTCTTCTCGCAGCAGATTCTTGGCAACATCCTGATCGGGGTTCTCGATGTCCGCCTCGATGAAGTCGCCCAGGCGGGAGTCCTCCTCCTTGCCGATGGGGGTTTCCAGGGAAATGGGCAGCTGGGCTGACTTGGCAATGAAGCGCAGCTTCTCGATCGTCATCTCCATGCGCTCGGCAATCTCCTCTTCCGAGGGTTTACGGCCCAGCTCCTGGCTGAGCACCTTCGTGGTCTTCTTGATGCGGGAGATGGTCTCGTAGAGGTGCACCGGCAGACGAATGGTGCGGGACTGGTCCGCGATGGCACGGGTGATGGCCTGGCGGATCCACCAGGTGGCGTAGGTGGAAAATTTGTAACCCTTTTCGTGGTCGAATTTCTCGGCGGCGCGGATGAGGCCGAGGCTGCCCTCCTGAATCAGGTCCTGGAAGGACAGGCCCCGATTCATGTACTTCTTGGCAATCGACACCACCAGTCGCAGGTTGGACTGCACCATCTTTTCCTTGGCCCGACGGCCGAGCATCAGCCGACGGCGGAAGCGCACGAAGGGCATCTGCACCAGTTCAGCCCACTCCCTCACCGAGGGGTAGTGGCTCTGATCCTCCTCGAACTGGGCAGCCCGTTCCTCGAGCTGAAGCAGGTCCGCAATTTTGCGGGCCAGTTCGATCTCCTCGTCGGGACGCAGCAGGCGGATACGACCGATCTCCTGCAGATACACCCGGATTGAATCCTCGGTGTAGACGCCCTTCGGACCCAGCTTGATGGCAGCCGCAGCCCTGGCGACGATCTTTCTTCTCTCTTCCATCTCCCTGGCCTCGGCCGCATCGCTCCTGGCGGTGGCCTGGCTGGCAGCAGTTTTCTCCTTGCTCCTGTTGGCGCTCTTCCTGGCGGCGGTGGAGCTGGAGGTCGCCTTGGAGGGGCTGGTGGTCTTCCTGGTGGTCTTCCTGGCGGTGCCGCTTGTCTTGCCCTTGCCGCTCTTCCGCCCGGAGTCTTTGGCGGCCTTCTTGCCCGGAGCGGCCTTGGCGGCCTTGCTGACTCCCTTGGCGGGGCTCACCTTGTTGGCGGCTCCATCATTCGCCCCGGCTACAGACTCAGCCTTCGCTTCGGTCGCTTTCTTCTGAGCAGCAGGACTCATGAATCAGAGGGGCGTTGGGACTGGGCTCACCGATTCGGCTCGGACAACACTTCCAATCAGCTGGCAGGCGCATGAAAACGGCTCAGAACCGATGACCTGACCAGGCGAGCGCACACGGCACTGAGCGATGACTGCCAGCTGCAGCTTGGCGATGGGGAGAGTGAAGCCTTGAGACGGGCAGACGAGGTTGGTATGCCTCCCCGGAAGGGAGGCATCGGGACGGCAGTCACTGCAGGGCTGAATCGTGAGCTGGGGCAGGAAAACCTGCGCCCTGGTCTCTTGTCCCTGGACGAACGGCTGCCGACGCTCGTCTGTTCAGCCGCTAAGGGCCTGTTCCAACATTTTAAAGAATGCGTGAAGAGGTTGCAACCGACACCGGCAGGCTTTCCTGCCACCCTGTCGCATCGCTCAACACCCAGAATGACGGGCCTGGCTTGAGCGCCCCCGGACGCCAGCGATGACAAGGGATCCCTGGGTGGACGTTCTGGTGGAGAGCGGCCCTGATCACCACAGCTTCACCTATGCCAATCCAGCTGACGTGGCTGCCCAGCCCGGTGATCTGGTGCGACTGAGGCTGCGTGGCAGGCTCCAGGGCGGCCTGGTGGTGCGCCGGCTGTGCCAGTTGCCGCCGGACCTGCCGGTCGAGAAGGTGCAACCCCTGCTGGCGGTGACCCTGCCCCAGGCAGTGGGGCCGTCGGAACTGACCCTGCTGACCTGGCTGGCCAGACAGAGCCACACTCCGTTGGTGAGGGTGCTCAAGGCGTCGCTGCCCCCTGGTCTGCTGGCGCGACGCAGCGAGACCATCACCCCCCCCCGGCCCCGACAGCGCCTCTGGCTGGAGGCCACCGCAGCAGCCGACGCGCTGGCGCTCGCAGACCTGCCGCAGCGCCAGCGACAGTTGCTGCAGGCCCTGCTGGATCAGCCACTCCAGACCCCCGCCGGCTCTGCTGGCGAGGGTTCCAACGCGGAGGGTTCCAACCCGACCATGGCGAGTGGCTGGCTCAGTCCGCTGCTGCAACGGCTCGGCCTCAGCCAGACCGTGGCGCGGGCCCTGGAGCGGAAGGGCCTGGTCACGATCACGGCACGGCAGCAGTGGCGGCTGCCCCAACCCCTTGCTGGAGATCTGGCCCCAAGCCTCGGCCCTGCCCAGCAGCGAGCCGTGGAGGCAGTGCATGGGGGCGCAGCAGGAGGGGAATGGCTGCTCTGGGGTGTGACCGGCTCCGGCAAGACCGAGGTCTACCTCGAGCTGGCCCGCCGAGCCCTGGAGGCAGGCCGTGATGTGCTGGTGCTGACGCCGGAGATCGGCCTGTTACCCCAGCTGCTGGACCGTTTCCGCCGGCGACTGGGCAGTCGGGTGGTGGCACATCACAGCGGTTTGTCCGAGGGGGAGCGCTTCGATGCCTGGCGGCGCTGCCGTTCAGACGGCCCCTGGATTGTCGTGGGCACCCGCTCGGCGGTGTTTCTCCCCCTGCGGAACCTGGGCCTGCTGGTCATGGATGAGGAGCATGACAACTCCTACAAGCAAGAGAGCCCCATGCCCTGCTACCACGCTCGCTGCGTGGCCCGGGAACGGGTCCGGCAGGCTGGGGCCAGGCTGCTGCTGGGCAGCGCCACCCCCAGCCTGGAGAGCTGGAGACGCTGCCAGCCTGAGGGCAACCGCCCTGCGGCAACAGGCCTGCTGAGGCTGGAGCAGCGCATCGGCGCCAGGCCACTGCCGCCTGTGCGGGTGGTGGATATGCGCCAGGAGCTGAAGGGGGGGACCTGGCAGGTGCTCAGCCGCCCCTTGCGGGACCGCATCCTCAGGCTGAGGGAACGGGGGGAGCAGGCCGTGTTGCTGGTGCCCCGGCGTGGCTACAGCCCCTTCCTCAACTGCCGTAGCTGCGGCGAGACGGTGATGTGCCCCCACTGCGACGTGCCCCTGACGGTGCATCGTCTGCGGCACCGGGATCGTCAGGAGCGGCATGACTTTCTGCGCTGCCACTGGTGCGATCACCGCCAGGCCATCGCGCTCCGCTGCGGCCACTGTGGCTCCGCTGCCTTCAGACCCTTTGGAACCGGCACCCAGCGGGTGATGGACGTGCTGGCCGAGCAACTGGAAGGGGTGCGCCTGCTGCGCTTCGATCGCGACTCCACGCGGGGCAAGGACAGCCACCGTCGGTTGCTGGAGGGCTTCGCCCGCGGTGAGGCGGACGTGCTGGTGGGCACCCAGATGCTGGCCAAGGGCATGGATCTGCCCAATGTCACCCTGGCAGCGGTGCTGGCTGCCGATGGGCTGCTCTATCGCCCCGATCTGCGCGCACAGGAGGAAGCGCTCCAGTTGATGCTGCAACTGGCGGGCCGGGCGGGCCGGGGGGAGCGGCTGGGGGAGGTGGTGGTGCAGACCCACTGCCCCGACCACAGGGTGATCCAGGCCCTGGTGGACGGGCGTTACGACCGTTTCCTGAGAGAGGAGATGGAGCTGCGGCGGCAGCACGGCCTGGTGCCCTTCGCCCGTGCCTGTCTGCTCAGACTCTGTGGCAGCAAGGCAAGCACCACCGCCAATGCGGCCACGCTGCTGGGCCAGAGCCTCGCCTCGCACCTGCAGGGATCCGGATGGATGCTGATCGGCCCCGCACCGGCCCCTGTGGCACGGGTGGCAGGACGCAGCCGCTGGCAACTGCTGCTCCATGGCCCTGACGTAGGCAGTGCCGATGGGGCAGGGGAAAGGCTGCCACTGCCGCCGGAGCAGACCATGAGGAGCCTGCTGCCGCGGGGCGTGAGCCTGACCATCGACCCCGACCCGTTGCACCTCTGAGCAGCCAACGGAGGGTGTCCGGCAGAGACGACTCAGCGGGCCATCCAGCCGAGCATGGCCAACAGCACCAACGCAACAAGCAACACGAAAGCTGACGGGATACGGGGAGTGCCCACTGGGGGTCCTTGCTGCGGCTGTGCCTGGTCTTCCCGGCGGCGTCCCGCGCCGGCTCCCCATTCCAGCGGGTCTGCCTCGATTGCTGGCAGGCTTTGACGCCAGCGTTCGGGGCGCTGCAGGGCAGGGGCTTCCAGCACCATCAGCAGTTCCCTGGCCTGGCTGCGCAGCAGCGGATCAGCGGCCTGCCCCAAGGCACGGCAGTGGACCACGGCCTGCTGGGTCTGACCCAGGCCCTGGTGAGCCGTGGCCATCAGCAGACGCAGCTCGCCCCCCTCCGGGCTCGTCACATCGATGCGCTCGCAGAGCGGCCCGCAGCAGGCCAGGGCCTGGTTGTAGTCACCCTGGTCAATGCGGCGCTGGGCTTCGGCCAAAGCGCTCCGCAATCCAGGCGGGTCATGGGCGGTGGTTGCCGCGTCGCCTCGATGCCTGTTGCCCTGGCACGGCGGCTGAGAAGGGGTGGGTTGCGGCAAGGTCTCGGGGAATCTCCGAATAACCTCTCATCGCACCACCTGCCCCAGCCCCCGTCAGGGATGCTGTCCGGGGAGAGGCTGCCCCATGCCGGTTCCACAGCGCTTCTCAGCTCTGGCTGCTGCTCAGCAGCATGGTGCCGATGCCGCGGTTGCTGAAGATCTCCAGCAGCAGGGCATGGGGCACCCGGCCATCAATGATGTGGGCGGCTCCCACCCCCTGGGCCAGGGCCCGGATACAGCATTCGGTCTTGGGCACCATGCCGCCGGCCACCACCCCTGTCGCGATCAGTTCGCGGGCCTGAGGCAGATTCAGCTGGGTGATCAGCGAGGCAGGGTCCTGCCGGTCCCGCAGGATGCCAGGGGTATCGGTCAGCAGCAGCAGCTTCTCGGCGCCGAGGCAGGCGGCCAGCTCCCCTGCCACGGTATCGGCATTGATGTTGTGAGCGACACCATCCTCATCGGCGGCGACGCTGGAAATCACAGGGATGTACCCCTGTTCGAGCAGAGGCTCCAGCAGATCGGGATTCACCCGTTTCACCTCCCCGACCAGGCCGATGGATCCGTCTCCGTAAGTGCGGGCTTCCACCAGGCCTCCGTCGCTGCCGCAGAGCCCGACGGCGCGGCCACCGCAACCGTTGATGCCGTTCACGATCCGCTTGTTGACCCGACCGACCAGCACCATCTCCACCACATCCATGGTGGCGGCGTCGGTGACCCGCAGCCCGTCCTGGAACCTGGGCTCGATGGACAGCCGCGACAGCCAGTGATTGACCTCCGGGCCACCGCCATGGATCACCAGGGGCCGCAGTCCCACGCAGGCCAGCAGGGTGAGATCGCGGAAGACCGCATCCCGCAGCTCCTGCTTCACCATCGCCGCACCGCCATACTTGATCACCACGCGGCGACCGGAGAAGCGCTGGATGTAGGGAAGCGCCTCGCTGAGCAGTTCAACGCGTATCCGTTCGAGTTCACCCATCAACAGCGGAGCAGCAGCAGGTCGATCCGGTCAGCCTCGGCATCTGACACGGTGACGCGCAGGTCGGGGCCGAAAAAGCGTTCGAGCCGTTCCCGACGCTCATGCCACGGGGCGGCGCCGCCCCTGCCGGGTGCGATGCGCAGGCTGAGAGCGTAAGCGCCGGCGAGAACACCCTCCCTCAGCCCCTCGACCCTGGGGGGTGCGTCCTCGTCCCAGAGCCTCAGGGCCTGCAGGGACACCTCCAGATGGGCAGCCTGGCCGTAACGCCAGCGGGTCAGCTCAGCCACCAGCTTGCGTTGCACCTCGGTGGCGGCGCTGCTGCGCAGGGCGCGGGTTTCGGCTGTCGGTGGCTCCATCCAGGGCACCGGAGGCAACTCGGAGGACTTCAGCGCAAACCCGCCGATCAGCACCGGGATGCCATAGAAAAAGCCGAGCAGATTGAGGCCGGGCTGGTCGGCGGCATAGGCAATGGCGCCGAACACCGTGAGGGAGGCCCCGGCCACGGTGACCAGGCTGCCGGGGGAACGCAGGGCGGTCATGGCGCCATCTTCTCCCCTGAGCCGTCAGGATGGAGCAGCTTGGCTGCCAGTTCTGCCGGCCTTGTCCCAGCTCACCATCACAGCAGTCCAGCACCATGGCCGAGGCAACGCCGAGCCACAGCGAACTGGTTGCCCAGCTCCAGGAGGACCGTCGCTGGCTGCTGCGGCAGCTGGACGCGGGCACCTGGCCCGACTTCCGCATGGACCTGGCTGCCCTGGAGCGGGAACTCGGAGCGTTGCTGGAACGCTGCGAGCAGCAGGCAGGCTGAGCTGCTGCAGCTGCCAACGGTGCCGGGTCCGGCAGCTGGCGTCAGAACGGAATCTCATCGTCATCCAGCTCCATCGGTTCGGGCACCAGCGGCGCGGCATTCCAGGCTGGAGCAGCAGCCCCCACAGGACTGTCCTCGCCAGCCGCAGGCGGGGCCTTGCGCAGAGGAGGGGGCGCCGGGCTGCGGACATCCTGGGTCCTGGCAGCAGCCTGCGGCGCAGCGCCAGGGGCGAGGTGGTGGAGACGGACCAGGCTGAACTCGGCCTTCTTCCCCTTGCTGCCGTCCTGACGGGACACGGTGGTCATGCGCAGGCGACCCTCGAGCAGCAGGCGCTGACCCACCTGAGCACGATCGGACAGTTCGCTGGCGAGGTTGCCCCAACCCACCACACTGAGCTGGGCAGGGGGGTCATCGGCTCGCAGAGCGTCGAACTGGACAGTCATCTCAGCTATGGGAATCTGGTTGTCCTGGGTGTAACGCAGCTGGGGTGCGTCCAGAACCTGCACTTCCAGCAGGCAGTGATTCACGGCACGAGTGATTGCGGTCCAGGCTTTCTACCGTGAACAGGCGTCCCTGGATCTGGTTGGTGGCCGGCACGGCGGAAGGCCGGGCAGCGGCAATCGCCTTGCTCGGCCTGAGCATCCCTGTGCGGGTTCAGCTGGTCAGCGAGCGGGCCCGCAGGCCCTACCGGGACCTCGAAGACGGTGGCCAGCTGCGCTGTTCCATCGGCGCCCTGGACGAGGACGGCCTGGGGTCGGTGTTGCGGGGAACATCAGATCCCCTGCTGCCACCTCCGGCTCTGGTGGTGGATGCCACCCATCCCTTCGCCATCCGCATCACAGCGGCGCTGCAGAAGGGCTGCCAGGCCAGTGGGATTCCCTACCTGCGCTTGCGGCGGCCGCTGCTGCGGGATCAACAGGGCGAGCAGGTGCTGTGGGTCGACCAGCTGACGCAGCTCAACGACCGCTGGATCCTGCGCTGGGGGACACAGCGACCGCCGCTCCCCCGGCAACGGCTGCTGAGTGCCATCGGCATCCGTGCCCTGCCCCTCCTGCTGCAAGGCCGCCAGGTGGATCACACCTGGGTACGGATTCTTCCCACCCCGACGGCGCTTCGCAGTGCTCTGGCCCTGGGGCTGGACAGTGCCCGGATTGCCCTGCTGCTGCCCCGCTGTCACGACCAGGCTCAGACGATCGGCCTGCTGGAACAGGCCCTCTGCCGCCGCTGGGGCAGCGAGGCCGTGCTCTGTCGCCAGAGCGGCGGACATACCGAAGCTGCCTGGCGCCTGGCCTGCCGCAGGCTGCACCTGCCCCTGCTGCTGCTGCGCCGTCCGCGGGAACCCGGCGATGATCTCCAGGGCTGTGGTCTCAGCGAGCTGACCGCCTGCGCAGCACACTGCATGCTCGGGAGGTCGTGATACAGACCTGACGCCATGGTCCCACTGAAGCTGGTGCTCACCACCGAGGGCTCAGCGGAGGCAGCCGACACCCTGGCCCGCCATCTGCTCAGGCGGCGGCTGGTGGCCTGTGCCAGCCTGGTGCCCTGCGTCTCTCTCTATCACTGGAAGGGTGAGCTGCGTCGGGATCAGGAGGTGCAGCTGCAGCTCAAGACCACGGCAGAGGGCCTGGCTGCCCTGCTGGCTGCCATCACCGAGCTGCACGGCTACGACCTGCCCGCCCTGGAGGTCCTGGATGTCGACGCAGCCGCTGCCTTTGGCGCCTGGGTGGTCGCTGAATCACAGCCAGCCAGTTCCTGAGCCGGGGCAGGCGCCCCAGTAGCAGCACAGAGCACAGCAGGCAGGACAGGGGCGTCCGTGGCTCGGAGGCACTGAGCCCCACAGCTCACCCGCCTGGCCGATCTCCACGGTGCCGTGACGTTGGCTGCCGCTGCTCAGATGGACCTGGCCACCAGGGCCTGTAAATCGGCCTGGGGCCTGGGGCCAAGGTGGGTCACCACTTCCCCGGCGGCGATGGCGCCGAGCTGACCGCAGCGGTCCAGGGACTTGCCTCGGGTGTAGCCGTGGAGGAAACCGGCGGCATAGAGGTCACCGGCGCCGGTGGTGTCCCGCAGCGCTCCGAAGCTGACACAGCCGACCTGGTGGCGCTCGCCGTCGGGACCCAGCACCACAGATCCCCGTGCCCCCTGGGTCAGCACGGCCAGGGGACAATGGTCACGCAGCCGCTCCACCGCCGATTCGAAGTCATCCACTCTGTAAAGAGAGGTGATTTCGGCCTCGTTGGCGAACAGCAGGTCGATGTGCTGTTCCACCAGCTCCAGAAAACTCTCGCGGTGGCGATCGACGCAGAAGCCATCGGAGAGGCTGAGGGCCACCCTGGTGCCGGCTGTCCTGGCCATCTCGGCAGCGGCCAGGAACGCCTGCCTGGCCGCGGGGTTGTCCCAGAGGTAGCCCTCCAGATAGAGCACCTTCGCCTGCCCCACCAGGGCCGGATTCAGGTCCGTGCGATCCAGTTGCACCGAGGCTCCCAGATAGGTGCACATGGTGCGTTCCGCATCGGGGCTCACCAGGATCAGACAGCGGGCCGTGGCGGGCCCGGTGCTGACGGCGGGTGTGGTGTAGGTGGCACCGATGGCCGTGATGTCGTGTCGGAAGATGTTGCCCAGCTGGTCATTGCGCACCCGGCCGATGAAACCGGCCCGGCCGCCGAGGGCAGCGATTCCGGCGATGGTGTTTGCGGCGGAACCACCGGAACTCTCCACGCCGGCCGGCATGGCGGCATAGAGGGCCTTGGCCTGGCCCTCGTCGATCAGGGTCATGCCCCCCTTGGGCAGGCCATGGGCACTGAGGAAGCTGTCGTCGGTCTCGCACAGCACATCGACAATGGCGTTGCCGACGGCCACCACATCCAGGGTTTTCTCAGCCATCGCTATCAGTGGCTGAGCAAGCCGCGCTTGGGACCGTGGATGGGATCCTCGACCAGAATCGTCTGATCGCGATCGGGACCGAGGGACACGATGGCGATGGGAGCCTCGATCAGGTCGGCCAGGTAGGTGAGGTAGCTCAGGGCCGTCCGGGGCAGGTCTTCCAGGCTGCGGCAGTCGGAGGTGGAGCTGCGCCAGCCCGGCATGGTCCTGTAGATGGGCCGGCAGCGGGCGAATGCAGCGGCATCGGTGGGGAAGTGGTTGATGCGCTGGCCGTCCAGGGCGTAGGCAACACACACCTTGATCTCACTCAGCTCATCGAGCACGTCGAGCTTGGTGATCGCCAGGCAGTCGATACCGTTCACCTGCACCGCATAGCGGCCGATGACGGCATCGAACCAACCGCAGCGGCGGCGGCGGCCGGTGGTGGTGCCGATCTCTTTGCCCTTGTCGGTGAGATGCTCGTTGACGCTGCCCTCCAGTTCGGTGGGGAAGGGACCCTCGCCCACCCGGGTGGTGTAGGCCTTGGCCACGCCGATCACCCTGTCGATCAGGGTTGGCCCCACGCCGGCACCGATGCAGGCACCACCGGAGACCGGATTGGAGGAGGTGACGTAGGGATAGGTGCCATGGTCGAGATCGAGCAGCGTGCCCTGGGCGCCTTCGAAGAGGAGATTCTTGCGGTCCCTGGCGGCAGCGTGGATGGTGCGGGTGCAGTCCACCACGTAGGGGGCCAGCCGTTCGCCGTAGGCGAGGTAGTCACTGATGACCACCTCGGGATCGATGGGCTCGGCTGCGTAGATTTTCTGCAGAATCTCGTTCTTGAGCTCGAGCACGTCGCAGAGACGATCCCGCAGCTGGGTTGGATCCAGCAGATCCCGCACACGGATGCCGGTGCGTTCGGACTTGTCTGAATAGGTTGGGCCGATGCCGCGGCCCGTGGTACCGATCCTGCGGGCGCCACGCTTCTCCTCCATCACCTCATCCAGCAGGCAGTGGTAAGGCATGGTCACGTGGGCAGTGGAGGCCAGCTGCAGCCCGGTGGTGTCGATGCCGTTCTCCAGCAGCATGTCGAGTTCCTTGATCAGCTCCTCGGGATCGACGACGGTGCCGGATCCGATCAGGCAGGTGGTATCGGCGTAGAGGATGCCGGAGGGGATCAGATGCAGCTTCAGCTCCTTGCCATCCACCACGATGGTGTGGCCGGCGTTGACACCGCCCTGGTAGCGCACCACCACGTCGGCGGAGCTGCTGAGCAGATCGGTGATCTTGCCTTTGCCTTCATCGCCCCATTGGGCGCCGATCACGACGACGTTCGCCAAAGACGCTGCGGACGAAACCCGCCCGTGAGCACAAAAAGCTAGTCTCTCAGACGATCGGAGCGTTGCGGAGCGAAGCGAGACGATTCGATGACACAGCCGCGGGGGGCATGGCTCGATCTGGCGTGGCCCTGATGGCGGCTGGTGCGTCTGTCAATGGCGGAGCCACCAGGGCGGTTGGTGTGTTGCGCTACGCGGGATGTCACATCCAGACACCGCATCTCTGCGGCGAACCCGTTCGTGTCGTAGCACTTGTCGGCAGCGATCGTCTCCGGTGCGCACCGGTCAGATCAGCGGCCATCTCCTTTAACACCTCCCGCTCGCCGTGGCCAGCGGCCAGCCTCACCCGGCCATCCCCACCAAGTCGTTGCAGTTGTCCATCAGGACGTGGCCTCGGTGGCTCGGCAGGGCTGGATGGCTGCAGCAACGTTCCATCTGCCAAGACAGGCTCGTCGCTGAGCAGCGCTTTCAGCTCCGTAGCCCCATCAGTGTCTCCAGGAACCGACCCATCATCGCCGCCTCGTTTAGCAACCGATCCCGGTTTTTGCCGAGGAGGCTCCGGGAAACCTGCGGAAGCCGGAGCTTGGCCATTACACCGCAATAGAGCTCAGCAAGCGCAAAGGCGAAAGGGCGCCTCGAAACATCAAGCAAACCTGCCCTGCGGGATGGCCTGTTGCCATGGAGGATCAGTAGCTGCAAAGGTTCGTGTAGGCTATGGAAGCCTTGGAAAATCGGTCCAAGCCACAAGAGTCGGACCTTGTAGCGCAATAGATCTCGGCGAGAGAACGTGGAAAATATGAGGTTTTCCAGAAGCTCCCTATCAGTGCTTGTCCAACGAGTTAAGAGGAAATTTTCGAGGTGCCCTGGAAATTACTCACTAAACGGATCTATCCCACACAATCCTTTATCACTCAGATCTCTGCAGCACGTGATTGAATCGATCTTAGCTGAGCCGCTTTTCTTCCGCTCTTCGCCGTTGGATAAATGCCATGTCCAGTCTTCTTCCCATACACGATCAACCTTAACGACCATCTTGCCATACTGTGAGCACTTGTTGCGTGCCTTGGCTTCACTGCCCTTGAATTGATTCCAAATATCACCTTTATTGTTGTAAGAACTTTCCAAACAGGGAGTCTTTTTAGTAGCGACGCGGTACTCTCTCTCACATGCAGCATGGGCTGACACTGCCAAGCTCAACAAGGCAGATGCAGACAGAGTGATGATCGGAGTTCTTATGCTACGAAATCTTGTCAAGACGATTCAAGTGCATGAAGGTTTGCCATAAAGCTTAGTCATTAACAATCTCGCAGTCAGTCTCTTGCAGGAATTCTTAAAGAAGCTAAGGAGATCAGGTTCCCCGCACCACGATGACTTTCACCTGCTTGAACTCCTTGGCCACGCGATCCCTGAGCTTCTCAGGAACAGGCCGATTGGAGAAGCTGGAGTACTGGGCAGCAAGAGCGTTGAGCTCGGTCTGCATGGTGGTGAAGCTGCTTAGGTTGCGGGTGCGGTCATCGCGCCGGTAGCGCGAGACGTAATCATTGATCAGTGCACGGGCATCCTGCTCCACAGTGCTGTGGTCGGCCGAGTCGACCGGATCGGCGATGGCCGTCTCCAGCCGCTCGATCACCGCCAGGGTGTCATCCACGTAATTCCCACTCAGGTCGGCGCTGCCACCACAGGCGGTGAGGGTCACCACCAAGGCAAGAACCGCGGCCAGAAGACGGCCAAGCAGAGCAAGCATCACGCCTCGTCGTTTAGGTGATGCTACGGCGCCAGGAGACCGGACCAGGCGTGCGGCCAGGCCAGGGGGAATTGGCCGCGGCTCAGCTGAGTGACATTTCCTGACGTTCCCGCTCCAGGCGGGGCAGCAGCGTGGCCAGCAGGTCGGCGGCGGTGCAATCCAGGCAGGGCCTGGTGCGGGGCTTGAGCTCAACCTGCTCCCTGGCGGCCCCACGACCCACCACCACGCGCCAGGGAATGCCCAGCAGATCGGCATCCTTGAACTTCACCCCCGCCCGCTCGGGGCGGTCGTCCAGCAAGACATCCACACCGGCCAGTCGCAGCTGGTCATAGAGCCGTTCCCCCAGGGCCAGCTGCTCCGGCCGCTGCACATTGGCCACGCTCACGACCACCTCGAAAGGGGCGATGGCTGTGGGCCACACCATGCCATCACCGTCGTGGTGCTGCTCGATGGCCGCCTGTGCCAGCCGCGAGATGCCGATGCCGTAGCAGCCCATCCAGAGGGCTTCCTCGCCGCCCTCGGCAGTACTGAAGCGGGCCGCGAGAGCCTCGGAATACTTACAACCCAGCTGGAAGATGTGGCCCACCTCGATGCCTCGCACCGCCTCGAGCACGGTTGTGGGATCGTGGCGGCAGCGGTCTCCCGGCTGGGCGTTGCGAAAGTCACCGTCTCGCCAGGTCAGCGCCAGCGTGTCCCAGTCGCAGACGCGGTGGGTGTCCACTGTGTTGGCGCCACAGACAAACGTGTGCAGTGCCGCGGCGGTGTGATCCCGGAAACGCAGGATCGGCCCCTCCACCCCCGTGGCGGCAGCGATTGCGGGATCGCCCAGGTCCGGGCCCAGGAAACCGAAGGGCAGCGCCAGGTCGCCGCCGTCCAGGAGAGCGAGATCCAGCAGGGTGCCGCGCCCTGCACCAGCGGTCACGGCATTGCCGAGCTTGGTGTCATTGAGCTCCTGGTCGCCCCGCAAGGCAGTCAGCACCAGCTGATCGGGCCCATCACCGAAGCGGGCGCGGTGGAGCAGCACCTTCACCATCTGCGTGGGATCGAGACCGTGGCCGCCACAGACCGCCTCGATGGTCATCTGCCCGGGGGTGCTGACGTTTCGGGGCTTGGTATCCTCCAGGGGGACTGCCTGGGAAGGCAGGGACACGGCACGCTCCTGGTTGGCGGCGTAACTGCCGTCACCGCTGATGAGCACCAGATCTTCGCCGGCGTCGGCCACCACCATGAATTCCTGGCTGGCAGAGCCGCCGATGGCACCGCTGTCGGCCTGCACCGCAAGGGTCCGCAGGCCGCAACGCCGAAAGATGCGCCGGTAGGCACCATCCATGCGGGCGTAGTACGCCTTCAGATCAGCTTCATCGCCATGGAAGGAGTAGGCGTCCTTCATGATGAACTCACGGCCCCGCATCATCCCGAAGCGAGGACGGATCTCATCCCGGAATTTGGTCTGCATCTGATAGAGGCAGACCGGCAGCTGGCGATAGGAGCGAATCAGCTCGGCAGCGAGGCAGGTGATCACCTCTTCGTGGGTGGGGCCGAGGCCCAGTTGGCGGCCCTGGCGGTCGCTGAGGTGGAACATGATCCCCTCGCCGGCGGTGTAGGCGCTCCAGCGTCCGCTCTGCTGCCAGAGATCGGCAGGCTGAAGCTGGGGCAGCAGGGTCTCGATGGCATCCACCGCCTCCATCTCCTCCCGCACAATGGCCTGCACCTTGCGCAGCACCCGCCACATCAGCGGCAGGTAGGCGTAGATACCGGCGGCGATACGGCGGATGAAGCCTGCCCGGACCAGAAGTTTGTGGGATGTGATCTCTGCTTCGGCCGGATCGTCCCGAAGGGTCACAAGCAGCAGTGTCGAGGCCCGCATCGCCCAGCTGGAACGAAGCGACAGCGTAGGGGCCGGGACGGGGACCGGTCCCGCAGCATCGAACCGGACCAGCACGGCGCATCTTGTCCACCTGGGCGGGATCGCGCCATTCCCCCGGCCTGCTGGAGGGGGTCGGAGCGGTCACGGGGGACAGGGGCCTGGGTGGCCGTGTCCGGGAGCGGTCGCTCACGCCAACGTGCTGGGGGAGCAGGACCCGCTGACGTCGGAACGGGGCAGCTGCCGATCCCCGTGGGGCAAACGCCTCCCTGGAAAGCCCGGCAACATCTGCTATGGTCTCAACTGCAAGACGCATTCGTCTCGGATGGGTTCCATGGTTGCGATTGACGAGAGCAACACCAATCTCATCGGAATCGATGAGGTGCAGCGGGCGTTGAACCGTTCCAGGGCTTCTGTCTATCGCTACACCAACACCGATTCCCAGAATCTCAACCCTTCCTTCAATCCTCGTAAACTCAATTCCGAATACCGCAAGGATCAGAAGGAGCCATTACTATTCGATCCCAACGAGGTGGCACGGTTTGCCAAGGATGTTCTGCGGATCAAGGAAGTCACTGTCGAGGTGCTCAACTCCCCTCACAATGTCACCCAGCAGTTGCTGAATGACATTCTCGCCGAGCTCAAGGCGATCCGTTTCAGCCTGGCTGCTGAAGCCCCTGCCGATCTGGCTTCCCATCGTGCCAAGCGGGAGTCTGACGAGGAAGAAGAACTGGCGGCCTGAGGAGGCATGGATCTCGGCAGGCTCAGAGAAACAATCTGGAGTTTTGCAGAGCCTTCTCGCCTTAGGTGTGATCTGAAAAACCTCGCCACACGGCACTCGCCCCAGATCCCGGTCAGTGATGTTGCCTGTCGACGGGGTTTGCCTTGGCGATTGTTCCGAACCTGCCTGGGTAAACCCTGGTCTGGCTGCTGCCGGCACGGTGCAGCGGCGTCGCTGCAGGTCGGACCGTTCCCCGGCCGAAGCTCCTGGCGCTCGCTCCTCCGGGGGGCCCTGCCCACGTCGATGGTTGCGTCGAGGCAGAAAACACCTGCCGCTGGCCGGGCCGGATTCCAGGCGGCTGATGCCACGCTAGGCTTGTTCCACCACTAGGGGTGCCGGGCGGCCAGATCGTTCGGCTGAGATCACACCCTCCGAACCTGCGCCAGCTGATGGGGCAGGGAAGTGCAGACCGCGTGATCTCCCCTCCACTTCACCGCGGTTGACATCCATGCGGACTTCCTGGGTTGAACGCCGGATCGGCCAGGCCAACGTGTCCCAGATGCACTATGCCCGTCAGGGCCTGGTGACAGAGGAAATGGCCTATGTAGCCCAACGGGAGAACCTCCCTGAATCGCTGATCCGCGAGGAGGTGGCACGGGGTCGTCTGATTATTCCTGCCAATGTCAACCACACCAACCTGGAGCCGATGTGTATCGGCATCGCTTCCAGCTGCAAGGTGAATGCCAATATCGGTGCGTCTCCCAACGCCTCTGATCTGGACAAGGAGGTTGAGAAGCTCCTGCTTGCGGTGAAGTATGGCGCAGACACGGTGATGGATCTCTCCACTGGTGGCATCAATCTCGACACGGTACGCACTGCGATCATCCATGCATCCTGCGTGCCCATCGGCACGGTGCCTGTCTATCAAGCCCTTGAGAGTGTCCATGGCTCGATCGAGAAACTTGCGGAAGACGACTTTCTGCACATCATCGAGAAACACTGCCAGCAAGGAGTCGACTACCAGACCATCCATGCCGGTCTGTTGATTGAGCACCTGCCCAAGCTGAAGGGTCGCGTCACAGGCATCGTCAGCCGCGGCGGTGGCATTCTGGCTCAGTGGATGCTTTATCACCACAGGCAGAATCCTCTCTTCTCACGCTTTGACGACATCTGCGAGATCTTCAAGCGCTATGATTGCAGCTTCTCGTTGGGAGATTCCCTGCGTCCCGGTTGTCAGCACGACGCATCCGATGCAGCCCAGCTGGCCGAGCTCAAGACCCTCGGCGAGCTCACACGCTGGGCCTGGCAGCACGATGTGCAGGTGATGGTGGAAGGTCCCGGCCACGTCCCCATGGATCAGATCGAGTTCAACGTGAAGAAGCAGATGGAGGAATGCAACGAGGCACCCTTCTACGTGCTGGGCCCCCTGGTTACCGACATAGCACCTGGTTACGACCACATCACCAGTGCGATCGGTGCGGCCATGGCCGGTTGGCACGGCACCGCCATGCTCTGCTACGTGACCCCGAAGGAACACCTCGGCTTGCCCAATGCCGAGGACGTGCGTGAAGGTTTGATCGCTTACAAGATCGCCGCCCATGCAGCCGATATCGCTCGCCATCGCCCCGGTGCACGCGATCGTGATGACGAATTGAGCCGGGCCCGCTATGCCTTCGATTGGAACAAACAGTTTGCCCTTTCCCTGGATCCTGAACGGGCGCGCGAATATCATGACGAAACCCTGCCAGCCGATATCTACAAGCAGGCCGAATTCTGTTCCATGTGTGGTCCCAAGCACTGTCCTATGCAGACCAAGATCACCGATGAGGACATCACAGCAATCGAGCAGGTGGTCGATTCAATGGCTCATGCTTCCTAGCGACACCAATGGACCTTCCTGTCCGTGGTCTTGCCGCCACGCCCTGCGGCTCGATGCTGCCCGCCCATCACGGCTGCCAATGGAGCGCTCTTCAGCTGTTCTGGGCCAGCTTGTGAACGGCCTTGAAGCCTGTCTTGCAACTCCCTTGCAGCAGCAGGGATTTTATAATGGGCGATACTGGATTTGAACCAGTGACTCCACCGATGTCAACGGTGTGCTCTACCCCTGAGCTAATCGCCCGGTTTGGCTGTGCCGGAGCCTATCTCTGCTGGAAACACTGACAGTTGATCTGCAGGCTTCCCGTTGAGATGTGCCAAGGCTCAACGCCGCAGCAAGTGTAGACGCCAGCGGTCCCGCCTGGTTCGATCACAGCTCTCCAGCAGCAGCTGTCCCCTGCCCCGCAGGCTCACCAGATCTCCTTGTTTCAACCGATGGCTGGGGCTGTGGACCGGGCACCAGTTCACCCGTACCAAGCCGGCGCGCACCTGCTCCACCAGCTTGCTGCGGGAGAGACCGAATCCTGCCGAGGTCACCGCATCCAGGCGACAGGAGGCCTCCACCGTGCTGAAGCGTTTCTCGCCCCGCTGCGGAAAGCGCAGTTGCTCCCAGGGCAGCGGCACCAGTTCCACCGCCACACTGCGCACCTGACGACACCCCTCCCTGAGCGTCGCCAGGGCAGCCGGGTCGTGGATCAGCTGGGCGCCCCGATCCCCGAGCAACTGCAGGTCGCCCCAGCTGTGGCCACTGGGGTCCACAGCGTGCAGGGCCGCTTCGAAGTCATCCCACTGGGCTGGATCGAACAGGAAGTTGCCGCGCAGCTCCGCCAGGGCCAGGGGCACATCCCGCTGCTCCAGAGGCAGGTCGCGGTGGGCGATCAGCAACCGCTGCCGCTCGCTGTGGGACAGGCCTCCCCAGCACAGCCAATGGAGATCGGACCGCCACCGCAGTTCCTGCTCCGCCAGGATCCGCACCTGGGGATCGACAAAACCGCTGACCCGTACGGACCAGTCGCGCAGAGCGGCGGCGGCGCAGGCCAGCACAGCGTCCACCCCCTGGCCCAGGGAATCCGGGGCGCTGGAGACATTGGTCCTGCTATGGGACGTGTCGCGGAGGTCGGCCATGATCTCACCGTCCAGGCTCAGTCGTCGAGACGGACCAGGCTGCTGGTCGCGGCCTGCTGCAGCAGCTTCCAGGGAAGCTCATGGCCTGGCTGCGTGCGCAGGTAGAGCAGGGGCAGGCCTTCGTCGGCCCGGCTGATCAGCTGGCGGATGCGATCATCCTCCTCGCCACTGACACTCTGGGAGGCGACGAAGCTGCCCAGCAGGCCCGAGAGGCTGCCCAGCAGGCCACCGAGCAGGTGACTGCCGATCGTGCCGGCAAAGGCAAAGGTGTCGAGGTCTGTGATGAAGGTGAAGGTCACCCCCGCAAGGAAGCCGAACGGGACGAGCCAGCTGGCCATCAGCCGCTGGCGGCGCTGTTGCAGGAGCCGCGGATTGAGGCGCTCCAAGCTGTCGAGGGGGGTGCCACCGGCCCCCAGATCAACCAGTTCCCGCAGCGGAATGTCCAGCGCCTCGAGCTGATTGCGCAGCTTCCTGCGCTCCTGCTGCCTGGAAAGAACCACCACTGCAATCGCCATGCTCCCAGCCGGAACCACCGAGTCACTGCTCTCACTACACTGCACCGGCGGCAGCCCCGCGCAAGTCATGACGAAGGCCCTGGTTTCCGACCCCATCGACAAGCTGGGGATCGACATCCTCTCGCAGGTTGCCCAGGTTGATGTGCGCACAGGGCTTTCAGAGCAGGAGCTGCTGGGCCTGATCGGCGACTATGACGCCCTGATGATCCGTTCCGGCACCAGGGTGACGGAGTCTGTGATTCATGCCGCAGGCAAGCTCAGGATCATCGGCCGCGCCGGTGTGGGCGTCGACAACGTCGACATCCAGGCCGCCACCAGGCGCGGGGTGCTGGTGGTCAACTCCCCGGAGGGCAACACCATCGCCGCCGCCGAGCATGCCCTGGCCATGATGATGGCAGCCTCCCGCCACATCCCCCAGGCCCACGTCAGCACCAGGGCTGGTGGCTGGGAGCGGCGCAGGTACGTGGGCAACGAGCTCTACAAGAAGACTCTCGGCGTGGTGGGGCTGGGCAAGATCGGCTCCCACGTGGCCCACGTCTGCCAGGCCATGGGCATGACCGTGGTGGCCTACGACCCCTTCATCTCCAATGAGCGGGCCCAGCAGTTGCAGGTGCGCCTGATGGACCTGGAAGCCCTGTTTCAGGAGGCCGACTACGTCACCCTTCACATTCCCAGGACCCCCGACACGACCAACCTGGTCGATGACCGCCTGCTGGGGATGATGAAACCCACGGCGCGTCTGGTGAACTGCGCCCGGGGAGGGGTGATCGATGAAGCCGCCCTGGCCCGCGCCATCAGCGATGGCACCATCGCCGGTGCCGCCCTCGACGTCTTTGCAGAGGAGCCACTGGCGGCCGATTCCCCTCTGCGGATGGTGGGCCAGGGCCTCATCCTCACCCCCCACCTGGGGGCATCCACGGAGGAGGCCCAGGCAAATGTCGCTGTGGATGTGGCCGAGCAGATCCGTGATGTGCTGCTGGGCCTGCCTGCTCGCAGCGCTGTCAACATCCCCGGCCTCACCCACGAGGTGATGGAGCGGCTCAGGCCCCATCTGCAGCTGGCCGAGACCCTGGGCAGCCTGGTGGGTCAGCTGGCCGGCGGCAGCATTCAGGAGCTGGAACTGCGCCTGCAGGGCGAGCTGGCCAACCAGCCCGGCCAGCCACTGATCACCGCCACACTCAAGGGTCTTCTGAGCACTGCTCTGGGCGACAGCATCAACTTCGTCAACGCCGGCCTGGAGGCGAGGGAGCGCGGCATCCATGTGTTGGAGGTGAAGGATGGCGCCGCGAAGGACTACACGGGTGGCTCACTGCGGGTGCGCTGCAAGGGCTCCAGCGGAACCCGCACCCTCACTGGTGCGATCTTTGCCGACGGCGAACCCCGCGTCACCGCCATTGACGAATTTCCCGTCAATGTGCCCCCCACCCAGCACATGCTGTTCACGCGTCACCGTGACATGCCGGGCATCATCGGCAAACTTGGCTCCCTGCTGGGCGAGCACAATGTCAATATCGCCAGCATGCAGGTTGGCCGCCGCATCGTCCGCGGTGATGCAGTGATGGTGCTGAGCATCGACGACCCGATCCCCAGTGGCCTGCTGAAGGATGTCAGTGGCATCGACGGCATCGGCGAGGCCTATCCCATCAGCCTCTGAGCAGGCTTCGACGCTGGGGCTTGAAGGTCTGTGGTGCATCGGGAGTGGTGCATTAAGAGACGTGTGGGTTCCCGGCTTCGCCGCGGCCCATCGGCCCTCTCTGAATAGGTTGAATCACCTACGCTCGCTGCTTTGATTGCCATGGGACTGCCGACCCTGGGTTATCCGCCTACCACCCAGAACGCTCGTGTGGGCAACTTTCAGCCTGGCAATGGCAACTCCGGCCGCATCTGGACCAGCTCCCAGCTGCTCGACCATGCTGAAATGGACGGTCTGATCCAGGCCGCTTACAGCACACTCTTCTTCCACACCTTCAGGAGTGATCGTGACCCCTTCCTGGAGTCTCAGCTGCGCAACGGGCAGATCACCGTGCGGGACTTCATCCGTGGCCTGGCCCTCTCCGAACGTTTCAGTCGCTGGGTGTACCGATGCAACAGCAACTACGAGGTTGTGACACATCTGGTGCAGCGTCTTCTGGGGCGTGGGATCTACGGCGAAAAGGAACGCATCGCCCTCTCCATCGTGGTTGCCCAGCGCGGGCTTGCCGGTTTTGTCGATGCCTTGCTGGATTCACCCGAATACCTCGATAACTTCGGCTACGACACCGTTCCCTACCAGCGCAACCGCCTGCTGCCCAGCCAGGCGGTGGGGAATGTGCCGTTCAATATCGAACTGCCTCGCTACCAGGCCTACTGGCGCGACACCCTCGCACTCCGGGCACCCGGGGGCCATGCAGGGGCTCCGCTCATTCCCTCCAGGGCCTGGGCCAACGGTGTGCCGAAACTGTCCACCCGCCTCTGGTACGGTCTGGCCATTGTCGGCGCCCTGGAAATTGGCCGGGTGTTGCTGACCACGGCCGCTGCCATGTTGAGCACAAGCATGTGAATCCTCACCCTGCTCATCGAACTGCTCGCTTGCTGTCGCTGAGGTCAGGCGACAGCAAGCGGTTCGGCACCGGGGTCCACAACGGCGGCACGGGCAAGCAGGGGATATCCCAGTGCTTCCCGTTCGGCCCGCCAGGCCTGGGCCACCTGGCGGGCCAGCTTGCGGATGCGGCCGATGTAGCGCGTGCGCTCCGTCACCGATATGGCGCCACGGGCATCGAGAAGGTTGAAGCTGTGGCTGCACTTCAGCACCCAGTCAAGGGCAGGTACCGGCAAGCGGCGTGCGCAGAGCTGGGCAGCCTCCTGCTCGTAGATGCCGAACAGAGCGAACAGACGTTCGGCATCACTGGCCTCGAAGTTATAGATGCACTGCTCCCGCTCCGCCGCCAGCCAGATGTCGCCGTAACTGAGCCTGTCGCTCCAGGCCAGATCCCAGAGGTTCTCTCTGTCCTGGAGATACAGGGCCAACCGCTCGATCCCATAGGTGATCTCGATGGAGACCGGTCGACAGTCCAGACCGCCGCACTGCTGGAAATAGGTGAATTGGGTCACCTCCATGCCATCCAGCCAGACCTCCCAGCCCACGCCCCAGGCACCGAGGGTCGGTGATTCCCAGTTGTCTTCCACAAAGCGGATGTCGTGCTGGCGCGGCTCGATGCCCAGGGCCTCCAGGGAACGTAGATAGGTCTCCTGGATGCCATCGGGAGATGGCTTGATCAACACCTGGTACTGGAAATAGTGCTGGGCCCGGTTGGGGTTCTCGCCATAGCGGCCGTCGGTGGGGCGACGGCAGGGCTCGGGATAGGCCACTGCCCAGGGCTCCGGACCGATGGCTCGCAGAAAGGTATGGGGACTCATGGTGGCCGCTCCCTTTTCCGTGTCGTAGGGCTGGAGCAGCACACAGCCCTCGGCCGCCCAGAAGCTGTCGAGGCTGGTGATGATCTGCTGGAATTCCATCTCTCGGTT
>SRMO01000065.1:6059-16866 GCA_004768415.1 Aphanocapsa feldmannii 277cV | reverse complement strand
CTTTGCTGGTGCCTGACGACACCAGCAAAGGACCGCAGATCAGCCAAGCAGTGCCCTGGCCTTCGCTGTGACGTTCTCGACGGTGAAGCCGAACTTCTCCATGCAGACGCCGCCGGGTGCTGAAGCACCGAAACCATCCATGGTGACACTGTCGCCTTCGAGGCCGATATACCTGTGCCAGCCAAAGTCGCTGGCTGCTTCCACCACCAGGCGTCTGCCCACGGCAGCGGGTAGAACCGACTCGCGATAGTCGACGGCTTGCTCTGCGAAAAGCTCCACGCAGGGCATGGACACCACCCGCAGCCTGTGTCCTTCAGCGCTGAGCGCCCTGGCGGCCTGAACGCAGAGGTCCAGCTCGCTGCCGGTGCCGATCAGGATCAGTTCGGGGGTGCCGTCGCAATCTTCGAGGATGTAGCCACCAAGGGCTACGTTGTCGGCGGCGGAGCCGGCCTGGTTGGCCATGCCCTGGCGGCTCAGGGCCAGGACGGTGGGGCGATTGCGGTTGTTGATCGCAACCCTGTAGGCACCGCTGGTCTCGTTGCCATCACCAGGACGGATCACCAGCATGTTGGGCATGGCCCGCAGCGAGGAGAGGGTTTCGATCGGCTGATGGGTAGGACCATCTTCACCCACACCGATCGAGTCGTGGGTCAGCACGTAGATCACCCCCAGCCTCGAAAGAGCGGAGAGCCGCATGGAGCCACGCATGTAGTCGGCGAACACGAGGAAGGTGCCGCCATAGGGGATGAGGCCACTGTCGTGGTAGGCGATGCCGTTGAGGATGGCGGCCATGGCGTGCTCCCGCACCCCGAAGTGGAGGTAGCGTTTCTCGCGGCTGTGCTTCTGGAAGGACCCGGTCTCGCCCTTGATGTCGGTGTAGTTGGAGTGGGTGAGGTCGGCGGAGCCACCGATCAGGTCCGGCAGGTTGGGGCCCAGGGCGGCCAGGCAGAGCTGAGAGTGCTTGCGGGTGGCCTGGCCGGCATCGTCAGCGCTGTAGCTGGGCAGATCCCTGTCCCAGCCCTCCGGCAGCTCGCCGCGCAGCATCCGCTTGAACACTGCCGCCTCGGCGGGATAGCTGGCGCTGTAGCGGTCGAGGCCGGCGTTCCACTCGGCCTCGGCGGCGGCACCACGCTCGATTGCCTTGCGGAAATGGTCGTAGGACGCCTGGGGCACCTCGAAGGGCCCATAGGACCAGCCGAGGGACTCGCGGGTCAGGCTGCCCTCCGCCTCACCCAGGGGGGCACCGTGGACGCCGGCGGTGTCGGCCTTGTTGGGGGAGCCGTAGCCGATGGTGGTGGTGACCTTGATCAGGCTGGGCTTATCGATCACGGCCTTGGCCGCAGCGATGGCGCGGGCGATGCCATCCACATCGGTGTTGCCGTCCTCGACATGCAGCACATGCCAGCCGTAGGCCTCGTAGCGCTTCAGAACGTCCTCCGAGAAGGAGAGATCCGTCTTGCCGTCAATGGTGATGTGGTTGTCGTCGTAAAGGGCGATCAGCTTGCCCAGGCCCAGATGGCCTGCCAGCGAGGCGGCCTCACTGGAAACACCCTCCTGATGACAGCCGTCCCCCATGATCACGTAGGTGTGGTGATCGACGAGTTCGCAGTCGGGCTTGTTGAACCTGGAGGCAAGATGCGCCTCGGCGATGGCCAGACCCACGGCGTTGGAGATGCCGGCGCCCAGGGGCCCGGCAGTCACCTCGACACCGGGGGTCTCGAAGGTCTCGGGGTGACCGGGCGTACGGGAGCCCCACTGGCGGAAGCTCTTGATGTCGTCCAGGCTGACGCTGTCGTAGCCGCTCAGGTGCAGCAGGGCATAGAGCAGCATGCAGCCGTGGCCTGCCGACAACACGAAGCGATCGCGGTTGAACCAGCGGGGATTCTTCGGGTTATGGCGCAGAAACTTGTCCCACAGGGCATAGCCCATCGGCGCAGCACCCATGGGCAGACCGGGGTGACCGCTCCTGGATTTGTTGGTGGCGTCGACGGCCAGCATCCGGATGCTGTTGACGCAAAGGGTGTCGACGGACGCGGGCGCAGCAACCATGGCTGGAGTGAGGGGGGCTGTCGGGGGCGCTGGCCGTCTCGCGACGGCATGCAGGCCACCATCATTTCATCCGGCGCCCGGGACCCGATCGATCCGGCCGCCAGGCCGTCCGGGATCAGCGCAGGGCGCTGAAGGCAAGGCAGACGTTGTGCCCACCGAACCCGAAGGAGTTGGAGAGCACCGTGCCCACCTTCATCTCCCTGGCCTCATTGGGCACGTAATCCAGATCACAGTCAGGGTCGGGATTGCTGTAGTTGATCGTGGGAGGTGCAAAGCCACCGTTGATGGCCAGGATGGCGGCAACGGCCTCGATCCCGCCGGAACCACCCAGCAGGTGACCGGTCATCGATTTGGTGGAACTCACCGCCGTGCGCCGCGCCGCTGCTTCGCCCAGACAGGCTTTGATCGCATTGGTCTCGTTCCTGTCGTTCGCAGGGGTGCTGGTGCCGTGAGCATTGATGTAATCCACCTGCTCAGGCTCGAGCTCCGCGTCCCTGAGGGCCAGGCGCATGGCCTCGGCACCGCCCACGCCGCCGGGGCTCGGCGCCGTGATGTGGTAGGCATCGCAGGTCATGCCGTAGCCCACCAGCTCGCCGTAGATACGGGCATCGCGGCCCCTGGCCTGTTCCAGGCTCTCCAGCACGAGAATACCGGAGCCTTCACCGATCACGAAGCCATCCCGCTCGGCATCGAAGGGACGGCTGGCCGTGGCGGGGCTGTCGTTGCGGAACGACAGGGCCTTGGCGCTGGCGAAACCGGCCACCCCCAGAGGTGTGATCGCCGATTCGGCACCACCGCAGACCATGGCGTCCGCCAGGCCCAGCTGGATCAGGCGAAAGGCGTCACCGATGGCATTGGAGCCGGCGGCGCAGGCTGTGGATGTGGTGTTGCTGGGGCCCTTGGCGCCGAGGGCGATGGCTGTCAGACCGGTGGCCATGTTGGGAATCATCATCGGCACCGTGAAGGGGCTGACACGATCAGGGCCCTTCTCCTTCAGCACATGGGCATAGGTTTCCACCACCAGCAGCCCTCCCACCCCGGAGCCGATCAGGATGCCGACCCGATGGGCATTGGCTTCGCTGATCCGGAGGCCCGCATCGGCAACGGCCTGTTTGGCGGCCGCGACACCGAACTGGCAGAACCGATCCCATCGCTTCGCTTCCTTGCGGCCGATGTAGGTGGCAGGATCGAAGTCCTTCACCTCCGCGGCAAAGCGGCATGCATGAGCGGAAGCATCAAACAGCGTGATGGGCGCGACACCATTGGCAGATTGACGCAATGCCACTTCATAGGAGGCGACGTCGTTGCCGATCGGGGTGACCGCGCCCAGGCCCGTAACGACAACGCGATGGGGAGCCTGAGACATGGCGGTGGGTGGAGGGGTGAAGCACGGGACGTGATTCAGCCCTGCTTCTCTTCGATGTAGTTCACGGCATCACCGACCGTGGTGATGCCTTCGGCGGCCTCGTCGGGAATTTCAATGTCGAAGGCCTCTTCCAGCGCCATGACCAGTTCGACGGTGTCGAGGGAATCGGCACCCAGGTCGTTCTGGAACGTGGATTCAGGCTTGACGTCGGCAAGTTCGACACTGAGCTGGTCAGCGACAATGCCGCGCACCTTCTCGAGAATTTCCTGGGACATGAACGCGGAAGCGGAAAGCGAGGGAAAGCGTTGAGCTGGCAGCGCCATGCCGGGACAGAGTCCTGGCAGCGCCGCATCCTACGGGCAACCCCTCGCTTCCCTGCCTCGGCAAGCTGCCTGAGGGCGTATCCGCGATGGAGCATGATCCTGCCCGGTCCGCTGCCCAGCCGGGATTCCTGCAGGCCGGCGCCGGGAACCTTCAGCTGCCGGTGGAGCCGGCACTGCTGTGCACTGCATCCGCAAGCCTCCCGCACCGTCGGCTGGCGGTGCCCCCGGCCAGCCTCGGGGACCAGCCCAGCCTCGGGGACCGGTGACGTGTATGAACAAGGGTGACGGCCTGCAACGGGCTTCAGGCAGGGTTCTCCCGCCATGGGTACGCTCCACGGCGAGGACCCACTTCAAGAGGGACATGTCCCACGCCGTCAAGATCTACGACACCTGCATCGGTTGCACCCAGTGTGTGCGGGCCTGCCCTCTCGATGTGCTTGAGATGGTGCCTTGGGATGGCTGCAAAGCTGCCCAGATCGCCTCTTCGCCGCGCACCGAGGATTGCATCGGTTGCAAGCGCTGTGAAACCGCCTGCCCCACCGATTTCCTAAGCGTTCGCGTCTACCTCGGCAACGAGACCAGCCGCAGCATGGGACTGGCCTACTGAGCGGCGGCGTCCCGATGCTGTCCATGGGGCCCGGCTGCTGCCGGGCTTTCATCTGCCCTGTCCACTGCTTTGCTGGCTGTTGACAGCTGCCTCTTCACGCAGGTTGTCATCGGCGACCCGATTCCGCTCCTTTCCCATTCCATCCGGAGGATCGGCCACGACCAGCTGAATCTGCAGCATCTCCTCGCACTGGCCGTTGGCGTCCTGCTCATCCGCCGGAGCCCCATCCGGCAGGCTGTCCGCCTGGCCAGCAGGCCGCTCGCTTCCGACTCGCTCCACCCGAACGCTGCCATCAGCTCCGGCACCGGGGCATCCCACAGGGCAAGGTTGCTTGATGTTTCAAGGTGCCCGCAAGGAATGTAGAAATACTGGAAAACCCCATTATTCTCCGCGTTCTCTTGCTAGGATAAATTGCTCTGCAAGGAGCAACTTGTGGTTTGCGCCAGTTTTCCAGAATCTCCTGTACCGTTGGCTTGTTTAGGCCCTTTTGTAGAGGCTCAGGCTCGATGTCTGGCGTTTTCCAAGCAGGAGAGTCACTCCATTGCCGAAGGGCAACCATGGCTGCCGGTGCAGTCCATCCTGACGCTACCCACACAAGTGGTAATACAAGCTCAAAATACCCTTTCCAAGCAAGCAAGGACAGCAAGGTGATTGTCATGAAGACTGCCCCCCAGCTGAGCAGCAGCGCCGCAGCCCTCGGTGCTGCGGTGCTGCTGCTCGGCTCCGCGGTCCTGGAGCGAGCAACCGCAGCCGAGTTCGTGAGCAACATAGGCCAAGGAACCGCCGGTGATACAATTCAATCAAAGCGTGACCACGCTCAAGGGTTCACCACTGGAGATAATGAGGGCTATGTCTTGACAGGTGTCACTTTGTCCTCTGGGAGTGGTGGACAGCTTTCTGGGTCAAACATGTTAGTAGATCTGTACGATGCTAACAACTCTGATAGGCCGGGTCAAGTGTTAAGAGGCTTGGTCTGGCAAAGTGGTTCGTATTACAGGCCTTCTCAAGCTTACACTCTACAAAAAGAAACCAAATACTTCGTAAGAATGACTTATCCAAGTGACTTGGACGTAAATGATGCACCTATATGGGAAGCTACAATTTCCGATGATGAAGATTCCGGCTCATATTCAGGCTGGAGTATTGCCAATGAAATGCTCAAGCGCAGTACCGTTAACGACTCGTGGGAGCCTCAACCTCAGGTAACGTCTGCAATAAAAATCAGAATTTCCGGGAATGCCCTACCGATGGCTTCCGCCAACAAGAGCGTAACAACTGAAGAAGGTACTGTTTACACCTTTAAGAACACTGATTTCGGGTACTCGGATGAGGACGACGACATCCTCGATCACGTGAAGATCACCAGCCTGCCCATGGATGGTAACGGGGTGGTCCAAGGCACACTGTCGCTGGATAGCACGGCCATTAGTGAACTGCCCAAGACGGTGAGTAAGGCTGATCTTGATGACAGAAAGCTCACCTACACCCCGCCGGAAAACGCCAACGGCAACGATTTTGCGTCGTTCACCTTCAAGGTCAATGACGGCAAGGCCGACAGCCTGTTGGACTCCACCATGACCATTGATGTAACCGATGGAGTGGAGATCACCGGACCGACGACGATCCAATGGGAGGAGAACAAACCGGCTTATAATGAAGTCGGAAACTTCCCTGTCACTCTCCCGACTGGCTACTTCCTTGACGAACTCAGCCTGTCTGGAGATGACGCAGATGACTTTGACGACCTCTTCACTGTAACCATTCCAGGTGGAGGGCAAGCACTATCTTTGGCTTTCAAAAACTCTCCCGACTACGAGAATCCGACCGACAGCGACAGCGACAATGACTACGAAGTCACGTTGAATGTTACCGCTCAAAATTCCTCCATGCACGAGTTGAGTGACGAGCTTGACGTCACTGTCACGGTGACCGACAAGCCTGTGTTGACAGGACCCGCAACGCCAAATTACCCTGAAAACGGCACAGGTGTAGTTGCAACCTACACGATTGACGGAAAGACCAATGTAGAGTGGAGTCTGCTGACAGGAGATGACAGTGCCGCCTTCAGCATCGGTTCCAGCACTGGCGAATTGACATTCAATGACCCTCCGGACTATGAAATGCCGACCGATAGTGATGAAGACAACAGCTATCAGGTAACCGTACAGGGTGATGACGGCACCGATATAGGAAAGTTGGCTGTCACTGTAAACGTCACTGGCGTGAACGAATTCGTTCCTGTGATCGAGGGACCGTCATCCATCCTGCACCCAGAGAACAATTCAAGGGAGAGAATTGGACAGTACACAGTGACCGATCCAGACGACGGTGATATCATCCAATACTTGTTTCTGGATGATGATACAAAATTGACAATTTCAACTGAAGGAACTAATACCGAAGAAGTGACTGCTGATCTAAACTTTTGGGAAAAGCCTGACTTCGAAAATCCCAACGATGATGGAAACGATAATATCTATAATGTAATAATTTATGCTGTTGACTCCGATAATCGAACTGGATCACTGGCCGTCAGCGTCACCATCATCAACGAGCCAACCCTGGAAGGAGCGACAGAGATCGAGTACACGGAGAACAGCACCAACACGCTGGAGACCTACTCGTCCAGTAGCTCGAACGTGACGTGGAACCTACAGGCGGAGAGCAATGACGACGACGACTTCAGCATCAACGCCAGCACTGGCGAGCTGACTTTCATCAGTGCACCCAACTTCGAGAAGCCTACGGACGCCAACGGCGACAACATCTACCTAGTCACGGTGCAGGTGACGAATAACGATGACAATGAAACAAACAGCCAGGCTGTCAGCATCACAGTTAAGGATGCAAACGAATTACCCGAACTGATCGACCATGAGGTCAAGACCAGGGAGGACAACTCGGTGGTCATCAGCCTATTGCCCGACAATCCGGTTGATGAGGATGGAAATCTGATTGATGAAGATGGAGATTCCCTCACTGTCACTGCCGTGGGCACGGGAAGTGACGGACCCTCCAACGGGACCGCTGTGTTAGATGCCGAAATGGCCACCGTCACCTACACCCCCGAGGCCAACTACCACGGCACCGACTCCTTCAGCTACACCATCTCGGATGATGCCGATCCACCCCTGAGCGCCAGCGGAACGGTGAGCGTGACCGTGGAAGCGGTGAACGACGCTCCCAAAAGTGAAGACAATGAAAAATCCACAGATGAGGACGAGCCGTACATCTTCAAGATAGACGACTTCAGCTTCACCGACATTGACGACGGCGACATACTGGATCACCTGATCATCACCAAACTGCCTGCGACAGGAACAGGGAAATTATCTCTCGACGGCGTGCGAATCGTCAACGAGGGCAAGAAGATATCGAAGAACAAGCTGGAGAACAGCAAGTTCAGATACATCCCACCAGAGAACGCCAACGGCGACGACTTCGCCGAGTTCCAGTTCAAGGTCAATGACGGCACGAACGACAGCGAGGAGGCCAATACCTTCAGCATGAACGTGACCGCACGGAACGATGCCCCCACGGCGTCCGACAGGACGGTGCACACCAACCAGTACCGCGATTACATCTTCACGGCAGCGGATTTCGGCTTCAACGATGTGGAGAGCGCCAGGCTGGACCACGTGAAGATCACGACGCTAGCCGCGGCAGGCAAAGGCAAGCTGCTTCTCGACAACGTGGAGATCAGCAGTTCCGAGCTACCCAGGCAGGTGACGCATGACCAGCTCGACGACGGCAAGCTCAAGTACTCCCCGCCGGCGGACATCAGCAGCGACATCTACGCGATGGTCGCCTTCAAGGTCAATGACGGCACGGACGACAGCGACGAGCACAGCATCACCGTTCAGGTGGACAGGTTGGCCAAGCCGGTGGTGTCCGGGCCGACCGCCCTCGACTACGCGGAGGGTGGCAGTCAGGCAGTGGCTGTCTACCAGGCCACCAGCCCCGATGGCGCGAACATCGTGTGGAGTCTGGACAGCGCCGCCGCCGACGCCGGGGCCTTCAGCATCAGCAGCACCGGCGTGCTGAGTTTCAAGGACGTGCCCGACTTCGGGAGTCCAGCGGACGCCGACACCAACAACGTCTATGCGGTCAGCGTGAAGGCGGCGGCGGTGATCGACGGCTACACAATCACGGGCACGCTGGCTGTCAGCGTCAGGGTCACCGGGGCAGCCGCGCCGACATTGGCAGGCCCGACAGCGATCGATTACGAGGACGGCAGCGAGGATGACGTGGCCGTCTTCACGGTCAGCAACCGGCCGGCCGCCGAGATCAGCTGGAGCCTGGAGGGGAACGATGCCGACGACTTCGCCATCAGCAGCGCAGGCGTGCTGAGCTTCGCCAGCGCGCCCGACATCACGACTCCGACAGACCAGGACACAGACAACGCGTATCAGCTCACGGTGAAAGGCTCCGACGGTAGCCGTACCGGCACGCTGGAGATCATCGTCAGCGTGGTCGCGCGGTCCGAAGCGGACGACCCGCCGGCGTTGTTCGGACCGACGACGATTGCTTACGGGGAAAACAGCAGCTATGGCCTGGGCCCCTTCAGCGTCATCAACCGGCCGGCCGCCGAGATCAGCTGGAGCCTGACGGGGAGCGACGAAGGCGATTTCAGCATCAGCAGCGGCGTTCTGAGCTTCGCCAGCCCGCCGGACTACGAGATCCCGGCGGATGACGGCGAGGACAACCACTATGAAGTCACGGTGGTAGCCACCGATAAGTACAAAGCCACCGACAGCCTGGACGTCAGCATCAGCGTCACCGACGTGGACGAATCGCTGACAGTATCCGGACCGACAACGATTGACTACGCGGAAAACGACAGCCAGGCCGTGGCTGTCTTCGCTGTCAGCAACCGGCCGACCGCCGACATCACCTGGAGCCTGACGGGGAACGATGCCAACGACTTCAGCATCAGCACAACCGGCGTCCTGAGCTTCGACAATGTGCCCAACCACGAGGGACCGGTGGATGAGAACAATGACAACGACTATCAGGTCACGGTGGTAGCCTCTGACGGCAACACCAGCGCCAGCCTGAATATCAGCGTCAGCGTGGTGGACGTGAATGAAGCGCCCACATCTTCAGACAAAACGGTGTCCAAGAACGAGGACGAGGACATGCCGTTCATCTTTGTCCTGGACGATTTTGCCTTCTCGGACGTGGATGCCAACGAAGCGCTGGATCACGTGAAGATCACGGCGCTGCCTGCAATGGGCAGGCTGTTGCTCGATGGCCAGAGAATCACCGGAGCTAACCTGCCCAAACAGGTGTCGAAGGGTGCGCTGGAAGCGGCCAAGCTTGTCTACAGCCCACCGGAACATGCCAATGGCACACCCTTTGCGACATTCAACTTCAAGGTCAACGATGGTGCAGCGGACAGCGACAACAATTACACAATGAGTATAAACGTGAATGCGGTGAACGATCCACCCACAGCTCCGGAATACCCACAGGTGCGCACGAATCAATATGAGGATTACACTTTTGCAGCGGCAGATTTCGGCTTCAGTGACGTCGACGGCGATGAGCTGAACCACGTGAAGATCATCAAAATACGTGGCTCGGTCAGTACGAACAATGCAGGCAAGCTCCAGCTCAATGGCACAGATATCGGCAACGACACCCTGGTGACGAAGGCCCAGCTTGATGGCGGCAAGTTGAAGTACATCCGGCCAGCTGATCCAATCGAAAGCTTCTTCTTTCAGTTCAACTACAGAGTCAGCGACCGCCCCAGTAATGATGACAGCTACAGTCGTGAAAGTGAAAATCGCATGAGCGTCTACCTGGATTTCCTGCGCACACCGGTGGTGTCCGGGCCGGCCAAGATCAACCACCCGTCAGGTACCACGGCTGTAGTCGGTGGCTACACCGTCACGAGTGAGGAATTCGCGGACATCACGTTGAGCCTGCAGGGGATTGATGCCGAGGACTTCAGCCTAAGCGAAGGCGTACTGACATTCAACAACGTGCCCGATGTCGACAATCCGGCGGACTACAACGGCGACAACATCTATGAGTTGAGCGTGGTGGCCACCGTGAACATTGCAGACGACATCGTCACGGGGATATTGAACGTCAGCGTCAGCGTGACCGAGCCAAACGCCACGCTGATCATCTCCGGACCGAAGCAGATCAGTTACGGTGAGAACGACAGCCATGATGTGGCCGCCTTCACGGCCAGCAATGCGGGCGATGCAACGATCACCTGGCAGCTTCTTCCAAACCCTGATCACTCAACCGACACCACATACTTCAACATCAGCAACAGCGGCGTTCTCCGCTTCAACAGCCCGCCTGACTTCGAGATCCCGCTGGATGTCGACGAAGACAACGACTATCACCTCACAGTGGCCGCCTCCGCCGGCGACGAAACCAGCACGCTGGACCTGACTGTGAGCGTGACCGAGGCCGACGATCTGCCGGTGTGGAGTGGAGATAACA
>SRMO01000065.1:5587-5997 GCA_004768415.1 Aphanocapsa feldmannii 277cV | reverse complement strand
AGGGCTACGATCCCTACGAGGTCTTCGCTAGCTTCAAACTCACCGATCAGGATAAGAAACCGGACGGTACCCGGCAAGACATCTACACGTCCTACTTCGTTGACGGCATATCCAGCAGAGTAGTTGAACGATTGACATTCCAGATGATACCTTGGGGTCCCGTGGGCGAGAACGTAGAAGATGTCACCATTTCATTTCGTGATAGGCCCGATTACGAGATGCCCAACGATGCAGATGAGGATAGAATCTATCATCTGACCTTGGTGGCTTACAATCATGACGTCAACAACGCCGCAACAAGAGTTGAATACCCTATAACTGTCGAGCTGATCAATGTAGAAGAGGATCCGGTGGCGAATCAGGACACCGTTACGACTCCAGAAGACATGTCCATCGAGATTGACGTGCTG
>SRMO01000065.1:517-5299 GCA_004768415.1 Aphanocapsa feldmannii 277cV | reverse complement strand
CTGATGCCGACTGGGCCGAGACCAGCAAGAACACGCCACTCCAGATTCCTACCGAGCGGCTCCTGGAGAACGACACGGACCCGGAAGGTGATCCCCTCACGGTAACTGCGGTGGGGGAATCGGTCGTTCCCCTCAACGGCACTGTGGAATTGGACAGCGACACCCGGACCATCACCTACACGCCCCGACCCAACTACCACGGCGAAGACGAGTTCAGCTACACCGTTTCCGACGGGATTGCCACGAGCGACGGTGTGGTGAGCATCACGATCCAGGAGGACAGCGATGCAGACCTGGCGGCGCTGTCCATCTTGTCGGGGACCCTGCGTCCGCTGACGTTGTCGCCGGACTTTGCGCCAGGAACGACAAGCTATAAGGTCGACGTGGCGTACAACACGACCAAGGTGCGGGTGAGGCCGACGCCGAAGCTGGCCAGCTCAACGGTGACGGTGAACGGCATTGCGGTGGCCAGCGGGGCCAATAGCGACAACATCACGCTGAGCCAGGGTGGTGCGACAGCCATCGAGGTGAAGGTCACAGCCGAGGACAACAGGACCAGCAAGACCTACACCATTGCGGTCTTCCATCCTGCCGACGGTCCCGATGTCTATTTTGAGGAGCGGATCGGAACGTCTGATTTCAGATGGCTCAGCAGAACCCTGGATACCAGGAATACCTGTATAGACGGCCAGCCAGGCGAACAGGGCTGTCCTGCCGATAAGCAATATACGCGCTATGAGGCCACTGCCAAGAGCGACAAAGTCAGGGTGAGAGTACCGGGCGGTTATTCTTCTTTCCATCGTCTTGAGCAGCTTGAGAATGAAGCAATCACCGAAGAAGATACTGCCGTATCGACCCAGAATCGATTTACTGAATTCAGTCAGATCATCGATTTAGATTCAGACAAGCGGAACAATGTCTGGGTATCGGTCGAGTTAAGTGGCCAAACAACACTACATTCACTCACTGAAATAACGACTGATTGCCCTGCTACGGACGCAAATCTCACGAATCTGCAGGTGAAATCCGATTCCGGTACGGTGCTGTTGTCGCCCAATTTTGCTTCCATTGAGACGGTTTATACGGCTACCGTTGACAGATCCGTCAGCCAGGTGAGGCTGACACCCAGCAGCACATCTGCCGACAATGCCTGCACCACGATCAGCATCGCCGGCAAGAAGGTGGCCAGCGGCGAAACCAGTGGCAGCATCACCCTGACGGAAGGAGAGGTGACCAGCATCCCCGTGGTGTTCACGAACGGGTCCCAACAGACCGACTACACCATCAAGATCTTCCGCCCCGCCGTGATTGGCTTCGGCAACGGTTCCAACACTGGCCTCGGTGAGGACAGCGAGAACTCCCATCGCTTTCCGGTGACCCTTTCAGCGGCAATTCTGAATAACTTCATTGCTGATGGTACCACGGAGGTGATGGTGGATTGGTCGGTATCGTCGCCGGATAATGATGATAACGGGGCGACGCCGGACGATTTTGATTCTCCGGATGGCGAATTCCCCAAGGGAAGGATGACCTTCAGGAAGGGTAAAAGTCTGACGCAGTTTATTGAAATCGACCATAAGGACGACAACGTGGTGGAGAATCAGGAGGAAACTTTCATCGTGACGCTGAGCGAGCCGGAAGGCAGTGGCTTTCCCTTTGCCACAGAGCCTAGCAGCTCACCTTGGGTCGGCCTGAACAATACGGCTGTGACGATGCAAGGGAGCATCACCGACAACGACGATCCGTCAACTCTGATCAGGCTGTCGCTCAGCCCTGAGACGGTGAAGGAGAACGACGGTGATGAAAACGACAATCTGGAAGTGACGGTGACAGCGACGCTGGACGGCAGCAGCACCTACGACACGCCCACGGATGTGACTGTTTCGCTGGCTGCTGATGAGAATCCGGCCACGGCGGTGGACTACACGACGGATCGGTCGTCCTTCACCATCACCATCCCGGCAAAACAGTCATCGGCGACCGAGACGTTTACGCTGCAGCTGGATAATGACACAGAAGACGAGGAGACAGCGACGTTGACAATATCTGGCGAAGTCGATGTCGATCTGACTGAGGTCGAGGAGGTCATCGGGACCAGCCTCACCATCAATGACGACGACGCGACTCCGACCGGGATCACGCTGATGGTGACACCGGAGACCGTGATGGAGAATGGCGGTGATGAGAACGGCGATATTGAGATGACGGTGACGGCGACGGTGAACGGCGACACCACCTATGCCACGCCCACCGCTGTGCAGGTCTCGGTGGCGGGTAGCACAAACACGGACACGGCGGTGGACTACACGACGGATCCGGATCCGTTGTCCTTCACCATCAACATCCCAGCGGGCAGCCAATCAGAGATCGGGACGTTCACATTGACACCGGAGAATGACAAGGTATACGAGACGAACGAGACGCTGACCGTGTCCGGGCTTTCGGGAACGGGGATGGCGGCATTGTCGATCACTTCGGACAGTTTCACCCTGACCGACGACGACGCCGCACCGACCGGGATCAGGCTGACGCTTCTGGATTCGAGCGGCGACGATCTGGAGAGCGTGGGGGAGGCCGCCGGAGCAACGACGGTGACGGTGAATGCGGAGGTGAAGGGCGACACCACCTTTGCCACGGACACTGATGTGCTGGTCTCGGTGGCGGGCAGCGGTGCCACCAATGTGGTGGGCTTCACGACGGATCAGTCGTCTTTCACCATCACCATCCCGGCGGAACAGCAATCGGCGACCGGGACATTCACATTGACGCCGACGATTGACACTGACGATTATGATAGCGAGACGGTGACCGTGTCGGGTAGCTCGATAGGATTGATCATCGATCCTGATAGTATCCTATTGGAAGACGATGATGGTATGCCAGACGGGATCAAGCTGACGCTTCTGAATGATTCGGATGGCGATCTACCCGCCGTGTCGGAGGGTGATGGGAGCATAACGGTGAAGGTGACAGCGGCAGTGTTCGGCGGCAGCGACGGTACGAACTATCCCACGGACCAGACGGTGACTGTGACGGTAGGTGCTAGCGGCGACACGGCGACGCAAGGAACAACTGATGACTACACAACACCGGATCTGACAAACGATCCACCGTCTTTCAGCATCACTATCCCGGCTAACGAGCCATCAGGGACTGAAACGTTCACGCTGAACCTGAACGATGATAACATCGATGAGGGCAATAGTGATGCAACCTACGAGACCCTGACCGTCAGCGGCGACAGCGACGACGAAGCAGTGACGGTAAGGGAAGATAGCCTGATCATCGAGGACAACGATGCTGCGCCGACTGGGATCAAGCTGACGCTTCTGGATTCGGATGACAATCCACTCACCGTGTCGGAGGACGATGGGAGCAAGACAGTGAAGCTGAAGGCAGATCTGGAGGGGGAGGAGGGAAAGGATCGCACCACCTACGCCACGACCCAAACGGTGACCGTGACAGTAGGCAAGGATGATGATACGGCAATTGAAGGGATCGACTACGAGGAGATTGACGAGAACGTCAACCCGATCATCATTACCATCCAGGCGGGCGAGTTATTCGGAACCAGGACATTCACGCTGACCCTAACCGATGACAACATCTATGAGGTGGATAGTGATGCAACCTACGAGACCCTGACCGTCAAGGGCAGCAGCACCCGTGACAATGTGACACTTACGGACTCAACCACTCTGACCATCACCGACAACGACGATCTGCCAACTGGGTTCGAGCTATCGCTTGAGGATTCGACCGGCAACCCTCTGACCAGCGTCGACGAAGGAGGCGAAGAAGACGGCGCCATCGAAGTGACGGTTAAGGCGACTGTGAAGACGACGCGCTACGCCGAGAAGCAGACGGTGACGGTGACGGTGGGTGCTGAAAACGACACGGCGGATGAAGGGACCGACTACACGGATGTCGCGACATTTGACATCACCATTGAGGCGGGCCAGCAATCGGGGACAGCGACGTTCATGTTGGATCCCATCCATGACACCATCGATGAGGGGGATAGTGATGAAACCTACGAGACCCTGACGGTATCGGGCACCCATGGCGGCGACGACAATGTGGTCCCAACCAGCATCGCCATCGTCGACAACGACGATCCACCGACTGGGTTCGAGCTATCGCTTGAGGATTCGACCGGCAACCCTCTGACCAGCGTCGACGAAGGAGGCGAAGAAGACGGCGCCATCGAAGTGACGGTTAAGGCGACTGCGAAGACGACGCGCTACGCCGAGAAGCAGACGGTGACCGTGACGGTTGGTGATGCCGACGACACGGCGACGTCGGCTGACTACACGACGGATGTCGCGACGTTCGACATCACCATTGAGGCGGGCCAGCAATCGGGGACGGCGACGTTCATGTTAAATCCCAGCCATGACACCATCGATGAAGGCGACAGCGAGACCCTGACGGTATCGGGCGACCATGGCGGCGGCGACGATGTGGAACCAACCAGCATCGCCATCGACGACGACGACCCCTTGCCCACGCTGACGCTGTTGCTGCTGAAGGAAGACAACGAGCTGATCTCCGACAACGGCGGGATCGGAGAGAACGGCGGTAAAGCCTGGGTGACGGCGAAGTTGAGCGGGGCGTCGAGCGTGCTGACCACAGTGACCGTGAACTTTGATAGCCAGATGGCGGTGAAAGACACCGACTACGAGCTGAGTGACAACCTCATACTGGAGATTGAAGCGGAGAAGACCGAGAGCACCGGGATCGTAACCATCACCGGGATTGATAATAGTGTGGAGGATGGAC
>SRMO01000065.1:0-507 GCA_004768415.1 Aphanocapsa feldmannii 277cV | reverse complement strand
GGCAAGAGTGTGACCGTCTCGGCGACTGTAGAGGGCGGCCACGGCGTGGCGGCACCGTTGGAAAGGCAACTTAATTTGGACGACAATGAGGGTCCGCCAAAAGGAATCAGACTGTCAGCAGAACCGGATAGGGTGGCTGAGGGCGACGAGAACGACGACCCCATCAACGTGACTATAAAGGCAATGTTGTATGGAGGCGGAACTTACAAAACGGCGCAGTTAGTGACCGTGACAGTGGGCGATCCCAACGACACGGCGACGTCGGCTGACTATGACTACATGACGAACCAAGAGACCGACGACACGGATGTCAGGACAACGTTCGACATCACCATTGAGGCGGACCAGCCATCGGGGACAGCGATATTCATGTTGGATCCCACCCATGACACCATCGATGAGGGGGATAGTGATGAAACCTATGAAACCCTGACGGTATCGGGCGTCCATGGCGGCAGTGATGTGGAACCAACTAGCATCACCATCGTCGACAACGACGATCCACCG
>SRMO01000064.1:520-2197 GCA_004768415.1 Aphanocapsa feldmannii 277cV | reverse complement strand
TATATCCATGACTTGACGGACGAGCCGTCCGTGTGGGGCCTTCACCACTCGATGGGTTGGCGGGTTACGCCTTCGGCTAACCCGAAGTTCTGGGAGCTGTTTCTGTTTCGGCTGTGCTGAACTCATTGTATTGAATGGATATTTTGGCATTCATGAAGAGATTCGGTGCGTCGATATGTAGTCACTAAAAGGTGTTGACTATCCCAACATATCCCCTACAATAACCGACATGCCTCGACGAAAACATGCCGTTCATGTCGTCACTACCAGACGCCGGTACAAGGACCGCGTCTACACCTCCCACCTGCTGCGCCGCTCCTACCGCGAACACGGCAAGGTCAAGAACGAAACCGTCGGCAATCTCTCCCATCTGCCCGAGCGTGTCGTGGAGATGGTTCGTCTGGCGCTGAGCGGCAAGACGCTTGTCCCGGCCGAGACCGCATTGCGGGTACTGCGTTCGCGCCCCCACGGGCACGTGGCCGCAGTGTTGGGCACTTTCAAGACGCTTGGCCTGGAACGCCTGCTTGGCCCTCGGCACAGCGTCCAACGTGACCGATGTCTGGCCTTGATTGCCTCACGGGTGTTGTGTCCGGCCTCGAAGCTTGCGACCGCGCGCGCCCTCGATACCCAAAGCGCGACCTCCACCCTGGGCGAGGAGCTCGGCCTCGAGTCGACAAAGGCCGAGGACCTGTATGAAGCGATGGACTGGCTCGGGGAGCGCCAAGCGCGCATCGAACGGGCCCTGGCCAAACGCCATCTGCACCACGGCACTCTGGTGCTCTACGACGTCACCTCGAGCTATCTGGAAGGACGGTGCTGTCCACTGGGACGCATCGGGTACTCGCGCGACGGCAAGAAAGGCAAGTTGCAGATCGTCTACGGATTGCTGTGCAACGCCCAGGGCTGTCCGGTTGCGGTCGAAGTCTACGAAGGCAACACCGCCGACCCCAGCACCTTGGCCGACCAGATCCACAAGGTGCGCGAGCGCTTCGGGCTCGAGCGCGTGGTGTTCGTCGGCGACCGGGGAATGTTGACCAGTGCGCGCATCGACGAGGAGTTGCGCCCGGTCCAGGGCCTGGACTGGATCAGTGCGCTACGAAGCGACGCCATCGCCAAGCTCGCCACCGACCACGGTCCCCTGCAGCCATCGCTGTTCGACACCACCGACCTGGCCGAGATCCGTCATCCGGACTTTCCCGGCGAGCGCCTCATCGCCTGCCTCAATCCGCTGCTGCGCCAGGAGCGAGCGCGCAAACGCGAGGCGCTGTTACGTGCTACCGAGCACGAGCTGGACAAGATCGTCGTGGCGACCCAACGCCAGCGCCGGACGTTGCGCGGGGAAAGCGCGATCGGGCTACGCGTCGGTAGGGTCCTTGGGCGGTTCAAAATGGCCAAGCACTTCCAGACCACGATCACCGAGACCACGTTCGGTTACGAACGCAAAACCGACGCCATCGCTCAAGAGGCGCGTCTGGACGGCATCTACGTGATCCGCACTTCGGTGCCAGAGCCGGTCCTCGATGCCGGCGCCACGGTCAGCGCCTACAAGCGCCTGGCCGCCGTTGAGCGCGCCTTCCGGTGCCTCAAGACGGTGGACCTGCACGTGCGTCCGATTCATCACCGATTGAGCGAACGGGTCCGAGCGCATGTGTTCATGTGCATGCTCGCCTACTATGT
>SRMO01000064.1:0-462 GCA_004768415.1 Aphanocapsa feldmannii 277cV | reverse complement strand
TGGCACATGCGCCGCGCCTGGGCGCCGCTATTGTTCGCCGAAGACGACCCCCAGGAGGCGGCCCGACGACGCGCATCGCCCGTGCGCCCCAGCGTGCCCTCCCACAGCGCCGAGCGTAAAGCGACCACCAAGCGCACCGGAGATGGACACCGCGTGCACCACTTCCGCGGGCTGCTCGAGCATTTGGCCACCCTGACCCGCAATACCGTTCAGGTGCAAGGCTCCGAGCATCCCTTCGAACAGCTCACCGTGCCCACCGAGCTTCAACGTACCGCCTTCGAATTACTAAAGATCAAGCTCGCCGTGTAGTCAGAATCGAACCATCGAGTTTGAACGAAAATTCCAATGAAACAATCGGTTAGTATTCGACCGCAGCAAGAAGTTCGGGTTAGCGCTAGTGTCAGCTACGCCTTCAGCGCCTTTCGGTCTGTGCGGCCCAATACCACAAGCATCTTGGCGCCC
>SRMO01000063.1:2082-2301 GCA_004768415.1 Aphanocapsa feldmannii 277cV | reverse complement strand
TGCAAACGCGCGAATGTATTGTAGAAGTTCCGCAACTAATTTTAGCCTCTGCATCGCCTCGACGCTCAGCGTTGCTATCACAGATTGGGTTAACATTTAAAATACATCCGAGTGATATTGTCGAACCGCCGCACAACGTCCACGCAAACAAGCCTGCGAGTGAGGTAACACAAGAACTCGCTTCGCTAAAGGCTACATCTGTTACACAATATTACGATC
>SRMO01000063.1:0-1564 GCA_004768415.1 Aphanocapsa feldmannii 277cV | reverse complement strand
TTAGTTTCCTTGTTTTTGTCCAATGAAGTGATGATTTCATTACTGGATTTAGGGTGTGTGAGAGTAGAAATAACGTGCCATTGAAGTTCTAAAAAGGTTATGATATAGGTGTTAGAACCCTAACCTTTTTGGAGGTCTTCAATGGCAAAAAAGAGTATAGCAAAAAAACGGCGAAAGCGCAATCGTAAAAAATGGGTCGTAACGCCTCAGGCACCGTTGTGTGCCCTGGGTGAGGTGTTGCGGGTTCGTGAAGTATTTCAGCCCTTACATGACACGGTGAGCATTCCACAGAAAACAGTTGTCTATCGTCCGACAGACAAGTTAGTTTTTGTCGTGTTAGGGATGCTATCCGGGGCGGAGACGGTGTCTGAAATCCAGAGCAAAGTTCGCCCGGATTGTGGCTTGTTGGCAGCGTTTGGCTACCCAAGCTGTGCGGATGCGTCAGTGATCCAGCAGACGTTAGATGCCTCGACGCAAGCGACTGTAGCCTCTCTTGAATCGGCATTAGCGGAGGTGCGTCTCAAGCAAGGTCGAGGGCATCGGGTGTCTTCTGAGGGTCAAGAGGCGACTCATGTGGATATAGATGTCTCCCCTTTGCCGATTGGTAAGCATGCTGAGGGTTCAAAGAAAGGTTATATCGCCAAAAGGCAGAACACTTATACGCGTCAGTTAGCGAGATGGGTCTGCGGTGATACGCAAGAGATATTTTCTCAGGAGTTATACGCTGGCGACACCCGTAGTGATGCTGTTTTCAAACCGATGCTTGGCAAACTTGAGACGGTTTTGACGCTTGATACGGCATCAAAACGGAGCCGAGTTCGGCTCCGTTTTGATGCAGGATTTGGCACAGATGCTAATATCAATTACGCCTTATGGCGAGGGTATCAACTCATTGGCAAGATGTATGCTTCACGCCGGATTCAGAAGTTAGTGGCAACCGTCGAAGAGTGGGTGTCTGTGCCAACGCGCAAAGGCATCAAAGGGAGAGAAGCGGGGTGGGTGAAACAACCGCATCGGTATGCGAGGCGGACGGTTCAAGTCGCTGTGAGAACACCGAAAAAAGATGGCACTTGGAGTTATGCCGTGCTCGTCTCAACCGACACGACTGCTGCTCTCGGAGACCTCGTGCTTGAATATGACCGACGCAGTGGGGCCCCGGAGAGTTCTTTCTCTCAGGATTATCAGGCACTCTCTTTACGAAAATACAGAAAGGCAGGATTTATCGCACAGCAAGTTTTGCTTTGACTCGCAGAACTCGCCCATAACTTGATGATTTGGATGAAAACTTGGTTCACAGAGGCAGTCGAGACACCTGAAAATGCCACCGAGCCAACCCAAAACGCACACCGAAAGACCCGAGAGATGCTGCAAAGCCGGGGACTGAAACGGTTGAGGAGAGACATCTTGGCAATCCCCGGAAAAGTCTGCTTCGACGGGGAAAAGGTCGTTGGCATACGGATCAACCCTTTATATCCTATGATAACGCACGTTTCTACGGCTTGCAAGGCACTTTTCCAACAATATGAAATGGTGGTCCTATTGGACAAAACATAGGTAGTTTGTG
>SRMO01000062.1:13196-14833 GCA_004768415.1 Aphanocapsa feldmannii 277cV | reverse complement strand
GCTCGTACTGGGTGAAAGTGACCACATCCAGATCCTTGATGCGCTCCCGTGGGAATGCTCCGACGAGCAAGAGAAAATTTATCGAGGCGCCCTCTAGTTGCTGCCGCTCCTGCAGAGATTCAGCACATCTGCCATGGAACGAATCTGGTCCATGGTCTGGTGGAGTTGATCCACGTGCTGCAATTCCACCTTGAGATCGATGCGGGCTGGCTTGCCGACGCTGGTGCGCACCCTTGCATCGCTGACATTGATGCGGTTATCCGAAAGCCTGGTGAGAATGTCCTTCAGCACGCCCACCCGGTCCAGCACCTCGATGCGCAGTTGCACCGGATAGCGGTTGCGCTGTCCGTTTCGCTGCGGGTTCCAGCACACAGGGAGGCGCCGTTCGGCAGGGGTGCGGCTGACGTTCCCGCAGCCTTGGCAGTGAATGGTGATGCCGTGGTTGCCCAGTGCCACCGCACCGACGATGGCCTCCCCTGGCAACGGGGCGCAGCAGCCCGCCAGGCGGTAGTCGAGCCCATCGACACCAAGGATCGGCGAACCACTCTGCAGGGTGTCCTGGCGCTGGCCAGAGACGGCAATGCTCTGGGCCAGCTCTGCATCATCGGGCGCTGGTGCGGATTGATCAGCAGCCAGGCGGATTTCCTCCCGCAGGCGATTGGTGACCTGATGGAGGGTGGTACCACCGAAGCCCAGGGAGGCCAGCAGATCCTCGACGCTATGAAGGTTGCAGCGTTGTGCCACCTTCTGCATGGCCTCGCTGCGCAGCTGTGCTTCCAGACCGTCACGGCCCAGCTCTCGTTCGAGCAGCTCCCTGCCCCGTGCGATGTTCTCGCTGCGGTGGCTGTTCTTGTACCACTGGCGGATGCGATTCCTCGCTGTCGGTGTGGCAACGAAATTCAGCCAGTCCAGGCTGGGGTGTGCCGCCTTCGCAGTGATCACTTCAACGATATCGCCGTTCCGCAGCGTCGTTGAGAGGGTGCAGATCCTGTCATTGATCCGTACACCCTGACAGTGGTTACCCACTTCGCTGTGGATCCGGTAGGCGAAGTCAACACCACTGGAGCCTTTGCGCAGAACGATCACATCGCCTTTGGGCGTGAAGACGAAGACTTCCTCGTCGAACAGATCATCCTTGATCGAGGCAAGGTAGTCGCTGTCGTCTTCATGGCGGGTTTCCTGCTGCCAGTCCAGCAGTTGTCTGAGCCAGGTGAAGCGTTCGGTTGTCTGTTGACTGGCCGGTGATCCACCCTCTTTGTATTTCCAGTGGGCGGCGATGCCGAACTCGGCCACGCGGTGCATATCCCTGGTGCGGATCTGCACCTCGATCGGCCGGTGTCTCCCCAGCACGGCGGTGTGCAGCGACTGGTATCCATTGGGCTTGGGCAGGCCGATGTAGTCCTTGAAGCGTCCCGGAATCGGCCGAAAGGTATCGTGCACCACCGCCAGAGCACGATAGCAACTTTCCAGTGATGTTGTGATGATCCGCACCGCCGCCACGTCATAGATCTCATGAAATCCTTTGTTCTGCCGTTCCATCTTGCTCCAGATGCCATAGAGGTGTTTCGGGCGCCCGCTCACATCGACATCCCTGAGCCCGGCATCGTTGAGATGGTCCCGCAGAATCTCCACCGTGG
>SRMO01000062.1:1369-13157 GCA_004768415.1 Aphanocapsa feldmannii 277cV | reverse complement strand
GGCCAGCCGTTGCTCCCGCTCACTGCGTTTGCTGGCCACCTGCTCCTGAATCTCTCGGAAAGCCTGGGGCCGCAGCACCTTGAAGGCCAGGTCCTCCAGCTCCCACTTCAGCCGGCCGATCCCGAGCCGGTTGGCCAGAGGGGCGTAGATCTCCAGGGTCTCGATCGCAATCCGCTCCTGCCTGGCCGGTGCAAGGGGACTGATCGTGCGCATGTTGTGCAGGCGGTCGGCCAGTTTCACAAGCACCACCCGAATATCGCTGGACATGGCCAGGAACATCCGCCTCAGGTTCTCGGCCTGCTGCTCGGTGCGGTTGGTGAAATGAATGCCGTCGAGCTTGGTCACCCCTTCCACCAGAGCCCGCACTTCTGCCCCGAAGCGGGTCTCGATCTCCGCTGCAGTGATGTCGGTGTCCTCGATCACATCGTGGAGAAGGCCGGCAGCGATGACGCTGGGGCTGGCGCCGATCTCCCGCAGCAGCCCGGCCACCTCCACCGGGTGGAGGATGTAGGGATCTCCATCGACCCGCACCTGACCGTTGTGGAACCGCCAGGCGAAGTCGAAAGCCGAAGCGATCAGAACGGCACCGTTGCCTGGCCAGGGTGCTGACTGGTCCACAGAAGCCTCGTGCTGCAGGCATTGCTGCAGCCAGTCGGGCAGTTCGATGGCGTAACGGGCGTGAAGCTGTCCGGAGCTTGCCGAGACAGGGCTCTGGCTCCCCTGGCCCGGGGGAGGGCCGCCACTGGCATTGCGGTGGGGGGATGCATCGAGCACCGGGACGCCGCATCGGACCACAACTCTATTCGTCTTCGTCCGTGCCACTGCACGCCCCTCGACCCACAATCCGGCCATGGCCTTCCACACCCCCACTCCACCACTGCTGCTGGAGCGCTTCTACCTGCGCTACCCGGAGACCACAGCGTTCAGCCTGGAGGCTGTGGATCTTCGCCTTGCCGCTGCCGAACGCCTGGCTCTGGTGGGTCCTTCGGGCTGCGGCAAAAGCAGCCTTGCCCGTGCCGTGCTCGGTCTGCTGCCGCCAGGCAGCGAAACCCGTGGGCGCCTGCAGCTCTCCGGCCAGGACCCCTTCAGCCTCAGTGCCGCCGCCTTGCGGAGCCTGCGGGGCAGGGCCGTGGGTCTGGTCTTCCAGGACCCGATGACGCGGCTCAATCCCCTGCTCAGCATCGGCGACCATCTGCGGGATCTGCTGGTTGCCCATGGCCACCTGCGGGGTGGGGCCCTGAGAGAGGAGGCCCGTGGGCTGCTGGAGCGGGTGGGAATCGGGCCCGAGCGACTGGGCGACTATCCCCATCAGTTCAGTGGTGGGATGCGCCAACGGGTGGCCATCGCCCTGGCCATGGCCCTGCGTCCGCCCCTGGTGATTGCCGACGAACCCACCACATCCCTCGACGTCTGTGTTGCGGCCAGGGTGATGGAGGAGCTGTGCAGCCTCTGCGAGGCCTCGGGTTCGGCACTGTTGCTGATCACCCACGACCTGGCCCTCGCCGGCAGCTGGTGTGAGCGGATGGCCGTGATGGAGCAGGGGCGGCTGCTGGAAACCAGCTCGGCCGTACGGTTGCTGACGCGACCCGAGGCTCCGCTCAGCCGCCGCCTCGTGCGGGCGGCACGGCTGCGGGAAGGTGGCGCCAGCCCGAAGCGTCAGCGGACCGCAGCCCTGCTGGAGGTGCGTGAGCTGCGCTGCTGGCACCGTCTGTCCGGCCCACTGCCCTGGCAGGGCAGCTGGTTGCCTGCCGTGGACGGCATCGACTTCAGCCTCGAGTCTGGCGAGACCATCGGTGTGGTGGGGGCTTCCGGCTGCGGCAAGAGCACCCTCTGCCGCGCCCTGATGGGGCTGGTGCCGTTGCGGGGCGGCTCGGTGCTGTTGCGGGGCGAGCTGCTGCACACCCTGCGCGGTTCCCGCCTGCGCCGTGCCCGCCGTCAGCTGCAGATGGTCTTCCAGGACCCCCTGGCCTGCCTCAACCCGGCCATGACCGTGGCCCGGGCCATTGCCGATCCCCTGCGCATCCACGCACTGGAGCAGGGCCGTGGAGACCGCCTGCAGCGGGTGCAGGCCGTGCTGGAACAGGTGGGGCTGACTTCGGTCAGGGATGTCCTGGATCGTCTGCCGCGCCAACTCTCCGGCGGTCAGCAACAGCGGGTGGCCATCGCCAGGGCCCTCATCCTGCAGCCCCGGGTGCTGATCTGCGATGAGGCGGTGGCAATGCTGGATTCTGTGGTCCAGGCGGAGATCCTGGCCCTGTTGCGGCAGCTGCGGGAGCAGCTCGGCCTGGCCATTCTGCTGATCACCCATGACCTTGGCCTCGCGGCCAGCTTCTGCCATCGGGTGCTGGTGCTCGAGCAGGGCCGCATCGTCGAGGAGGGCCCCGGTGACGTTCTGCTACGCCAGGGCCAGGCCGCAGCCACCCGCCGACTGATCGAGGCCTGTCCCCGCCTGCCTCACACGGTCTGAGGCTCACCTCCCCTGCAGGTGCCGCAGCAGCTTGGCGAAAATGGATGGCAGGGGGGCGGTGCAGACAATGCGTTCCCCGCTGACGGGGTGGTCGAGGCCCAGCTCCACGGCATGGAGCATCTGACCGGGCAGGGGCAGTGGCAGACGGCGGCAGCGGCTGTAGGTCCGATCGCCCACGACCGGATGGCCGATGTGGGCACAGTGCACACGGATCTGGTGGGTGCGGCCTGTGTCCAGCCTGAAGCGCAGCAGGCTGTACTCCCCCAGCCGTTCCAGCAGGCGCCAGTGGGTGCGCGCGAAGCGGCCGCCTCGCTCCTCCTCGATCACCGTGTACCTCTTGCGGTCGACCGGATGGCGGCCGACGGCTGCCTCGATGGTTCCGTGATCCTCGCCGAGCCCCCCATGGACCAGGCCCAGGTACTCCCTGGAACAGGTGCGAGCCGCGATCTGCCGCTGCAGTCGCACCAGGGCGGTCTGACTCTTGGCCACCACGATGCAGCCACTGGTGTCCTTGTCGAGCCGGTGCACGATCCCGGGACGCAGCTCCCCTCCGATGCCAGGCAGGTCCGGGCAGTGGTGCAGCAGACCGTTCACCAGGGTGCCGTCTCTGTTGCCAGGGGCGGGATGCACTGTCAGGCCGGCGGGTTTGTTGAGCACGATCAGCTCCTCGTCCTCGAACAGCACATCCAGCGCCAGGGGCTGGGCCACGAGATAGTCCAACGGTTCGGGTGGCGGCAGCCAGAGCTCCACACGGTCTCCCTGCCGCAGCGGCGTCTTGGCCCTGCCGCTGCTGCCGTTGACCCGCACCAGCTGCTGCTCGATCAGCTTCTGGATCCTGGCTCGACTCTGCTCCCTGCGTTGCTGGGCAAGCCAGCGATCCAGGCGGATCGGCAGGGGGCCGGGGTAGGTGAGGCTGATCAGCGCGCCCTCGCCGCTGCCGAAACTGCTCATGGGGGATTGCTCTCCCTGCCGGGGGGGTGCTCCAATCCCGCCGACCCCAGCAGGCCCTTGCGAAAGTCGTCGAGCAGACGCTGCGCCATGCGTTCGCCATCGCCACTGGTGTGGCGATCCGCAGCTGCCTGCAGCCAGCCATGGCTGTCGCCTTCAGGGCTGACGCCGTAGCGGTCCCCCAGCACCGCGACCATGGGTTGCTCGCACCAGGGCACCTGAAGGCCCACCAGCCGCTCCAGCAGGGCCCGTGCCACGGCTTCACCGCCATAGGCCGCTTCACCGATGTCATCACAGATGGCCAGCAGCGTGGCGGCCCGCTGGTCCTCCAGCCGAGGTGGCAGCACCCCCGGGGCATCCAGCAGATCCAGGGCCTGGCCCAGCCGCACCCAGCGCAGGTTGCGGGTCACCCCGGCCCGGCGGGCGCTCGCCACCACGCGTCTGCCCACCAGCCGGTTGATCAGCGCCGACTTGCCCACGTTGGGGAAACCCAGCATCAGGGCCCTGACCGGGCGAGGCCGCATGCTCCGACGCAAGCGGCGGGCATTGATGGCCTCACAACTGCGCAGCGCCGCCTGGATCAGCGCCCCCGTGCCGCTGCCGGCTCTGGCGTCGCACCACAGCGGCTGCTGGCCCTGCCGGCGGAACCACTGATCCCAGTGGGTCCTTGCCACCCTGCTCACCATGTCGCGCCGGTTGATCACCAGCAGATGCCGCTTGCCCCGGGTCCAGCGGGCCAGATGGGGATGACCTGTGGCCAGCGGGATGCGGGCATCCCGCACCTCGAGCACCAGGTCCACCTTGGCGAGTTGGCTGGTGAGGGCCTGTTCCGCCTTGGCAATGTGGCCTGGATACCACTGAATCGTTGGCCTCTGGCCGGTCTCCGGCGGCGCTGGCTCGGCAGCCTGGTCCGCCACGCCCGGCACCGGGCAGCGCTGGCGGGCCATCAGGGCACCACGAGCACGGGACAAGGCGCCAGCTGGATCACCTTCGCCGCCACGCTTTCACTGCCGCTGGGGGAGGCGATGCCGCGGGTGCCCAGCACGATCAGGTCCACATCCTCTTCATCGGCCACATCGCAGATCACGAAGGCTGCCTTGCCCTGGCGCTCCAGCACCTGGCAGGTCAGGCCTGCCTGCTCGAAAGGCTGGCGAGCCTGTTCCAGCAGGGCCGCCACCCGGGCCCCGTCGGCCATGGCCTCATCCTCCGGGTCCACCACCGAGAGCAACAGCACGCGACTGCTCTGCTGCTGAGCCAACCGCAGGGCCGTGGCGACAGTGTCGGCGCACTGGCGGCTGCGGTCAATCGGGAACAGAACGCTGGCGAACATCGGCTCTGTCTGTTGACTGAGGCTCTTCCCTTCCTATCTAGGGCAGCAACGGACCGCCTCCCGGCCGGGGCATCGCTGCTGCTCCGTTCCTCCCTGGAGATCCTGGCACCGGACATGAGCCGGTTCAGGCCTGTCGAGGTAGCCTCGCCCGATCGTTCGCCTGACGGATCCACGTGGCAAAGAGCAGCCTGACAACCCTCACCGCCGCTGACCTGCGGGGAAAGCGTGTGCTGGTCCGCGTTGATTTCAACGTCCCCCTGGATGACAGCGGTGCGATCACTGACGACACCCGCATCCGCGCTGCCCTGCCCACCATCGACGATCTGACCGGCAAGGGCGCAAGGGTGATCCTGGCTGCCCACTTCGGCCGTCCCAAGGGCCAGGTGGTCGAGAGCATGCGTCTGAGCCCGGTGGTGGCACGCCTCTCCGAGCTGCTCGGCAAGCCCGTCGCCAGGACAGACAGCTGCATCGGCCCCGCTGCCGAGGCCAGGGTTGCGTCCCTTGGCGAAGGCGATGTGCTGCTGCTGGAGAACGTGCGTTTCTTTGCCGAGGAGGAGAAGAACGAGCCCGACTTCGCCAGGCAGCTCGCCTCACTGGCAGATGTCTACGTGAACGATGCGTTCGGTGCGGCCCACCGTGCCCATGCTTCCACCGCTGGCGTCACCGCCTACCTGAGCCCCTGTGTTTCGGGTCTGCTGATGGAAAAGGAGTTGCAGTATCTCCAGGGCGCCATCGATGCACCCAGGCGTCCCCTGGCCGCCATCGTCGGTGGCTCCAAGGTATCCAGCAAGATCGGCGTCCTGGAGGCCCTGATCGACAAGTGCGACAAGGTCCTGATCGGTGGCGGCATGATCTTCACCTTCTACAAGGCTCGCGGTCTGTCCGTCGGTCAGTCCCTTGTGGAGGAGGACAAGCTGGACCTGGCCAGAGCACTGGAGGTCAAAGCCAGAGAGAGGGGTGTCGAGCTGCTGCTGCCCAGCGACGTGGTGCTGGCTGACCGCTTCGCTCCCGATGCCGATAGCCAGGTAGCGGGGATCGATGCCATTCCCCAGGGTTGGATGGGCCTTGACATCGGTCCCGCCTCCGTGAAGCAGTTCATCGCTGCCCTTGCCGACTGTGGCACCGTGATCTGGAACGGTCCCATGGGCGTGTTCGAGTTCGACAGGTTCGCCGTCGGCACCAACGCCATCGCCCACACCCTGGCCGAGCTCAGTGCCGGTGGCGCCACCACGATCATCGGTGGTGGTGATTCAGTGGCTGCAGTGGAAAAGGTCGGTGTGGCCGACAGGATGTCCCATATCTCCACAGGCGGTGGGGCCAGCCTCGAATTGCTCGAGGGCAAGGTGCTGCCTGGTGTGGCCGCCCTCGATGATGCCGCCGTGCCTGCAGCCGTCTGAGGCTTTCAGCACTCCGGGCTGCGCTGGCGGAAGGCGGCCAGCGCCCCGATCAGATGGTCGAAGGCCTGGTCGAGCACATCGATGCCCTGGGCACCCGCAGCTGCGAGGGTGTTCTGCTTCAGCAGCACCAGGGCCCGCACCATGGCATCCAGGGGTACGGACAGCTCCAGATAGAGCTCGGCCATGGCCTCCAGGCCCCTGGGTGCGGTGAAGTCGCTGAGGCCACAGGCGCCGGCATAGAGCACGCAGCGCAGGAAGTGCCACAGGTCACGCCAGCAGGCCTCGGCCCTGAAGCCCGGATAAAGGGCACCGCCCCGTTCCACCAGCTGCGGCTGTTCCAGCAGAAGCTGGGACCGCGCCGCAGCCACGAGGTCATCCGCGCAGCTTTGCAGCAAGCCCATCAGCGGGGCCTGGCTGCCCGGCAGGTTCACCAGGCTCAGCAATTCCTCATTGCCCAGCTGGCGACGCTGCTCATCTGCCTCGGCGAAGAGCTCCCTGGCCTGCCGGGGCAGGCGGGGGTCACCCGGCAGCCCCAGGATCCGCGCTTTGGAGATCAGCTGGAGGGCCTTGACGGAGAGCCGTGGCGTGTCGTCCGGGGGGGCCTGGGTCATGGCGCTGCAGCGATCTGTTGCTCGAGCTGGGCGAGGACGCCGTCCACCTGAGCCAGCTCGGGGTGCTGGGCGAGGTTCCGCTCCACCATCCTGCGTGGAAGCTTGAGCTTCTGCCCCATCACCACCACGTCTGCGGCCAGGCGATCGCGATAGGCGGCGAGCTCGTCGCGAGCCTGCTGCAGTTCCGCCCTGGTGGGGACGGGTTGCTCTGCATCCGGCTGCCCGTCCGGTTGCCGGCCTTCCTCATGGCCCTCCACACGGCCTTCCTCGTGGCCCTGCTGCCCGTCCGTCATCGTCGCCCTTGACCAAGGAGAGTCTGACAAGCTTCCCAGCCAGCCACGATCCCTTCCACCGCAGGCTCTGCCTCCGTAACGAAACCTTGCCGAAATCAGCGGTTTGGCGGCAGGTTCACCCCTAACCCATAGGTTTGCATCCATCGGCATGGGTCCATCCAGCCCTTGCCCCTCTCAGCGACAGTTTGGAGCCCCCATGCTTGACGCATTTTCCCGCGCTGTAGTCAGCGCAGACGCCAAGACTGCTTGCATCGGTAGCGGTGAAATTGCTGCTCTGAAGCAGTACATCGCCAAGGCCAACACCCGGCTCGATGCAGTCAATGCCCTCACCAGCAATGCCAACTGCATCGTCTCCGATGCTGTTGCCGGCATGATCTGTGAGAACACCGGCCTGATCCAGGCCGGTGGCAACTGCTACCCCAACCGCCGCATGGCAGCCTGCCTGCGTGATGGTGAGATCATCCTGCGCTACGTCGCCTACGCCCTTCTGGCCGGCGATGCCTCCGTGCTCGATGATCGCTGCCTCAACGGTCTCCGTGAGACCTATGTGGCCCTGGGCGTGCCTCTCACATCCCAGAGTCGTGCTGTGGCAATCATGAAGACCTCCAGCATGGCCCACATCAACGAGACCAACACCGAGGCCCAGGTCGCTGCCAGCAACGCCATGCTGCAGCAGCGCTACAACAAGATGGAAACCATCCAGGGCGATTGCTCGATGGTGTCCGCCGAAGCCGCGTCCTATTTCGACCGCGTCATCAGCGCCCTCAGCTGAAGCCACGGATCGACCGAGGTCGTCCTCTTTCTTCGCTACATCACCATCGACTCCCGAGGTTTCCGATGAAATCCGTCGTTACCACTGTCGTTACCTCTGCAGACGCATCTGGCCGCATGCCTTCCCAGTCCGACCTCGAGTCGGTCCAGGGCAGCATTCAACGCGCCCAGGCCCGTCTCGAGGCCGCTGACAAGATCACCAGCGGCTTTGATGCCATCGTGCGTGAAGCCGGCGATGCCTGCTTCTCCAAGTACCCCTACCTGAGGCAAGCCGGTGAAGCCGGTGACAATCAGGGCAAGGTGGACAAGTGCTACCGGGACGTCGGCCACTACATGCGGCTGATCAACTACTGCCTGGTCGTGGGCGGTACCGGTCCTCTGGATGAGTGGGGCATTGCCGGCGCCCGTGAGGTGTACCGCACCCTGAACATCCCCACCGCACCCTATGTGGCCGCCTTCGCCCAGGCCCGTGATCGCGGTTGTGCCCCCCGTGACATGAGCGCCGAGGCCCTCAAGGAGTACAAGGCACTGCTGTCCTACGTGATCGAGTCCCTCTCCTGAGGTCTCACCCGACACGCCATCCAGGCGGGGGGCTTCGGTCTCCCGCTTTTTTCATGGTCTGCGTATGGTCTGCGTTCCGTAGGGGTCTCCGCTTTGTATCGGGGCCTTGCGCAGGATCCTGCAGCCCACCATCGCCATGAAAGGATCAGGCCATCCTGCTCTGGCCAGCCCGACCACCATGTCTCTGGATCCGCTGTTCGAGCAGCTGCGCCATCCCAACCCCAACATGCAGTCCCGTGCCAGGGTGGCCCTGGCTCAGAGCGACGACCCGGACGTGGTGCCCCGGTTGATGGCGATGCTGAGCGAGGCGGATGTTCCCCTGCGCCGCTCAGCCGTCAAAGCCCTTGGCACCGTGGGGGAGAAATCCGTTCAACCCCTCACCAATCAACTGGCGGCCAGCGATGATCCCACCATCGGCTCCTCCTGCTGCAAGGGGCTGGCCCAGGTGGCAGACCAGTGGGTCGGTTTCCCCTTTCCCGCCCTCACCCTTGATCTGCTGTGTGAAAAGGCGTTGGCAGGCAATCCCGTGGTGCAGATCACCGCGGTGATGGCGCTCGGGGAGATGGGGGAGAGCGCTTTGTCCCGCCTGCGACGCATCCTTGCCGAAGGTGATCCAGCGGTGCAGGTGGCCTGCGTCAATGCCCTCGCTTCCCTGGGGATTCCCGAGGCCGAGGCGGACCTCAAGGCCACCTGCGACAACGAGGCGATGGACAGCTACGTGAGGGAATCTGCCGAGTCAGCGATCGCCCGCCTCAGCATGACAATGAGGCGCTGAGCTTCTCCACCTGCAATTCCTTCTCCAGGACGCTGTTCTGTTGTTGCCCTGTCAGCACTCCAGATCCATCACACTGCGTCAGTGGGCACGAGCATTGGTCATGCGAAACGACGGATAAGCAGTCGCTGAGCATGGTTGATCAGGTGCTCTTGACGCGGCGGCAGGTGCTCTTGCCGTAGGAATGCTTGAAGGTCAGCAGATCCCCGCGCAGCTCAATGCTGAAGCGGCCGTTGTCGTAATGCTCTCCAGCTGTGACGCTGCGGTCACGGAAGAGCGTGAGGCCTGAACCGACACCCTCCAGGCTGGCCTGATTGTCGTTGCGACGCAGGGAAAGGTTGCTGTTCCTGCCACCACAGGCGAAGCGCTCCACCACGCCGTAGTTCTCCCACCAGGGCGCCGCCAGGGCGGCGGAGATCAGCAGGCCTGGCGCCAGGGTCAGAACGGCCAGGGACAGGAAGACCCCTCCTGCCCGTCGGCCTGTCCGGAGGCATCGCCAGCGGCCCTGTGCACGGCCTCTGCGCTGGCTCTGGCTGGCCAGCTGGCGAGGGCTGAGATGGCTGTAGGTCTGGCTGTGCATCTGGCTGTAGGTCATGGGCCCCAGGCACTGGCCCGATGGTGGACGAGGCTTCGCTGCCGGCATGGACTGGCTTCCAGCGCTTGCTTGCATTCTTGCCCGCTGCCCATCTGGTCGGCGAGGAGTGACGCCCTAACCCCACCATCTTTCAGTGACAAAGTCTTACCAAAGCTCGGCTGCTCCTGCTGGAAGGCGCTGCAGTTGAGCACTTTCGCCAGCACCATTGCCGTGTCGGTGGGGCTAGGACGGTAACAACAGTCCTGGCCTCATCTCCATGGCCACCCCTCTGCCTGCCACAGGGTCGCTGCACCTGGATCCCCGCAGCCATCTCGCCACACTCCCGCCCGAGCCAGAGACGGCACCTCTTCACCCCTTGCACAGCCGTGAATGCTGGCTACGGCAGGGTGACCATGTGGTTCGCTTCAAGGTGCTCTCCACCCATGCCGCCTGTCCGTCCGGTGTTGTGGAGGTGCTCAACGCGGAGCGGCACGGTGCCCGTACACCCCTGGTGCGGAACTGTGGCTCCGTAACCATGGAGCGGGCCCTGCACGAGTGGGACGTGCTGCGCCAGACCGGCTTTGAGCCCTGTTCACCCTGCTGGTGAGGGCTGTTACAGCAGCTGCTGGAACAGCCAGCCTGGCCTTTGTGCAGGCAGACCGTACAGGTCAAGGGCCTGATGGGGCAGTGGAGTCTCCGGGTAGCGGATCCATCGCACCCGGTTCCTCTGCGGCAGCCGCTCAGCGCTGCAACAGCATCAGGAACTCGGTGCCGATGGCCGCGGAGAGGGCAGCGAGGCTGAGCAGCCTCATCACAACTGTGAGCGGGGGGACTGAAAAGTGGCGTTGCAGGGCCATGGCCATCAATGGAATCGATCAGCTGAATCACGTTCTCCTGCTTCGGCGACATCGGCAAGCATTGCCCTGGTGTTGTCAGCGGCTGCCCATGGAACTTTTCCTGAGGAAGCTCGGGACAAACCCCCGGTCTCTCGCCGAGATCCATTGCACTGCAAGGGATGACTGGCGGCTTACGCGGGTTCCCCAGAGGTTCCATATTCTTCCAGCATAAAGTTGCTCCAGTAAAAGTCAACCAGCTCACTCGGGGATGAGCGGCTCGCCACCAACGCTTTCTATGTTTACAGGAGGTTGGGTGTCGTCGTCAGATATATCTAGGCAGTAATAGATGCCACGCACGCGCCCGTAACCACTATCTTCCCTTTTATTAGAGTTTGTGATGTGCCATGTCTTGTCTTCGGCATTCTTGACATCGACCTTGGCGACGATCTTTCCCTTATCACTACAGAGGTTGCGTGCCCAGGCCTCCCATCGCGGGCTCCAGAATGAATTGCCCTTGTTCTTGTAACCGCCATCCATACAGGGGACGTATTGGGGCTTCAGTCGGTAGTCTCTGGCGCATCCACCTGGGGGGTTGGCAACCGCAGGTCCAGCGGCGGTGGCGGCCGTCAGCAGTGCCAACAGAACGACAAGCTTAAGAGACAACTTCATGGTTTAGCTTTCTATTGGCCTATACCATCAGAAAAGCATGTTTTGTCCTACTTATAGGGTAATTCATAAAATTTAAGGTGCATCCCCACGGCGGCGGAGGTGGAACGGCGCATCGCCGAGGCCCAGCTCTGGATCAGCATGCGCCTTCCCCTGCTCACAATGCTGGAGAATGCTGGTGCCAGCTGGGGGTGAGCAACACCGCCACCCTGAACCGCTATCTCGATCTCGCCCGCAGCCGGATGGTGGAGGAGCTGGTCAATGACCGGCGTCGTCACCAGGCAGAGCAGATCTATGCCCTGAACGACTGCGCCCGCCGGGCCATGGACGCGGAGCAGTTCAGTGCAGCGGTCAGCACCTTCCGCGTCATCGCCGAGATCGGCGGTCTGCTGCGGGCACCGCTCAAACCAGCGGAGAGCCACCCCTGAAGGCGACTGCTGCTGTTGCCGGCGATGGCCTGCTGCTGGATCCAGCCACGGACATCCGGGCTGACACGGGCCTGCTGGGTGTGCCCCACCCGGACCGTGAAGGGGAGAGCCGTAGACCACTGCTGTTCCGCGAC
>SRMO01000062.1:772-1127 GCA_004768415.1 Aphanocapsa feldmannii 277cV | reverse complement strand
AGCAGATCCGCAGCCGCACCGGCAGCTACTGGTGGGCCGCCCTCTACCAGCAGCGACCCGCACCGGCGGAAGGTCTGCTCTTCCAGCGGCAGTGGCTGAGGCAATGCCCCGGCCAGCCGGCCCTGCCCCGCCAACAGCCTGGCAGCCGCCGGCGCCATGCACCCCTGGTGCTGAGCTGTGATCTGAGCTTCAAGGGGAGCGAGGCGAGCGACCACTGCGGCTTCTGCCTGCTGGGACGTCTGGTGGAGCCGGTTCCTGCTCATCCCGCCGCTGTGGCCAGGGAGCAGGGGCAGCAGCTGCACCGCAGCGCGACCACTCTTCCGGTGCCATCAGCAGCACCGGCAGCGGCAGCAGG
>SRMO01000062.1:681-762 GCA_004768415.1 Aphanocapsa feldmannii 277cV | reverse complement strand
CACCCCTGGTGCTGAGCTGTGATCTGAGCTTCAAGGGGAGCGAGGCGAGCGACCACTGTGGCTTCTGCCTGCTGGGACGTC
>SRMO01000062.1:0-133 GCA_004768415.1 Aphanocapsa feldmannii 277cV | reverse complement strand
TGGCCTGCCGGTGGCAGAGGCGCCCCCAGCTCCAGGCCACTCCTCTTCTCCCGCTGAGCTGAGGGGATGGAGGGCAGCCACCAGTGCCCGGATACGGATGTCGATGACCAAGCCGCCTGCTCCTCCTCACCGT
>SRMO01000061.1:2912-6854 GCA_004768415.1 Aphanocapsa feldmannii 277cV | reverse complement strand
GCCTGGGTCGATGGAGCGAGATCTGTGATGCCTGCAGGGTGCGTGTGGTGGCGATGCCTCTGGGCGAGGCGGAGGAGCAGGGCCATGGATGAGTGGACCCGCTGAAACCGGTGCTGCTGGCCGGCAGGTGTTCGAGGCTGGAAGTGCAGGCCCGGGGTCTGTGATAGCCGATGCTTCTGCATGGAACGGGGATATTTACCAGCGACCGTGACCGGTTGGCGTTCGTGCTTCTGCCACTTCATGTACTGGCGGGATAGATGACCATCCGATGTCCAAAGCCATCCTACTTTAACATCGTACCAAATTTATCAGAGGAGCCCTTCATACATGGCAATAAACTCAATTATTAAGTGGGCATCAAAACAGCCAAAGTGGCAGCAAGATGCACTTCGTCGGTTAGCATTTTCCTTGGAGTTAGCAGACAAAGATATTTCAATGATTCTAGCGAACCTCAAGCAAGAAATAGGCTTGCAGACGAAAGATCAATTGGTATGTCAACCTCTAAAAAAATCTGATCTTCAATCGGATACTCGGGAAGTACCTCTAGCTTATCTTTGTTCAATTGATAACGTCAGAAATGTAAACTGTCTTGCTCCGAATCAGAAATTAGACTTTGCCCTAAATGGAATTACCCTAATTTATGGATATAATGGCTCCGGTAAAAGTGGATATTGTCGCATTCTGAAAAAGTTCAGTCGTGCGATCTCTAAGGACACAATCTACCCAGATGTGTTTGCCGGTACAAACTCCTCTCCCGCCGAGGCCCGCATTCGCTACAAGCTCGAAAAAGAAATAAATGTAAGCGAAACTACTTGGCGAGATAGGGATGGAGATGGGTCGAGTGATGTTGCTCATCTTTCAGTTTTTGATAGTTATAATGCCAGACTCTATATGGATAAGAAAAACCAAATTGATTATCTTCCATATGAAATCGATCTTCTTACGCGTTTTGCTCAACTTTTGAGTAAGCTTCAAAAAAGACTAGAGATAGAAATTAAAGAGGTTAATCAGCATCTCAGTATCAATGTTCTAACCGACTACACATCAGAAACTGAAGTATTCAAACTTGTTAGCCGGCTGACACCAAAGAAAATGTCTTCGGAACAGTTGCCAACAATTGATGAGATAAATTCCCTCGGCATATGGACCGATGAAAATATGCAGGATCTAAATATGCTTCAGACGACTATCGGAAGTGATCCTAGAACTGTCACCGATCGCTACAGTCGAGCTCAAGCTGTGATATCTAGCTTAATCAAAGAACTAAAGCAAGTGTGGGATGCACTTTCTCAAGATAAAGTTAAGGAACTAGAGATGGCTGTGGAACGTGCGCGCACAACAGCCAAAACTGCGTCTCTTGCGGCGACTACATTGTTCAGAGATGAGCCCCTAGCAGACGTTGGCTCAGACCCATGGCGGCGGATGTTTGAGCATGCCATTGAATACTCAAAGTTAGCCTATCCTGGCATCGAATTTCCCGCAAAACGTAAGAATGATCTATGCGTGCTCTGTCAGCAGCCATTAACAGATAAAGCGGCAGAGAGGCTTCACCGTTTTAAAGACTATATTGCTGGTAAAGTGAGAAACGATGCCCATAATAACGCAGTAATAAGAGACGCAAAGGTCACAGCAATCAAGTCGCTCCAGATACATTCAGCGGAACATATTAAATCGCTGCTTGGTGAATATGCTGGACTGAGTGATACGCGAGCAGAAACCGCCGCTTCCGTCGAGATATTTGTCAGAGAAGCTCATAATTACCGGGAAAAGCTGCTGGCTGCAGTCCAGTCTGGTGATTTTTTAGATATTGTTGAACCCGACAACTCTATTATCGATAAACTAGATGCTGAGAAGACCGAACTGACTAAAGAAGTGGCTAACTTTGGCAGTGTAGCCGGAGATGATACCGACTTGGAGAAACGTAAGAAAAGACTTGATTCACTACAAGATCAGAAACGTCTATCAGAAAATCTAGAAACAATTCGTACGCGGCGCAACAATCTCGAACTAAAGGATCAACTCGAACAGTGTGTCAAAGCAGTCAAGACCAATTCTGTTTCTCGCAAAGTGAGTGCACTGCAAAAGGAACTTGTTATCGATGATCTAAAAAAGCGAATTGATGAGGAAATTCATGTTCTTGATTTAGCGGACATACCAGTGTTAATCAATGATAATAGTCGAAGGGGTGAAAGCATGTATGAAGTAAAGCTTGATGCTCAGCGTAAAATCCTAAGCCGAGAAATACTGAGCGAAGGCGAGCAACAGGCTCTCAGCCTAGCCTGTTTTTTGGCGGATGTGAAGGGACAACCAGCTAAACATGGAATTATCCTTGATGATCCAGTTTCCTCACTTGATCATATTCGAATTAGGCGAGTTGCTACCCGTCTTGTGGATGAAGCGGCTACAGGTCGTCAAATAATTATCTTTACACACAATCTAGTATTCTTTTCAGAGGTTAGGTCGCTTGCAGCAGCTAAAACTCCCAACCCAGTTCCAGTTCTAACAAATATCATCCTTAAAGAAACAAAACACCATTTTGGAATAGTAAAGAACGATGATCAACCTTGGGAAGGGAAAAAGACAAAACAACGTATCGTTTTTCTGCAGGAAAAAATCAATAAGTTAGATGAGAGTAGCGATACTTATCGCGAAGAAGTGAAGGGGTTTTATACAGAGTTAAGAGAAACGTGGGAGCGTCTTGTCGAGGAGGTGCTGCTTTCCAAGGTTGTGGAGCGATACGGAGCCGACGTAAAGACGCAGAGTTTGAAAAGCGTGCTGGTGGAGAATGAGGATTACGGGATAATTTTCTGGGCGATGAAACATGTCTCGGAACGCTGCGGGCACGACATGGCAGCGGCAAAAAATATGCCTCTTCCAAAAATTGAAGATTTGAAGAAAGATATCTTAAAATTGGATGAATATTTAGACAAGCTGCGTAAGCGATCGAAGATTACTAAAGGAGTTCGTGAAAAGCTTGAACAGCCGCCAAAAGCGGAGACAATTTAGAGGTTTACAATGCTGTGACCAATAGCCTTCTCTGTTAGGGAAGCACTGGAAAAACCCTTATTCTCTGTGTTCTCTCGCTGAGATCCATTGCACTGCAAGGACCGAGTTACGACTTGTTATATTTTCCAGAGCTTCCTTAGTGAAGATGATGCCTATGAGGCCGCCGATTACGACAGATCTGCCGGGAAGGTTCACCATGGCGACGAGGCCATAGGTGATGATCAGCTGCCTGTGGCAAACGCGCCAAGGGGTGGCATCAGTTTGTGGCAGGCGATTAGGATCCTGCTGAAAAACTCAGATCCCTTTTGTCACAACAGACCTGGCCTTTTTCAAGCAGGCCTATGTGTGGAAAGAAAACTCTGGAAAACTGACCCAAGCCGCAAGTCTGCCCTTGCAGCGCAATGGGTTTCAACAAGCACAAAGGCAAAATCAGGAGTTATCCAGAGGTTTCCTAAGATATTAGACGAATCCGCAGAGTATAGCCCCTGCACTACCCAGCGGTGGTGAGCGCCGAGGCAACAGGGAGAAGCAGCCTGCCGTAGCACTGACGGATCCCATTGCTTTCAGTCCGGGCAGCTCCATCCCCCTGCACCCCAGCCTTGCTGCCCTGCTTCCCCGTCTGCAGCTGGTGCGGGACTGCTGGCATCTGTTGGCCTGTCCCAGGGAGGGTGATCGGCGGGAGCGGTACCTGCCACGGGGTGAGCGTGAACCTGAAAGCGCGCCTCATGCCGCTACGACCGCCAGCACCCAGGATGCCGCTCTGCTGGTGCGGGTGGTAGCCATTTCATCGCATATGCCAGGCTCTATGTGAATGGAGAGATCACCCACTACCTGCGGGACAAGGGCTTCCTGATCAGCCTGCCCGGTCGCTGGCGGGAGCTCCATGCACGGGGCGAGAAGTTGCGGCGGGAAGGGATCGGCGCCGCTGCCATTTCC
>SRMO01000061.1:2269-2842 GCA_004768415.1 Aphanocapsa feldmannii 277cV | reverse complement strand
GTCGATGGAGCGAGATCTGCGATGCCTGCAGGGTGCGTGTGGTGGCGATGCCCCTGGGCGAGGCGGAGGAGCAGGGCCATGGCATGGATACGCAGGCTCATGGATGAGTGGACCTGCTGAAACCGGTGCTGCTGGCCGGCAGGTGTTCGAGGCTGGAAGTGTAAGCCTGGGGTCTGTGATGGCCGATGCCTCCGTACTCAGGCTGTAGGCCACCTCGAATGCAAATTGCTTCTTTCACCTTGGCGTGGCTGGAGGAGCTGGACGCTGAACAGCCGGGAGAGCTCTACTCTGCCATGCCTTGATCCACGCCTGCCCTTTGAAAGCTTTGGACAGACCATTGTTGTGAGTGGCATATGCGGCGATGGCGATCCTGGTCTGTGTTTTTCGAGGTGCCTTAAGGAATTTATCTAGATGCCTATCGTCATCTTGATGTATCTAGTACTTAAGGTTAGGTATATTAACCAAGGCCAAGGGAATCGTTCCCGTCAGTTGGTTGTTGTCAAGATGCAGCCACATAAGCTTATTCAAGTTGCCCAAGGCCGAGGGGATCGTTCCCGTCAGTTGGTTGGAGGT
>SRMO01000061.1:0-1959 GCA_004768415.1 Aphanocapsa feldmannii 277cV | reverse complement strand
AAGGTTATGCAAGTTACCCAAGGCCGCTGGGATACTTCCCGTCAGTTGGTTGTTGTCAAGCCACAGTCCTGCAAGGTTATTCAAGTTACCCAAAGCCATGGGGATACTTCCAGTCAGTTGGTTGGAGGAAAGCACCAGTTTTTCAAGGTTATTTAAGTTACCCAAGGCCGCGGGGATACTTCTCGTCAGTTGGTTGTTGTGAAGCCACAGTTCTTCAAGGTTATTCAAGTTACCCAAGGCCGCGGGGATACTTCCCGTCAGTTGGTTTTCTTCAAGATCCAGCTTAGTTACCCGCCCTGAACTATCGGTGGTGATGCCGTACCATTGGCTGATGGGTTTATTACTCTTCCAGTTAGTCCTACTTTTCCAATTATCTCCGTCAGTCGCATTGTAGAACTCGATCAACACATCTCTATCAGATTTAGGAGCCGTCAGCCGGTTTTGACTAATATGCAGCCCTTCGAGGTTATTCACACTGTTCTCCAGCGCCGTGCTGTCGGTTGCTTCTCTGTTGATGAACGTCGGCGTGCCCATGCCAAGAGCGAGGCCAGGTTGCAACGGACCGGCGTTGCTCTGTGGGGGTGTGAGTCTCCCTTGTTCGGTGACCTGCGCAGTGAAGGCGACGGTGGAGAAGCTGAGGCATCCGAGCATCAGCACACGGCTCAGCTTCAGCAACGGCATGACTACTCCCATGTGTATTCCTTATAAAGCTTATCTTTGCATACAAGAAAAACCGGATAACAGTTAGAGTGGACTGTTGTAGCATTGTCTACTAGTGCGTGATTCTGACTGATTCAGAGGTGCCCTCGCTTTAGCGAATCGTGATCTTGTGATTTTGATTGCGAGAACCCTTCTGATCCTGTCGGTGATATGGCTCATGCGGATTTTCAGTGGATGGAGATCTGCCACGATGTCGGATGACCCGGCATGAGGATGGCCCGGCCCCTGCACTGCCCGGCAGGCGGTGAGGGCCGAGGCAATGGCGAGAAGCTGCCTGAAGCAATGAGAAGCTGCCTGAGGCAACAGGGAGAAGCCGCCTGCCGGAACCCTGACGGATCCCATTGCTTTCAGTCCGGGCAGTCCGATCCCCCTGCATCCCAGCCTTGCGGCACTGCTTCCCCGCCTGCAGCTGGTGCGGGACTGCTGGCATCTGCTGGCCTGTCCCAGGGAGGGTGATCGGCGGGAGCGGTACCTGCCACGGGGTGAGCGTGAACCTGAAAGCGCCTACCGCCGACGGTTGGAGGCTGCTCTGCCCTCCGGCTTCTTCCGCGATGCCCTGCGCAGCTTTGCCGGGATGCTGGCCCCAGCCACTGGCGGGAGCTGCCGGCCTCTCTGCAGGCGGTGATCAGTGATGTGGATGGCTGCGGCACCGATCTGGGGGTGTTCCTGGAAGCTGCCGATCTGCTTGTCCTCAGGGATGGAGCCGCCCTGGTGGTTGTGTTGCCCCCTGCCCACCTCTGGCCCAGTGAGGGTGACCGTCAGCAGGCGCTGCGCAACGGTGATCGCCTCTCTCTCCCCCGCCTGCTGCTGCGGGAGCGGGGTGATGTTCTCCACTGGCATTTGCCACGCCTCCATGCCCTGCCGGATCGGATCAGCTGGCGTGAGCGCCGCCCCGATGCAGCCGCTGCCACCACCACCGGGGTTGATGGCATTTCCCCGGCTGGTGATCTGCCGCCTCACCCCTGGCAGTACCTGACGGCATCCCTTGCTGGCACCGGCACCGGCCAGGGGACCGGGGGGCCTGGGGAACAGGGGCCCAGCGGGCCTGGGGAAGAGGGAGCCGGGGAGTGGGGCATGAGCCTGGTCCGCGAGACCCTGGTGGCCGATCCTCTGGCTCCTTGCGGCTGGCGCCGGCAGCGTCTGGATCAGTGTCACTACCGGGGTATCCGGCAGCTGCCGGCCATCTGGTATGCCAGCCATGGCGCTGCCTTCGGGGAGGGAGAACTGCCCCACCTCGGG
>SRMO01000060.1:3114-3249 GCA_004768415.1 Aphanocapsa feldmannii 277cV | reverse complement strand
CGATGCTGTTGGCAACGTTGATCTCATAGGCAATGATTGCTGGGTCAAAGCCGAAATCGCCCAGGCCGGAGAGGGAGAGAGCCGACAGCGTTGCCTCGTTTCCGGCGTCAGTGGCGACTCGGGCAGCGTCGATGG
>SRMO01000060.1:2408-2640 GCA_004768415.1 Aphanocapsa feldmannii 277cV | reverse complement strand
GGCGTTGGCGCTGGGGGCACGGGTGACCTGGATGGTGTAGGTCTTCTCCTCAGCGTTCGGGTCCTGCGGTGTCACTACCACAGTGATGGTGGTGGCGTCACCCTTGGCCAGAGAGATGGGATCGCTGGCGTTGCCGCTGGTCACCGCGCTGCCGTTGACCGTCACCGTGGCGTTCGCGTTCGCCGTGGTCGGCGTCACCGTCTTGCTCTCCACATCGTTCGCCACCGATGCT
>SRMO01000060.1:0-1892 GCA_004768415.1 Aphanocapsa feldmannii 277cV | reverse complement strand
GATGGGATCGCTGGCGTTGCCGCGGCTCACCTCTCTGCCGTCGACCGTCACCGTGGCGTTCGCGTTCGCCGTGGTCGGCGTCACCGTCGTGCTCTCCACATCGTTCGCCACCGATGCAGTGTAGCTGATGGTGGCTGCGGAAAAGTCAGGCTCCAGCGTCCCCGTCGACAGTTGCAGGTCCGAGAGAGCGGCGTTGGAGCTGGCGGCACGGGTGACCTGGATGGTGTAGGTCTTCTCCTCAGCGTTCTGATCCTGCGGTGTCACCACCACACGGATGGTGGTGTCGGCACCCTCGGCCAGAGGGATGGGATCGCTGGCGTTGCCGCGGCTCACCTCACTGCCGTCGACCGTCACCGTGGCGCCGGTTCGCTCGGTAGTGGGCGTGAGGGAGATGCTGTCGACGTTGTTGGCCACCGATGCGGTGTAGCTGGTGGTGCTCGCGGAAAAGTCCGGCTCCAGTGTCCCCGTCGACATGGTCAGACTCGAGAGTCTGGCGTTGCTTGCGTCGCTGATCACCGTCACTGTGACCGTGCCAACCGCCGTCAAGGGGGTGGTTGCATTGTCCGAGACGACATAGGTGAAGGTGTCGGTGCCGGTGATGAAGTTGGAGTCGGGAGTGTAGGTGATGGTGGTTCCGCTGCCTGTGATGGTGACAGTGCCGTTAGTCGGGTTGGTCTCGGTCGCAGTGTTGATCCCGTCCGCCGTACCCACTCTGGTCACGCTGAGGGCTGTGCCTTCATCCACGTCTTCATCATTGGCCAACACTTCAATTTCGACAGGAGTGTTCTCGGGGGTTTCCGCGTCATCATCCACAGGTATGGGTGGATCGTTCACTGCTGTCATGTTTATGTTCATGGAATATGCCGATTCACTATCATCCTGGCCATCGTTGACCGTGAAGCTGAACGACGCGTAGTTGTCACCGTTTTCATTGTTTGGTGGGCGGTACTTGAGCTTGCTATCACCCAGATCGCCCGCCGTCACGTCCTTGTCCAGATCGCCCATGGCAATGACCGCACCGTCGAGCAACAGCTCCCCCTTACCTGTCCCAGGCACCGTGGTGATGGTGACGTGATTCAACGTATCACCTTGGTCGATATCCATGAAGCCGAAGTCTGTTGCCGTGAAGGGGTAATCCGTGTCTTCGGTTGCGATCACTGTCTTGGAGGAAGCCGTGGGTGCATCGTTCACCTCTTCCACATTGATGCTGATGGTGTATGGGTCCGTGCTGTCGTCCTTGCCATCGTTGACCTTGAATGTGAAGCTTGCAATGTCGACGCCGTTGACGTTGGCCGGCGGAGCGTAGGTGAGCTCGTCGTCGTCGAGACTCTGCTTCGTCACTTCATCACCCGCCATGACTGCCACGCCGTTGAGCGCCAGCGTGCCCTCCGTAGGAAGCGTGATGATCGTCACGTGGTCCAGCGCGTCGTTGTTGTCTAGGTCTGAGAAATTGAAATCAGCCGCCGCAAACGGGTACGCCATGTCTTCTTCTGCTTCCACCGAACCGTCCGCAGCGGTGGGGAGAGTGTTGATAATCTCCCCCTCCATCTTGAACTTGAGAGATTGACTGTGAGTCTGATAGGAGCCGCTGGAGAAAGTCCGGCTAGTATTACTGATACTCCAACCTGGGGCTTTTCCAGCATCTTCATTGTTGGAAGACACACGAACCAGTTTCGCGTTCTGTGACGTGACAATGGTCAAGTAGTAACTTTCGTCCTTGTCTAAATTGGGACAGCCGCCAGCACTGAACGTACGATCTCCCGCATCCAGAGAAGCCGGGTTGCCTAAACTGCATATTCTGCTAGTTTGGGAAGTGCCTTCCCTTATCTCTAATTTAGGGCTTCCTGAAAAAGTAAATTAGCCCTGAAGATGACAAACATGGCTGAGGGCAT
>SRMO01000006.1:26400-30241 GCA_004768415.1 Aphanocapsa feldmannii 277cV | reverse complement strand
CGATCCAGGGAGTGCCACCGATCCAGAGCCAGCGACCGGAGGGGAGAGCCTTCTGCTCCTGCTGCAGACGGCCCATCAAGGCCAGCTCGTCTCTGTCGAGCCGGCCGAGCCGGCCCAGGCCCTCCAGGTTGCGGGAGACGACCTGGGCCCAGCTCTCCCGACCCCGGGCCTGGCTGCGGCTGTAGGTGCGGTAGAAGACAGGGTTGGCGGCAGGGGCAGTGGCAGGGAAGTCCGGACCAGAACCTGCAGCGAGGCGGGCGCTGCCGCTGTGCGGACCGCTGCTGGCGTTCAGGTCTTCGTCAATGCCGCTGTAGCTCTGGGTCTCGCCAGATGAGGACTGCAGACCCATAGCCGCCTATGGGGTGATCGGGGGAAGCACAGCTTGGCTGTGTAGTGGGCCAGCGCGTCAGCCAACGTCAGCCAGATGTAGTGGTGGTTGCGGCCTGGCCTGGCTAGGGCCAGGGCCTGTGCTACGGCGGCGAGCGGCTGAATCTCGAGGTGCGTGGCAACTTGAGCGCTACGGCGGTGCTCGAGCAATGGGGTACCAATGCCCGGCCCATGGCGCCAGAACGCCGATCGGTGGGGCGCTTGGCCATACCGTGGACAGCCTTCGCTGGTTACACCCTCGCTGGCCAGGCTGCACCCTGGCAGCTTTCAACATCCCGGAGTGGCCTGTGATCTGAACGTGAACATGGGAGGTGATCATGAATCTCCGCAGTGATCAAGTGTTACCCTCATCGCCTGTCGAACTGGGCTCGCTGCCGCGAAGCTGCTGCTAGCGTTGGTGCAGCACTACAACACTGAATTTATTGATTGTTAACAGATTAGCGTCAACCCATTGCCGCAATCCAGTGGGTCGGTCCAGACTTCAGCCTGAGTTCTGGCCTTGCCGTCGCACCGGAGGGAGCAGGATATGGACCTGATCCATCTTCATCTCCACGGTCTCTTTCGCGGCAAGGATCTGGAGCTCGGACGGGATGCCGATACAGGTGGCCAGACCACCTATGTGCTCGAACTGGTACGTGCCTTGGCGCGGCAGCCGGGTGTTGACCGCGTGGATGTGGTGACCCGGCTGATCGAAGACCGCCGCATTTCCAGTGGTTATGCCCGCGCCGAAGAAGTGATCGCCCCCGGGGCCCGTATCCTCCGTTTTCCCTTCGGTCCCCGCCGTTATCTCCGCAAGGAGCTGATCTGGCCCCACCTCGATGAGCTGGCGGATCGGCTGGCAGGCCACATCGAGCGCTCCGCACGTCGCCCCCACTGGATCCATGCCCACTACGCCGATGCCGGTTATGTGGGCGCTCTGGTGAGCCGCCGGCTCGATATCCCCCTGGTGTTCACCGGCCACTCCCTCGGCCGGGAGAAGCTGCGTCGCCTGCTCACCGCTGGCCAGAGCCGCGAGGCGATCGATCAGCACTACGCCATCAGTCGCCGCATTGACAGCGAGGAGCTGGCCCTGGCCCAGAGCAGCCTGGTGGTCACCAGCACGCAACAGGAGATCACCAGGCAGTACGCCCGCTACGGCCGCTTCCACCCGGAGCAGGCCGAAGTGATCCCGCCCGGTGTGGATCTGCAGCGTTTCCATCCGCCTGAACCCGGCGACACTTTCCCCGCTCTGACGAAGATCTTCGGCAGCTTTCTGAGGAATCCCGCCTTGCCGCCGATCGTGGCCCTATCGAGAGCTGATCGACGCAAGAACGCCCCTGCACTGCTGGAGGCCTTCGGCCGTTCGGCACGGCTGCGCTCCAGACACAACCTCATCCTGGTGATGGGCTGCCGCGATGACATCCGCAACACAGATCGGGAACAGCGCGAGATTTTCCATCAGGTCTTCGAGCTGATCGACCGCTACGACCTCTATGGCCAGGTGGCCTATCCCAAGGCCATCGATGGCCAGTTGGTGCCCTCCGTCTATCGCTGGGCGGCCCAACTGGGCGGGCTATTTGTCAATCCAGCGCTCACCGAACCCTTCGGGCTCACCCTGCTGGAGGCTGCTGCCAGTGGCCTCCCCCTGGTTGCCACCGACGACGGCGGACCCTGCGACATCATCGCCCGCTGCGGCAATGGCATGCTGACCGATGTGACCGACCTCGATCAGCTCCGTGCCGCCATCGAGCGGGTACTGGCTGATCGCAGCCGCTGGCAGGCCTACGCCAGCCATGGTCTCGAGGCAGTGCGTGAACACTTCAGCTGGCAGGCCCATGCCCGCCGCTATCTTGCCCTGGCTTCAGCAGTTGCCCGTCAGCACACCCCTCTGCCCATACCTGCGCTGCCACAGGTGGCGACGCTTCCCCACCTTGCCTCCAGCGATAGACGACTGTTGATCTGCGACCTGGATGTGGCCCTTCGGGAAGCCGATGCCGAGAGTCTGACGGCCCTGTGTCGGCGGATCGAGCAGAGCCGTCGCCACACAGCCTTCGGCCTCTCCACAGGTTGTGGTCTGCTGCAGGCACGGGATCGCCTGGAGGACCTCGGCCTGCCACAGCCCGATATCCTGATCACACGCTCAGGCACGGAGATCCATTACGGCGAAAATGCTGTGGTCGACGAAGTATGGCGCCACAACATCAGCCAGGGATGGGATCGTCAGACTGTTGCGGCAGCTCTGGATGACTTCGGCGATCGCCTTTCCGCCCAGGATCAGGAGCACCAGGGCCCGTTCAAGATCAGCTACCTGGTGGACTGTGCCGACGACGCCTTCTACGCGGCTGTCCAGCATCGTCTGCGGGAACTGGATCTGCCTGCCAGGCCCCAGCTGTTTGACGGTCGCTTCCTGGACGTTCTGCCTCTGAACGCCAGCAAGGCCGATGCCATTCGCCACCTCTCACGTCGCTGGGCGATTCCACTGGAGAACATTCTCGTGGTGGTTTCCCAGCAGGGTGATGGGGACATGCTGCGCGGCTTGCCCCTCGGCGTGGTGCTGGTCGACCACGATCCAGCCCTGGATCGCCTGCGCCAGCACCGCAGTGTGTTCTTTGCCCGCCGACCGAGGGCCTGGGGCATTCTTGAAGCCATGGATCACTATCGTTTCGCCCAGCGCTGAAGACCTGCCTGTTACCTGTTTCCGCTCGGACGGCGCCAATCCAGCTCTCCCGCGCCAGCCCGTCCAGGTCCCTCAGCTGCTGTGCACGCGTCTCCCCGCAGTTCTCCGTGACACTCAGGCCTCCTTTGGCCTTGGCCAGCAGATGGTCGATGGACTCCCACTTGCTGCCGCAATACACATAGGTCTGGTTGGTGTAAATGGTCCGCAGCAGTTCTACAAGCCGACGCATTTCTCACCGGTCTGCTCATCATACGCCGCATCCAAGGCTGATTCTTCTCCTCCGCTGCGCCTCATCCGCTCCTTTTCGGCCTCTTGGTTGATGATCTTCCAGGTCATCTCGCTCGTCCCGAACCATCGCGGCTTGCTGTCACGGGGGCGTCGTCCCTCCTGGTGGTTGAGCAGGGCGGGACAGCGACGATCCAGATAGAAGCGCAGATCCTCGAGATCCCGTGGCTGGCTGTGCAGCGTGCCGAGATGATCAACGAGACGCTGCAGGTCTGCACAGCCTTCCTCTTCCCTGCCCAGCTGCTGGCGCACGCGGAAGCGATCCAGATGCAGTGCCAGGGATCGAGGGTTGTCCTCGACCACCTTGTCACAGATCCGTAAATGGTCCGGTGCGGAGATTGCAGGGTTGCCCAGGTTCCTGAGACAGTCCGAGCGATTGGGACGCACTTGCAAGTCTCCCCCAGTGCAGCTGCCCAGCAGGACTGCGCCAGCCAGCAACAGACCCTGGCTCCATCGCTGGCTGTTGCCCAGGCACTCAGTCCTGCAGCTTGCTGCCACTGTCGCCATCTTGCA